>JAYTUW010000072.1:0-60014 GCA_043744345.1 Sideroxydans sp. | reverse complement strand
CCCCCTTTGTAAAGGGGGGCGAGGGGGGATTTGAGAGAGGATGATGTGCCACGATTTTAAATCCCCCTTACTCCCCCTTTGTCAAAGGGGGAAACTGCTGGCGATGCCGCCAAGGGCGGCTCACGGTTTTATCAGCACCTTTGAGGCGCTCACTCAATAAGCCTCCGGCTTTGCCGGAGGTCATTTAACTCAATGTATTGTGGGATCGAATGAATTCACACACGCTTTTTTGGAGCGCCGACGTCCTCGTCGGCTTTGGTAAACAACCTGCCGACGAGGACGTCGGCGCTCCCATTCAGTGGTGGCGTTGCGCGAGTCAGCAGCGATACATATCTATAGTGCGGATTGCGGGGTGTTCATCTTGCGGTACAGCGTCTGGCGGCTGATCCCCAAGCGGCGTGCGGCTTCGGAGATATTGCCGTGGCTGCTTTCCAAAGCCTGCTTGATCGCGGAGCGGGATAGCTCTTGCAGGTTTTGCGGTGCAGTGCTGCTAATGATCAGCGTGTCTTGTTGCGGTATGGCATTCAGTTCTTCGACCAGATCATCGGACAGGTGCTGCCAGTCGATCTGCTCTTCGTGTGCATCCAGCATGGCGCTGGCGGTGCGCAACACGCTGGAGTATTGGCGCAGGTTGCCGGGCCAGGGATGACGACTCAACTGGGCCAGCAGATCCGGTGCCAGATACAGTTCCCGTTTCGGGTTGAGATAGGCAAGCAGCCGTTCGGTGAGCGCCTGGAAATCGCTGCGTTCGCGCAGGGCGGGCAGGTTCACGGTCAAACCGTTGATGCGGTAATACAGGTCGCTGCGGAAGATCCCCTGATCGGCTTGTTCGCGCAGTTTGCAGTGGGTGGCGCAGATGAGCGTGAAGTCGACATCAATGGGGCGCCCGCCGCCGAGCGGGGAGACCTGCCGTTCCTGCAGCACACGCAGCAAACGCGTTTGCATGGACAGCGGCATGTCGCCGATCTCGTCCAGAAACAGTGTGCCGCCGTGCGCTTCGCGCAACCTGCCGATGTAGCCGTCGCGCTTTGCACCGGTGAACGCGCCCGGCGAATATCCGAACAATTCGGCTTCAATCAGGTTCTCGGGCAGGGCGGCGCAGTTGATGGCCACAAACGGACCTTCGGAGCGCGGCCCGCTGTCGTGTACCGCGCGCGCAAAAAGCTCTTTGCCCACGCCGGATTCGCCGTGGATCAACAGCGGGATCGGTTTACCCGCGATGCGCCGGGCTTTTTCGGTGGCGCTGCGCCAGCGCAAGTCGCCGGTATCGAGACGGGCCAGCGCATCGTTTGGTGTGGCGGTCGCGGCAACGGGGGCGGAAATCGTGAGTGCGGCCTGTTCGGCGTACATCTGCACAAAGAGCGAAGCCCCGTTATGCAGATGCACTTGTATCGGCTGGTCGGGACGGCGTTTATGCCGCGACAGCAATTCTTCGAAGCGTACATCCATGCTGCGTGCGAGCGGTGTGGCCCCAAGGTCTGCCGGTTTGAGGCCGAGCATGGCAAGAGCGGTGCGGTTGGCACCGACGATCCAGCCGTCTTCGGATAGCGCGATGATGCCTTCGGCCACGGAACCTATGCCTTCGGGTTGGGCATGCAGATGCAGGCGGATGTGGCGACGACTGGCGGCGATGACGAGGCGGTTCTCGATCATGCGTGCCGCCATGCTGACCAGTCCCAGTGTGTGCGGATGGCGGCTGCGCTGGTCGCCGGAGATGTCGATCACGCCCATCAGGTCGCCCGCTGCCGACATGATGGGCGCGGCCGCACAGGTCAGGAATCCGTTGCGTTCAAGAAAGTGTTCGGCACCGTGGATCTCGATACTGTCGGCTTCGGCCAGTGCCGTGCCGATGGCGTTGGTGCCGCGATACTGTTCCTGCCAGGAAGAACCGGTGGCCAGTGCCACGCGTTCGGCCTTGCTCAGGAAATCGACGTCTCCCATGGTGTGCATCAGCGTGGCGCGCTTGTCGGCCAGGATGACCATGCTGTGGCTGTGACGCACCTGCTCGAACAGATATTCCATGACCGGGCGCGAGTGGGCGAGCAGATCGTGGTTGCAGGCGAGGGCGTGGCGCAGGTTACTGCCGCTGGCGTGTTCGTGATCGGCGAGCCGACCCGTGGGGAGCAGACCCGCATCCAGACTTCGCCGCCAGGAACGGGCAACGCGCTCGTCCACGGAGCCGGACGGAAAGTCGCCGTGCTCCAGCAGATGCGAGCGCGCCTGACGCAAAGCCAACGCGGACTGAGTCGTGTGCATAGTTATCTCCCCGGAGATAGGTTGCTGCCACTGCATATACATCTAATATTTTGCTCAAGTATAGAAGGATGGCGGCGTTGTGCAATAGCTGTGCGCCCGAAACCTGACTGACTGTCACGTTTTGTTACAGCTGTCTTCTTTTGGAACGTAACTCAGGCTGCTTCCGGGCTCGGCATATGAAATATATTTACTTAATAAACATATGGATGAGTCAAATATAGTGACTGGCACGGTACTTGTTAAATCTGTAGTGCAGTACCCGCTGTACCAAACCAAATTGCTGTCATTAAACCTATAACTAGAGGAGCAACAATATGATTTATGCCGCCCCCGGTGCCGCTGGTGCCAAGATCGCCTACAAAAAACAATATGACAATTTTATCGGTGGCAAGTGGGTTGCTCCGGTGAAAGGCCAGTATTTCGATGTGATCACGCCTACTACAGGCAAGGTATACACAAAGGCTGCACGTTCCGGTGCAGAGGATATCGAGCTGGCTCTGGATGCAGCGCATGCCGCTGCCGACAAATGGGGGAAGACCTCGATCACCGAGCGTTCAAACATATTGTTGAAGATCGCCGACCGCATCGAAGCCAATCTGGAAGTGCTGGCCTACGCCGAAGCCGTGGACAACGGCAAAGCCATCCGCGAGACGCTGAATGCCGATATTCCTTTGACGGTTGACCACTTCCGTTACTTTGCCGGTTGTCTGCGCGCGCAGGAAGGCAACATGTCCGAGATCAACGAGACCACGGTTGCCTACCATTTCCACGAGCCGCTGGGCGTGGTCGGTCAGATCATTCCGTGGAACTTCCCGATTTTGATGGCGGCATGGAAACTGGCTCCCGCACTGGGCGCCGGTAACTGCGTGGTGTTGAAACCCGCCGAGTCCACCCCGATCAGCATCCTGATCCTGGTCGACCTGATTGCCGACCTGCTGCCGCCCGGCGTGCTGAACATCGTCAACGGATTCGGCCGCGAAGCCGGTATGCCGCTGGCGACCAGCAAGCGTATCGCCAAGATCGCGTTCACCGGTTCCACCACCACCGGACGCGTCATCGCCCAGGCCGCTGCCAACAACCTGATTCCGGCCACGCTGGAACTGGGCGGCAAGTCGCCCAACATCTTCTTTGCCGATGTCATGGACAAGGATGACGGTTTCCTCGACAAGGCGATCGAAGGTCTGGTGCTGTTCGCGTTCAATCAGGGCGAAGTGTGTACCTGCCCGTCGCGCGCGATCATTCATGAATCCATCTACGACAAGTTCATGGAGCGAGTCCTCAAGCGTGTTGCCGCCATCAAGCAGGGCAACCCGCTGGATACCGATACCATGATGGGTGCGCAAGCCTCGAAAGAGCAGCTGACCAAGATCCTGTCGTATCTCGACCTGGGCAAACAGGAAGGCGCGCAAGTGCTGATCGGCGGCAGCCAGGCCAAACTGGGCGCCGAGCTGGATGGCGGCTACTATGTGCAGCCGACGCTGTTCAAAGGCCACAACAAAATGCGCATCTTCCAGGAAGAGATCTTCGGACCGGTGCTGGCCGTGACGACTTTCAAGGACGAAGCGGATGCGCTGGCGATCGCCAACGACACCTTGTACGGACTTGGAGCGGGCGTTTGGAGCCGCAACGGCAACGTGGCCTATCGCATGGGTCGCGCCATTAAAGCGGGCCGCGTGTGGACCAACTGCTACCACGACTATGCTGCCGGTGCGGCATTCGGCGGTTACAAGGAATCCGGTATCGGCCGCGAGACGCACAAGATGATGCTTGACCATTACCAGCAAACCAAGAACCTGCTGGTCAGCTATAGCGAGCAGAAGCTGGGCTTTTTCTAAGAATTGCTACCAAGCCCTATGTCGTCATTCCGGCGAAGGCCGGAATCCAGCGGTTTTCATCAACTGGACACCGGCCTTCGCCGGTGTGACGGACTCAATCTGGTTTGTCATTATCAAAGAAAACACCCACCGGTTGCCTTTAAGCAACCTTCACGGGGCGGGCGACCGCCCCGTATTTTTATATGGAGATCAGCATGGTTCAGAAAGTGATCGCCACAGAAGTCGCGTTGGAGCTGATTGAGTTCCTGAAACAGAAACACGGCGAGTTAATGTTTCACCAGTCGGGCGGCTGTTGCGACAACAGTGCGGCCAATTGCTATCTGCCGGGCGAACTCACCATCGGCGCCGGAGACGAATATCTGGGCGAAATCGGCGGTTGCCCTTTCTACATCAGCAAATCTCAGTACGAATACTGGAAACACACCCAGCTCATCATCGACGTGATCGAGGGGCGCGGCGGTACGTTCTCGCTGGAAGGGCCGGAAGGCAAAGCCTTCCTCACTCGCTCAAGATTGTTCACGGATGAAGAGTGGGCCGAGGTGCTGGGCGAGGGCGAACAGCGGTAGAAAAACTTCAGGGAAGCTGCGTTCTAACCCCGGACACATTTTCAGGTGTGTGTGGGCATGAAAACAACCCATGACCAAAAGGCTGCAAACGCAAGAATGATTAATACTGACTGGAATATTTGCAGGCGGAATTGTTGCCTATCTGCTATTTGCCGCCATTGTTCTTCTTCTTTTCGCAGTTCTTGTTGCTCATATTCATACTTGTTATTTTGATATTGAAAATTCATGGTCGTTCGGAGATGGTTGTTAGCTAATCCAGTGGTCTTGGCTCTTATTAAGCTAAGCCAAGAATGCATTTCGCTCATGGCTTGCAAAATGTGTGCCATTTTCAGTATTGATAATGAATCTTACTGTGTCATAACCCCTCGCCCGCGCGCGGGAGAGGGGCAGGGGTGAGGGTTGGCGGGTCGAAACGACTTTTCGCACAGACCGAACGCCCCTCATCCCCAGCCCTTCTCCCGCTTGCGGGAGAAGGGGGCTGAAGCGATATTTGCTTGTGACACAGTAAGATTAAGGAAACACTGAAAAAGTCCTCATTCGTCATTCGGCGAGAGCCGGAATCCAGTCTTTTGCGAGCATCCGCTGCGCGGATTGCCTGCTTACCCCGCTTCAATCATCGTCACACCGGCTTTTGCCGGTGTGACGATGTATTCAGTGTTCCCTGAAATTTATAAATCAATAAGCTGTGGCTATATATTGCAGATGAGTGATTCAGTATTTGCCGGGATATTGACAGGCTATGACTGAGTTTCGACTGGAGGGTGAGCTTCCGTCTTGCGTCAGCGCGAGCAATGGCAAAACACGGCAGGCCCGAGCGGGGCTGTGATTTCGTATTCGACTGCGCCGCAAAGAAACCATCCCTTATGCCTGAGATTTCCCTTCACAGTAGTATTTCGATAGATCAGCCGAATGAAATGTGCCGGAGCAGGATAGGTTTGGCTATTGATGGATTCAAGCCCGTAATTGGGTAAAGACCGATTGAGTTCCCTCTCCCCGGGAGAGAGCTCTCTGGTGCGGAGTGGAGTTCGACGAGCCATCCCTCACCCCAACCCTCTCCCGGAGGGAGAGGGAGTTATGCCGACCTGTCAGGGATTTCCCAATCATCTGAAGAAGCAAGCGAGAAGGACTCAACGAGTCAGACAATGAATTTTCTGGTCGAGTCGCTCAGGGTGCATGCGGCGTCAACCATGCGCCCCGCCCTGGCAACGCATGACGCCGTGTGCTCGGCAACGCTCCGGGTATGCGTCTCATTATCCGCGATGCGCGAACGAACGATGCCGACCAGCATTTGCTGATCGTCTGCGGCATCACTGACTTCGTCCACTGAGTGTTTCATGGCCGATGTGGCCTGTTCGATCTGCACGAATGTCTCCGAGGACAGCTTCGAGGCTTCCAGTCCGGCCTTTACGGCCCCGGCGTTTTCATTCGACAGGGCAACAGTGGAGACGACATCCTGGCTGACCTGCTTGAGCACAGTGTCGATTCGCCCGGTGGCTTTGGCAGCCTGCTCGGACAGCTTTCTGACTTCGTCGGCAACCACGGCGAAACCCCGTCCCTGTTCACCCGCGCGTGCCGCCTCGATGGCGGCGTTCAGCGCCAAGAGATTGGTTTGTTCGGCAATTGCCCGGATGTCCGCGATCGCTTTCTCGACTTCCCTGGCGCTTTTTTCCAGGCTGGCGGCATTGGCGGAGATATTGATACTGGCGGCATTCAGAACAGAGATGGCCTGCTCGGTGGCAACAACATGGGTGAAACCTTTGGTCACCAACTCGGCGGCGGTAGCCGCGCTTTTCCCTGCTTCTCCCGAGAGCGCCAGGATGGAACCGGCGGCGTCGGACATGCCATTGACCACTTTGAGTATCTCCCCGGCATTGCTGTGGTGCTCGGTCATGTTGTTGTCCATCGCCCCCATGGCGGTGCCAATCTCCTTGGCCGTGCTGTCTACCAGAGTGGCGGATTGCGCCATGCCGCGAATGGTGTCGCGCAGACTGGCTGTCATGGCATCAAAGCCCTCGGTAATCTCGCCCACGGTATCGCTGCTGTGCACACCGCACCCCTCGCGCAAATCGCCTTTGCTGATGCGTTCGGAAGCGACAGCGATCTGGCGCAGTTTGCGGATCAGCAGCCACTCCAGGAGTTTGTGGTTGATGATGCCAATCGTGATCCCGGCCACCAGGCAGCCGATACAGAACCAGACCAGCATGCCTTCTTTCCAGTCCACGAAGAAGTTCGCGTAGAAAGGGAAGACCAATCCCATGGCTATCCCGAAGCCCAGGAATGAAAGTCGCAACTGATTGAGAATCGAAGGAGCTGTCTGGCTCATTGGGAATCCTTTAGTGTTGTTGCAAGGTCTGCAAAACCATCGCGGTCTGTCTGGTATCGGCAGGAAATGCGGCGTCTTTAGGAGGAATTCGTAATGGTCGTTCAACGGGTTGAATCCTGCGCCGACCGAGTTCGCGCGGTGCGATATCGCGAGTTCACGCGTCCATCGTGGCGTGAAACGCACGCGGGAAGCTCACCGGCAAGTCCTAACTCCGAAACGCGGGCAACGCGGCTTCAAATTGTTCGATCGGTACCGGTTTGCTGAACAGAAAGCCCTGGAACCGGGAACAGCCTTTTTCAAGCAGCATCAGGCGTTGCTCTTCAGTCTCGACACCTTCTGCAATGATGTCCAGATTCATGCTTTTTGCCATTGCGATGATGGCGCTCACGATCGCTCTGTCATCATCGCCCACGGTCAGGTCGCGCACGAATGACTGGTCAATTTTGAGCTGGTCCAAAGGCAGGCGTTTGATGTATTGCAGGGAAGAGTATCCGGTGCCGAAGTCGTCCAGAGAAAAGCGCAGACCGGCATGCTTCAATGTATTCATGATCGAGATCGTCTCCTCGATGTTTTCCTGCAGCATGCTTTCGGTCAGTTCCAGTTTCAGCCGGGTTGGGTCGATGCCGAAACGTTGTACCGTCTCCCGCACTTGCATTGCAAAGTTGGCCTGGCGGAATTGTTTTGCGCTGACATTGATCGCCAGAACAAGATCGCGGGTGGATTCATGCTTCCCCCATTCCTTGAGTTGTGAACAGGCACTCTCCAGCACCCATTGCCCGATGGGCAGGATGAGCCCCGTTTCTTCAGCCAGCGATATGAATTGATTGGGCGGCACCAAACCGCGCTCCGGGTGCATCCAGCGCAGCAATGCCTCCGCACCCAAAGGCTTGCGCTGATCGTCCACCTGTATCTGGTAGTGCAGCTGGAATTGCCTGCGCTCTACCGATTTGCGCAGGTCGTCTTCCAGCGCTGCCCGGACATTGAGAGTCTCCTGCATCTGCGGGTCAAAGAAGCGCAGCGTGTTGCGCCCCGATTTTTTGGCCTGGTACATGGCGATATCGGCCTGTTTGAACAGGTCGTCTATCATCTGCAGGCGGGCATCGAACAGGGCCGCTCCGATGCTGGGCGTGCTGTGCGCCTCGTAGCTTTCGAGTTGATAGGGCTTGTTAAGCGCGGAATTGATTTTCCAGCCGACGGTTTCGGTTTGTGCCGCAGCCTCGATCGGTTCGGAACTCAGGTCTTCCAGTATCACCACGAACTCGTCACCGCCGATACGGGCCACGGTATCTCCCTCGCGCACGCAGGATTGCAGCCGTTTAGCCACTTGCTGCAAAAGCATGTCGCCGATGTCATGCCCGAGTGTGTCGTTGAGATTCTTGAAATTGTCCAGGTCGATGAAAAGGATCGCCCCCGATTTATTGCTGCGCACGCTGGAAACCAGCGCCTGTTGCAACCGGTCCAGCAACAGGCGCCGGTTGGGCAGGCGGGTGAGCGGATCGAAGAATGCCAGCGTCTTGATCTCATCCTCGGCGGCTTTGTGCTGGGTGATGTCGGCGAGCGAGGCGACATAGTTGGTGATTGCGCCATACTCGTTTTTAACCGCGGTAATGGTGAGCCGCTCCGGGTACACCTCGCCATTTTTGCGCCGGTTCCATATCTCGCCTTTCCAGGCGCCGGTTGTATTGAGGCTCCCCCACATGGCCGCATAAAAGTTGCCATCATGCCTGCCGGAGCTCAGCAACCGGGGGTCCATGCCGACCACTTCGTCAGCAGAGTAACCGGTGATTTCGGTGAATGCCCGGTTGACACGCAGGATGCGGCGGTTCGCATCGGTCACCAAGACGCCTTCCTGGGACTCGAATGCGGTGGCCGCGATGCGCAGTTCGTGTTCCGCCAGTTTGCGCGCGGTGATGTCGCGTGAGGAAGCATAGATCGCGGGCTTGCCGTCAAAATCCAGTTTGAGGGTGCTGATCTCGACGTCGATTATGCTGCCATCCTTGCGCCGGTGCTGCGTCTCGAGCCGGGAGAGATTGTTTTGCGCGAATCGTTGCCGGTATATCAGCCCCATGCCGGGGGCTTCCAGGTGTACATCCCATTGGGTGACGTTCTTTCCGTTCATTTCTTCCCGCGAATATCCCAGCATGGCACAGAAGGAGTCGCTGAAATCGATGAGGAAGCCTTCGGCATTCAGGATATGGATGCCGTCGCTGGTGTTGCGCAGCAACAGGCCGTTCTTTTCGATCTCACGCCGGATAGCCTCTTCGGCAAGCTTGAGCTCCGTGATGTCGGAAGTGACACCGATGTAATGCTGCAGGTGTCCGGCACGGTCGTGGGATGCGGAGACCGACAGGTGGATGTCGTAGTAGCTGCCGCTCTTGTGGCGGTTGGTCAATTCTCCCTGCCAGCTCCCGTTCTGCAGGATCTCTTTCCACATGGATTCGTAATAGGACTTGCTTTGCCGGCCCGAGGATAGTATCCGCGGATTGTGGCCGATCACTTCTTCCGGGCTGTAACCCGAGATGCGCGTGAAAGCCGGGTTGACCGAAATGATGTTCGCATTCAGGTCGGTGATGATGATGCCTTCGGCGCTGGAGTCGAAGACAGTGGCATTGATGCGTTGCAGCCGTTCCGCCTCGGCACGCTGGGCACCTATCTGCAATTGGCGACGGTAATAGCCGACAGCAAGCAGGACAACGGAAAGCAGCGCCGGAATGACGACTGCCAGCAGGATACGGGCTTCGGTCTGCCACTTGCGTAGCGCATAGGCGGGATGAATCTGTGTGACGACAACAAAAGGATAAAGACGCGAGGAACGGTAGGCGGTCAGCTCGCGGCGGCCATTTTCCAGCACTTGCTCGAATTTGCCGGACTCGATCTCGGAGAGCTTCAGATCGCGAACGACATAGTCGTTTATCGCGCCGATCCGGGCTGCCGGATCGGTGTTTAGCAGCAGTGTGCCGTCGTAGCGCAGCACAGCGACCGATCCCATCTCGGCATCCACCACCTGCGAAATATGGTTGTTGAAGTAATCCGGGTTGAGCGCGAACAGGAGCGTCATGCTGCTTGTGCCGACCGTCAATGAGCGGGTGACGGGGATGAATCCGGGTGTCTCGGCATCCGGCAGCGCATCCTCGGAGGTGCTCTCCGCGAAGTCTCGTCCAGCGCGCGGGCGGCCGATGCGCAGAATGTCCTGTGCTCCGCCCGCAGGCGGCAGGAAGTTGTCCACTTTGACAAATAATCCGACATTGGAGGGATTGGAACTGGCGACAATCCTGTCATGACTGTCGAGGATCGACATGGAACGCAATTGGGGGGCGTGTTGCAGTGTCTTGATGAAGGTCATTTTCACGCCGCGCAGATCCGCGGTTCCATTCCGGGAAGGCACGGCATTGGCGGCAGCAAGTTCGGTGGCGTGCAGACTCTGAGTCAGGTAGTCCTCGAAGCTGCGTGTATGCATTTCCGAGATTTCGAGTCCGTTTGCGATGGCGGCAACATGCAAACGCCAGAGTGTGTAACCGGTGATGCCGAGCATGGCGCTGACAAACAGCGCCAATGCGACAAAGATGGCCTGCCGCAACCGGATATTGCGAAATTTCATGGAGCGACGATGGCGTCGAGTTTGTGGCGCTGGGCCGCACTCAGCAAGCGCCCGTCACGCTTGATGTCCTTCATGAAACGCTCGATGCGTTCATACCATGCGTCGTCGCCGGGCAGCATGGCGTAGGCGTAGGGGGTGATGTGGTAAGTGGCGGGCGGGGACACCAGACGAGCCCAGTCGGCATTGGCCAGAAAACGCTGGCTGTACGGGTAGTCTGTCATGAATACGTCGGCTCGACCGGATTGCACTTCCTGCTCGCGTGCAAACGGGGTGTCGAGAACGAGCAAGCGCGCTGACTTGAGTTTCTCCTTCATCACCGGCTCGTGCAGCGTACCCTTGGCCACCGCCACCACCGAGCCGACCTTGTCGATGTCGTCCCAGGATTTGATGCGGCGGTTGGTTTTGGTGGTGATGGCGTAGATATCGCTGGCCAGGTGGGGTTGCGTGAAGCGCAGTTTTTCGGCACGAGAGGGTGTGATGCCGATCGCGAACATGGCGATATCGCAACGGTCCTGAGTTACATCGTCGATCAACTTTGCAAAGGAGCTGTCCACAAACTGGACCGCAACCCCCAGGTCTTTGCCGAGTTCGTGCGCCAGATCGATGTCGATGCCGGACAGTTGCTGTGTCTTGGGATTGCGGTAGGTGATGCTGTAATAATCCGGCCAGATGCAGACCCGGACGGCTTTTGCGGAATGGACGCGATCGAGGTGACTGCCGGGTGTTTCCCGTGCAGCAGAGTCGGGGGGTAATGCGCAAACGATGGCAATCATCGCGAGCAAGATTTGGGGGCGCATCGGATTCTCCTGATGGTGAGGTAATTGTTTACCTTCGAATATGCTGATCGACAGGCCTGTATGCAGTGCATGGCCTCAATCTGTTTGGGGTGATTTTAGCATCTAGTTTGCCGCGAAGGTTTCGACAAATCGAATGCTAAAACACTGAAATCAGGATGGTTTACGGATCGCTCGGAATGCCCCGACCGGGAATGGCAGCCTGCACAGGCGGTTAGGCACTTTCGGCGCCAGGCTAATCCATTTCAAGGCCCGACGAACTTGGTCGTGGGCAATCCCATTTCGTTGCCGACTCAACGTTAGACATTCACCCGCTAAGCCATTAGACTTGCGCACTTTTTTCACAGGCTTCAACCATGTCAGACGACATCGAACAGACAACAAAAGAACCCGCCGCCGTTCCGCGCGACCAGATCTCGCGCGAAGTGGCGCGCCGCCGCACATTCGGCATTATTTCCCACCCCGACGCTGGCAAGACCACGTTGACCGAGAAGCTGCTGCTGTTCTCCGGCGCGATCCAGATGGCGGGCGCGGTAAAGGCGCGCAAGAGCGGTCGCCATGCCACCTCCGACTTTCTCGAGATCGAGAAGCAGCGCGGTATCTCGGTTGCCAGCTCGGTGATGCAGTTCGAATACCGCGACCATGTGGTGAATCTGCTCGACACCCCCGGCCACAACGACTTCTCCGAAGACACCTACCGCGTGCTTACCGCCGTGGACTCGGCCCTGATGGTGATCGACGCGGCCAAGGGCGTGGAAGCGCAGACCATCAAGTTGCTAGAGGTGTGCCGCATGCGCGACACGCCCATCATCACCTTCATGAACAAGATGGACCGCGAGGTGCGCGATCCGCTGGAACTGCTGGATGAAGTCGAGTCGGTGCTGCAGATACAGTGCGCGCCGGTGACCTGGCCGCTCGGCATGGGCAAGACCTTCCGCGGTGTGTACCACCTGCTGCGCGACGAGATACTGCTGTTCACCCCGGGCGAAGAGAAGGCTGACGGCGATGTGGAAGTCATCAAGGGTATCGACAACCCGGTGCTGGCCGAGCGCTTTCCGCTGGAGATCGAACAGCTCAAGATGGAAGTGGAGTTGGTGCACGGCGCTTCGCATCCGTTCGACCTGCAACGCTTCCTTGAAGGCAAACAAACTCCCGTGTTCTTCGGCTCCGCCATCAACAACTTCGGCGTGCGCGAGATTTTGAACGCGTTGCTGGACTGGGCGCCTGCGCCCATCGAGCGCGATGCCACGGCACGCGTCGTGGAACCCAATGAGCAGGCGTTCTCCGGTTTCGTGTTCAAGATCCAGGCCAACATGGACGCCAACCACCGCGACCGCATCGCCTTCCTGCGCGTGTGTTCCGGCCATTTCGAGCGCGGCATGAAGATCAAGCACCTGCGCATCGGTCGCGAGATCAGAGTGTCCAACGTGGTCACCTTCATGGCGTCGAGCCGTGAGCAGGTGGAAGAAGCCTACGCGGGCGACATCATCGGCCTGCCCAACCACGGCAACATGCAGATCGGCGACAGCTTTTCCGAAGGCGAAGTGTTGCAGTACACCGGCATCCCGTATTTCGCGCCGGACTTCTTCCGCTCGGTGCGCATCCGCAACCCGATCAAAGTGAAGCAGTTGCACAAGGGTTTGCAGCAGTTGGGTGAAGAGGGCGCGGTGCAGGTGTTCAAGCCGGTGGATGGCGGTGACCTGATCCTGGGCGCGGTCGGCATGCTGCAGTTCGACGTGGTGGCCAGCCGCCTGCAGGGAGAATACGGCGTGGATGCGATGTTCGAAGGCACCAGCACCACCAGTGCGCGCTGGGTGACCTGTGACGACAAGAAGATTCTTGCTGATTTCGAAAGGGCGTTGTCGCACAACCTCGCAATCGACGCCGCGGGCAACCTGGCCTATCTCGCACCGAACCGCGTCAATCTCAATTTGACGCAGGAACGCTGGCCGAAAGTGGTGTTCCATACCACGCGCGAACATGCGGTCAAGTTGTAGGCGGAAGCGCGAGTCGCCAACATTGGTGTAGGTGCGAATTTATTCGCACGAGGATAGGCAGATGTGCGAATAAATTCGCACCTACGCCAGACAAGGCATATATGCAACAAATCGAATTTCAATTGCGCGGCGAGTTTGTCGAGCTGTGCAATCTGCTCAAGCTCAGCGGCGTGTGCGACAGCGGCGGTGCGGGCAAGGCATTAGTTGCGGAAGGGTTGGTATCTGTCGATGGCAAGGTGGAGTCGCGCAAGACTGCCAAGATCCGCGCCGGGCAGGTGGTGAGACTGGGCGATGTGCAGATACGGGTGATGGAATGAGCTGGACAATTAGCCTGCGACTCCCTTCTCCCGCAGGCGGGAGAAGGGTTGGGGATGAGGGACTGTGCTCTATTGCGCACGTTGTGTTGCTCAGCGACCCTCACCCTGGCCCTCTCCCGCTTGCGGGAGAGGGAATTGTCACAGTCTATGTTTTTTCAAACTAAGCCATGCTGTACATCGCCCACAACGTCATCATCCCCGAGCGCGAGATCGAACTGACTGCCGTGCGCGCCCAAGGGGCGGGCGGGCAGAATGTCAATAAAGTATCGAGCGCGGTGCATCTGCGTTTCGACATCGGCACGTCATCCCTGCCGCCGGAATTCAAGGAGCGCCTGCTGCAACTCAACGACCAGCGCATCACCAAGGATGGCGTGGTCATCATCAAGGCTCAGGAATACCGCAACCAGGAACAGAACCGAAACGAGGCGTTGCGGCGGCTGAAAGCGATGTTGCTGTCGGTTGCGGTGAAACCGAAGCCGCGCGTTGCCACCAAACCCTCGCGCAGTTCGCAGAAGAAGCGGGTGGAAAGCAAAGTCAGGCGCGGTGAAACCAAATCGCTGCGCGGCAGGGTGACCGAGTGAAGTTCCTCGGCGGCCGGAGCGGTTGACCGCTACACGTTTCCATTCAGATAGCGTTTGCGTTTGGTTTCGGGAAAACGCTCGATGGCATAACGCAGCATGGTGCGCGGCATTTCGCGGTAGTGTTGTTTCAGGAAGTCTTCTTCGGCGGCCAAATCGCGCTTGCCCACCTCGCGCAGCATCCATCCCACGGCTTTGTGCATGAGGTCGTGTTCATCGTGCAGCAGCGCGGCGGCAATGCCCAGTGTGTCGGCGAAATCATTCAGACGGATGAAATGCAGGGTGGCGATGATGGCGATGCGCCGCTCCCACAGCGAGGCCGACTTCGCCATCCGGTGCAACACCTTGCGCGGGCCGTTTTCCAGATGCCTGCCAACGATGTGCGGTGCGGAAACGTCCACCAGGTCCCAGTTGTTGATGCGCTGCGTATTGCCGAGGTAGAGGTCGTAGGCGGCCTGCTGGCCGCGCTCGTCCGCGCGCGGGTAGAACTGCATCAGCAAGAGCAGCGCGAACAGGCGCTCCTCGTGATACGCCGAATCGAGCAGGGACTGGATATCTTCCAGTCCGGCATCGCGCTGTTTTTTTGCCAGCGCGCGCAGCACCGGCACCTTGATGCCGAGGAACACGTCGCCCTCGCCGTACTGCCCCGGCCCAGTCTTGAAGAAGCCTTGCGCGATGCGCGCGGTCTCCGGTGAGGCGAGTGTGCGCAGTTCTTTTTGTATGGCAGATGCTGTCGTCATAAAACCATTTCCCGCAGATGTAGGGTGGGCACGTTTCTTGTGCCCACGCGGAGCAAATTGAAGAACGCTAACCGCGTGGGCACAGAATACGTGCCCACCCTACGATTTCCTGGAGGTGATCAGAAAGATGGGGAACTCGCGTTCCTTGCCCTCCACTTCCTTGTGCACCACCGTTGCGGTAGTGTCACGCACGTCGGTGTATCCCGTTTTCAGCAATAGTCCGCGTAGCACCCCGCGGTCAAAGCCGAGGTGGAACACACCGGTGTTGTCGCCGTGAAAGGCACCGTCCTCGCTGTCGAGGTCGGCGAAGGCGATCTGCCCGTGTGGTTTGAGCAGGCGCTTCCATTCCTTGAACAGCGCGGCGGTGTTCGGCACATGGTGCGTCACCATGCTGCTGACGATGAGGTCGTAGCTGCCTGTGGCATGCGCGCCGCGTTCAAAATCGACGAGCTGGGTGCTGACGTTGCCGGTCTTGAGTGTCGCGATCTTGTCTTCCAGCACCGCGACCATCGCTGGCGAACTGTCCGCGCCGCACACCGAGCGAACCTGCGGCTGCAGCTGCATGGCCACCAAGCCGGTGCCGCAGCCGTAGTCGAGCACGTCCGTCTGCGTCGATAACTGCACCGTGCGCAGGATGGCGGCGGCGACGTCTTGTGCAATCTTCAGGCGGGTGGGATTGCTGTCCCAGCGCGAGGCAACTTGTTCGAAATCGCGTCTGACTTGTTCCATGGGTGATCCTTTCAAACCAGATTGTTCATTATCGATGCAATCACTCGATCCCCTTTGCAGGGGGAAGGCTGGGATAGGGGTAGACTTGTGGGGACTTACCGACTCAACCCCCACCCTGGCCCTCCCCCTGCATGGGGGAGGGAATGCAGGGACTAAATGATTTCGGCTTAACGGCGACGGCTTCCGGTTGCGCTGCCCATCAGCGAACCCATGATCCCGCGCACCAATTGCCGCCCCAGTTCTGCACCGACCGTGCGCACCACGGTTTTTACCATGGCCTCGCCCACGCTCTGTCGGCGGCTGGTACCGCCGCCAAGGAGGCCGCCCAGCATGCCGCCGAGGCCGCCGGATGCCGGAGCTGCGGGCTGTTCGGCGACCGCTGCCTGTTTCTCCCCGGTGCGGCCCTTGAGTTTTTCATAAGCCGATTCGCGGTCGATGACTTGCTCGTAATGCCCGGCCAGTAGCGACGATTTGATGATGGTCGCGCGTTCCGCGTCCGTGATCGGCCCGATCTGCGCCTGCGGCGGCACGATGAAAGCACGCTCCACGATCTGCGGGCTGCCTTTTGCATCGAGCATCGAGACCAGCGCTTCGCCCACGCCGAGCTCGGTGATGACGGCAGCTTCATCCAGTTTGGGGTTGTCGCGCATGGTTTCGGCGGCGGCGCGCACGGCCTTCTGGTCGCGCGGCGAGAAAGCGCGCAGCGCATGCTGCACGCGGTTGCCGAGCTGGCCGAGAATCTTGTCCGGCACGTCCATCGGGTTCTGCGTGACGAAATACACGCCGACGCCCTTGGAACGGATCAGGCGCACCACCTGTTCGATCTTGTCGATCAGCGCGGCGGGTGCATCGTTAAACAGCAGGTGTGCCTCGTCGAAGAAGAACACCAGTTTGGGTTTGTCCAGGTCGCCCGCCTCGGGCAGGTGCTCGAACAGCTCGGAGAGCAGCCACAGCAGCAGCGTCGAATACACCTTGGGCGATTGCATCAGCTTGTCGGCGGCGAGGATGTTGATCATGCCGTTGCCCTTGCTGTCGGTCTGCATCAGGTCGTCGATGTTGAGTATCGGCTCGCCGAAGAATTGCTCCGCACCCTGGCTGTCCAGTTCCAGCAGGCCGCGCTGGATGGTGCCGATGCTGGCGGTGGAGACATTGCCGTATTCGGTGGTGAAATCCTTGGCGTTGTCGCCCACATGCTGCACCATGGCGCGCAGATCCTTGAAATCGAGCAGCAAGAGGCCGCTGTCGTCGGCGATCTTGAACACCAGCGTGAGCACGCCCTGTTGCGTGTCGTTCAGGTTCAGCATGCGGCCCAGCAGCAACGGTCCCATGTCCGACACCGTAGCGCGCACCGGATGCCCCATCTTGCCGAACACATCCCAGAACGTCACCGGGTAGGCGCGATGCGCAAAGTTGTCCAGTTTCAACTGCTCGACGCGCGCCTGCACCTTGGCGTTGCCAACGCCGACTTTCGAGATGCCGGAAAGATCACCCTTGATGTCGGACAGGAACACCGGCACACCGATACGACTGAACGATTCCGCCAGCGATTGCAGCGTCACCGTCTTGCCGGTTCCCGTCGCGCCGGTGATCAGACCGTGGCGGTTGGCCATCTGCGGCAGCAGTTTGAGTTCTATTTTGCCGTTCTTGGCGATGAGTAGCGGGGCGGTCATTGGGGTTCCTTTTTTTGAGCGGGAGATTCGAAGTGCGACAGGGGCTTGTCGAGCCAGACCCGGGCATTATGGAGGTTGGCGATTTTAGTCGCAATCACGAGTCTCGCGGGTATTCAGCCAGGATTTAAGTCACGGGAACGGCTGGCTTCATGATTTCTGCAATTCGTCGCTTTACGCTGGCCCGTATTCCATTTTGAATGGTTAGAATGGCGCCTCGTTTTGTTCCCAAAGGAAATATTTCAGTGAAACGACCATTTATGATTGCCGCGGTGCTGCTGATCTCGACCGTTACAGCCGTTGCAGCGGAAATGACGATCAATGGCAAAGTGCTGGAAAAAGGCACGCGCACTCCCATGCGGGGGGTGATCGTCTCGGTTCAGGATTTGACCGCCACGTCGGCAGTGACCGACGCAATGGGACTGTTTCAATTGACGTTGCCCGCGCCGGGCAGCTACGTTCTGACGGCGACGAATTCGGGAACGACCTCCACGCTCCAAGTCCGGCTGGATGAAGGCAAGCCGCTACCGTCACCCATGTTCTACATGCGCGTACCCGAGATGATGGGCGAGATGGTGGTGACAGCCGAACGCAGTCCGGACCAGATCAGCAAGAACGCCATCAGCGGCAAGACGTTGCGCAAAGTCGCCGGTTCAAGTGGCGATCCTTTGCGGGCATTGCAGACGTTACCCGGCGTGGCCACGGTGGCCGGCAGCAGTGCGCCGGCGGTGCGCGGTTCCGGTCCAGGCGATAACGCCTACTACGTCGACGGACTACCCGTCTCCAGGCTGTTTCACTACGGCAGCATCAGCGTGTTCAACGCCGACCTGATCGAGGACTTCAATCTGTTCAGCGCGGCGTTCGGCCCGCACTACGGCGATGTGACGGGCGCGGTGATCGACGTCGCGTTGCGCGAACCGCGCAAGGATCGTCTGGGTGGCAAGATTGATGTCAACGTGATGGGTGCGAACTTTCTGGTGGAGGGGCCGCGCACCGAGGACCAGTCGTTCTATTTCGCCGCTCGGCGCAGTTATATCGATCTACTGGTCAAGCAGGTCGAGCAAAAAGGCGTGACCATGCAGGTTCCCAACTATTGGGACTACCAGGGCAAGTATCTGTGGAAACTGAACGATGGCAACCGTCTTACATTCCATCTGCAGGGTGCCTCCGACGTCCTGAAACTCAAAATCGCTCCCACAGCCGAAGCGGCCCAGAAGCAACCCGTGCTGGCGGGCGATGCGGCTTTTTCCGATGTGAGTTCCATGCAGGCTGTGGCGCTGGATAGCATGCTAGCGGGCGGTTCTTACAACACGCTGTCTTTTGAGCACACCGGCAATCGCACATCCAGTGCGCTCGGCACGGCGGGCACGCTGAGTCTCGCGCAAGACAGCCTGCTGTTGCGCAATCAGGTGCATTTCGAACTGGATGCGGGGCATGAGTTATCGTTGGGCACCGAGCTTGCCAACACCAAAGTCAAGATCAATGCAGATTTCAAGAATGCAGCCTGTACCCAATTCAACCCGAACTGCGACCTGTCATCCGCGCCGCGCAAGCAACTCAGCGAGACGATAGATACCAATGCCTGGAGCATCTCGGCGCAGGATCGCAAACGGGTCCTGTCGCAACTCACGCTGATCGGCGGTGTGCGCCACACCAAAGAAAATTACGCGTACAAGTCCTACACCGAGCCGCGCATCGGTGCCGAATGGGAATGGAGCGAGCAGACCATGTACACCGCGGGTTGGGGGCGGCATAACCAGTACCCGGCCGGAGGGCAGTGGGTCAGAGTGTTCGGCAACCCGAATCTCGACCATATTCGCGCCGAGCACAGCGTGCTGGGTGTGAAGCACAAGGTGGACGCGGACTGGAACTGGAAGGCGGAGACCTATTACAAGAAGCTCAGCAACCTGGTGGTCAACGATCCCGCGCTCAACTATATCAACGGCGCAAGCGGCAAGGCATACGGTCTGGAATTGCTGGTCAAGAAAGAAGAGACTGAAAGGCTGTCCGGCTGGTTCGTGATCAACCTGGCCAAATCGCAGCGCCGCAACGATGTGACCGGAGAGGCGTTCCGTTTTGCCTATGACCAGCCGGTCAATGCAACTCTGGTGGGAACTTACAAGCTGTCCGAAGACTGGGCCTTGGGCGGCAAGTGGAACTACCATTCGGGCACACCGTACACGCCCATCGTCGGCACCAACGGTACATACGCTGACGGACGCCCCATTCCGGTCTATGCCGGTGTGAACAGCGCGACGCTGCCCGCCTATCATCGCCTCGACTTGAGACTGGATCGCAACTACGTGTTCAACAAATGGAAGTTCAATACCTATTTCGAGTTGAATAACGTCTACCAGCGCAAGGACATCGTGGGCTACAACTACGATCCAACCTATACCAGCCGCGAGCCGGTTTACGCATTTGTGTTGCCGTTCTCATTTGGGGTGCAGGGGGAATTCTGAACGGATGCAAAATCGGGCTAAAGTCGGGAGAATAACTGCCGATAAGAAGAATGACAGACAAGGGAAAATGTATCCCCGATAGCAATAAGGAGAATGATCATGGCAATTAACCCTTTGAATTCAGGAAGCAACTACGTCTCTCAAGTCCAGCCGCAACCGCAATCCTCGGCGGACAGGGCTGCAGCCGAAAAGGCGAACGAGCAAGCGCGCGAAGAGGCCAAAAAAGCAGCGGCAACGAGTGTGCCTGTTCAGCCCTCCGCCAGCTCAGAACCCAAGAAGGTTGGTTCGGTTATCGACGTCAAAGCCTGACTGCCCAGTCGCGGTGCCGCAAACTTGCGGATAACGACTTGGCGGGAAGCGCCGCATGGTTTATGCAAAAACGAAGGCCGTCTTGAGACGGCCTTCGTTTTTGTTACAGTACGGTTTGCCTGAAATTACACCCCCGCTAGTTCCGCCTGCTCGTCCGCAAAATAACTGGAACGCACCATGGGCGCACATGCGGCATGCGAGAAGCCCATCTCCTTCGCGGCGATCTCGAACTTCTTGAAGTCTTCCGGGGATACATAGCGCAGCACCGGCAGGTGGCCGTTGGAGGGTTGCAGGTACTGGCCCAGCGTAAGCATCTCCACGTTATGAGCGCGCAGGTCGCGCATGACTTCGAGCACTTCCTCGTCGGTTTCGCCCAACCCCAGCATCAAACCTGACTTGGTCATCACCTGCGGGAAGCGCGCTTTAAAGTCCTTGAGCAGCTTGAGCGAGTGCGCGTAGTCGGCACCGGGCCGCGCCATGGAGTACAGGCGCGGCACGGTTTCCAGATTGTGGTTGAGCACGTCGGGCAGGCTGACAGCCATCGCGTCCAGCGCGATGTCGAGGCGGCCGCGGAAATCCGGCACCAGCGTCTCCAGTTTGGTGCCGGGTGAAGCGGCACGGATGGCGGTGAGGCAATCGGAAAAGTGTTTTGCACCGCCGTCACGCAAGTCATCGCGGTCCACACTGGTGATGACGACATATTTGAGTTTGAGGATGCCGATGGAGCGCGCCAGGTTTTGCGGTTCGTCGGCATCGGGCGGCAACGGTTTGCCGTGCGCCACGTCGCAGAACGGGCAGCGGCGCGTGCACACGTCGCCCAGGATCATGAAGCTGGCCGTGCCCTTGCCGAAGCATTCGCCGATGTTGGGGCAGGAGGCTTCTTCGCACACGGTGTGCAACTGGTTTTCGCGCAGCATGCGCTTCACCTCGTTGTAGCCCGCGCTGCTGCCGGGCTTGGCGCGTATCCACTGTGGTTTGCGCAGGCGCTCGGCCAGGGGGACGATCTTGATGGGGTTACGCGCGGTTTTGGCTGCGCCGGTTTGTTTGTTAGTGTCGTTCATGGGATGAGATTGTAAAACAACCGTGGAAAGCCCGGCCCAAAACCACTGAAAGCCCTGTAATATGGAAGGATATACAATACCCAAGTATAAGGGTATGGTATATTATTCGCCTGATGGTTACGCCATTTACCCCTTTACAACAATAAATCAGGAGACTGCCATGGAACACCAATTGCCCGCTCTGCCTTATGCCAGAGAAGCGCTCGCGCCGCACATGTCCGCCGAGACGTTCGATTACCACTACGCCAAGCACCATCAGGCCTATGTCACCAACCTGAACAACTTGATCAAGGGTACGGAATTCGAGAACGCCACGCTGGAAGACATCATCAAGAAGGCAGCCGGCGGTATCTACAACAACGCCGCGCAGGTTTCCAACCACACTTTCTTCTGGAGCTGCATGAAGCCGCAAGGCGGCGGTGCACCGACCGGCGCGCTGGCCGATGCCATCAACAAAAAATGGGGCTCGCTGGATGAATTCAAAAAAGCCTTCCAGACTTCCGCCGTGGGCAACTTCGGTTCCGGTTGGACTTGGCTGGTGAAGAAGGCTGACGGTTCACTGGATATCGTCAACCTGGGTGCCGCCGGTACACCGCTGAAGAGCGGCGAAGGCAAGCCGGTGCTGACCATAGACGTGTGGGAACACGCGTACTACATCGACTATCGCAACATGCGTCCCAAGTTTGTGGAGACTTTCCTCAATAATTTGGTTAACTGGGAATTTGCGGCGAAGAATTTCGCCTGAGTTTTTCCAGACGACTCTAAAAGAGCCCGGCCTCGCGCCGGGCTCTTTTGTTTGGGGCTGTCGCTTTACTTGTCCGCCATCGCGTTTTCCCGCAAGATGCGCCAACTGACTAACGCCCCGCAAACATGACACCCAGCGAATTCAAAGCAAGATGGCGCGACAACCCGCTCAAGGAACGCGCCAGTTACCAGCTGCATTTTCTCGACTTGTGCGCCTTGCTTGGCGTCGAGACACCCATCCCGGCAAGCCACGACAGTTACTGCTTCGAGCGAGGTGCAACCCGCACCGGGGCAGGCCAGGGCTGGGCGGACGTGTGGAAGCGGGGGTACTTCGCCATCGAATACAAAGCCACGCGGCGTAACCTCGGCGAAGCCCTCAAGCAACTGATGACGTATGCGCTGGCGCTGGACAATCCGCCCTTGCTGGTGGTGTGCGACACCAGTCTGATCGAGATACACACCCACTTCACCAACGCGCCGAGCGAAGTGCACACCATCGCACTCGAAGACATCGGCGAACCCGCCAACCTCGACAAGCTGCGCTGGCTCTTCACCGACCCGGACAAATTCCATCCCAAGCGCACCATCGCCCAGATTACCGAAGAAGCGGCGGGCAAATTCTCCGACTTGGCGCAGTCGCTGAATGCACGCGGCCACGCGCCGCAGGTCGTGGCGCATTTTCTCAATCAATGCCTGTTCTGCCTGTTTGCGGAAGATGCCGAGTTGTTACCCGGCAAACTCTTCGAACGCCTGCTGGACAAAAGCCAGACCGATCCGGCCAAGCTGTCTTCGCGTTTTGAAGAGTTGTTCAATGCCATGCGCAAGGGCGGCGATTTCGCGCTGGAAGACATCCATTGGTTCAACGGCGGCCTGTTCGAGAATGTGCAGGTGCTGCCGCTCAACGTTGCCGAAATCCATATGCTGCAC
Organism: Sideroxydans sp.; assembly: GCA_043744345.1. GTDB lineage: Bacteria > Pseudomonadota > Gammaproteobacteria > Burkholderiales > Gallionellaceae > Sideroxyarcus. The sequence continues at coordinate 37,111 of JAYTUW010000072.1, read as the reverse complement.
GAAGCCGCCAAGCTCGACTGGAGCGGCATCGAGCCCTCCATCTTCGGCACCCTTTTCGAACGCGGCCTCGACCCCAGGAAACGTTCCCAACTCGGCGCGCATTACACCGACCAGCAATCCATCCTGCGCATTGTTAACCCCGTCGTCGTCGAACCGCTTGCGGCGGAATGGGAAACCGCCAAGGTTGGCATCGCCGCGCACCTCGCCAAGAGCAAGAAGCACGGCGACAAGGCCGAGCGCGAGGCGCAGGCGGTGTTCCACACCTATCTGGAACGGCTCAAGAATTTCCGGGTGCTCGACCCCGCCTGCGGCAGCGGCAACTTCCTCTACCTTGCCTTGCGTGCGCTGAAAGACCTCGAACACAAAGCCAACCTCGAAGCCGAAATGCTCGGCCTGCAACGCCAGCTCGGCATCGAAGTCTCGCCCGCCAACGTGCTCGGCATCGAACTCAACGTCTATGCCGCCGAACTGGCGCGCGTCACCGTGTGGATCGGCGAAATACAGTGGATGCTCAAGAACGGCTACCCCATCCGCAAGAACCCCATCCTGCAACCGCTGGATCACATCGAGAACCGCGACGCCTTGCTGTCACATCCCTCGCCCGCAAGCGGGAGAGGGACCGAGGGTGAGGGGCGACATTGCGAAGCCGACTGGCCCACCGTGGACGCCATCATCGGCAACCCGCCCTTCCTCGGGGACAAAAAGATGCGCGGCGAACTGGGCGACGAATACACCGATACCCTGCGCAACATATACGAAGGCCGCGTGCCGGGCGGGGCCGACCTCGTCACCTACTGGTTCGAGAAAGCGCGGGCGCAGATCGAGACGGGCAAGTGCCAACGCGCCGGGCTGGTCTCCACCAACTCCATCAGTCAGAAGCGCAACCTGCCGGTGCTGGAACGTATCTGCGACACCACCCGGATATTCAACGCATGGAGCGACGAAGAATGGGTCAACGACGGTGCCGCAGTGCGCGTGTCGCTGGTGTGCTTCGGGAAAATCCCCCTCGATCCCCCTTTGTTAAAGGGGGAGGCGGCTCCCGATCCTTCCTGCGAAATTAAAACAGCACATCAGCTCGTTCCCCACTTTGCAAAAGGGGGGCCAGGGGGGATTTGCCTTGATGGCAAACCCGTCGCCCTCATTCATGCCAACCTCACGGCAGGCGATGGACTCGACCTCACACAGGCGCAACCGCTCAAGGCGAATGCGGGATGGTCGTATTTCGGCCTGTGCCTGGCCGGGCCGTTCAAGGTGGACAGCGCGATCGCGCTCGCCTGGCTCAAACTGCCCAACCCCCACGGCAAATCCAACGCCGACGTACTCAAGCCCATCTACAACGGTTCCGACATCACGCGCCGCTGGGCGGGCGACTGGGTCATCGACTTCGCGCTGATGGATGAGCAGGAGGCTGCGCTGTACGAAGCGCCGTTCGCGTATGTGGTGGAGCAGGTGAAGCCTGTGCGCGCCAGCAATCGCGAGGCAGTGCGTGCCGAAAAATGGTGGAGGCATGGCAGGCCGCGCCCTGAATTGCGCGGCAAGCTGGACGGCTTGAAGCACTACATTGCCACGCCGGAAACGGCCAAGCATCGCTTCTTCATCCGATTCCCAATCTCGGTTGCGCCTGAACACAGTCTGATTGTTTTTCCCTCCGAAAGCGAAGCCATGCTCGGCACTTTGTCCTCACGCATTCATATCGTGTGGGCGCTGGCGAAGGGTGGCACGCTGGAAGATAGGCCGCGCTACAACTCGACCATGACGTTCGAGACTTTCCCCTTCCCGGATGCCGCTACGCAAGACGACATCGCTGCAGCTGCGAAGACACTCAACGAACTACGCGACACCTGGCTCAACCCGCCCGAGTGGGTGGAATGGCAACGCACGCCGGAAGAAGAAAAGGCGGGCTTCCCCGCGCGCCCTGTCGCCAAGGCAAGCTTTGAAGCCGACCTCAAAAAACGCACCCTCACCAACCTCTACAACGCCCGCCCCGCCTGGCTGGATAATGCGCACAAGGCGTTGGACGCCGCCGCCGCCAAGGCTTACGGCTGGAACGACTACACGCCGGAGATGGCGGATGAGGAGATTTTGAGGCGGTTGTTGGTGTTGAATCTGGAACGCTCGGAGGCTCGCTGAATATGTCGAGTGGCGGGGTCATGTTGCGTGCTAGACAAGGTGATGAAGGCTCATTTCTTAAATGGTGCGAACAACTTGGGCTTAAAGAGTTCTTATCCAGCTATCCGTTAGTGCTGCTTGCTGAGTGGGGTTGGTTGGTGCCGCAATCCAGGGTTGTTTTTCCTAAACGATTCTTTATTGAATGGGAAGAATTCCCATGCTACGGAACAGATGTGCCTGCAGATATGGAGCAAATGCATTTGTTATGGGACTCCATGTGGTTAGTTGATGAAGATGAGTCACTCTGGTTTTTGGATCCATTCTTCAGGCCGGGCGACAGTGTTGGGGAGCTGTTGTTCGACCATAAGACGCAAGGGCTATTGCCGGGCTTGCCAGAAGCATTCAAGCATCCGCGGGGGATGGATGTCAGGCCTTATGTGGAGTATTTCTTTCATTGGCAGGCTTATGCGCTGATCGATATCGTACGGTCAGCACAGGGCTTCGGTCCGATATTAAGATCTCCCGACCTGAAAAAGCGATTGGAGTTCATTGAAAAATGCCGTGTCCGGGGTGAAAGCTACTGGAAGCCGGAAGAGATTCTTGTATTGCCTACCCGTTGGGGCGGCTTAAGAGAGCCGATGACATGGCTGTCCCATTATCGTGCGCTGAGAGAGGCGATTACATGGAACGATGCAAGATGGGAGTTGTTGCGAAAGGGGGCTAATGAATTGGCGGTTCACTTGGGATTTACCGAGGCGGACCTAGAGACGGCAATCAAGGAAAAACTGCTCGTGGTGGCACAGGACTGGATTGGCGAGAACGAGCGATTGTGTCCATGGACACTCCGCGCGTATCCATATTTGCAGCGTGATATTTCGTATGCGGTTGAGTGGCTGTGCTACTTATCGAACAAGACTTTTCCCGATTACCTGGAGTTGTGGCAGTACACGGGAGTTATGCGTGAGAGGTGGGCTGAGCTGCATAAGGTGCTGGAGTATGATTTCTTTGCGGACAGAAAATATTTCCTGAGAATGGTTCCGGAGTATTTCAAGATGCACCAATCCTTTCAGAATACTTTGGAGTTCGAAAGCGAATGCCTGAAAATTATTGTTTCCGGATTGCAGGCAAACAACTATCCATTTGGGAGTTTTCTTGCGGCATTTCGACAATTGCATAACGAACTGTCATATCGGATGGAGCGTGATGGTAGACAGGACTTTCGCGATCTTCGTCCACTCGACCATTTCTCTTTACTGGCAATCCGCGCAGAAGGATGTTTGAGATATGCGATAGAGCAATGCGGGGAGCTTGGCGAGCGCAACAAGCTGAATGAATATGTCGAGTTGTTGGCAAGCAGGAAAGGAGTTTCGACTGAGGCTCTCTCTTGTTACAAGCAGCAGCTTCCGAGGACAAAATTGCATAAAACTCCAGACGATCCTGTTGGCGGGATTATGTCATTAGTTACCGAGCTGGCAAGTTACGAGCATGGGTTGGTTCAAGCTTTCTTATGCTGCGAGTTAGCACGCAATTATTTTGCTCACCATCATTATCTTGATGAGAAACTGACTCGAAGCAAGGAAGCTGGATTCATGATGACGGGTATTGTGGTTACAGTATTGTTCTTGTTGCCGGTTGATTTGGAGAGGCACTAATTGCTGATCATTTCCAGAGAAGCACGCATTAAGGTTGGAAGGTATGCCTGGAATGTCTATCCGCTGGAGTCGTTCGGCTTTTTGCTGGGGCGTAGCAGCGAGATGGCGGTTTATGCTGCCCTGCCTTGCTCGAAGACCAGCCGATGGGACGTGTTTGACGACCGCTGGAACGGCGTGACTGAGAATCTTGAGAAGGCGATAGCGGTGGCAAGGGCGTTCGATCTGGAAGTGGTCGGGTTTTATGCTTCGAGCCAAAGTTTCAGCCGGGAAGATATTGATGCCTATCCCCGCACGCCGCAGATAGCCGAAAGCAGCCTGAAGCTGTTTATGCACTACCGTACCCTTTGCTGTCCTGCCTTCTCGTGCTCATGGGCATCATGCAGTCTTGATGGGCGGTGGCTGAAGTACAAGGAAGAATTTTTTTATCCGCGCGGTGTGCGCAAAGACAACTCCATCAACCAGAAGCGCATCCTTAAGGAATGGAGCCGTGTGTTTGGTGCGGTGGATTATTCGAACAAACAAGAGGCGATGCGGACATCGTGACTGCGCAAATTGAACCTTTGCTGATTCTGCCCGCCCGTCTTGGTTGGACGTTGGATCGGTCGTTCATCTGGGGCGACGGCAGCGGCAAACCACCCACCGAGCAGACTCTGAAGTTCATGCCTGCGCTGGAATGCGGATTGCAGTTGGGCGGCGAACATGGCGACATCGTGCTGGACTTGCTGCCATTGCTTGAATCTGTGGTGAGGCCGGGCGCAATATGAAGCCGACCTGCGCCGCATGGCGGCTGTGGTGCAGGAGGAGCATGCGCGGTTGGTGCTTTATGAAATCGCCGGGCGCGGGGATTACGGTTTTGTGCAACATTGGGGGGCAGGTCTTGCAATATCGCATTGCGTTATGCCACCCAAATACTTTATCTCGCACAGTTTGCATGTGAGAAACCAGCAATGGTCGTTACACAAAGCATAGTAGGGGCCAAATTTCGTGCCGTTCAAGTGAGTTGAAATGATGTAATCGTTCGATTACAATACGCCCATGTTCGCAATCAAACGTACTGCGGAATTCAATGATTGGCTGACCAGCATACGCGACGGTGCGACGCAGCGTCGGCTGGTGGTGCGTTTGCGCAAGGCTACGCTGGGAAACCTGGGTGATGTAAAGCCGATAGGCGGCGGTGTATTTGAGATGCGCGAACATTTCGGGCCGGGCTGGCGTATGTATTACATCCAGCGCGGCGAGGTGTTGATTGTGATGCTGGGCGGGGGCGACAAATCCACACAATCCCGCGATATTGCCAAGGCTGTGAAACTTGCAGCCTCGATAGAGGAGTGAGCCATGACCAAAAAGATTCGCATTGCCGATATTCCGGATTTTGATGCCGCCGAATATCTCGACAACGAACAGGCGATAGCCGAATACCTGACCGTTGTTCTGGAAGAGAACGATGCGCCTTTGCTTGCCGCAGCACTGGGTGATATTGCCCGCGCGCGCGGTATGACGGATATTGCCGCTGCTTCCGGGCTGACGCGCGAGGCTTTGTACAAGGCGTTGCGACCCAATGCGCAGCCGCGCTTCGACACGATCAATCGCGTATGTGCCGCCTTGGGTGTCAAGCTGGTTGCGCAGGTTGCGCATTCGTGATGGCGCCGATATCACACGGTTAGTGCAGCGTTCCCATGTAGGAGCCAGCTTGCTGGCGAGTGCATTTCAATATTCGCCAGCAAGCTGGCTCCTACGAAAAACGGGTGATTGTCGTTTTCAAGTTAAGGCCGGAGTGTCCCCCCGGCCTTTTCTATTGCGTCGTCCGCCTGCAGCAGGTTGTAGTGCGCCTGATAGAGTCCGGGGTCGAGCTTCAGGGCGGTGGTGAATTCAATGCGCGCCTCGTCGTTTCGCTGAGCCAGCAGGTAGGCGTGTCCGAGGTTGTTGTGTACGCGTGCTTTGTTCGGCGATTTCAGCACGGTGTCCTGCCACAGACTGATCTCGGTGGCATAGGCCTGGTTGCGCGAGACGGTGAGGCCGAGCAACCCGAGAAAAAGCGCGGCGGTGACGACGCGGAACACATTGTCGTTCAGCCACAGCGAGAGCTCTATGCTCATGGCAAGCAACAGCGGCCAGCCAGCCAGATATAGTTGGCGCTCGTTGGCGATGTCGAGTCTGGGCAGGAACAGATACAGCGGGATCAGTTGCAGCATCATCCAGGCCAATGCGAAGCTGAGCCACGGACGTCTGCGCCAGCAGGACAGCATCAGCACGAACAAGCCGATGAAGAGAAGCAGCGGCAACAGCGCGTCGGAAAAACCGGCGAGTTGCGGCAGGTCGGGGTCGATGTTCAGCCACAGCGGCGCTGCCCATTGCCGCAGCAGCCAGGCGAATCCGTTCAGGTTGGTGGCGGGGGTGCTGTACTGGCTGCCGAGTTCGACGCTGTGTTGCATCAGCGAGAAATAGCCGTTGCTGAATATGAAGAACAATACGGCGATTGCGGCGATCACCCACGTCGGCCATTGTTGCCTGACAGAGGGATGCCAGCGACCTCCACAACTTGCTTCCCAGAGCAGCAGCGCAAGCGGAAAGGTCATGGCCGACTCTTTGATACTCAGTGCCATCACGAACAGCAGCGGAGTCACGACATATATATAGATGCGGTCGTCGCGGCTGCGCCCGGTCACATAGCTCAGCAGAGCGGCCAGATAGAAGAGTGTCATGAGCGAGGAAGAGCGGCCGCAGATATAGCTCACGGCCTCGGTATGTACCGGATGCACGACGAACAGCAGTGCGGTGAGTAGCGGGACAGAGTGCATGCTGTTGCGTTGCCATTGGTGCTGTACGTAATGCTGTGCCAACCGGTACACGAGGAACGCATTCAGCCAGTGGATGAGCAGGTTGGTGACATGGAAGCCGACCACACCGGTGTTCATGGTCCAGTTCAGGGTGTAGCTGAACTTGAGCAGGGGGCGGATGCCGCTGCCAAGTGCGGCGAACCAGGCGGCCCAGGTATGCACACGAGGCTCGTTGACGATGACGTTGTAGTCGTCGAACTGGAATGTGCCGTTGAGCACATTGGCATAGCCGACGCATACGGCCAGCGCCAGCCACATGAACACGCCGGTGCGGGAATCAGGGTGTTGTGCGCGCATGTTCAAAAGCCAGGTCGAGGATATCCGCCGCATCCCACCAGCGGTCTTTGCCGTGCAGCAAGATCAGCAGCACGGTGTTGTTGCCGCGCTTGGCATACGCCACCAGACATTTTCCGGCCTTGGGGGTGAAGCCGGTCTTGAGGCCGAGTGCTCCGTCGTAACGGCCGACTAGCGCGTTCTTGTTTTGCAGCGTGTAGCTGCGCTGTCCGTCCAGCGTGGCGATCTGCAGTGTCTTTTGCGCGGTGATGTCCAGAAGCACCGGATAGTTGAGCAGGGCGTGAGCGAGTATTGAAAGGTCGTGAACGCTGGAATAGTGGCCGTTTTCGTCATGCCCGCAGGCGTTGGAGAAATGGGTGTCGTGCATGCCGAGGGTCTGTGCGCGCCGGTTCATCCGGGCGACGAATGCGGCTTCGTCGATGTCCAGTTGGTCGGCCAGTGCATGGCAGGCATCGTTGGCCGAGTGGAGCATGGCCGCGGCCAGCAGGTCTTGCATACGGAAGCGTTCTCCGGTCTTGAGGCCGATGCGGCTGCCGGTCTCTTGCGTTGCGGCGGGTTTGATCGTGACTTCGGCGTCCGGTTGCGCGTGCTCAAGCACCAGCAGGGCCGTCATCAGTTTGGTCAGGCTGGCCGGGGGCAGACGCTTGTCAGGCTGCCTGCTCCAGATCGTGCTTCCGTTCGACTCGACCAGATAGGATGTGGCGACTTGCGGAAAAGGATCGGGCTGCGCTGCCGCCAACAAGGTGTCGGCGAACAGGCACAGCCCGATGAAGAGGTACTTGCGCACTCAGTAAAACGCCGAAAATGTTCCCTCTCCCGCTGGGAGAGGGGCAGGGTGAGGGATTGCTCGTTCAATTCCCACCCTCACCCCAGCCCTCTCCCAGCGGGAGAGGGAGAAAAGCAGAGCGAATCGGCACATCCTTAGAAGCCGAACTTGCCCCGCAGTTTTTTGGCGGCTTCCAGCGCCTCGTTCGCCGGATCGCTGGCGGGGGCTTTGCCGGGTTTCGCTTGCCGTGTGGATGTCTCGCTGGAATCGGCGCTATCTTCCGCATCGCTCTTGCCGCTCAGGCATTTCTTCAGGTCCGCGGCGCGCGTCTCAGCGGTGTAGCTGCGGCCTTCGCATTCCTTGCGGCGTGTAACTTCGCGGTAGGTCTTTGCTTCGGCCGGACAGTACGTGGAAAGCAAGCTGTAGTTATTGCCGTTCAGTGTCTTGCAGATGGACTTGGTCGTTGCAGCCATATCCAGTTTGCATTCCTTGACAATCGAGACGCCGCCCAGCATATGCTGCTCATGCTGCTGTAACGCGGTGAATGCCTCTACATCCTTGGGAGTATCCTTGCGCACCTTGTCGCACAGTTGCTGGCGTTGCTCGCCGCAGGCCGAGCCCGGCTGGAGAATGAGCGTGGAGCCGTTGATCCAGTCGGCTGTGCTGCGGTAGTGCGAGGTGTCGCAGATCTGCGCTTTCATCTTTTTGACCTGTTCTTCCGAATCGCAGCTGCCGCCGACCCGCTTGCCGCTGAACGCCATGGTCATGCTCATGTCCTGACCGCGCGATTTGCCTGCAAACTGAATCTTGCCGTCGTAACCGTTCGCGGTCGTGGTTTGCTCGCCCGTGCCCGTCATCACCTCGCCGTCATGATCGCAGCGTGCTTTCCAGGTGGTCTTGTTGCCGACGGTCTTGACGTCGGTCATCTTGCAGCTCTTGTCGCCGGAGGTCTTTTCGGGATTGTTCTCGTTACCCTTGGCGATGCACACCTTCTGCGTCGTAGCGGGCATGGCGAACGGCATACCCGGCATCTCCATCTTGCTGGTGATCTCCCAGTATTCGCCGGGTGCGGCATGGGCCGTGACGCTCAGTAGAACGCTCAGCATGCCAAGGACTGCCAGGTAGTGTCTGTTCATGATCTCTCCGCAAGTAAGTGGGTATCGAGTCTGATCCAAGCTGTCGCGATTCTTTGCTTTCCGGCGGGGTACGTCAAGGGCGTGTTCTTATGCCTTGGGTTTGAATGCCGACTTTATAGCGGAAACCAGCATCTTGATGCGCTTCTTGATCCGCTGGTAGGCAGGCCAGTTATCCAGATAGGCGTGGATGCGGTTGCGGTAATACATCACCGCGTTGTACAGGCGCTCAAACCAGGCGAGTTGCATCAGTGCCGGTCGGGTGAGGTTGAAGATGCGCGAAAACAGGGCCATGCCCAGCAACTTGGCAATGATGAAGACGCTGCTGCCAACGAACCAGTGCCCGCTGGCGATGGCGTGCAGGCCGAGGAGCTTGGCGGGAATGAGGATGAGGCTGGGCAGCAGGAAAGCGACCAGCGCCCAGCGCGGCGGCAGGGCGGCGATGCGGGTTTCGACGGCATGCACCAGTCGCATCGCACCCAGTCTGGCCATCAACTTCGCCGTCCAGTCCCAGATGGCTTCTTCGATCAGGAAAACGATGGCCGTGAGCCAGGTCAGGGGAAGCAGCAACAGGCGTTTCAACTCTTTCAAACAATTCTCCTTGGTGGGCGCGGCATTCTATCAATGGGTATCGGCGTCCCCGTTGGATTTATGTGTTGACATCAGAACGCTCGTTCTTTAGGATGCAAGAACGTTCGTTCTGTAGAGGTGACATCATGTCCGATTCCGACCCCAGTGCCAGGGACGCCGAGTACCTGGCCAAGTTGCAGGATTACTATGCTGACTGGAAAAGCATTCCTTCCTATGCCGCACTGTGCGATGTGTTCGGCATCGCCTCCAAGTCCTGGGTGAAAGCCATTCTGGATAGGCTGGAAAAAGCCGGTTTCGTGGAACGCACGCCGGACGGGATGTGGATACCCAGCCGCCAGTTTTTTGCCCGCCCGTTCGCCGAATCGGCCGTGCAGGCCGGTATGCCGGTCGCGGTAAGCGAGACGCAGGGCGACTATTTCATCATCGACGAGATGCTGATCGACAAGCCTTCCACCACCACCATGATCCCGGTGAAGGGCGATTCGATGATAGATGCGGGCATTCACGAGGGCGATATCGCCGTGGTGGAGAAACGCAATCTGGCCAATATTGGCGATATCGTGGTGGCCATCGTGGACAACGAATTCACCCTGAAGACGCTGGATAAGGAGCGCGGCCAGTACATTCTGCGCCCGGCCAATCAGGCCTATCCGGTGATCCGTCCGCAGGGGACGCTGGAGATATTTGGCGTGCTGGTGGGGCTGATTCGCAAATACAAATAGCGAGTTTCGTCACACCGGCGAAGGCCGGTGTCCAGTTGATAAAATGCACTGGATTCCGGCTTTCGCCGGAATGACGCGTGACTTGAAGTGCAGTCAGGTAATTCACCGGCGGATAGCGGTCAGGGTTTGCTAAAATCGCAGCCCGTTTGCAACCGGTTCACCGCCATGAATCCAACTCTAGTCTTCGACATCGAAACCATCCCCGACATTGCCGGGCTGCGACAGTTGTACGAGCTCGACAGCGCGGTGAACGATGCCGAAGTGGCCGAGATGGCCTTCCAGATGCGCCGCCAGAAGACCGGCAGCGATTTCTTGCCGCATCACCTGCAGCGCGTTGCTGCAATTTCCTGTGTGCTGCGCGAGGGTGACAACTTCAAGGTATGGACGCTGGGCGAGCTGGGCGAGGATGAGGGCAGTCTCATCCAGCGCTTCTTCGACGGTATCGAAAAATTCACCCCGCAGATCATTTCCTGGAACGGCAGCGGTTTCGACCTGCCTGTGTTGCATTACCGCGGACTCATCCACGGTGTCCAGTCGCCGCGCTACTGGGATCAGGGCGAGGACGACAAGGACTTCAAGTGGAACAACTACATCAGCCGTTACCACTCGCGCCATCTTGATCTGATGGATTTGCTGGCCATGTACACCGGACGCGCTAACGCACCGCTGGACGAACTGGCCAAGCTGATCGGTTTCCCGGGCAAGCTGGGCATGGACGGCAGCAAGGTGTGGGAAGCCTACCAGCAGGGCAAGCTGGCTGAGATCCGCAATTACTGCGAGACCGATGTGGTGAACACCTGGCTGGTGTTTGCACGCTTCCAGTTGATGCGCGGGCAATTTACCAAGGCGCGTTACGAACAGGAGATCGCTTTGGTGCGCGGCACGCTGGAAAAATCGTCCGAGCCGCACTGGGCGGAATATCTGGCCGCTTGGAACAAGGGCTGATACATGCTGCGTAAAGTTTGGCTGGCGGCAGGTTGGCTATGGGTCGCTGCCGTGTTCTATCTGTCTCTCATGCCGCATCCGCCCCAGCCGGTTTCCTTCGAGGGGGTGGACAAACTGGAGCATCTTGCCGCTTACGCCGGGCTCATGCTTTGGTTCTGTCAGGTCTATTCCGATCACAAGACGCGCGGCCGACTCTTTGCGGCGCTAGTCGCGATGGGGGTGGGCATCGAGTTTTTGCAGGGCATGGGTGGATACCGATTTTTTGAGTATTCTGACATGTTGGCCAATTCCATCGGGGTTTTGGTCGGGTGGGGCTTGGCCGGGACCGTGTTGGGGAAGATCCTGTTTGCACTTGAGCAAAGGTTTTGATCTGGGGGAGTTAAGTGGTGGGTGAAAGCAACAGGAAAGATAACAGTGTGGTCGTCGAGTCGCTGGATCACGAAGGGCGCGGCATCGCGCATGCCGAAGGTAAAGTGATCTTTATCGAGGGTGCTCTGACCGGCGAGCGCGTGACGTATTCCTCGTATCGCAAGAAGAACAACTACGAGCAGGCCAAGGTGGAGCAGGTGCTGAAGACTTCGTTCATGCGCGTGCAGCCGAAATGTCCTGTCTTCGGCGTGTGCGGCGGCTGTTCCATGCAGCATCTCGATCCGCGGGCGCAGGTCGCCGTCAAGCAGCGCGTGCTGGAAGACAACCTGCAGCGCATCGGCAAGGTCAAACCCGAAGTTGTATTGTCGCCGATCTACGGCTATGCCTGGGCTTACCGCCAGCGCGCGCGCCTGTCGGTGCGCCATGTGCTGAAGAAGGAAAAGACGCTGGTCGGTTTTCGCGAGCAGAACGGCAAGTATGTGGCCAATATGCAGCACTGCGAAATCCTCACCCCCAAGATCGCCAGCCTGTTGCCCTTGTTGGGCGAGTTGAATGAGAAGTTTACGGTTCGCGACATCATGCCGCAGATCGAGGTGGCGGTCGGCGAGCATGTGGATGTGCTGGTGCTGCGCATCCTCGCGGCGCTCACGCCATCCGACGAGGCGCTGATCCGGGAATTCGCCGACAAGCATCAGGTGCAGTTCTGGACACAGACCAAGGGGCCGGAAACGGTCATCCCGTTCTATCCGCTGGATGCGCCGAAGTTGAGTTACAGCCTGCCGGAGTTCGGCATCACCATGCCGTTCGCACCCACCGAATTCACCCAGGTGAACAGCGAGATGAATCGCCTGATGGTCAGTCGTGCCATGCGCCTGCTCGATCCCCAGCCGCACGAGCGCATCGCCGATTTCTTTTGCGGACTCGGCAATTTCACACTGCCCATTGCGCGCAGCGGAGCCCGGGTTGTGGGTGTGGAAGGCAGCGAGGCACTGGTGAAACGGGCCAGGCAGAATGCCGAATACAACGGGCTTTCCGGCAATACCGAGTTCCAGATGATGAACCTGTTCGAGATGGACGAGGTCGCGCTGGCGAAGTCCGGGCGTTTTGACAAATGGCTGGTCGATCCCCCGCGCGACGGCGCGATCGAGTTGATGAGGTCGATTAGCGATGCCACTGCACCCAAGCGCATCGTCTATGTGAGTTGCAGCCCGTCCACGCTGGCACGCGATGCCGAGGTGCTGGTGCATACCAAAGGCTACGCGCTGAAAGCGGCGGGGGTGATGAACATGTTCCCGCAAACTTCGCATGTGGAGTCGATTGCCGTGTTTGAAAAAACGTAGGTTAGAGAGGGCGAGTCTTGGAGATTAATCCCATCGGCATCATTCACACCCCCTTTGCCACCAAGGATGCGTGCCCGATTCAACCGCTGTATGCGAATGGTGCGGTCGGGCGTGTCGAAGTCTTCAGGGAATTTGCGGCGGGTCTGAAGGATGTCGGGCTGTTTTCGCATGTCTATCTGCTGTATTTGCTGGACAGAGCGGGGAAGATAGAGCTGGTTCGCGAGACCTTTCTGGACGATACGCCGCACGGTATTTACGCATCGAGGCATCCCTGCCGACCGAACGGTATCGGCATGTCCATCGTGAAGTTGATCGGGCACGAGGACAATATGCTCACAGTGGAAGGGATTGATGTGCTGGATCAGACACCGCTGCTGGACATTAAGCCCTACGTGACGCGATTCGACAGCATCGCCTCAGCCTCGGAGGGGTGGATCGCCGGTAAAGAATGGCGTCCCAAGCCGGGCGGCAAGGAATGACCTTGAGGTCAAAAACAAACAGGAAAATTCCGAATGAAACGCTATGACGATCTGGTTGCCGAAGCACTCTCCCGCGTAAAAGAGATCATGCCGTGGGATCTGAGCCGCGCACTCGCCGCGGGCGGCAAGCCCTTGCTGCTGGATGTGCGCGAACCCGCGGAGTTCGACCTGCTGCGCATTCCCGGTTCGATCAACGTGCCGCGCGGAATACTGGAGCAATCCTGCGAGTGGGATTACGACGAGACCGTGCCCGAATTGGCGGCCGGGCGCGGGCAGGAAATCGTGGTGATTTGCCGTTCCGGAAAACGGTCGGTTCTGGCCGCCGACATGCTGCTGGAGATGGGTTTCACCAATGTGGTCTCGCTCAAGACCGGGGTGCGCGGCTGGAGTGATTACGAGCAGCCGATGACAAATGCGAATGGCGAGGAACTGGATGCGGACGATGGGGATGAGCTGCTGGCACCGCGAGTGAAGCCGGAGCAACGCAAGCCAAAATCATAAGGCTGCTTACGGTTGCTTCGGTGTCAATGCAACGCCGCTGAATTCGATGCCTTCCCACCCGTGGGCAATGAAGTTCCTGATGTTCTGGTGGTCAGTGCCATCCGGATGTTTGAGTACATCGTCGCGATAATATGCACCGAAGCAATGCAAGGTCTGCGGTTGCGAAAGGTCATGTAATTGGGCGAACGAGAACAGCTTGCACGAGCCGTTGTTTTGTCCTGCCTCATTGCGCAGAGCGCCGTTCCTGAAAGCGGTTGGCGTGAAATCGTACAGCGCTTCGATGGTTGCGATGGTGTCGTTGAAGGCGATGCTTTCGGGCGCGTCGTTGAGGCGTTGCAAGTAGGTGTTCAGTGCCATTGTTTCATTTCCTGTAGTCAGCAAAAAGGCGGCTTGCGCCGCCTTTTTATTTCCAGCCTGCAAACATTTAATCCCGTTCGCCGCTGAATGCCATCAGCAGGTTCAGCAGGTTGATGAACAGGTTGTAGATGTCCATGTACAGGGACAGCGTCGCCATCACATAGTTGGTTTCGCCGCCGTGCACGATCTGGCTCACGTCATACAGGATATATGCCGAGAAGATCATCACCGCGATGGCAGAGATGGTCAGGCTCAGCGCTTCAATATGGAAAAACATGTTGGCCAGCGAAGCGACGATGAGCAGTATCAGTCCGATGAACAGGAACTTGCCCATGAAGCTGAAATCCTTCTTGGTGGTAGTGGCAATGGTTGCCAGCGACAGGAAGATGATCCCGGTTCCGCCCGCGGCCATGCCGATCAGCTGGGCGCCGTTGCGCAGGTGCAGTGCCACTTGCAGGATGGGGCCGAGAAACACGCCGGCCACAAATGTGAAGCCGAGCAGGGCGACGATGCCCCACACGCTGTTGCGAAGCGCGCCGACGGTGAACAGCAAGCCCATCATCACGCCGAACATCAGCAGCGAGGATATGATGGGATGTTGCGCCATGAACGAGAAATTGATTGAGGTGCCGACAAAAGCGCCAATGATCGTCGGGATCATGGTCAGGCCGAGCATCATGTAAGTGTTGCGCAGGACTTTGTTTTGCTCAACGGCCAGCGCCGGGGTTTGGGTTACAGCTTGGGTTTCGTATTGCATGATTTCCTCCAGAAAATACGTGTATGTATCAACAGCGGACGTGAGACTACAGAAGCAGTGAAAAAGTTGCAACCTTGCCCGTTGGGCGCGGGGGGTATTTCAGGTATCATGCGCGGCGTTGTGTGCCGGACGAACCCGGGTTGACGGAACTTTAGTGTCAAATCCGGGCCGAAGTTCGGCACCTTGGGTAGTTCCCCGGAGGTGTGGCCGAGCGGTTGAAGGCACTAGTCTTGAAAACTAGCGAGGATGTGAGTCCTCCGTGAGTTCGAATCTCACCGCCTCCGCCAAATTTTGATTCAATCTGCAATCGTTTAGGAGTGAAATGATGCTGCGTAAAATCTTTGCAATCTCTTTGATGTCGGTGGCCTCCATCGCTGCGGCGGACACACTGGATATCGGTCTGAGCAATACGACCGCCCAGTTCAAGTACGGTGTCGCCAGCGGTCTCGCGGGCAAGTCGGAAGTGTATGCAGAGCTGATGTACAACGACAAAAACAGTGTCATCGGCGGTGCGGGATTGCTGGTGGCGAATGATGAGATGAAAGTGCCCGGTCTGACGATCGGTATCGGCGCAAAGGCGATTGTTGCAACGATCAAGGATGCCCCGGGACGAACCAATTCTTCGGCAATCGCGCTGGGTGCACAGGTGCGATATGAGTTGCCGGTCGAGCGCCGTGTGGCATTCGGGGGCGAAGCTTATTTTGCGCCCACGATCATCACCTTCGGTGATGCGGACCGTTATCAACAGTACGGTGCGCGTGCCGAGTTCTCCATTTCTCCGCAGTTGCAAGTCTATGCCGGCTACCGCAAGACCTGGTTTGTAGTGAAAGGCTCCGGCTCGCAGTCGGTGCTGATCAATGGCCCGCACGTTGGTGTTCAACTTTCGTTCTGACGGCTGATCCGGCACCATGCTGAGGATCGGACTGATTTTCGCGGTGCTGGTTTCAACGGTTCCTTTGGCGCATGCCAAGGATGTCTCAGCGCAGCAAGTTGGAGTCGAATACGCCCGCGAGAACATGGAAAAATCCGAAGCGGAACACAAAGGCAACCTGCAACAGGTTGCCGATTCCGAGAGGCGGTTTACTGAAGCGCAGCAGCGTTTGACCGAAGTCCGGCAGAAAGCGGCGGTCTCGAAAAAGAATCTGGAAGAGTCCAAGGCAAAATACGCGAGAGCGCAGCAATTGCTGGACCAGGCCTGGAAACAACCTTAGCTCGCACCGCGCCAGCTCAGTAACCCAGAGCCCGCGCTCCCTGATAGAAAATAAAACTGACCACCCACGCTAGCACCAGAGACCAGGTGAGGACGAACAACGTGTAACGCAAATCCTTGGATTCGCTGCGCAAGGTGGCGATGGCGGACAGGCAGGGCGTGTAGATCAGGGTGAATAGCATGAAGCTGTAAGCCTGCACCCAATCCAGTTGTTGCCCCAGGGCTGCACCCAGCGCGTCGCCGCTGAGACCGTAGATGACCGCCAGCGATCCGATGACGATCTCCTTGGCCACAAAGCCAAAGAGCAGCGCGATCATGAGCTGGTCGTTGATGCCGACGGGTTCGAACAGCGGGTGGAACAGATCACCGAGCATGCCGGCCAGAGTGCCCGAACTTGCCGGTGCTGCCGAGGGGGGCAGGTGGGTCAGTAGCCATACCAGCACCACACCGGCGACGATGAATTTCGTGGCGCGGAACAGGAAATGCTTCACTTCCAGCCAGCCGCGCAGCAACATCTGGCGCGCGGTGGGGAATCGGTAAGGGGGAAGTTCCAGCACAAAGGGTTCGCTGTTCTGGAATTTGTTCCGGAACAGCAGTGCGGTGACGATGGCCGCAGCGAAGCTGAACAGGTACAGGCTGAACAGCACGACCGGCGCCGCTTTGGGCGAGAACAGCGCGGCGGTGATGAACACGAACACCTGCAGGCGCGCCGAGCACAGCGAAAACGGGATCACCAGCATGGTGAGTAGACGCAGGGAGCGCGAGCGCATTACGCGCGTTCCCATCAGTGCGGGTACGTTGCAACCGAAACCCATCAGTAGCATGACGAAGCCGCGTCCGTCCAATCCCATCTTGGCCATCAGTGCATCCATCAGAAAGGCTGCGCGTGACAGGTAGCCGCTGTCTTCCACCATGGCCATGAACAGAAAGAACAGGATGATAATGGGCACAAACGCCGCAACCGTGGCCACACCGTTGTAGATGCCGTCCAGTAGCAAGCCGGATAGCCAGGAAGGCAGCCCGGCACATGCCGGATCGAGCGCGCTTGTTCGTACCCAGCCGAGTGCATCGCCCACCCCCCCCTGCAGTGGTTGACCGAGCAAGAATATTCCCTGAAACAGCAGGTACATGATGCCGAAGAAGATGGGGAGTCCCAGCCACGGGTGCAGCATCACGCGGTCGAGTTTGTCCGTGAGGTTCTCCGGTAGTTGAGCCGGTACCTGGACAGAATGTTTTAACACGCGCGCCATTTCGGATTCGATGTGTTCGTCCTGCTCCAGTTGACTGCGCAATTGTTCGGCCATGCCGGGGGTAGGGTAGCGCAGTGCTTTGGTGACGGCCTGAAGTGCTTCCTGATAGCCCGTGCCGTATTTGCCGCTGAGCTGAAAGATCGGCACACCCAGCATCTCCGCCATTTTCTTGCTGTCGATGGTGATGCCGTATTTCTTGGCTTCATCCGCCATGTTGAGCAGTACCACGATATTCATGTTGAGCTGCTTGAGCTGCAACAGCAGACTCATCTGGCGTTCGATCTGGGTGGCATTAAGGATGACCAGCGCCAGGTCAGGAACGTTGTCGTGCAGGAAATGGCGCACGACCTGTTCGTCGTCGGAGAAGCCGTGCAGGTCGTATATGCCCGGCAGGTCGATGATCTCCACCATGCCGCCGCCCAGCAGGATCTTGCCACTGAGCAATTCCACGGTGATGCCCGGCCAGTTGCCGACGCGCGCCGCACCGCCGGTCATGCGGTTGAACAGGGTGGATTTGCCGGTGTTGGGCATGCCCAATAGAGCAATGCGTTTCATGATTTGCACACCTTGACTTTGGCGGCCTCGCTGCGCCGCAGCAGGATGTCTGTGGTTCCGATGCGCACCTGAAGCGGTCCCGAAAAACTGGCCTTGCGAATGAGTTCGATCTGCTTTCCGCTACGGAACCCCAGCGCTTGCAGACGCTGATGCAGTGCTTCTTCGGCGTGGATGGCGACGATGGTGGCGGTGTCGCCGGCGTGCAGTTGAGCCAGGGTGAGAGAGGACATAGATAGGCTGATTCCGGTTGCTGCCATTATTTCACAGGGGCGGCGCTCTTGTCGCGTAACGTGCGTCGAATAAGGTAGAATGCACTTTTAATTT
The DNA here is from genome assembly GCA_043744345.1 of Sideroxydans sp. Lineage (GTDB taxonomy): Bacteria > Pseudomonadota > Gammaproteobacteria > Burkholderiales > Gallionellaceae > Sideroxyarcus. Next base: position 18,920 of record JAYTUW010000072.1, on the reverse strand, counting down.
TGTGGCAGCAGCGGACATGATTAAGGGAAGTATCGTAGCGATCGTCACACCTATGCAGGAAGACGGCAGTCTGGATCTGGTGGCATTTCGCGCGTTGATCGATTTTCATATCGCCGAAGGCACCGATGCCATCGTGGTGGTTGGGACAACCGGAGAATCCCCTACTGTTAATGTGGAAGAGCATGAGTTGCTCATCGCCGAGGCGGTGAAGCATTCGGCCAAGCGCATCCCCATCATCGCGGGCACCGGGGCAAATTCCACCAAAGAAGCCATCGAGTTGGCCACCTTTTCGAAGAAGGCGGGGGCCGATGCCTCGCTTACGGTCGTTCCCTACTACAACAAGCCGACCCAGGAAGGGTTGTATCAGCACTTCAAAGCCATCGCCGAGTCGGTGGACATGCCGCATATTCTGTACAACGTTCCCGGACGCACCGGTGCGGATATCAGCAACGACACTGTGCTGCGTTTGGCGCAGATCAGGAATATCGTGGGCATCAAGGATGCGACCGGCGGTATCGAGCGCGGTAGCGACTTGTTGCAGCGCGCACCAAAGGATTTTGCCGTTTACAGCGGTGACGATGCCAGCGCAATGTCGCTGATCCTGCTGGGAGCGCAGGGCACGATCTCTGTCACGGCCAACGTCGCACCCAGGCTGATGCATGAGATGTGTGCCGCGGCGCTGAATGGTGATCTGGCCAAGGCGCGCGAGATTAACTACCGGTTGCTGGGTTTGCACCGCAACCTGTTTGTCGAAGCCAACCCCATACCGGTCAAGTGGGCGGTGGCGCGTATGGGCAAGATCCGCAACAATTTGCGCCTGCCGTTGACTCCGCTTTCCGCAGGCGCTCATCCTGCGGTGGAAGCGGCGATGCGTCAGGCAGGAGTCATTTGATGGGAGCAGTCATGCAAGTCAGGAATACGATATTCGGGTTGGTTGCAGTCATGTCTTTGGCGGGATGCAGCGGGCTCACCGAGCGCGAGGTGGATTACAAGGCCGGGGCGGCCAAGAGCCAGCCGCTGGAAGTTCCGCCCAGCCTGACTTCCCCGGAGACCGATTCGCGTTATGCGATTCCGGGGAAGAACGGCGAGAAGGTTGCCAGTTACTCGGAATACTCCAAGCAGAAGGCAGAACAACCCTGTGTAGCTCCGGATGCTGCGCCAGTCCCGGCCCAGACTGTCCCGGCTCCCAGCGCAAAGTTGCAGGAGAATGACGGACTGAGGAGCATTCAGCTGGGAGAGCCTTTCGATCGGAGCTGGCGCAGAGTCGGCTTGGCGCTGGATAGGGCAAAGCTTGTGACTTCGGACAAAGACCGAAGCAAGGGCATCTACTTTCTGGCAGCAGCACCCGACAAGGACAAAAAGAAACAACCCGACTACCAATTGATCGTGCGTGAGAACTCAGAAGGCAGCGAAGTCACCGTTGTAAATCCGAACGGCAAGAGTGATGCCGAGACGGTCCGGCTCATTGACCTCGTTTACCAGAATCTGGACAAGGGCGGACGCGGCGACGAGCCTCGCCCTTCCCGCGGAGATGCGGTTCGCCGTCCTCGGTAGCGGCAGCGAGGGCAATGCCCTCGTCGTCGAAGTCAATCAAACCCGTGTTCTGCTTGATTGCGGTTTCTCGCTGACAGAGACCGTGTTCCGTCTGGAACGCCTTGGCCTGCAGGCCGGCCAGTTGCACGGTATCGTGGTCACGCATGAACACGGAGACCACATCTCCGGCGTCGCCAGGCTGGCGCGCAAATTCGAAATCCCTGTCTGGATGACCCACGGTACCCTGCGAACACAAAACGCGGCATTCGCCGGGGTATGCGTGACCGAAATCAATCCTCATCGGCAGTTCAATATTGGCGATGTGCAAGTTCAGCCCTATCCGGTTCCGCACGATGCGGCGGAGCCGGTCCAGTTCGTGTTCAGCGATGGCGAGCGCAGATTGGGGGTGCTGACAGACACGGGTTGTATCACGGCCCATATCGAGACGGTTCTGAACGGGTGTCATGCTTTGGTGCTGGAGTTCAATCACGATGCGCAGATGCTGGCCGACGGGGATTATCATTTCCGATTAAAGCAGCGTGTGGGCGGGCGCTACGGACACTTGAGCAATACGGATGCAGCCGGATTTCTGGCGCGGCTGGACAAGAGTTTGTTGCAACATATCGTGGCCGCGCACCTGAGCCAAAAAAACAATACGGTCGGCCTGGTGATTGAGGCTCTGGTTAATGCGTCGGGGCGCACGCCTGATCGTATCGCGGTGGCATCCCAGCAGCTGGGGTTGGATTGGTGCGAGATTGCCTGAGTGTCAGAAAATACGGCGATAAAAAAGCCGACTTGCGTCGGCTTTTTTATCGAGCTTGCTCAGCTGATTACTTTGCGGCAGGTGCAGCAGCAGGAGCGGAAGCGGCTTCAGCAGCAGCAGGAGCGGAAGCAGCGGCAGCAGGAGCCGGAGCAGCAGCAGGAGCGGCAGCGGGAGCAGCGGCTTTTTCGCCACAAGCAGAGAGAGACAGAGCCAGCAAAGCAGCAGCGATCAGAGCGGAGAATTTCATTTTATTTCCTTCAGTAGAGTAAAAATTAATGGAGAGTTTGGTTTGTTTCATCCCATTCGTTGCAGCCTCCCCTGCTACGAATGGGGCAATATTCTACCACCATTTTGGAAGTACCGGAGCAGGTTGGGGGTTACAAGCCCAGCTTGGTGGGAGATGCGCAAGGGTGTGAGGATGCCCACATTTCCTGAAATCCCGAATTGAGGCGGCGCGCTTCTTCGGGATCGTTTATTCCCAGCAGGCCGCGGGTATCGTCGAAATGGTAGCGGCGGACGTAGGTTTTATCGTCTGCGACAGCGAAAGGTTCGGTGATGTGTTGCAGGCTTTTCGGGGTCTGGTAGATGAGCATGCTATGACTGAACTGGGTAAGCAACATCATCATGCGCGGACAGAAGCGGATCAAGTGTTGCGGGTCATGTGCCAGGATATTGAGGCGATTCATGCTGTTGGAGAGCAGGAAGCGACGTAGGGATTCGAATCTTTTAGTGGAGTTGAAGCCGATGCCGTCGTAGTTCTTCTCGAAGATGTTCAGGGTGCGTTGGGCAGAGTCACATACCGAGTCCAGCGCGGAGATGTAGTCCGCCACACCATCGAACTGGATATGCTGAAAGGTGTCGTGGCTCATGTCCGGCTTTCCTTGTTTATTTTGCTCCCGGTGTCACATATCCATCCAGATACCATTGGTATAACACGTTGATGGCTTCGCGCGTAAGTTTGCAAGCGCGGGGCAGAAGGCGGGTGTCTGCCAGTTCACGCAGGATTCGATAGCAACCGGCTCCGACCTGGTGTGCATCACCATTGATGAATACGGTGTTTCCATGACACAACATCAGCGCCTTGAGATCGAGTTTTAAGCCGCTCTTTTGCACAAGCTGTGCAAATCGTTCTTCGCTAACGGGTTTGGCTGGTCCGTCAAAAAAGATATGTGGCTTGGGTTCCGAGAGATAGCTTCCCAGAAAGTTGGCCACATCCTCGTCATCCCACTTCACCTTACGGATAGTGCGACTGACTTGTTGCAGCATGTCAGGGCCGATCTCGGAAGGATGTTTCTGCGCTTTCAGGTCGGGATCCGCGTACGTACCCTTGATCTCAATGCGGTCTTGAAGATAAACAAGGAACTGTTCTGCCAATTCCTGATACCAGGGGGTGCGGAACCCGATCGAGTAGGACATGCAGTCGTCTTCGGCAATGCCATTGTGTGCACAGTGAGGCGGAAGATAGAGCAGATCGCCCGCCTCGACTATCCACTCCTGTTCGACCCTGAAATCCTTCAGCAAGCGAATCGGTGCACCTTCGACCAATGTCTGGTCCTTTTGTGTAGAGATTTGCCAGCGACGGTGGCCCAGTCCCTGCACCAGAAACACATCATAAACATCAAAATGCGGGCCAACGCCGCCGCCTTTCGGGGCATAACTTACCATCAGGTCGTCGAGTCGTGCGTGCGGAATGAAGCTGAACTTTTGCGCCAACTCGGCCCCCGCGGGCAAGAAGTGGTTGACGCCCTGAACCAGAACCGACCACTTGCCTTTCCTGGATAAACCCTCGAAATCTTCGGGGACGATAGGCTCGTTGCGCAATTTCCATTGCTTGCGCTGGTGTGTCACCAAGCGAGCCTGCACATCGTCGCGGCAAGCCAGACCGATCAACTGCCGCGGATCGAGCAGACCCTTGAAGCCCGGAATGGCGTTGCGTACGAGAAGGGGTTTCTTCTGCCAGTAATCACGCAGAAATTCGTTGACGGTCAGACCGCCCAGTAGGGTGAGTTTTGTATTCATCATGCGATTATAATCCCCGCAAAATCGTTTGGCATAAAATAAAACTCGGTTAGAATGACCCGGCAGGAGGACTCCATGCCATCACAAGTCGAACTAAAAGTCGGAACAGATGCCCCGCATTTTGAGCTGGCTGATGCAGACATGCATATGTTCAGTCTGGCGGCGCAGCGCGGCAAAAGCATCGTGTTGTACTTTTATCCCAAGGACGACACGCCGGGTTGCACGATGGAGGCGAACGAATTCAGCGATCAGGAAGAGGAATTCGCCAAACATGATGCCATTGTGGTCGGAGTCAGCCGAGATGACTGCATCAGCCATGCCACCTTTCGCGACAAGTACGGACTTTCCGTGCAATTGTTGTCGGATACAGAAGGGCGAATCTGCAAAAAATATGGTGTGTTGTACGAAAAGGAAATGGACGGGCACAAACACCTCGCCATCCAGCGTTCCACTTTCGTCATCGACAAGCAAGGCAAGCTGCGTCATGTCTTGTACGGAGTCCATGCCCACGGACACCCGCAGGAAATACTTAAATTGATAAAGGAAATGAAATGAAGATTGAAAAGAATGCCGTTGTCTCGCTGACCTATGAACTGACCGACGCCGGCGGCGCGCTGCTGGAAAAGAACGGCGAGCCCATCAACTACCTGCACGGTGGTTACGACGGTATTTTCCCGGCAGTGGAAGAAGCACTGCATGGCAAGGACGTGGGCGACAAATTTTCCGTCAGCATGGAGCCTGACGATGCATTTGGCGAATACGAGCATGAACTCGTGCGTGCGGAACCGCGCAATATGTTCCCCAAGGATGTTGCCGTCGGCATGCAGTTCGAAGGCGGCGCAGAAGGTGATGACGACGAGGATTACATGCTGTATACGGTCACTGAAGTCACTGAGGATGAAGTCACGGTGGATGGCAATCACCCACTGGCCGGCAAGGCGCTCATTTTTTCCGGCATCATCACCGGTGTGCGAGCTGCAACTGCCGAAGAACTGAGCCATGGTCATGTCCACGGCGACGGTGGACACCACCACTAGGCGAGCTGGCGATGAAACCGAGCGAAATCTTTATATCCCAACGGGATGTCATTCGCCGTGTGGTGGAGAATCACCGCCACCGTAACGCGCGCCTGTTTGCTTTTGTGCTGTATGGCGATGACTTGAGTGAAAATGATCTCGATCTGCTGGTCGATCCCCTTCCCGGTGCCACACTCCAGGATCTGGGGGCGATTCAGCATGAGCTGGAGAAAACACTGGGTGTGCCGGTCGAAGTGATTACTCCGGCAGATCTTCCGTCCAGGCACCGCGACCGGGTATTGAGCGAAGCACTGGCAGTCTAGTTACCGCTCCCGGCCTTGCGAACCGGTCAAACTTTTTTCCGGACCTGTTCGGCGAGTATCTTGCACAAATGCCCGCTGTTCGGGTTTAGTGTGCGGTCCGCTACGGCATTGAGCAGGGCCTGTATCTCTTCCATGCTGAAGTTCGCCAGCAAGCGGTTGGCCATCTCCGAGGGCAGCGGCAACATGCGTTGCTGGCCGTCCGGCAGGGTAAAGTTGAAGCCTGCCAGGCGGTTCAGGTCGCCGTTCGCTTTGCTCAGTTCTTCCTGCTCATCTTCCAGCGACTCGTAGTATTCCTCGATTTCGTCCGACATCTGCTCGGGAATATCTTCGGGAATGGCCACGACCAGCCCCATATTGTCATCGCTTGATGTACAGGGCAAACCACGCAGTTCGGCAAATGCCACGAATTTGTCGCGCAGGCCAGCGTCGAAGAAGATGTATTCGATCATGATGCTTGAGTGGGAAATGGAAGGTACGGCATCCTGCCTTGTCGCTCCGCCAAAATCAATCACCCGCAAGTGAAAGCCAGTGCATCAGCCAGTCAGTAACTTGCCGCGTGCCCTGCGTGGGCGGAAGCGTGGATTTTGGCGCAGACCACAGGGCGGACAGTTCGGTTGCAAAGTCGCCCGATTCCAGTTGTGCCCGTGACACCTCGATGCTTGTGCCGGAGCGGTGCAGCCACTCGATCAGTGCGGGTGCTTCTGGCCAGTCGGGGCGGACGACATACATCACCGGCGTCCCGCTGCATACGGCCTCGACAAAGCTGCCATAACCCGGCTTGCACAGCAGAGCGTCTGCACTGGCAAGCAGATCGCCGAATTCCATCGGCAGTGTTTCCAAAACGATGCAGTCCGGATGATTCACATTCCAGATTTTCTGCACCATCCAGCGTACTCCCGCGATGCGCGGCCAATTCTCCACGGGCAAGCGACAGTTGATCCCGCCCATGCTGACCAGAACCAGTTTGTCTTCTTTGGATAGTTGCAGGAGCCGGTTCAGTTCGTCGCGCCGGTTTCTGCCGATAGCCGCCACCGGGCCGACGGGGACAAGGTTGTCCAGGTTATCCATTTCCATGCCGGGGGTGGTTCGAAGAAACGCGTCCGCCCCGGCATAGCACGCGAGTATCTGTGCCGCAATGGCGTCATCCCCGCAGTATTGCCGATAGATGTCGTACCAGTTCAACGAGCACATGGCCGCATTCGGGAGACCAATCCTTTGTGCCCCGGCCAGCGGCAGATAGCCCACATTGGACAAGACCGCATCAGCCCCGAGGTCGGCCAGCAGGCGCGCTTCGGTGTCGACACGGGCTTCCCAGTCCGCATGCAACGCCATGTAGGCAGCGCGGCTATCTCCGGCAAGGACATCCAGTGCCGAGGACATCACCATACCGGTGTCGCCCACCCCGGAAAAATGCGCGAATGGAACATGGATGCGGGAGCGCAGGTGCGAGAGCGGAACAGTTGAACGTATCGTGAGGCGCAGCCCGGGTGCCCGTTCACACAGCTGATTCAGCACGGGAGCGGTCTGCGCAACGTGGCCAAAGCCGTGGCCGGTGATGGAAACGACGAGGTGAGGGCCGGACATGTCGCTAGTTGAGGATTGGGCTCGCGGTTTTGAGCAATTCTTCGAATTCTTGAGACGGGAGAGGGCGGGTAAACAGGTGGCCCTGTCCGTAATCGCATCCCGCCGCGGTGAGCAGGTGTCGTTGCGTTGCGGTCTCTATGCCTTCGGCGATGACTTTTAGCCCCAGTTTGTGCGCCATCACGATGATGGCTTCGCACAATGCCATATCGTCCGATGTGGCCGTCAAATTGCGCACGAAGCTGCGGTCGATCTTGATGTAGTCGATGTCGAACTTTTTGAGATAGGACAGTGAGGAATAGCCGGTGCCAAAATCGTCCAGGGCAACCTGGATTCCGGCATCGCGCAGGTCAAGCAACTTGGATTGCACACCGGCCGTTGCATCCAGCAGAAGTCCCTCCGTGATCTCGATTGCCATGCATTGCCCGGGCAGTCCCAGTCCCTGCAGATGCGGGAGCCATTCGCGGAAATAGCGGTCATCGTTGCGGAACTGGACAGGCGACTTGTTCACGCTGATCTGGAATTCCGGGTGATGGGTCGCGCGCAGGCGCTGCACTTGCTGTGCCGCTTCCCTGAATACCCAGTCGCCGATTTCGACGATCATGCCCGACTCTTCGGCCAGCAAAACGAATTCTGCCGGGTTGATCAGGCCGCGTGTCGGGTGTTGCCAGCGGATCAGTGCTTCTGCCTTGCGGATATCGCCGCTGGCGAGTTCGACGATGGGATGATAGTGCAGAAGGAACTGGTTGCCGGGAAGCGCGCCGCGCAAATCATTAATGAGGTGCATGCGGTTCAGGGCCGCCTCCTGCAGGCTGTGCGTGAAATAGCTGAAGCGGTTGCGTCCCGCGCTCTTGGAAACATACATGGCCTGGTCCGCGTTGCTCATGAGCATCTCGAGATTGGACGCGTCATTGGGGTAGAGTGTGATGCCGATGCTCGCGGAGACGAAGGCGGTTTCCTCGCCCAGCTGGAACGGAGCAACCAGCGTGCTGATGATGGCCTGGGCAATGCGCTCGATATTGCCGGGATCGCTCAGTTCGGACAGTATGACGGTGAACTCGTCCCCGCCCAGGCGGGCAACGGTATCGGTTTCGCGCACGCATGCGGCGATGCGCCGGGCGGCTTCGGAAAGCAGGATGTCGCCTTTGTCATGTCCCAGCGTGTCGTTGACTTCCTTGAACTTGTCGAGGTCGATGAACATGAGTGCCAGCGGCGAACCGTCGCGGTGAGATTTCTTGATCTCGTGTTCAAGTCTGTCCTGGAACATGCGGCGGTTGGGCAGGCTGGTGAGCGGATCGAAGTTTGCCTGCTGCCAGATCAATTCCTCGGATTGCTTCTTCTCGCTGATATCCTGACTCACACCCGTCAGCTTGTATTTGCGGCCCAGTTCATCGGTCAGCGATTTGAAGCGGATGCGCATCCAGCGCATGCTGCCATCTGTACACAGTGTTCTGATCTCGGTTTCCACCACGAAATCAGCTTCGTCCGAATCCAATTCCAGCTGGATATGGTCGCTGATGCGTTGCGCATCCTCGGGGTGCACGAAGCGGCGGGCGAAATCCTCATAGGACATGCGGTAACCGCCGACTTGTCTGGCGGTGGCGAAATGCAATGTGTAATACTGGTCGTTGAACGTGAACTCTCTGGAGGCAACATCGTATTGCCAGTAACCAAGATTGGAAATCTTCGCCGCCAGAGCCAGTTCGTCATTGGTCTTGGCCAGCTCCGCCGTGCGCTTCACCACTTCCTTTTCCAGCCGGTCCTGATGGCGCAGCAGGCTATCGTCACGTTCCTGGACCTCGCTCAACATGTGATTGAACGCCATGATGAGATCGCCGATCTCATCGCTCGAATGTCGAGTGACACACACGTTATATGTTTTGTTGGCGGCAATCGCGCGTGCAGTATCGGCAAGTTCGCGGATCGGACGTGAAATCATGCGCTGCAAACGGAGCGCAAGCGCGTAGATGGCCAGCATCGACAGGGCGAACACGGCCAATCCGGTTTCAAAGTCGGCCAGATGACGGTTCCAGCGTTCGCTGAAATCGGCCTGCAGCAGAACGTAGCCGATAAGTTCATTGTCACGTACCACGGGCCTGGACAATTCGGCGTTCCTTGAAAGGATCGCCGAGCGGATCAGCTTGGTGCCGACCCTGAAGTCGGCAGGTGCGGGTTGGATATCGCCATTGCGATTCCAGGCCGCGAGGGTATTGCCTTTTGCATCCACCAGCCACGCAGAATCAATTTCGCGGTGTTCTTGCAGGGCCTGCAGCAGGCGCCGTGCTTCCGTTCTGTCGCCGAAAACCAGTGCAGCCTGGGCGTTTTCGGCCAGGATGTCAGAGATGCCGGAGAGTTGCTGCAGCGATTCATTGTGACTGCTGCGCAGCGAACTGCCGAAGAGTACCGAGAAACTGACCAGCAGGGTGATCGCACTGCTCAGCGTGATCAGGAACACCAGCTTTTTGCGCAGCGACCATTCGGAGAGGTTGGGAAGGATGGACATCATCTACTTTCCGAAGACGTTGGCAGCCAGATTCAGCATCTGGCCGGACAGGCGCAATTCGGCCTTCCGGGTGGAAGCGAGATTAACCTCGAACAACATCTTGTCATTGCGGTTGAGCAAACCTATGCCGCCGCCCCGTTCCGCGAACCCGGGAATGTCGGAGATGGTCAGCACCGGCGCGTCGCCCAGCGATTTTATGATGGGTACGAGTCTGCGTTGTTCCAGGTCGCCAATGTACAGCACTTGGCATGCGCCCAATACCGGGTTGGCGGAGTGCGGGGCGATGCGAATTTCATACTCGCCGGCCTTGCGCCCGTCGAGAGAGGCGAGCGATGCGCGCAGCCCGTCGTTCCCGATCACGCACAGGTTAATCCTGCCGCCCGGCTTTACCGTCCCGGCCGGCCATTGCACGAACTTGATGAAGTTGAACACATAGGCTGATTTGACCTGCAACTCAGTCAACTCGGCGCGGCAGGGTTGGCTGGCGAATCCGGCAAACAGGAACAAAGCGAACACATGCCGCGACAGGGTACGCATGCGGCTAGAGAATAATCGACCGGATTATAGGACCAGACCCGGAGCTATCTGACATGCCAAACCGCTTTCAGATAGATCGTGCGTTGCGGAACGACCGGCATGGAGGGCATGTAGTCCGGGTAGAACTGCAACTGTTGTTTGGAGAGCAGGTTTTGCAAAACGAGCGAGATTTCCAGGGATTCGTCCACTTGTTCGGCGAAGCGCAAGTCCAGTTCGTTTCTGGCAGCGATAGTGGCCGTTCCGGTTATGCCGGAAAAATATCCCGGGTTGGACAGGCCGCCTGTCCGGCGCAACCAGAGGTCGAAGTGCCGCTCCGGGGTGAAGTTGTAGGAAGAGCGGATCGAACCCTGGTAATTCGGGCTGTTGCCGTATACGACGTTGTCGCCCGATCCGCCGTCCAGCCACATGCGCGAGGCATTGAGTTGCAGGCGCCAATCCGTGGCGGGAGTCCACTCTGTCGATAGCTCCAGCCCGCGGGTGCGCACGGGCTGGCTGTTGCCGCGGTAAACGGTGAGACACATCCCGGGAGCTGCCGGATTGAGTCCGGAGTCGACCATCGCAGCCGTGCAGGCGGGATCGACGGGATAGGGGGGCGTGAACGGAGCCGGGATCGCGCCGGCTGCGGCATTCAGGGTCATTGCGGATGCCGAGGTCCTGCCGAAAACCCCGTCATACTTGCTGACGTATGCAGTCAGGTCAGAGAAAAAGGTCGGAGTCCATTGTGCCCGGTGCCCGGCCTCGACGGTGCGGACTTTTTCGTTGCCCAGACCGGACTGTTCTCCGGGGGCGGCATAGAGCTGGATCGGCAGCGAGGAAGGCGAGGTGGCGGGAATCACCGCGGCATGCGCGCCCACAACCCGGTCGACCACGCTGGGCGAGCGCACCGTTTTGGACCAGGCGAACCAGAAGGAATTCTGTTCGTTCGGTGTCCACAGGGTGCGGATGGACGGTTGCGGGGCAGTTCCGCCGAAGGTCTGGTTTTCAATGCGCACACCTGCCTGCACATTGAAACGGCGCGGGACGATGGTCCATTCATCCTGGGCAAAGATACTGGCCAGCGAAACTTTGACGCTGGTTCTGGATGTGGTCAGCAGGCCGGATGATGCCATGTCCACGCTGTGTCTGCTCTGGCGGTAGTTGCCGCCCCAAACGATGTCGTGGGAATTTCCCAGCGGAAAGCGGTGTTGTGCATCGACATCCATGGTCGTGTGATCGTTGACGGCCCCCGGGATGATGCCGTGGAACTTTTCCACATAGGACTGGATACGTACTTCACCGCCGCCGTCGGTGGAAGTCTCGAAACGTCCCAGCAAGTCGCCGCCGTTCTTCGTCGAGCTGAAGGGCACGAGCCGCGCCATTCCGTACTGGGAAGCGTTGTAGTTCTGGGTGGCATCGAAGGTGGGTATGAGCCAGGGATCCCCGGACTGCGCGTCGTAGACCCGCCCGCTGGCCAGCCAGCGCGTATCGAGGCCGTCCGGTTTGTCGTAACGGAATGAGAGCGAGGTGTCGTTGAAATCGTCCTGCGCCTTCCTTCCGTTGATTTCCTTGCCGCCATCGCGACGCTGTTCGTTGACGGTCACCCGGAAAGCCGAGCCGTCTTCCATTTTGGCACCGTAATTCAAGGCAACGCCGGCCTTGCCGGTTGAGGTGCCCGCATGCGTGTCGATCAGCCAGCCGCTGGTATCCTGGGCACGTTTGGTGATGATGTTGACCACACCGTTGACTGCATTCGATCCCCAGGCCAACCCGGCCGATCCGCGAATGACTTCGATGCGGCTGATGGACTCGAGCGGCATGTTCTCCACTTCCCAGATCACGCCGCCGTAGAGCGAGCTGTAAATAGAGCGACCGTCGACCAGAACCAGCAATTTGTTGGCCATGCGGCCGTTGAAGCCGCGAATGGATACAGCCCATTTGTTGTTGCTGAGATGCGCGACTTCGACTCCGGGTGCCAGGTGCAGGGCCTCCGGTATGGAAAGGACGCCGGAACGTTTGATGTCCGATGCCGAGATCACGAACACGGCAGCGGCGGTATTGGAAACAGATTGGCTCTTGCGCGAGGCGGACTCGACGCCGACTTTCATCAGGTCGCCCAGACTGAGCTCCGGCCAATTCTCTTCGTCAGTGGATGCGGCACAATTGTACGACGATCCAAGAATCATCCCGAATAGCAACGCGCCGGGTAAAGAAATACTGTTCATGATCCATCCCCCTGGGCATTTTGTTATGAACGACATGCCGCCCCTGTAGCATATCGGGTGATTATTTCATAAATCAAATCGCTGCATGATCAACTTTGAGCAGGCGGTTGAGTTTCTTTGCGTTCCAGTACGGCGGCGAAGAAACCGTCGGTATTGTGCGTTTGCGGCGTAAGTTGCAGGTAATCATCCATCGCCAACTCGATGTGCTGTTGTTTCAACACCTCGCCCGCAGGCAGCAGGACGAAATCGGCGTGGGTGGCAAGGAAAGCCTGCACAATGCCCTGATTCTCTTCGTGTAACAGGCTGCAAGTGGCATACACCAGTCTTCCGCCCTGCTTGAGCAGACGGGCTGCAGAGGCCAGAATGGCGGCTTGTTTGACATTCAGTTCCGCCACGCTTTGGGCGGACTGCCTGAATTTCAGGTCGGGGTTGCGTCGCAGCGTGCCCAGGCCGCTGCAGGGTGCATCCACCAGCACACGGTCGATCTTTCCGGCCAGCCGTTTTACCTTGCTGTCGTTCTCGTGGGCGATCAATTGCGGCTGAACATTGCTCAAACCCGAGCGTTTTAGTCTGGGTTTCAGGTTGGTGAGGCGTTTTTCAGAGATGTCCCAGGCATACAGGCGGCCTTGCGAATTCATCATCGCGCCGAGTTGCAGTGTCTTGCCACCGGCACCCGCGCAAAAATCCACCACCATGTCGTTGCGCTTGGGTGCCAACAGCAGACCGAGCAATTGGCTGCCCTCGTCCTGCACTTCAAATTTCCCGGAAAGGAACAGTGCGTGTTTGTTCAGCGCCGGTTTGTACCTGAGGCGGATACCGATGGGCGAATACGGCGTCGCCTGGGCATCCAGTCCATCGGCCTGCAACGCCTGCAGTACCTCGTTGCGCCCGGCGAGCAGGGTGTTCACGCGCAGATCAAGCGGGGCGGGTTGCTGCATGGCGCGTCCCAGTTCAAGGATTTCCGAATCGCTGTGCTGCGCGCGCAACTTGTCGACGATCCAGTCCGGGAATTCGGCCTGAATGGACAAGGGCAACGCGTCAACGGCGACGGCTTTGACTTTGCCCAGCCATTCCGCTTCCTTCGGTTTGAGCAGCGGCTCGATCTCGCGCAAGTTGTAACCGCCGAACCGGATCCAGTAGGCCAACACCATGCGGCGCGCCGTGGATTGACCCTTGTCGTCCAGCGTGCAGCCGTGCTCAAGGAGCAGGCGATGGCGCAACACGCCGAACAGGGTTTCCGCAACCAGCGAGCGCTCGTTGGAACCGATTCGCTCAGCCTGGAAGAAATAGCGAAGTACAGCATCGGAAGGATGCTCCATTTTCAGGGCGGTACGCACAGCCTGGATGACCAGATCGAGACGATATTCAGTTAGCAACATCTTTTCTTACTCCTTCTTCTTCCGATACGCGGATGTCGGTGATGACAGCCTCGCCGGTGACTTCACCATTTCTTCCAAAAAAACGCATTTTTACCGGAAACAAGCGGTATTCTCGGGCCAGCCATATTTCCAACCCCTCATCATTGGAGTTGATCAATTTGTGCAGGCGCACGGTCAACAGCTTACCTAACGAAGTGTCTATCGATTCATCGGTGACGATCTCAAACTGATATTGCTCGATCTTCTTGCCGTTGCTGACCGAAACGTCCGAGATCTTGATTCCTTGCAGCGGGGGGAACTGGTACATGATGCTCAGGATATCCTGGGTGTCGGCAGGAAGTTCCATCTCCCGCTCGACCGAGAATCGCGCGATATGAGTCGTGTGGTTGAACTCCGCCGTGTAGCGCTGCCTGCTCGTGTTTTCGCTGCGCTCTTCGATGAACTTCTCCGGTTGCAGTCCGGTTATGTTGTAACGGCCACTGCTGTTCTGTGTCAGCTCAAAGCTTTTGAACAGTTTCGCCAGACCGACGGTCCGATACTCGGCGTGCAATTCATAGTGCCCATCGTCGATCTCCAGGGTGTGTATCGCCTCGCCCACGAGAAGGCCGCCGCCAGTCAAAACGTTGAATGTCAGCCGTGCACTCTTGGGCAACGGCGGGCGTTCAACCGCTTTGCCGTTTGTGGCGGCCAGCGTACCCGCTTGCGCCGGAGTACTTGCTGCGGCCACTTCGCTTGCAGCCACGGGGGCGCTGGCAGCAACTACATCGCTCGCGGCTTGAGGCACATCAAGTGTGACAGGCTCGGCTTGCGGGGCGGGCTCGGGCAGGGGCTTTGCTACGGGGGCGCTGGCTTTGCGCTTAGGCTTGGGCTTTGCCGGATCGGCGGTGGGCAGTGCCACCAGTTTGGCCGTCAGCGGCGGCAGCAGAGGTTTGATATTCGGCAGCTGGACACGCGGGCCCCACAATATCAGGCCGTGCAGCAGCAGGGAGATGACAAAGGCAAGGGCGATGCGTTGCGCGGGGTTGTACAGCTTGAAAATCACTGGGTGATGCTCAATGCCGTGAGGACTTGCGACAATTGATCACCGTTGTCCTCGGTCACGACGATCTTGCACGGGAAGTTACCGTTTTCGACCGACAACCACACCTCGGTCTTCCAGGCTGTCTCCTGTGTCGGCGTGTTCAGATATGTCGTTTCCAGGTTGCCAAGCGGAACGGTCACCATCAGCCTGGGGTGAACCTGATACTGGCGCACATCGATCTTGCTGCCGTTGGTGATGTTCACGGTCACTTCCTTGCGGTCACGCAGCAAGGGAATGTAGCGGAACTGATACTGCACACTGAGGCGGTCCTGGGTGCCCGCGGGTAATGGCTCGACGCGTTGGCCGTAGCGGTCACTGAGCGTCAGGGTGGACTGCGTCCAGTCAAAATTCGCTTCCGTGTTCTTGATCGTTTCCTGCGAACGCTTGTACACGAAGCTCTCCGGACGCAGGCCTTGTGGGGTGATCTCGCCCTCGCTAACGATATACAGCGTATCCGGCTTGAACAGGGCAAGCAGCCCGACTGGTTTGGTGACGCTCTCGATGCGGTAATGGCTGTCGGTGCGGACGAATTTTTCGGTGACCGTGGCGATCTTGATGCCTTTGGTGGTCACGTCGTAACTGGCCTCGATGCGCGCCGCGGGGGGGGCGGCAAACAGTGCCGGTGCAAAGCCGCATAACAACAGAACGAAGAGTGCGCGCATGGATTATTCCAATCCCGGGGAGAAGAGTGCCGCGCCCGGCTGTTCCAGACGGTCACTGGCGACGCGGCCGGTTTCATTGAGCCAAACCTGTTTGCGGCACAGCCAGCGAATGGCCTGCGGATAGATGCGGTGTTCTTCGTTCAACACGCGCGCCGACAGGCTTTGCGGTGTGTCGCTACGCAGTACGGGTACTGCCGCCTGGATGATGATGGGGCCGTGGTCGAGATCCGGCGTGACGAAATGCACCGTACAACCGTGGATTTTGCCACCGTCCTGGAGCACGCGCTGATGGGTGTCGATGCCTGGATAGGCTGGTAACAGGGACGGATGAATGTTGATCAGCTTGCCGAGGTAACGCTCGACGAAACCCGCCGTCAGGATGCGCATGAACCCGGCCAGCACGATCAGATCGGCCTTGTGGGTATCAATGGCTTCAGCCAGTGCGGCGTCGAAGGCGGCGCGGTCCGGATAGTTTTTGTGCGGAATGGCTACCGTGGGAATGCCGTGCATCGCTGCGATCTCCAGGCCCTGCGCATCGGCACGGCTGCTGATGACTGCCGCGATCTGGCAGGGCAGCTTGGCTTGCAGCAACATTTGCATGTTGCTGCCGCGACCGGAGATGAGGATGACGATGCGCTTCACAGTGTTTAACGGACCTGTGTCTGGTGCTCGTTGCCGCTGCGGGCGCGGATGACGCCGATGCGGCTGACTGTTTCCCCCGCGGTTTGCAGATGTTTGATCGCCGCGTCCGCATCCTGTGCGGCAACCACCACCACCATGCCGATGCCGCAATTGAAGGTGCGGAACATCTCCTGCGCCTCGACGTTGCCGCCCTCGCGCAGCCAGTGGAACAGCTTGGGCATTTGCCAGGTTTTGCTGTCGATGTCGGCAACGACGTTGGTGGGCAGCACGCGCGGCACGTTCTCGGTGATGCCGCCGCCGGTGATGTGCGCCATGCCTTTTACGGTGATCTGCTGCATCAGCGACAACAGCGGCTTCACATACAAACGGGTGGGAGCCATGATGCAGTCGGCCAGCGTGCGTTCGCCGTCGAATTTGGCGTTCAGGTCGGGATGGCTGCGTTCAATGATCTTGCGCACCAGCGAATAGCCGTTGGAGTGCGCACCGTTGGAAGCCAGGCCCAGCACCACGTCGCCGGCCTTGATGTGTTCGCCGGTGATGATCTTGCTCTTTTCCACCACGCCCACCGCGAAACCGGCCAGATCGTATTCGCCAACCGGGTACATGCCGGGCATTTCGGCGGTTTCGCCGCCGATCAGTGCGCAACCGGAATCTTCACAACCTTTGGCGATACCCTTGATGACTTCGGTGGCGGCGGGTACATCGAGCTTGCCGCAGGCGAAATAATCCAGAAAAAACAGAGGTTCAGCACCCTGCACCAGAATATCGTTCACGCTCATGGCGACCAGGTCGATGCCCACGGTGTCGTGGCGGTTCAGTTCAAAAGCCAATTTGAGCTTGGTGCCCACCCCGTCGGTGCCGGAGACCAGCACGGGTTCCTTGAATTTCTTCGAGATCTCGACCAGACCACCGAAACCGCCGATACCGGACAGGACTTCCGGGCGCATGGTGCGCTTGGCAAATGGCTTGATGTTCTCGACCAGTTGGTCGCCCGCGTCGATGTCGACGCCCGCATCGCGGTAGGAAAGGCTATTGGAGGGGTTGCTCAAGTTGAGTTCTCGCTTTCATAAAGGTAAAGTGCAGCACGTTTCCAAGCCGCCAATTTTACCCGAAATGACCTCTTCCCGCTCTGCTGCCTTGCAATGGATGGCTGTCGCCAGTGTTCTGGCTGTCCTGCTGTACCTGCTGGGACCCATCCTGTCGCCCTTTGTCGCTGCCGCCATCCTGGCGTACATCTGCAATCCGCTGGTGATACGCCTGCGTGCCGTGAAAGTACCGCATACCCTGGCGGTGGTGCTGGTGATGTCCGGCCTGCTGCTCTCTGTTGTGACGCTGCTGCTGATCATCCTGCCCCTGCTTGAACAAGAGATCGGGCTGCTGATTACGCGCGTTCCGGCGTGGCTGGATGCGGCGCGCACCAATCTGCTGCCTTCGTTGCAGCAAAGGTTGGGCGTTAGTCTGGAATGGGATAGTCAGGCCTTGAAAAATGCACTGTTGGGCAGTTTGCAAGCCAATGGCAGCGGGGCTGCCAAGCTGCTGCCCTGGCTCAAGAGCGGCGGTACGCTCATTACCCAGCTCATCAAGCTGTTGCTGGTACCGGTGGCGATGTTCTATCTGCTGCGTGACTGGGAGTCGCTGGTGAAACGGGTGGACGGCCTTGTGCCGCGGCACTGGCATGCCAAAGTGACCGAGATCGCGGTCGAGGTGGATCGCGTGCTTGCTGAATTCCTGCGCGGACAACTCTCCGTGATGCTGATCATGAGCGTGTATTACGTGCTGGTGCTGTGGCTGGTCGGGCTCGATTTCGCGCTGCCGATCGGCATCGTCGCCGGACTGCTGGTGTTCGTGCCCTATCTAGGCATGATCCTCGGTCTGGTGCTGGCGACGCTGGCGGCGGCGATGCAATTCAGCTCGTTCGGCGACGTGTTGCTGGTGTGGACAGTGTTCGGCATGGGGCAGTTGCTGGAAGGCATGCTCATTACGCCCTGGCTGGTGGGCGACCGCATCGGGTTACACCCGCTGGCCGTCATCTTCGCGCTGCTCGCTTTCGGCCAGCTATTCGGCTTCTTCGGCATCCTGCTGGCTTTGCCGATGGCCGCTATTCTGCTGGTGGTGCTGCGCCACGCGCGTGAACGCTATCTGGCCAGCGAAATGTACGGAAAATCATGACCCAGATGCTGTTGGGCATCGCGCCGGAGTGGGTTCCCATGCTGGATAACTTTGTTGCCGGGCGCAACGTCGAGTTGCTCTCCGCCTTGCGCCAGTCTCTGGATGAACCGACAGCAGAACGCAGACTATATATATGGGGCGAGGCGGGCAGTGGTAAAAGTCATCTGTTGCAAGCGGTAGTTGGGGTCGCGCAGGCGGCCGGGCAATCGACTGTGTATGCCCATGCTGAAGTGCCGGAAGCCGCACAAGTTGTAGCGGTGGACGAAGTCGAAAAACTGGACGATGCTGCGCAGATCGCCCTGTTCGCCCTGTATAACCGGCAGCGCGAGAGCGGCGGCATGCTGCTGGTGAGCGGCGCACAGGCCCCGGCTTTCCTGGCTTTGCGCGACGATCTGCGCACCCGCCTTGGCTGGGGGCTGGTTTATCAGGTGCATGCCTTGAGCGACAGCGAGAAGGCACAGGCTTTGCAGCAACATGCACTGGCACGCGGTCTGGAATTGCCGAATGAAGT
>JAYTUW010000071.1:0-16813 GCA_043744345.1 Sideroxydans sp. | reverse complement strand
CTCCAATCCGGCGGGTGGTACAGACAGTAATGCTGGAACGACGGGCCTGAGCCATGTGGTCACCGGCTTGACGAACGGCACGGCGTATACGTTCACCGTTGTCGCCACCAACATTGTCGGTCCCAGCGTTGCTTCAGGTGCAACTAGCCCGGTCACTCCCGCAACCGTTCCCAATGCGCCGATAATTGGCACCGCCACAGGCGGCAATGCGCAGGCAATGGTGACGTTTACCGCACCGGCGAACAATGGGGGTAGCGCTATTACGGGCTATACGGTGGCCTCCAGTCCCGCGGGCGGTACGGACAGCAATGCCGGAACGACGGGTCTGAGCCATGTGGTCACCGGCCTGACCAATGGTACGGTTTATACCTTTACTGTTGCGGCATCCAATATCGCTGGCACGGGCACAGCATCTGCTGCCAGCAATTCGGCAACTCCGGCAACAGTTCCAGGGGCCCCGTCAATAAACAGTGTCATCGCCGGGAACGCTCAAGCAAATGTGATTATTGTTGCGCCCGCAAACAATGGGGGAGCAACCATTACCGGCTACACCGTAAATTCCAACCCGTCAGGGGGGGTGGATAGCAATGCAGGTTCTACAGCGTTAAATCATTTGATAACAGGATTAGCCAATCACATTCCCTATACATTTACAGTCGTTGCGCTTAACAACGTCGGTACTGGCACCGCTTCGACATCGAGTAGTCCAATAACTCCCGAAGCTCCGCCCACTGCAACAGCGAGTAGCGTGCCAGTTCCTTACAATTCCAGCGCGAATGTGATCTCTCCCTTGGTCTCCGGTACGGTAAGTACTGCCGGGATAGCGCTGACTGTAGCGCCAACACACGGATCAGCAACGACATCGACAACGAACAACACAGTCAGCTATACGCCGACACCCGGCTACTACGGTTCAGATAGCTTCACGTACACAGTATCCGGTCCCGGTGGAACGTCACTTCCGGCTGTTGTCACCATTACTGTCGGCAATCCTCCAGCCCCTACCGTGGTTGATGCCTCAATGTCAACGCAACTGAATACGTCAAAGACACTCGATTTGGCACCGTACATAACTGGAGTCGGAGTGACGGGTGTTAAAGTTGCCGCTCAACCCGCGTATGGTTCGGTGACAGTGTCAGGGACAAAGGTAATCTATCTCCCGAACAGGGACTTTTTTGGGAATGACGTCTTTACCTATCAAGCTTACGGTGCAGCCGGACAGTTATCGACGAATTCAGCCAAGGTAACCGTTATAGTCACCGGTCGTTCCGATCCGTTGAAAGATGCACGCGTCACGGGTCTGATCAACGCACAGGCAACCTCGATCAAGCGCTTCGGCATGGTGCAGGTATTCAACTTTCAGCAGCGCCTGGAATCGCGCCACCATGCTGTTTACAGTCCGACCTCGACGGGTTCGCCTGCACCGACAGGCGGTTTGCCTGCACCGGCTGGCGGCGCATCGCCGTCCGGGCAGGGACGGGGTTACTTCAACAGTTGGCAGCCGGGAACTGTGCTGGCATATGAGAACGATCCGAACAACCTGCTGCATACAGCCCAGCTTTCGGGCAACGGGCAAGTTGTCGGCACCGATCCGATGTATGGTGTATTGATGAATGCCATGGCGGGTGCGTTGACCACGGCTACACTGAATTTGGGAACGGTTTCCAATGTGGCCAACGGCGCGCTGCCGAACGACGAATTTAGCAAGCTGGAAATCTGGGCGGCAGGCAATGTGCGTTTTGGGACGCGCACGCAGTCCGGGTTCGACAGCAAATTCAGTTCGGACGGTATCAGTGTCGGCGTGGATAAACGCATGGACCGCAAACTCACACTCGGCATGGGCATGGGTTACGCGCGCGACAAGACCAGCATCGGTTCGGACGGTACCAACAGCAGCGCCACGGGCAACAGCGTGGCCGGTTATGCCAGCTACATGATGGATTCGGGCAATTTCCTCGATGTGTTGCTGGGCTACGGCAAGGTGAATTTTGATACCAACCGTTATGTCACCGCTGTGAACGACTTTGCGCGCGCCACCCGAACGGGCGACCAGCTCTTCGGATCAGTGTCATTCGGTTACGAGTACCACAAGGAAGGATTGATGTGGTCACCTTATGGTCGTTATGATTTCTCGTATGACCGTCTGAAGACGGGAGCCGAGAGTGGAGCCGGTATCAACGCCCTGAGTTATGCCAGCCAGAATCTACGCAGCTCGCATTTGGCCTTCGGCATGCGCGCGCAGTCGTCGCACCAGACCGACTTCGGTGTGGTGCAACCGCAAGCCCGTCTCGAATATCAGCGCGGCTTCGAATCGACCGGACAGACCTCGGTTGCTTATGCCGATATGCTGAGTACCCAGTACACGCTGGCAGGCACCTCGCAGAACTCCAACGCGTATGTGGTCGGTCTCGGCAATACCTTTGTCATGAGCGACACACTCAGAATGACCTTCGACTACCAGCGCTTGCGTGCCGCCTCCGGATTGGAGAGCTACCAGTCGGTCAATGTGCGTTTCACCAAGACGATCAAGGGCAAGAACGACCTGGCCTCGCTAATGGAAGAAAGTTACGACGCGAGCATCGCCAAGCCAACGGGTATCTCGGTGATCGCCGGCTATGCGTTTGACGACAACGTCAGCCGTGCCAGCGATGCCGTGGACAAACGCTCCGACACAAGCTTCAGCCTTACAGTGAACAAAGCACTGTCGCTGCTGCCCACTAAATTTACGCGCCTCACCGTGAGCGGCTTCATGGATGTCGAGAAGTTCCGCAACTACGCCGGGCTGGGTCGTGTGTCGGTTGGGGCGCAGGGCGAATATGCTTACCGTTTCTCCGGCGATTTTGGCAGTCCCACCATTGGCGTCTTCGCGCGCTATACGGCAGATGCGTATGAATCGGAATTGCGCGATGGTAATCGCCGTACGGTGGGTATTAATCTGCGCAAGTCGCTGACCGATCGCATCAACCTTTTTGCGGCAGTCGCAGACAATGTGCGCAACGGCAAGAGCGATGTCTTCAACACTCACGACAACTCTGGCCGCATGAATCTGGATTATGCGCTGGCGCCCGGACAGACCCTGTACCTGACCGGTGAACTTCGCAAAGGCGACATCGTGTCTTCCGGCCAGCCGTCGCTCAAGATACTGGATAGCTCGACCGTGTTCGTGCGGGACGACGTATTCAGTGCGCCGTGGTTCTACGATTACCGCATGAAGGGCAAGACCAACTTGATGACACTGGGTTACAACTACTCTCTCGGTACCAAGGACTCCATCGATTTCGCCTGGCGTCATGTGAAGTCGACGCCGGATATCGTGCCCGCTTACGCAACATCCATGCAGTATGTCGACAACCTTTTCTCCGTCAGTTATCTGATGGCATTCTAGGAGAAGACCATGAAACTCAGATCTCTCCAAATCGGTATCGGTGCAATCGTTCAGGTTGTCGTGGGTTCCCTATCATTGGCGCTATTGCTCGCGTCGTGTGGCGGCGGCGGGAAAAGTGCTGGAGATACCTATCCGGGCGGACCGGTCACCCTTGCAGGTTTCACCGGACCGAACAGCTTTCTGCTGTTCCCCAATTCCATCAAGCAATCGGACGCCAGTTACCAGATCGACACGCTGGCCTATGCGCAGGCCTATTACAAAGCCATCGACCCGAACAATGACAGGGACACTTATGCAAAATGGTTGACTGCAAACCAGTTCGGCAGTGCGTCCGGTTCGGAAGTCACAGTGACGTTTGGCGACAAGCGTGATCTGGGCTATGGCCGCTATATCACTGCACGCAAGAACACAGATGGCACCATCGCCATCAGCGTCCGGAACTATCTGGTTCCCCCGGCTGCAGGGTACGGTTACTCGACCATGAACATGGATGCTGCCGTGGCCCGCGATGACCACTGGTACATCGGTTCCAGCAACATCGAGTTTAGCCCGGCGAGTCCGGCAAGCGGGGTGGCTGGCGTGAGTTTTGCGAAGTTCTATTTCTTCGCACCCGACGGATCCCGCGCACTCATGGTCAACCTGGACGGGCGGGGAGCAAAGGCAATGCCCGGTCCGTGCATCGCTTGTCACGGTGGGCGTGGCGATCCCCTTACGGCACCGGATGGTCAAGGTGTGCAGTTGTTTCCGCTGGTGCAGAACTCCGCTTCTCTGGCACGAGGAGACGTGCAGGGGCACTTTCACCCCCTCGAACCGGATATCTTCGACTTTTCAAGTGTTGCCGGGTTTACACGGGCAGATCAGGAAGCGGCGATCAAGCTGATCAACACCTGGGTTTTGTCTTCGTATCCGCTGCCTTTCAACACTACGGTTCCAACTGCCTTTGCGGAGGATGCAGACAGGCGGGTTGCGAACCAGTTTGAGTGGCAAGGTGTGGCAGCCGATCTGATCAAGAATGGATATGGCGGAGACGGCTTACCAAACACGACGTATGCCGATAGCGTGCCTTTAAGCTGGTCATCTGTAGGCCAGAGTACTCTCTATCAGGACAGCTTCGTTCCGGCGTGTCGCATTTGCCATGTTCTGCGCGGGATG
The DNA here is from genome assembly GCA_043744345.1 of Sideroxydans sp. GTDB lineage: Bacteria > Pseudomonadota > Gammaproteobacteria > Burkholderiales > Gallionellaceae > Sideroxyarcus. Next base: position 12,276 of record JAYTUW010000071.1, on the reverse strand, counting down.
GGCAGACCTGTAGATGGAGGGCAGGGCAGCGATATCGACATGACGACATTCGCAAAGTTTGACGGCTATTCAGATCAGATCAAAGCGCACGTGATAGACAGTGGAAATATGCCGCTGGCTAAGATCCTGTACGAGAAATTCTGGACAACTAGCGCGCAGGTCAATGCCATCGCGAACTACCTTGAGACGGCAAGCGGGGTTGCCTCTGTTGTGCGCGACAGTTCTGGGGCAGTTCTGAAGCCGGGACGTCCGGTCGCTGTTGCAGGACCTGACCGTATTGTGCAGGGAGCAACGACACTGTCGGCAGCAGCCAGTATGTTTGCGGATACCTATTCCTGGTCAATTGCATCGAGTCCGGCAAGTGCAGCTGCAAGTCCCGCAACATTGGATACAGCATCTGCGGTGCAGGCCACGTTTACTGCGACTGTAAACGGCACTTATGTCGTGCAATTGGTGGCCGGCAAGGGCGGTGTACAAAGCGATCCGTCCCAAGTCGCTATCGTGGTGAAGAGTGCATTGTTGCCCGTACCGTCCGCCATCACCTTTAGCACACACATCAAGCCTATCCTGCAAGGAACAGCGCTTCCATTACTACCTGCAGACAAACAGTGTGTTGCATGCCACACGACAGTCGTTCGCAAAGCGCCGGTGGCGTACAATAAATTTGACCGAAATGCTGACGGGGCTGACGATAGCGGGACAGTTGGTAGTAAAGACGATTTCTGGCTCTATACCGACATCAAGGGCCGTATCAATTTTGACGACATTGCGGATAGCCCGATACTGCTCAAACCGTCCGGCCATCATCACGGCGGATCCATGCTCCCGGGCTTTGGTGATGATGTAAACAAAGTGCCGGTAGACAAGTTGTTGCCCGGTGACCCGCTAAGAGCCAATTACGATCTGTTTCTGAACTGGATCTTGAACGGTGCGCCGTACTGATTCTGATATATTGATACAAACAAAGGAGCCAACATGAGCCGATTCGATGAAGCAGACGATCCACGCCGCAGATTGCTGATCCAGGCGCTGGCCGCGGGTGCATTCTCAGCCGCGTTCACGGACAAGGTCGCGCTGGCTGCCAGTATCTTCGGCAAGCCGCCCAGCAAGTTGCCTCCCGGCCAGTCCATCTACCGCCTGGAGGGCAGTGTGCTGGTGAATGACAAGCCTGCCGAGATGTCGACCATCATCAAGCCGAATGACAAAGTCGAGACCGGACCAAAGAGCGAGATCGTGTTCGTGGTTGGCGGCAATTCCATGATCATGCGCGAGAACAGCCAGTTGAAGATGGCTGGCAAGGAAGAGCAGGGCTCGTACCTGATCCAGGGCTTGCGCCTGCTGACTGGCAAGCTGTTATCCGTCTCGCGTAGCCAGGGCACGCAGATCCGCACCGCAACAGCAACCATTGGTATCCGCGGAACCGGCTACTACATCGAGTCCGATCCGGAGCAGACCTATTTCTGCACCTGCTACGGCCTGACTGATGTGGAAGCCAGCGATGATCCAAACAGTACGGACACCGTGGCGTCCAAGCACCACGACAAGCCGCTGTATATCCTGAAAGGCGAACCGTCCGGCCAGAATATTCGCCGAGCCGGTTTCATCAACCACACCGACCAGGAACTGATGCTCATCGAAACTCTGGTTGGGCGCACCCCGCCATTCGTTTTTGCCGGGGACGAGTACAGCGCACCGCGCCGCGAGTACTGAGTACCAGCTTTGCAGATCCCCCGGCTCCGGGGGATTTTCTTTGGGCAGTTTCCGCCCGTTTTTCAAAATAGCCTGTTTTTCTGCCTTTATTCCGCGCTTGACCGGAACGCCGACCTGTTAATTTAGCGTCGAGCCGATGCCCTTGGCTTTCATATGTGAAAGAGGTGGAACATGTCAGCACTGAAAACAATCCGGTTGGTTTCGTCCCGCGGCGAAGAGAATCCTGTCGAGTCCGAAGCGATTATGGAATCGCGCGGGCGCATTGAAGCGGAGATTGAGGCACAGTTGGCGGTTCAGGCGCGTTCCCGCGCCGAAGCCCATGCACGTGCCATTCTGCAGGGCAAAACGCGGCATGAAAGCGAACTCACCGAGCAGATCGAGGCGCGCACCCGCGCCGAATCGGAGGTGGTCGGGGAAGTGAAAGCGCGACTGGAACTGGAACGCGAGCTGGCCGCGACAGCCCATGCAAAACTCAAGGCTGAGGAACGGCTGACCGAGGCCGTGCGCGCGAAACTCGAAGCCGAAAGACAGGCTCAGGCCCAAATTGAACAGCGTGTTTCTGCCGAACAGCGTGTGCGCAGGGAATTGGAGCAACAAGCCGAGCTGGAACGCCAGGCTGCACTGCTAACACAGGAAAAGGAACATACAGAGAGCCTGGTGACTCAGACCCAACAGAGCAAACTGAGGGCGGAAAAAGAAGCGATGGCGATGGTCAATGCCAAATTGACCGCAGAAGATTCGGCAGAAGAGGCGATGAATGCTCGCGTTCGTGCCGAGATGCATGCCCTGGCTGAAAAGCAGGCACGTGTGGCCGCCGAACTGGATGCCGAGCGCGCCGCGATGGCAAGGGCCGATGAGGAGCGCAAGGCCGCGCAGAAAGTCGAATTGCGTATCAAGATAGAACAACAGGCGCAGGCCGAAGCATCGGCACGTGTGGCTGCAGAAATGAAATCTGCGGAAATCGCCAGAAAAGCTGTCGCGACAGAGCAGGAAGAACGTCTGGCCGCCGAACGTAAACTGCAGGCAGAGCAGGAGATGTTGAAGCTGCTGGAATCACGAGTTGAAGCTGAACAGCTGGCCATCAGCGAGCGAGAAGCTGCCAATGAGATACTCAAGCAGATCGAGCTGGAAGCCCGTGATTTGCTGACCGCGGAAGAGCAGGCAAAACGCGCTGCCGGGATCAAGCTGCAGGCGGAGCGGGAATTGATGGAGATTGCGCAGCAGCGCGCTGAAACGGATATGCGGGCGTCGCAGGCAGTTGAATTGCAGGTGCATGCAGAGGCCGAAGCAATCGAGTTGGCCAATCAGCGCTATGAAATGGCGGAATGTGCCAGGAGCATCGCGGAAGGCAAGGCGGAGCTTGAGAGCGAGCTGAGAATCACCGAGCAGGCTCAGGCTCAGGCAGACGAGCTGGCCACGCGCGAGATGCAAAAGAAACTGGATGCGATCAATGCCATGTTGCCGCAGGCTGAACAACGCGCGCGACTGATGGTTGAGTCATGTCTGGCTGCTGAAGAAAGACTTGCAAAGGAGGCTGCAGCCATAGCCGCACTGCAATTGCGTACCGATACCGATCGCAGTGCTGTGGAAGCAGCCGAACAAAGAATTGCTTTGGAAGAAGAAGCCACCCGGCAAAGGATCGCACAGGAAGAAGAAGCCACTTGGCAAAGGGCTGCACTGGAAGAAGAAACCACTCGGCAATGGGTGGCTTTGGAAGAAGAGGCCGAACGCGTTTCCAAGACAAAGATCAGTACCGAAAACGAAGCCATCGCCAGGATTACTGCGCGCATGGATGCGGAACTGCGTGCCATCGAGGCCGACAACGAGCGCATCGCTGCCGAAGTGCGTGCCGAGGAGGCCGCATCAGCCAATAAGGCTCAGGCTGAAGAGTTGACTGCGGCAGCCAAGGCAAAGGAAGAAGCCGAGACTCGCGCGCACAACATGGCGAAACTCAAGACCGAAACCCTGGCCCGTGCCATCAAGACCGAAGAAGAAGCCGTGCTGGCCGATACCCAGTCCGTCATGAAATCGCGCCAGCGCATCGCCATCGCCGAAGAAACAAAACGCCGGATCGAAGAGCGCGAAAGCAAGGAAACCGCAGATTTGATCAAGGAGCAGCAGGAACGGATGGTTGCCCAGCGTGCCGCGGAAGAACGCATCGCTGAGCTGGTGCGCCAGCATGTGTCTATCGCCGCGGAAGCCAAACGTATCGTCGAAGAACGCGAAAGCAAAGAGAGCGCCCGGCTGGCTCTGGAGCAACAGAATCTGGAAGCCGAACAGCAATTGATCGCTAGCTGCGAAGCCCGTCTGGAAGCCGAGCGGCAGGCTCAGGAGTCGGTCCAAACCTGCATCGCTGCAGAACAGAAAGCTATCGAAGTGGCGCGGCAACGTGAAGTGGCCGAGTTGTCCGCGATAGCAGCGGCAAATGAGAAGAGAGCAATGCAGGAACAAGCCATCGCTGCACTGCGCGAAAGCGAAGAGATCGAGATTGGTTTGAGCCAGGAAGTCCGTGAAGAACTGTGCGTCACCAAGTCACAGGTGGAAACCGGCAAACTGCTGCAAAGGCTGAACAAGACCCACCGCGTCAATCGCTTCTCGCAAGCGGCACTCGTCGTTTCGCTGTTGCTCTGCGTCGGATTGTGGGTGGGCAGTGCAAGTACGAATGCCAAAGCAGAACATTCCGCGAATGACACAGTGGCTGAGAAAGTTGCTCCGAAGGTTGCCGAGCCGGTCGCAGTGGATAGTTTCAAGCTGTCTGCCAATCTGGAGAGTGCGTTGCCTATGCCGGGCAAGGAAGCCACAGGCAAGCAAGTCGAATAGAAAATCTCACGAACTACCGATGCAAAACAAAACGGGGGCTCAGCCCCCGTTTTAGTTGATAACTACCCGGCAGGTTTACGTCGCCGCCTTGGAAGTGTCCAGTCCGGTCTCGGCAACTGTTTCGCCACCAATATCCGGTACCGGTTCACCCGGCAGCCACTTCTTCAGCAGCAAGGCATTGCTGACCACTGACACCGAGCTCATCGCCATGGCACCGCCCGCGATCATCGGGTTGAGCAGTCCCAGTGCGGCCAGCGGGATACCCAGCACGTTGTAGGCGAACGCAAAGAATAGATTCTGGCGGATCTTGGATAACGTCACATGTGACAGGTCGATGGCATCCGCCACGCTGTTCAGGTCGTTGCGCATGAGAGTGATGTCTGCCGCCTCGATGGCGATATCGCTGCCGTGCTTCATGGCGAAGCTCACGTCGGCGGCGGCCAGTGCGGGCGCATCGTTGATGCCGTCGCCGACCATGCCGACCAGCGTCTTTTCGTTCCGCAGAGAGCCGACGTAGCGCGCCTTGTCTTGCGGCGACACTTCGGCGATGAACTCCTTGATGCCCGCCTGATCGGCGATAGCCTGGGCGGTTGCCTGGTTGTCGCCGCTCAGCATCACCACGCGGATGCCCATCTCGCCCAAGCGCGCCACGGCCACGCGGCTGCTGGGGCGTATCTTGTCGGCGAAGGCGATGTAGCCGAGCAGAACCTGCTCGCGCGCCACCGCGATCACGGACTTGCCTTGCTTCTGCATCACCAGTACCGATCCGTCATCCAGCGCAATTCCCTGCTGCGAGATGAATGCCGGTGAACCGAGCAGATAGGGGACGCCGTCGAGTTTTGCGCTCAAGCCGCCGCCCGGAGTCTCCTGGAAATCAGCGGTCGGCAATGGCATCGTTGCGTGTGCTTGGGCGTAGTCCATCACGGCGACGGAAAGCGGATGCGTTGAATGCTGCGCCAGGCTGGCCGCGATGCGTGAAAGCTCGCCGACACTGCTGGTCGCACTCGGGCGCAGGTCGGTGAGGGCAGGTTTGCCCTCGGTCAGCGTGCCGGTTTTATCCAGCACCAACACGGAAAGCTTGTGCGCTCGTTCCAGCGCCGCCGCGTCCTTGACCAATATGCCTTCGCGAGCTGCCAAGCCGCTGGCGACCACGACCGTGACGGGCGTTGCCAGACCCAGTGCGCATGGGCAGGCGATGACCAGCACCGAGATCGCGTTGATAAGCGCGTAGGAGAAGTCGCCGTCCACTTTGAGCCAGACAAAGAAAGTAAGCACGGCCAGTACCAGCACGACGGGCACGAAGATGCCGGATATCTTGTCGGCCATGCGCTGGATGGGGGCCTTGGAGCCCTGTGCCTGTTCTACAAGTCGTACCACTGCTGCCAACTGGGTGTGGCTGCCCACGGCGGTGGCGCGGCATTTGATCACACCCTGTTGATTCAGTGTGGCGGTGTAGACCTTGTCGTTCGCATTCTTGGTTTGCGGCATGCTTTCGCCGGTGAGCATGCTTTCGTCCATTGAAGAGCTGCCTTCCAGTACCACACCGTCCACCGGCACATTTTCGCCGGGGCGCACGATGAAGATGTCGTCAGGACGCAATTGCCCGGCCGAGACATCCAATATCTGGCCGTCGCGCTCTACATGCGCGATTTTGGGTTGCAACTGGATCAGCTTTTCGATGGCGCTTGATGCCTTTGCTTTTGCACCCATCTCCAGCAGCTTGCCCATCAGCACCAACGTGATCAGCACAGCACTGGATTCGAAGTACACCGGTTGGTGGATGTCAAAGACCACAATGGCGACACTCAGGAAATAGGCGGCACTGGTGCCCAGCGCCACCAGCAGGTCCATGTTGCCGCTGCCGTGCTTCACGCTGGCCCATGCGCCGCGGTAAAAGCGCGCGCCGATCCAGAACTGCACCGGCGTTGCCAATGCCCACTGCAGCCAGGTCGGGATAGGCAGATGGACTTCGAACACCATCAGCAGCATGGACAGAACCAACGGAGCGATGAGCGCCACCGAGATGAAAAAGCGCAGCTTTTCCTGTTGGTAGGCTTTCACGCGGTCCGCTTTTTCGGCGGCAAAGTCGCGCGTCACATGCGCGTCGAAGCCGGTGTCGCGCACCGCCTTGATCAGCGCTTCTACATCGGTACGCGCCGGATCGAAGGTCACGCTGGCCTTTTCAGTGGCCAGATTGACCACGGCTGTGACGTCAGGTAATTGATTCAATGCCTTTTCCAGACGGCCGGAACAAGATGCACAACGCATGCCGACAATTTGCAGGTCGGCGTGATTTTCTACTTGGGACATGGGGTAATGACTCGGTGGAATGAATAGACCAAAAGATACGCTGGGCGGGCTTTCTTGTCCATCTTGCCCACCTTTGACCTTGAGCTAAACGAGGTTTCCTGTTTCAATCCACCCTCATTTCAAAAGCAGGGAAAAACATGGCTCAGGCAAGCATCGGCATCATCGGGGGCAGCGGTGTGTATGACATCGCGGGGCTGGAAAACAAGCGCTGGGAAAAGGTCGAATCGTCTTTTGGTGAGCCATCGGACGAACTGCTGTTTGGCGAACTCAACGGAGTGAAGCTGGCCTTCCTGCCGCGCCACGGGCGCGGCCACAAGATTCCCCCGTCCGAGATCAACTTCCGCGCCAACATCGACGTGCTCAAGCGCGTTGGCGTGAGCGATGTCATCTCGGTCAGCGCCGTCGGTTCGCTGCGCGAACATCTCACTCCCGGCACCTTCGTCATCGTTGATCAATTCATCGACCGCACCTTCGCGCGCGAAAAATCCTTCTTCGGCACCGGTCTGGTGGCGCACGTTTCGATGGCTCACCCTGTATGTAAACGCCTGGGTAACCACATCGAAGCGGCAGCAAAAGAAGCCGGTATCGCTGCCATGCGCGGAGGCACTTATCTGGTCATGGAAGGCCCGCAGTTCTCCAGCCTCGCCGAATCCGAGCTGTACCGCCAGTGGGGCTGCGACGTGATCGGCATGACCAACATGCCCGAAGCCAAGCTCGCCCGCGAAGCCGAGCTGTGCTACGCCACCGTAGCCATGGTCACCGACTACGACTGCTGGCATCCCGACCACGACGACGTGACCGTGGAGCAGATAATCAAGGTGTTGCTGGCGAATGCCGACAAGGCCAAGACGTTGGTGAAACATTTGGTGCCGCACGTTGGAACGGATGCCAAAGCCTGCGATTGCGGCTGCCGCACTGCGTTGCAATATGCGCTCATCACCGCGCCGGAAGCGCGCGACGCAGAGATGAAGAAGAAGCTGCAGGCGATAGCGGGGCGGGTGCTGAAATAATGCCGTCATTCCGGCGAAGGCCGGAATCCAGTGGTTTTATATGACTGGACACCGGCCTTCGCCGGTGTGACGAAATGTTTTGAATGTTTCCAAGTAGGTAAACGAATGACCGAACAACAATCCCGCCAACAACTCCTGCAAACCTCCCGCCGCATGGTCGAACTCGGCCTCAATCGCGGCACGGCAGGCAACGCCTCGGTGCGCTGCGGCGACAACATCCTTATCACGCCCTCCGCCTTGCCCGTGGCCGAAATGACCGAGCAGGACCTGGTGCTCATAGCCACGGACGGCAAAGTGCTGCAAGGCCGCAAACCCTCCAGCGAATGGCGCTTCCATTGCGACATCTTCAACGCCCGCCCCGAGATCGGCGCCGTCCTGCACATGCATTCCACCTACGCCACCACCATGGCGTGTCTAGGCCGTGATGTGCCCGCCGTGCATTACCACATCGCCATCGCGGGCGGCGATACCATCCGCTGCACACCGTACACTATCTTCGGCGAACAGAACTTGTCCGACCTCGCGCTGGAAGCCCTGCGCGACCGCAAGGCCTGTTTGCTCGGCAACCACGGCATGATCGCGCTGGGCAAAGACCTGAACGATGCGCTGTCCGTTGCGCATGAAGTCGAGTACCTGTGCGAGATTTACTGGCGCGCGCTTTCGGTTGGAGAGCCGAAGATACTCACCGCGCAACAGATGCACGAAGTGAAAGCGAAGTTCGTCGAATACAAAAAACGCAGTTAAACGATGCAATCAATAAACTTCGTCATTCCGGCGCAGGCCGGAATCCAGCGAAATAAAAAGCCCGCGTAGCGGACAAGGCCAAGTCGCCCCGCAGACGCGGGAATTTTTTAATCAACTGGATTCCGGCCTGCGCCGGAATGACGGCATAACCTATAGCAACTGAATTTCAACAAGGAAACCATCATGACCATCAAATCCCGAGTCCGCACCGTCCCCCATTACCCCAAGCAAGGCATCATGTTCCGCGACATCACCACGGTGCTTAAAGACCCCGTCGGCTTGCGCGCCACCATCGACGAACTGGTGCACCGCTACAAAGACGTGAAGATCGACAAGATCGCCGGCATCGAATCGCGCGGTTTCATCATCGGCACCCCATTGGCCTACGCGCTCGGCGTCGGCTTCGTGCCCATTCGCAAGAAAGGCAAACTGCCCGCCGAAACCATCGGCCACGACTACGAACTCGAATACGGCACCGACCGCATCGAGATCCACACCGATGCCATCTCCAAAGGCGAGAAGGTCCTGCTGGTGGACGACCTCATCGCCACCGGCGGCACGGCAGAAGCCGCTGTCATCCTCATCGAGAAGATGGGCGGCAAGATCATCGAATGCTGCTTTATGATCGACCTGCCGGACATCGGCGGTCGTGCGCGGTTGGAGAAGCGCGGGCACAAGGTGTTTTCGTTGTGCGAGTTTGAGGGGGATTAGTGGAATATACAAAATTGTGTATAATTAAACCATGCCCGCCCAACCCAAGCCGGTTGAATTTCTCGGTAGCTCATTGAACGAACTGCGCGATTTTCCTCTTTCTGCGCGCCGCGAAGCCGGATACCAGATAGACAAGGTGCAGCACGGCGAAGAACCCGACGACTGGAAGCCGATGAAGTCCATCGGTGCCGGAGTGCAGGAAATCAGGATTCAGGACGAGGCGGGTGCGTTTCGTGTGATTTACATCACCAAACTGAAAGACGCAGTCTACGTGTTGCACTGCTTCCAGAAGAAATCGCAAAAAACTTCTGCGCAGGATTTGGCGCTGGCGGACAAACGCTACAACGAACTGATGCGAGGTGCGAAATGAGCAAACAACGATACAAGAGCGTGTGGGATGCCATCGAAGATACGCCCGGCGAAGCGGCCAACATGAAAGCGCGCGCCGAACTGATGCGCGCCATCACCGACTATGTGCGCAGCAGCGGCATGACCCAGGCCGAAGCAGCCAAAACGCTGGGCGTCACCCAGCCCCGTATTTCCGACCTGATGCGCGGCAAGGTGGATGTGTTCTCTATTGATACGCTGGTCAATATGCTGGCGGCGGCGGAGATCAAGTTGGAGTTGCGGTTGAAGAAGGCGGCGTGAGAAGACTGGGGAAGCGCGGGCACAAGTTGTTTGCGTTGTGCGAGTTCGAGGGGGACTAATAACGTAGGTCGGGTTTGGTCGCAGTCCGTAACCCGACAAAGAAGAACGTCGAGTGCCCTCCCGAGTTTTGACGCAGAAAGGATTGCATGAAAAATGGTATTGCCATTGCAACGTTACTATTGTGTGCGGGATGTAGTTCGGTTAATGGCGCAAAATTATGGGTTCCGGCGTGGTTTGGTATGGAACCAATTTCTGATCGAGTATTTGTAAATAAAGAAATGCCTTCTTCTGAAAGAGATCAAGTTTTGGCGCTGGTTAGCGCATCGGAGAAGCGGATTGTCAAATATTATGGCAAAGCAATTTCCACCCCTAAGTTTTTCTTTTGCTCAACGGAAGAATGCTTTAGGTCTTTTAGCGGTTCAGCAAGTAGAGCGAAAAGTTTTGGACAGTCTGCTTTGTTAATTTCCCCAAGAGGAATGTCTGTTTCCATCGTAAGTCACGAGTGGTCACATACAGAGTTATATTCACGTATCGACAGTATTTGGATCATGCGGAGTATTCCCACGTGGTTTGATGAGGGGCTCGCTGTTAAGGTAAGTGAAGCGCCAGAACATTCTGAGGCTCATTGGCAGTTCTTGGGAACTGCGAACATCATGCGTCCAACTCGTGACGAACTATATTCCTTCAAATCATTGAAAGACTGGATAAGTGCCGTTCACCGATACGGCGATGACAGCAACGTTGATCGCAAAGCGAAGGGCGAACCTGAAATCTATCCGGTTTATTCGGCTGCTGGGCATGAGGTGCGGTCGTGGTTGGCTAGTGCAGGGACGCCAGGGCTTCTAACTTTTATAGGACGGATACGTAACGGCGAGAATTTTGAGACTGTTTATCGAGAAGTTAATACTGTGAATCAAATAGGAATGCATTAATGAAAATCGAAACCCTGCGCTGGTTCAACAACCGGCTGGAAATGATAGACCAGCGCATCCTGCCCGCTGCGTTCGAATACCTGAGTTACTACACTGCCGCTTCGGTGGCGGAGGGCATACGCAGTATGGTGGTGCGCGGTGCGCCTGCGATAGGCGTGGCGGCGGCTTATGGGGTGGCGCTGGAGGCGTTGCGGTTGTCACAGCTCCTTCCCCCGGGCAGGGGGAAGGGTGGGATGGGAGTGGACTCTGTTAACGATTCTACCCCCTCCCTAACCCTCCCCCTGCATGGGGGAGGGGATGAGATGGCGGATTTCAATGCGGGCATGGAAGAAGGTTTCAAGGTGCTGGCCGCTAGCCGTCCGACGGCGGTGAATCTGTTCTGGGCCTTGCAGCGCATGCGCCGCGTGTGGGAAAGCGTCGCTACACAATCGCCGCAACAGATTGCGCAGCGCCTGTTGGCTGAGGCGCACGAGATTCTGGCCGAGGATATCCGCATCAACAAGGCGATGGGCGCGAATGGCGCGGCGTTGTTGCAGGACGGCGCGCGGGTGCTGACGCATTGCAATGCAGGGGCGCTGGCGACGGCGGGATGGGGCACGGCGCTGGGGGTGTTCCGTTCGGCGGTGGAGGCGGGCAAGAAGATTTCGGTAATCGCCGACGAGACGCGGCCTTTCCTGCAAGGCGCGCGGTTGACAGCGTGGGAAATGGTGCAGGAAAAGATTCCGGTCACGCTGATCACCGACAACATGGCGGGCCATTTGATGGCGCACGGCGAGGTGGATGCGGTGGTGGTCGGCACCGACCGCGTGGCGGCCAACGGCGATGTGGCGAACAAGATCGGTACTTATATGGTGGCGGTGCTGGCGAAGCGGCACAATATTCCGTTCTACGTGGCGTGTCCGTTGTCGACCATTGATCTCAATATCGCCTCGGGCAAGGACATTCCCATCGAGGAGCGTTCGGTGGAGGAGGTAAAGGGTTTTCGTGATTATCATTGGGCGGCGGAGGGGGTGAAGATTCGCAATCCGGCGTTTGATGTGACACCGGCGGAGTTGGTGACGGGTTTGATTACGGAAAAGGGCGTGGTTTTGCAGCCGGATGCGCAAGGCATCCGGAAGTTGTTTGGTTGATGCGGTTACCCCCTTAGGCTGGGGAAGGGGCGTTGCGTAGCAACGGGGTGCCTACCGGCGGTGTCAATTCCGCCCAGCCGGAGGCTGGATGCGGATTGCCTACCCTTGGTGTACTCCCTGCGGGTGCAAAGGGGGGGGGCGAGGAGGAATTTAAACTGCGGGTGATTTGCATCGCCCTAACTGACAGTTGAAATTCGATTTGAAGTCCTCTGTAGGAGCCAGCTTGCTGGCGAAAGTGCTTGATTTTGCTTCGCCAGCAAG
>JAYTUW010000070.1:0-61849 GCA_043744345.1 Sideroxydans sp. | reverse complement strand
CAGTTTAAGAATTAATTTAGACGGGGAATCTGAAAATGAGTCAAGGAAAGATTGTTCAGTGTATCGGCGCGGTGGTTGACATCGAATTCCCGCGCGACAAAATGCCCAAGGTTTATGAAGCCTTGACACTGGCTGATGCGGGTAACTCCGTTGCCGAAGCTGGTTTGACCTTCGAAGTCGAGCAGCAGCTGGGCGACGGCGTTGTGCGTACCATCGCGATGGGTTCTTCCGACGGCCTGCGCCGCGGCATGCTAGTCAACTCGACCGGCAAGGGAATCACTGTTCCGGTTGGTACTGGCACATTGGGCCGCATCATGGACGTGCTGGGTCGCCCGATCGACGAAGCCGGTGAAATCAAGTGCGACGAACGTCGCGAGATTCACCAGAAGGCTCCGAAGTTCGACGAACTGTCTCCTTCCGTTGACTTGCTGGAAACCGGCATCAAGGTTATCGATCTGGTTTGTCCGTTCGCCAAGGGCGGTAAAGTTGGTCTGTTCGGCGGCGCCGGCGTGGGCAAGACTGTGAACATGCTGGAACTCATCAACAACATCGCCAAGCAACACGCGGGTCTGTCCGTGTTCGCGGGTGTGGGTGAGCGTACCCGTGAAGGTAACGACTTCTACCACGAAATGTCTGACGCAGGCGTTATCGACAAAGAAGACTTCACCAAGTCCAAAGTGGCGATGGTGTTCGGTCAGATGAACGAGCCGCCCGGCAACCGTCTGCGCGTTGCGTTGTCCGGTTTGACCATGGCTGAAAAATTCCGTGACGAAGGCCGCGACATCCTGTTCTTCGTGGACAACATCTACCGCTACACACTGGCCGGAACCGAAGTGTCCGCGCTGCTGGGTCGTATGCCTTCCGCCGTGGGTTACCAACCGACACTGGCCGAAGAAATGGGCCGCCTGCAAGAGCGTATTACGTCGACCAAGGTTGGCTCGATCACTTCCATTCAGGCCGTTTACGTTCCTGCGGATGACTTGACCGACCCGTCTCCTGCGACCACCTTCCTACACTTGGACTCCACCGTTGTGTTGAGCCGCGACATCGCATCGCTGGGTATCTACCCGGCCGTTGATCCGCTGGACTCCACTTCCCGCCAACTCGACCCGTTGGTCGTGGGTGAAGAACACTACGGCGTGGCCCGCAGCGTGCAGCAAACTCTGCAGCGCTACAAAGAATTGCGCGACATCATCGCGATTCTGGGTATGGACGAATTGGCACCGGAAGACAAACTGGCCGTGGCACGTGCGCGCAAGATCCAGCGCTTCCTGTCGCAACCGTTCCACGTTGCCGAAGTGTTCACCGGCGCGCCCGGCAAGTACGTGACCCTGAAGGAAACCATCAAGGGTTTCAAGGCGATCGTTGCAGGCGAATACGATCACCTGCCGGAACAAGCGTTCTACATGGTAGGCGGCATCGAAGAAGCTGTAGAAAAAGCCAAGACGCTGCAATAATAATTAGGAGCCGATTATGGCAATGACCGTACATGTGGACGTAGTGAGCGCCGAAGAGCAGATCTTCTCCGGCCTCGCGGAAATCGTCATCGTTCCGGGTGAAATGGGCGAACTGGGTATCTACCCACGCCACGTTGCACTGCTGACGCGCATCAAACCGGGTGCCGTTCGCATCAAGCGTCCGGACCAGGAGCAGGAAGAGTTGATCTACGTTTCCGGCGGCATGCTGGAAGTGCAGCCCGATGTCGTGACCGTACTGGCCGACACCGCGATCCGCGGTGCCGACCTGGACGAAGCCCGTGCCCTGGAAGCCAAGCAGGCAGCGGAAGAAGCGATGAAGAACCGCACTTCCGACATCGACTACGCGCAAGCGCAAGCCGAGCTGGCGGAAGCCATCGCACAATTGCGCGCGATCCAGCAAGTCCGCAAGCACACGCACTAAACAGCAAGAATCAGCATCAAACAAAAAAGCAGCTTCGGCTGCTTTTTTGCTTTGCAGCGTTGGGAAGTGTCCTTGTAAGCAAATGATTGAAGTATTAATTCCTGCCTATTCAATGCACCGTCAGTTGAGAACTTGCTCTAAATTTGAGCATGTACCAGTCTTTGAATTGTCATATTTAAAGCCTGCTTTGCAAGGGGAACACTTTGAACAGAATAATATGCGTTATCGGGAACAAGGGCGGAACCGGCAAAACCAGCGTCAGTCACATGTTGGGTCATGGGCTGGGTTTGCTGGGGAAGAAGTCAATTGTGATCATGACAGATCCGTTTCGCGAACCGCTATCGCGGGAAGGGCGCGGCTACACACCGCTTGACGGTCGTTCTCCGGAAAAGCTGGAAAAAATACTCGCAAAACTTAATTCTATGCCCGAATGGTATGGCGTGATTGATGGCGTCGCCAACCATCCGGATCAGGATCAGTTGCTCTATGAAGAGGCGGAATTAACGCTACTACCGTTTCGTGACTCGCATGAGGACATTCGTACGGTACGATGCGATCTGGAAAAATACCCGAATTCCTACGGGCTGCCTTCGCAGTGGCCCACAAATCCTTGGCAACAAATGGCAGCTGAGCGCACGCTGGATGAAATGATGCAGGATTACCGTCCAAGACTCCTCGACCCAGTATACACAGTCAGTTCCAGCAAGTTATTGCTGCATTCTGATATTCCGAGTGAACTCCCCACGGTTCTGGGCAACGTTTGCAGGAGTCTGGCTTGGCAAGTGCTTGAACGCAGCGGGCAGGAAGCGCAAGTCATCGGCAGCCATTGAAGTACAACTATGCAGTCACATTGAAATAACAGGAAATTGTTCTGGAAGTAGGACTGAAGTGCAATAAGTATCCTGACGGCATTTGGTATACTTAAATACCTTCACGCAAGCCCGGATCATGAGCCTTCTCAACATTGTTATTCTCGCTGCCGGCAAAGGCACGCGCATGTATTCAGACAAACCCAAAGTGTTGCACGCGCTGGCTGGCAAGCCGCTGGTGCAGCATGTGCTGGATTGCGCGACTTCGTTGCAGCCCCAACAGGTGTGTGTGGTGTATGGCCACGGCGGGGAAGCCGTGCCGCAGGCGATGCAGAAATTCGGTGCCCAGTTTGTGATCCAGGAGCCGCAGCTCGGCACGGGACATGCCGTGCAGCAGGCGATGCCGCATCTGGCGGACGGCAGCAAGACCATGGTGCTGTACGGCGATGTGCCGCTGATCCAGCACAGCACCTTGCACCAGATGCAGCAGGCAGGCGAAGGCCTGGTGTTGCTTACCGTCAATCTCGAGAATCCCACCGGCTACGGACGTATCGTGCGCAATGCCGCAGGTGATGTGCAGTGCATCGTGGAGCAAAAAGATGCCACGCCCGCCCAATTGGAAATCAAGGAGGTCAATACCGGAATCCTGCTGGCCCCTACCGCAAAGCTGCGCGAATGGCTGGGCAAGCTTGGCAACAACAATGCACAGGGCGAGTACTACCTGACCGATATTGTGGCGATGGCTGTGCAACAGGGCTTGGCGGTACATACCGTTCAGCCAGCAAATCAATGGGAAGTGGAAGGCATCAACAACAAGCTGCAGCTTTCCACGCTAGAGCGCGTTTGGCAGACGACCACGGCAAACAGATTGATGACGCAGGGCGTGACGCTGGCTGATCCGGCACGTATTGACGTGCGCGGCAATTTGGTTTGCGGGCGAGATGTCGAGATCGATGTCGGCTGCATTTTCGAAGGTGATGTGACGCTGGGCGACCGGGTGCGGGTGGGTGCGTACACAGTGATCCGCAATACCAGCATTGCCCAGGGAACGCAGATCGCGCCCTATAGCCACCTCGATTCCAGCGAAGTCGGTGCCAACTGTCAGATCGGGCCCTATGCGCGACTGCGCCCCGGAACCAGATTGCACGACGAAGCCCATGTCGGCAATTTCGTCGAACTCAAGAACAGCGAACTCGGCAAGGGCAGCAAGGCCAACCATCTGAGCTACGTCGGGGATTGCACGGTGGGTAGCCGCGTAAATATCGGGGCAGGCATGATCACCTGCAACTACGATGGTGTGAACAAGTTTCGCACCATCATAGAAGACGATGCGTTCATCGGGTCAGACACGCAACTGGTTGCACCGGTGACTGTCGGCAAGGGCGCGACCATAGGTGCCGGGTCGACCATCACGATGAATGCGCCCGCCGGAGAACTGACACTGGCGCGCGGCAGGCAAGTCACCATTCCCGGCTGGAAGCGGCCGGTAAAAATACCGAAAGTTGACAAGTAACAGCCGAGAAATGACGGATAGGCGGAAACGTTTCCGCGGTCCGCGTCCCTTCTCACTTAACGAGGCTTAATAATATGTGTGGAATCGTCGGTGCAGTAGCCAAAAGAAACATCGTCTCCGTTCTGGTGAACGGATTGTTGCGCCTGGAATACCGCGGCTACGACTCGGCCGGTCTGGTGGTCGTGCATGACGGAAAGCTGGATCGTGTGCGCAGCATCGGCCGTGTCGCCGAACTGGCGCAGAAGAGTGCCAGCACCTATGGCGAACTGGGCATCGCCCACACGCGTTGGGCAACGCACGGCGTTCCCAGCGAACGCAACGCCCATCCCCATATCAGCCGCGATCTCATCGCGGTGGTGCACAACGGCATCATCGAGAACTACGAGGAACTGCGTACCGATCTGACGGCGCAAGGCTACGAATTCACATCCGACACCGATACCGAAGTCATCGCCCACTTGGTGCATAGCCACTATGCCCAAGGCAGCCTGCTGGTCGCCACGCAGATGGCCCTGTCGCAACTGGTCGGCGCTTACGCGATTGGCGTGGTTGCCGCCGATAATCCCCACCAGCTCATCGCCGCGCGCAAGGGCAGTCCGCTGCTGCTGGGCGTGGGACAGGGAGAGCACTTCGTCGGCTCGGATATGTCGGCGCTGTTGCAAGTCACCAAGAACGTGGTGTACCTGGAAGAGGGCGATGTGGTAGAGGTGAACCTGGACAACTACCGCATTTTCGACGCCGGGGGCAATGCCGTGCAGCGGCCCGTGCATGTGAGCGAACTGGATAACGACAGCGTGGAGCTCGGCGAGTACAAGCACTACATGCAGAAAGAGATCCACGAGCAACCCCAGGCGCTGGCGAATACGCTGGAGTCGGTATGCAACAGCCAGTCACTGGTGCCCGGCATCTTCGGTGCCGAAGCCAACATCATCTTCCCGCAAGTCGAAAATATCCTCATTCTGGCCTGTGGCACCAGCAACCATGCCGGACAGGTCGCGCGCTATTGGTTGGAAGAGATCGCCGGCATTCCCTGCGTGGTCGAAATCGCCAGCGAATACCGTTACCGCACCAGCGTGGCCAATGCAAAAACGCTAGTGGTCACTATCTCCCAATCCGGCGAAACTGCAGACACGCTGGCCGCATTGAATCACGCCAAGAACACCGGCCATGCCTTCACGCTGGCCATCTGCAACGTGCCGGAAAGCGCCATCATCCGCCAATCCAAGCTGCGCCTGCTGACGCGCGCGGGTCCGGAGATCGGTGTCGCCTCCACCAAGGCGTTCACCACCCAGCTCGCCGCCCTGTTCCTGCTCACGCTGGTGCTGGCCAAGCTGCGCGGCCGTCTGGATGCGGATCGCGAACAGCAGTTCCTGCACGAATTGCGTCACTTGCCCGCCGCCGTGCAAAAGGTTCTGGCACTGGAGCCGAAGATTGCCGAGATGTCCAAGCATTTCGCCGACAAACACCATGCCCTGTTCCTCGGTCGCGGCATGCACTACCCCATCGCCGCCGAAGGCGCGCTCAAACTCAAGGAAATCTCGTACATCCATGCCGAAGCCTATCCGGCGGGCGAACTGAAGCACGGTCCGCTGGCGCTGGTGGATAAAGACATGCCCGTGGTGTCTGTTGCTCCCAATGATTCCCTGCTGGAAAAACTCAAATCCAACCTGCAGGAAGTGCGCGCGCGCGGCGGCGAACTCTACGTTTTTGCCGATGCGAACACCCATATCAAGGAAGCGGAAGGCATCCATATCCTGCAAATGCCCGAACACGCGGGTTTTCTGAGCCCTATTCTGCATACCATCCCTTTACAGTTGTTGGCATATTACGTAGCACTGCAAAAGGGAACGGATGTGGACAAGCCCCGCAATCTTGCAAAGTCAGTCACGGTAGAGTGACCGGCCTAGCTCGGAGCTGCCAGCCGAGCAAACCAGAAAAGTCCGATCCCACCACCAATCAGGAGAGAACATGGCGGTCATCGCCGTATTCAACCAAAAGGGCGGCGTGGGTAAGACCACCACCTGCCTCAATCTAGCCGCCGCGCTGTCCATTGCGCAGCGGCATCCCATCGCGCTCGACATGGACCCGCAGGGACACCTGAGCCTTTCCTCCGGTTTGAAGAATGGCACCATGCAGTCCCGAAGCATGGCAGCTTTTTTCCGCGACAAAGTCCCCTTGTCACAACTGATGCACGACACGCCCGCCGGCTGGCAGATCATTCCCGCCACACTGGAATTGTCCAAGATCGACGCGCTATACGGTAGCGACCCGCAAGCCGCCAAGATGCTGAAACAGGGGTTGAGCGAGGAGTTGGCGCTCACCGGCGCACCCATCCTGATTGATTGTTGCCCGATGCTGGGTGTGCTCACGCTGAATGCGCTGCTGGCCGCGGACAAGGTCCTGATACCGGTCTCGGCAGACTTTCTGTCGGAACACGGCGTGCACCGGCTGGATGCTGCGCTGGATGTGCTGGAAAAGAAGCTGAATCGCACTTTCGAGCGGCGCATCCTGATCACCCGGTTCGATTCGCGGCGCAAGCTTTCCTACGATATCTACGACAAGCTCAAACAGCGCTACGGCAATCTGGTATGCAAGACACGCATCGGCGAGACGGTGGCGTTGGCCACCAGCCCCATGCATGGACTAGATGTGTTCGCCTATGCGCCCCAGAGTCCCGGGGCGGCGGATTACAAGATGCTGGCGATGGAATTAATGGAAAGCGGCTTCGTCTAGACGAAATAGATATACGCTGTAAGCAATACCGAAACACCCAGCAAAAGCGCAATGACCATCAACCAGGCATTGCGCTTTTTTTGTTGCACGAGCATTTCAAGCAGCAACGGCGCGGCCTGCGCAGCCAGGTCGTCTTTCAAGCGCTCATGCAGCAAACGCGGCAGTTGCGGCAACAGGGTCGCGTACTTCGGCACTTCGCTGCGCAGGGCTTTGATGAAACCACGCCAGCCGACCTGCTCACTCATCCAGCGTTCCAGCCAGGGCTTTGCGGTCTTCCAGAGATCCAGCTCGGGGTCCAACTGCAGCCCCAGTCCCTCGATATTGAGCAGTGTCTTTTGCAGCAAAACCAACTGTGGCTGGATCTCGATGCCAAAGCGGCGCGAAGTCTGGAACAGGCGCAATAGCACTTTGCCGAAAGAAACCTCGCGCAACGGCTTGTCGAAAATGGGTTCGCACACCGAGCGGATCGCCGCTTCGAATTCATCCACGCGTGTATCGGCCGGTGCCCAGCCGGATTCGATGTGCAACTCGGCCACGCGCTTGTAGTCGCGATTGAAAAACGCGATGAAATTCTGGGCGAGGTAGTTCTTGTCGGTATCGGTCAGCGTGCCCACGATGCCGAAATCCAGTGCCACATAGCGGCCATCCCGTGTAACCAGGATGTTTCCGGGGTGCATGTCAGCATGGAAAAATCCGTCGCGGAAGACTTGCGTGTAAAAAATTTCAACCCCGTTGCAGGCCAGCTTGGACAAGTCGATGCCCGCGGCGCGCAAACCGGGAATATTGCCGATAGGCAGCCCGCTCATGCGCTCCATCACCATCACCTGCTCGGAACACCAATCCCAATAGACTTCCGGCACCAGCAGCAATTTGGCATCGGCGAAATTGCGGCGCAACTGGCTGCAGTTGGAAGCCTCGCGCATCATGTCGAGCTCGTCGTGCAGGTATTTCTCGAACTCGGCCACCACCAGCTTGGGTTTCAAACGCTTGCCGTCCGACCACCCGCGCTCGATCAGCCCGGCGCAAATTTGCAGCAGCGCCACATCGTGGTCGATGACACTCAAAATCCCGGGACGCAGAATTTTTACCGCTGCCTCGCGCCCATCCGGCAACACGGCAAAATGCACCTGCGCCACCGACGCGCTGGCCACGGGAATCTCGTTGAATTCTGTGAAAACCTCATGCAACGGCTTGCCGAAATTCGCCTCCAGCAGCGCAACCGCCTGTGCGGAAGGGAAAGGGGGAACCCGATCCTGCAACTTGGCCAGCTCGTCCGCAATGTCGGTGGGGATCAGGTCGCGGCGCGTGGAAAGCATCTGGCCGAACTTGACGAAGATCGGGCCCAGCGTCTCCAGCGCCAGGCGCAGGCGTTCTGCGCGCGGGGCCGACACATTGCGGAAGAACAGCAGCCAGTTGAGCGGACGCAACATCCAGCTCGTCTTCTCGTGCGCCAGAATGAATTCGTCCAGACCGAACCGTAGAACGACGAAAATGATCTTGAGTAAACGTAAGAAACGCATCACAGATAGCCGGGCAAAATATAAAGGGCACAGGAAAATCCTGTGCCCTCTAGTTTACTGTACTTTGCAATTAATCGAGATTTTCCATTAGCCCGTCATTCCGGCGCAGGCCGGAATCCAGCTATTCAAACAACTCTGCGAAGCAGACAAAACACTGTGATTGTTCCACTTCGTGGGCTTTTATCTCGCTGGACACCGGCCTTCGCCGGTGTGACGGGGTATTTCGTTCTATTGGAAATGCCGCGTTAAATCTGCTGAATGCCAGCCAGCAGCCAAACCGACTTGTCGTCCTTCAGGTTCTTCTGCACATGCCAGATTTCGTCGAAATTTTCCGGGGCGCCGCCGTTCTCGCGCAACTGGCCGGACATGCGCACGCTGGCGATGGCATGGTTGTTTTCGGTATTCACCTCCAGCAACTCCGCATTCACCGTGACCACATCGGTCTTCTGTGGTTCGTTTCCGCGTTCCTGCAGCTGCATGGAGACCTCGGCAAACATCTCCGGCGTGGTGTATTCGCGGATATCGTCCAGGTCCTTGCGGTCGTTTGCGGCCTGCAAACGGATGAATGAAGTCTTCGAGTTGCGCAGAAAGCTTTCCACCGGAAAGTCAGCGGGAATGTTACCGGATGCCACGGGAGCGGCAACCGCACCGCTCATGGTGTGCTCAACCGGTTGCGCAGAGCCTCCATAAGGCGCACCCGATCCGGCGTATTGCATCGCCGGTTCCTGCTTGCGGCGGAACATCGAAATCACGAACATGATTGCAACCCCGGCCAGAACCATCATCAGGATGGAACCCATCGCGCTTCCCATGCCACCCATTCCGCCGCCGGCGAACATTGCGCCCAAACCGGCACCAATCGCCAGACCGGCCAAGGGGCCGAGCCATCTGTTACCGGCGGGTTGCGGCGCAGCGGCCGGTTGAGCCGGAGTCCCGGGTGATGGGGCAGCAGCAGGTGCGGGTGCTTTTGCCGGAGGAGCACTCATCGTGCGCTGTTTGCCGATGCTGCCGCCTCCGCCAAAACGTCGCGCCTCGGCACTGGTTGCAAGCAGGGAAAGGCAGGTCAGAACAATAGTCAGCAAAATCGTAAAACGTTTCATGTGATTCCTCACGAGTGGATAATTTCGAAGCGGGACACTGCCGAGCAGGGCAGTCTACAGGTGCCTTGTTACGGAAACATCATTAGGGTGTTACCAACTTTACGTCGGTCACAAAATATTCGGTATCGCCGAAACATGTGGTGGGCAGGCCGCGGTGTTCCTCGTACGTCAGCGCAACGCGTTGGCCAACTTGCTGGTTGATGCGGGCCGCGACAGCATCATCGCGTACGGAAAAGAGGAACTTCTCGGGCGCAGCACCCGGTAGTGCCACCAAGGAAAGCTCCCCCTCCCATGATTTGCAAATCCAGCCCTTCTTTGAAAGCTTTTGCATGAATCCGGCGCGCTCGCCTTCCGAATAGCTCCAGCTCAAGGCGATCCAGGTGTATGCGGCAAGTATCGCCGAAACGAGAACGACCAAACCAAGCAGTGCTGTCAAAAAACTTTTGGGCAGGGGCATGTAAAGTTCCTGAAGTTGAAATCTCTGTATGAGTATAGCTCGGCAGGCATTAAGCCATTCTTAAATCAAAATGGGGCTGCGCTGACGAAATTCAAGGGGATCAGGGTCACCGGGTGGAGCATGCGCAGGGCGGTCGCATGCAACAACAAGCGGGGCGCACTGCTCATGTCACCATATAACGCATCTCCCAAAATCGGATGACCGATGCTCGCCATATGCAGACGCAGTTGGTGGGTTCGGCCAGTGACCGGTTCCAGTTCGATGCGGGTAGTATCGACATTGAAGTTTAGCGTCCGGTACCGCGTGAGTGAAGGCTTACCTGCTTCACGATCTATCTTCTGTAGCGGGCGGTTGGGCCAATCCGCAGCAATAGGAAAATCCACCACACCCGTCTCGGGCTCCAGCCTTCCCGCAACTACGGCCAGATACCGCTTGCTGACCTCCCGTTCCTGGAACATCACCGAAACACGGCGCTGCATTTCACTTCCACGAGCAAACAACATCAAACCGGAAGTCGACATATCCAAGCGGTGCACAACCAGCGCCTCGGGAAATACCAGCTGCAGCCTCGCCGAAAGGCAGTCCTGTTTGTCCGCACCGCGACCCGGTACCGCCAGCAAACCGGCGGGCTTGTTCACCACCAGCAAGAAATCATCGCTGTAGACCAGATCGAGTTGGGGGTTACTGCTGCTCTTCATTGACAGGGTTGGGGGACTCGGAGGAGTCGGTGGGCGCAGACTTCCTGGGTCGGTTCTTGCTCGGATCGGCAAAACGGAAACGCCCCGCCAGTACGCAACCTTTCATGCCGATATCGCAGGGCTTGTTCAGCACCTTCTGGCACTTGCCATCGACCTCATGCGGACAACCCCAACCACCCATCTTTGACTCCGTTAACTTTTGCGTTTCTTGTCGTACTTGCGCCAGTACGCAAACTCGTCTTCGTGTACTTCAAAGTCGAGATCCTGCACCCTGGCCTGCAGCCGTTCCTGTGCATCCGCAACGGCTTGGTTGTAAATGCTGGGCCCGATCTCTTCCAAAAAAAAACTAAGCAAGCCGCCCGCAGCTATGTTTCCGATCTTCTCAACCTTGCTTTCCTGAAAGTCATCTATGTTTTCCTGAAAGTACCGTTCTATGGAGGCAATTGCCTGGTTTCGAGCTTCCTTGGAGAGTTCGATCGCCATGGCTTCGTCAGGCCTTTTTTACAAATTCGGTCTTCAACTGCATCGCACCGATACCGTCGATCTTGCAGTCGATGTCATGGTCGCCATCCACCAGGCGGATGTTCTTCACCTTGGTGCCTACCTTCACCACCGACGACGAACCTTTGACCTTCAGGTCCTTGATCACCGTCACCGAGTCGCCATCCACCAGCACATTGCCGAAAGCATCCTTGAACACTTTGGTTTGTTCGCCGGATTCAGCGGGCGCATCTTTCGACCATTCATGGGCGCACTCGGGACAAACGTAGTTGCTGCCGTCTTCGTAGGTATATTCGGAACTGCATTTGGGGCATTTTGGTAGGGTGCTCATTGAAATATCCAGTTGAAAAACAGTTAATGGTAGTCTTCTTCACGTTGATGACGCACCGCAAGGATGGTCACAGTTTCACTGTCTTCGATCTCAAACAACGCAACAAAACCTGCGCCGCCAAAAGGAATAACAAGTTCACGCAAATATGTGTTGTCGCTGACCGCTTTGCGACAAGTAAATGGAAATTGCTCCAACAGTTGCATGCTTGCGGCGATGGTCTTGCGCGCATGCTTCACGGCAACAAAATCCTGTTCAGCCAAAAAAGTGAATAAGCGTTCCAAATCCTCCTTGGCCGCCAGCGTGTAGCGAACCTTGTAACTCACTTACGCGTCTTCTTTTTGGCACTGGCAATGATGGTATCCAATTCTGCCAACACCTCTTCAGAAGAAAAATACACCCCGGTTCTTTTTGCCTCATCCTGCGAAGCCAGACCGCGCGCAATGAATTCCTGCTGCGTCCGCCGAAATGCCACATTGCGGCGCAATGAGTCTTCAACAAACGCAGAGAGCGTTTCGCCCGGACGCAAAATCTGTTCTGCGGCTTCCCTCAATTCAGGCTGCACGCGCAACGCGGGCATGGTGGCGGTTTTCATGGGGCTCCTCGTGCATTACAAATGTGATGCATATCATCGTCGAAATTGTAGGGAGATGCAAGAGAGATTTGGGTGAGAAGTAGTGCGCAATAACCAACGGGCATTGCGCCGTATGGCTTAGGGATTACATCCGGCGCAATAATGATTACGCCCTACGCGGGCTTATCGCGTGAGTTCAGCAAGGTTATGAACTCATTCAGGTCCGGCAGGTGTTCATGGCTCACTCCGTGAAGAGTTTGGCTGTCCCATGAAGCTTTGGATCCGACGCAAACATGCGCAACAATCGCCAGATTCCCTTCGTCCTCCAACAATCCCGCCGGTACCCACATATAGGGGAGACTCTTCAAAGTATTTGGGACAGGTGAGCCGCAAGTGGTGCAGAAATCGGAGCGAAAGCCTGACTCATGCGTCCAGGATGAGATGGATTCAATCCCGCGGATCCAACGAAAACGAGAATCTGGAACAATGGTCGCTGCATTTGCGGAAGAACCGCTTTGCTTCCGGCACTGGGAACAATGACACTGATATAGTTTGAAGTGATCGCCCTCGATCTCAAACTCGACTGTCTTGCAAAAGCATAGTCCTCGCATAGCTGGCAAAACTACAGCTTGTACCCCCGATGCACCGCCACCACCCCGCCCGTCATATTGAAGTACTCCACGCGCTCCAACCCGGCCTCTTCCATCATCTTCTTCAACTCCTCCTGGCCCGGGTGCATGCGGATGGATTCGGCGAGGTAGCGATAACTATCCGCATCTCCGGCAATGATTTCACCCATCCTGGGTAGCAGCTTGAAGGAATACAGGTCGTACATCTTTTCCAGCGGTTTGGCGACCTTGGAGAATTCCAGCACGATGACGCGGCCGCCGGGTTTGAGTACGCGGTGCATCTCGCGCAGGGCAGCTTCCTTGTGGGTGACGTTGCGCAAGCCGAAGGCGATGCTCACACAGTCGAAGTAGTTGTCGGGGAAAGGCAGGTGTTCGGCGTCGCACTGCGCGGTTGGCGTGGCTTTGCCTTCGTCCAGCAGGCGGTCGCGGCCGACGCGCAGCATGGCGTTGTTGATGTCGGTGAGTACGACCTGGCCGCGGCTGCCGACCTTGTCCAGGAACAGGCGCGAGATGTCGCCGGAGCCGCCCGCGATGTCCAGCACGCGCTGACCTTCGTGCACGTTGGCCAGACCGACCGCAAAGCGCTTCCAGATGCGGTGCAGGCCGACCGACATGAGGTCGTTCATGATGTCGTATTTGCTGGCGACGGAGGTGAAGACACCCGCGACCTTCCTGGCCTTTTCTGTCTCGTCTACGGTTTCAAAACCGAAATGGGTCTTTGCCATGGTGTTGCTCCTTTGTTTTAGGACGATCATCCTTCGACTGGCTCGGGGCGAACGGCTCCAGATCAAGTCGGATCGCGCGATGCGCCGGCTTCTTCCATCTTGTGCATGTAATCGTGCCACATGGCATCCTGGTATTGCCCCAGCTCGTGCAGGTATTCCCAGGAATACAGGCCGGTGTCATGGCCGTCATCGAATACCAGCTTGATGCCGTAGCTGCCGGCGGGCTCGATGCCGGTGAGCATCACGTTGCGCTTGCCGACTTGCAGGGTCTCTTGTCCCTTGCCGTGGCCGCGTACTTCGGCGGAGGGTGAGTAGACGCGCAGGAATTCGAAAGGCAGCTTGTAGCGCTTGCCATCGTCGAACGCGAGTTCAAGCAGGCGCGATTGCTGATGCAGGATGATGTCGGTAGGGATCATAGGGAACGTATCTTCTTCAATAATGCAGTTGTAGAGCGCTCGTGCAGGAAAGGGATGCTGTGGACGCTGCCGCCCCAGGCCAGGACTTCCTTGCTGCCGACGATATTCTCGGGTTTCCAGTCGCCGCCTTTGACCAGCATATCGGGTTTGCAGGCCAGCACCAGATTCAGCGGCGTGTCTTCGTCGAATCTCACCACCAGGCTGACTGATTCCAGTGCCGCCAGCACGACCATGCGGTCCTGTTCGGCGTTGATGGGGCGGTCGTCGCCTTTGCCCTGGCGCTTCACCGAGGCGTCGCTGTTCACGCCGAGGATGAGCGAAGCACCCAGCGCGCGTGCCTGTGCCAGATACGTGACATGGCCACGGTGCAACACGTCAAAGCAACCGTTGGTGAACACCAGCGGTCGCGGCAGTTTTGCCACGCACGCAGCCAGCTGTTCGCTGCTGCAGATCTTGCTCTCGAAGCTGGGCGTGGGGTAGTTCAATTTAGTCAATGTACTCAAAGACACGCACCACTTTGGTCACACCCGCCGTCGTGCTGGCGATGTCGGAAGCCGCATCCGCCTCGGCGCGGGTAACCAGACCCAGCAGATACACCACGCTGTTCTCGGTCACGACCTTGATATGGTCGGCCTTGAAAGCAGGGCTTTTGACGAAGCGTGTCTTCACGTTGCCGGTGATGCGCGAATCGCTGCCATGTGTACTGCTGGCGGCGGCGGTACTAACCACCAGTTCGTTGGCGATACCCTTGACGTTGGGGATAGCGCCCACGATGCGCTCGATATCCATTTTCACGGTTTCGCTACCTGCCGTGCCGGTGATGAGTGCGAAGCGGTTGAAAGAGACTACGCTGACATGCACGCTGTCCTTGTATTTCTCCTCGATGCGTTTCTGTCCCTTGGACTCTATGGTGTCGTCTTCGACCATGGTTCCGGCACTGCGCCGGTCGGCCGCGGACATCAAAATGCCTGTGCCAACACCGGCAGCCACAACGGGGGCGACACACCCCTGCAACAGGCTCAATGTCGCCAGAGCGAAAACCAGCGGGAAGCGCATCACTCCCCTCCCAGGATCAAGTGGTCGATGGCATCGCACATGCAGTGCAGCGCCAGCAAGTGGACTTCCTGGATGCGCGCGGTGCTCTTGGATGGAACGCAGATGTGGAAATCTGCGGGTTTCAGCAGGGCAGCCATCTTGCCGCCGTCCTTGCCGGTGAGTGCAACCACCGGCATGTTGCGCTCGTGCGCAGCCTGAATGGCTTCCAGAACGCTGGGTGAATTGCCGCTGGTGGAGATGGCGAGCAGTACATCACCGTCCATGCCCAGTGCGCGCACCTGTTTGGAAAAGATCTGCACGTAATCGTAATCGTTGGCGATGGAGGTGAGCACCGAGCTGTCGGTGGTCAGCGCGATGGCAGCCAGGCCGGGGCGCTCGACTTCGAAGCGGTTAATCAGTTCGGCCGCGAAGTGTTGCGAGTCGGCAGCCGACCCTCCGTTGCCGCACACCAGGATCTTGCCGTCGTTCATGAGGCAGGCCACCATGGCCTGCGCCGCGTCTGCGATGGGTTGAGCGAGTACGTTTTTGCTTTGCAGCTTGAGTTGCGCGCTGTCGTCGAAATGTTTGCCGATGCGGGTAGTCAGGGTCATGGTGCGGGTGGCTGATGGATAACAGGCGGCGATTTTACCTTAACGATCATGGTGCAGGGCATTCGTAGGAATGAATCGTCTGCGCCAAGAACGATTCCCTCACCCCCGCCCCCCCTCTCCCATAGGGCGAGGGGTACTGTAGGTCGCTTCGCGGGATATAGCCTTATGCCTCAAACGCATTTTTGACCCACTCGATGTTTTCGGCCGCATCCAGCAGCAGGGCATCGAAACGGCAGGGAGGAATACGCGACAAGGTAGTGAGGTAATGCTGCGCGGTGAGGATGAGGCGCCGCTGCTTGCGGGAATCGATACTGGCGGCGGCACCGCCGAAATCGTTGCCGGCACGCTGGCGCACTTCCGCAAAGATCAGCGTCTCCCCATCGCGCAGAATGAGGTCGATCTCGCCAAAACGGCAGCGGTAGTTGGTCTCGACCAGCTTCAGTCCGTGCCGCTGCAGGTACTGCGCAGCGGCCTGTTCGGCCCGGGCGCCGGGTTTGGCTAGCGCCACTTGCTTTCGATGACCACGCCCTGTCCCTGTCGCATAATGGCCAGCACGCCTTCGCGCTGGAACACATGCCCGTACAGGGAGAGTTTGCCGGTCACACCGTCCAGCGGCAATGCACTGGCCGGATTGCGCGACAGCAATACCTGCATCAGACGGTAAGAGTCGATGCCCAGCGCATACAGACGCTCCATATCCGGCGACATGGCGGGAACGATGCGCGGGTAGATCATCACGGCCGGGTGGTCGGGTTGCAGCATCCACGGCATGTCGACGAAGCGCACATCGGCCAGGTCGTAGTTGACCAGCGTGTTGGTGTTGCCGGTAAAGATCTGCGAAGTGGCGTAGACCGGGATCGCCGCGTTGATATAAGGACGAAGCAGGCGTGCCTTGTCGATCTCGGCAGCCAGGAACACGGAGTTGCCCGGATCCTGAGAGAGTTCTTTCAGGGGTGTCGGATCGCCGTTATAGACGATCTCACCCTGCAGGATGCCGCCCGCACGTTGCCATTCATCGGCGAAGGCCTGCGCCAGGCGCTTGGTCAGCGGTGTGTTGGTCGACACGATGGTGGCGCTGAGGATTCCGGCATTGGTGGCACGCATCGCGGATTGACGCGCTTCAGTCTCTGCCGGGAGGCCAAAGAAATACAGCTGGTCGGTGCGGTTGTTGTCCAGCATGTTCAGCGCCAGCGTCGGCGTCGTCAGGTCGGCATTCGCGGCCAAAGCGGCGACACCGCCGCGGGTCAGCGGACCGGCGACAGCAACGGCACCGTTCGACAACGCCTGCTTATACAAATTCACGACTTCAACGGCCTCATCGGAACAGGGATAGACGCGCACGGGCAAGCCGTTGATCTCCTTGCTGGCCGCGGCAAAGAAACCCTGGCGCACGGTATCGGCAGCCTTGGCAAAAGACGGCGATTTCAGCGGCAGAATAAGCGCGATATGGGCCACGCGCGGCTCGGTGGGTGGCGGCAAAACCATCGCAGGGGCGGGCACGGGCTGGACGGGGGCGGGCGCTGCAGCGGTTTCGGCTGGCGCGGCTGCCGGAGCCGGGGCCTCTGCGCTTGGGGCCTGGCTGGTGGGTGCAGTGGCGCAGCCAAACACGCTCACGTATAGTGCGGCGATCAATGCACCGCGTGACCATTTCTTCAAAGAGGCAACAGTTTGCATATCAAGGCCAGTCAAAAATTGGAATGCGCATTATATGTAGTCGCCACGCCGATTGGAAATCTAAGTGACATCACCCTGCGCGCTTTGGAGGTGTTGGGTGCTGCAGACACCGTGGCAGCCGAAGATACCCGCAATACGCGGCATTTGCTGCAACATCACGGCATCAGTGATGCACGATTGCTGGCCCTGCACCAGCACAATGAGCGCGGCGCGGCGGAAAAAGTCATTGCCTTGCTGCAGCAGGGGCAGAACGTCGCACTGGTGACCGATGCCGGAACACCCGCGGTGAGTGATCCGGGTGCTGTCCTGGTGGAAACGGTGCGTAACGCGGGGTTTCGCGTGATTCCCATTCCCGGCCCGAGTGCTGCCGTTGCCGCACTGTCTGCCTCGGGATTATGCACACCCCACTTCCTGTTCTATGGCTTTTTGCCCAACAAATCAGCCGCGCGGCGTGCGGTGTTGCTCGATTTGATCGAGCATCCCTATACTTTGGTGTTCTATGAAGCCCCACACCGCATCCTGGAATGTGCGGAAGACCTGCAAGCCGTATTGGGTGATGAACGCGAGATCGTCTTTGCGCGCGAGATCACCAAGCTGTTCGAGAGCATCCACCGCTGCAAACTGGGCGAAGCATTGACCTGGCTGAACAGCGACCCGAACAACCTGCGTGGCGAGTTCGTGCTGCTGGTCTCCGGCGCACCGGCGCAGAAAGAAGGATTGGGGATCGAAACAGAACGTACGCTGACCACGTTGCTGGATGAATTGCCGCTCAAGCAGGCCGTGCAACTGGCTGTGAAGATCACGGGCGGCAACAAGAATGAGCTTTATCAACGCGCTCTGGAACTCAAGGCAGAGGCCAAGGACTGATAAAATGGCAACCATGAAGACGCTTACCCTCACCCGCCCCGACGACTGGCACCTGCATCTTCGCGATGACGCGTTGATGCAATCCGTACTGCCCGATACCGCGCGCCAGTTCGCCCGCGCCATCGTGATGCCCAATCTGCGACCGCCGGTGACCAACACGGTACAGGCCGTGCAATATCGGCAACGCATCCTTGCCGCGTTACCGGCCGGCATGACCTTCGAACCGCTCATGACGCTATATCTGACCGATAACACCAGCGCCGAAGAGATCCGCAAGGCCAAGCAGAGCGGCATCGTTCATGCGGTGAAGCTGTATCCGGCGGGAGCGACCACTAACTCCGATGCGGGCGTGACAGACTTGCGCAAGACCTATGCCGCACTGGAAGAGATGCAAAATTGCGGCATGCCGCTGTTGGTGCATGGCGAAGTGACCAGTCCCGACATCGACATCTTCGACCGTGAAGCCATTTTCATCGAGCACGTCATGCAACCGTTGCTGAAAGACCTGCCGAGTCTGC
Source organism: Sideroxydans sp. (assembly GCA_043744345.1). GTDB lineage: Bacteria > Pseudomonadota > Gammaproteobacteria > Burkholderiales > Gallionellaceae > Sideroxyarcus. Next base: position 43,242 of record JAYTUW010000070.1, on the reverse strand, counting down.
GGGTGGTGTTTGAACATATCACCACCAAAGAAGCCGCCCAGTTCGTAGCGGGCGCGCCGGACACCGTCGCCGCCACCCTCACTCCGCAACACCTGCTGTACAACCGCAATGCCATGCTGGTCGGCGGCATACGCCCGCATTTTTATTGTTTGCCTATTCTCAAGCGCGAGACGCACCGTGAGGCATTGGTCCAGGCTGCCACCAGCGGCAGCAAAAAATTCTTCCTCGGCACCGATAGCGCCCCGCATGCGCAACACACCAAGGAAAATGCCTGCGGCTGCGCCGGTTGTTACTCGGCCCATACGGCCATCGAACTGTATGCAGAGGCTTTCGAGGCGGCCGGTGCTCTGGACAAGCTGGAAGCCTTCGCCAGCTTTTACGGTGCGGATTTCTACGGTCTGCCGCGCAATACGCAGCAGATCGCCCTGCGCAAGGAAGCGTGGCAAGTGCCCGCATCGGTCGGATTCGGCGAGCATAGACTTGTGCCGTTGCGGGGAGGGGAGAAGCTGGGTTGGAAGTTGGTGAATTGACCAATATCAAGCCGTGCCTGCAGTCCAATTGTTCCCTCATATCGACAGGGGCGCTACATGAACAAATTCTTCGTTTTGGGTTTCTTGCTATGCCTGTGCGGTACTGCCGCAGCAGGAGTATTCAAATGGACGGACGAGAACGGCAAAGTCCACTATGGCGACAAGAGCGAAGACACAAAGAAAGGAACCCGTTTAAAGACAACAGCACCTGAGGTGCCAGTAACAAAAGAAGCCCCCATTGGCTCGACTTCGCGTGACCAGATCCAGGAAAATGGGACGGTCGTGAAGCAGGTGGACAACCTGCAAAAATGTCTGCAGATGGCACGTATTCAGGCAAACAAGAACAGCATGAATCAGGCAGAGATCCGCGCCGATAGCAAGATGTTGCTGGACCTTTGCCCGGCCACTTCATACAGCTGTGTCACCTACCTTGAACGGCCTGAAGCCAATAAATGTGCCGCGGAACAGCTGCAACCCGGCGGTAGCATCATCCGAAACACCACATATCGGCGCTAAACATGCCAAGTAATGAATTCCTGTTAAAAGACGCTCAAGGACTGGAGCAGGAGATAGAGCATCATTGTGCCGGTTTGGGTCTGGACTGTGCCAATGAATACGATGTCCATCATTTCGTGCAGGAGCTGTTGCAGAATATGGAACAACTCAAGCAAGCCGCGAGCAAGGGCGACAGAACCGCGCGCGCCAAAGTCGAGCTGTTCGGGATGACGGTGATGATGCATGAAGCCAACAGCAAGGCGTACGGGGCAGAATATATGAAACATATCAACGCGCTGCTGAAAAGAGAGCCATCCTGGGTTGCGCTGGCCAAAGCGATGTGGACCGAACTTGAAAAGCGGAGATCCAGGCAGTAAGGTCATGTGTCTGCCAAGCGCTATTCCGAAATTTGAAAGGAGCTACGCGCGGCTGTTGTTCCTATTTCAGTCACAGCTATCGAGGAATAGATTCCCAGGAGAGTTACCAAGTCAAAAGTATTAGACCTTTTGGCATATGTACTTTGCTCACAAGTTTGTTTATGGTAAGTGCCTGAATATTTTCGACTGTCACAAGGAGCCTTGGATGTCCCAGCTTGGAAAAAGCATGAAGAAGGGTGCAGAGCTCTGCAGTTTTGGTTTGGCAACAGGCGTATTAATAGCCGGATGCGGGGGAAGCAACACACCGTTGCCCTCAGGCTCGTTCCCGACCAGCAGCATTTTTGCTTACATGAAAGCGGTGCAGGACGAGAGCGGCGGCATCACTACGACAGTGCAGTTACGTGACGGAAACGCTTCCACCGCCCGATATCTTTACCTCAGCAGCGGCGATACGCTTTACGCGAGTGTCGACAAGCCGCCGCAGCAATACTTCAGCTTTAGCAATAATGTGTTCGCCAATGCGCAGGACCTTTCGCAAAATCTGGTTACGATGCGGGCGCGCGACTTGTTTGTTGATTACTTTCTGTTTTCCCAGATCACCTATGGCAAGCCGGAATACTACATGGTAGGCACACCAGGACTGGTTGCTTCCTCAGTCCGCGCCTATGTCGATTTGGAGCGCTCGGGATATGCGTGGACGGGTCCTTCGTCAATAGACCTGCCGGGCGGGTTCCATATCCAGAGCCCGGTTGCAGCGAGCAACGTATCACGTGCCGCTTCGTTAATGTTGAGCTGGGACAACGTCGATGCCACCACGAAGATGACACTCAATGTGGCGGGCATCTGCGATGGCACCAGCAACAGCCGCTATTCCATGATCAAGGAACTTGGCAACGATACCGGGACGGCCACACTGAACAGCGCCGATTATTTTCCGCCTCCGGCTAGTGGTATCGCCGCTACTGCCAATTGCCTGACGGCATTTATTCTCCAGCGGGCCCGAACGGGAGGCGTTTCGACCAATTTTGCCTTTGGCGGCTTTACCGGCGTGCAGCAGCGAACCGTTCAGTTCAACACCACCCCATAGGAGCCGGCATGGATCGCAATATTTACGGAGTTATCGTCTCTTTGCTGCTGCTCGTAGCTACACCTGCATTCGCAGACAAGTCCTTTATGGTTTCACCCTCAGTGGGCAACGCATCGATCAACAATATCAGCGGCTACAAAAATGCCTATATTGCGCGCGTCGACGCTGCCTTTTTCCCGATACCGGAATTTGGTGTTGGCGTGTTTGCCCTGGCTTCCAGCGAATTCAGGTCCAGCGGCGGTCAGGATGTTTTCGTTAAGGTGACCGGTCCCGGGTTGGGAGTGACCGGCAGATGGCCGGCGCACCCGCACATGCAGCCTTATGCGAGGGCCGACTATCTTTTCTGGACTGCAGAAGCCAATGGTCTGGGCAGAGCTCTTGGCAAAGAAAGTGGGGGCAGTGCCGGACTCGCGCTCGGAGTCCAATTTCCCATCAAGCGCTTTCTGGGAATCAAGACCGAGGTATCCGGCTATAACAAAGTCAGCGGTGCGCAGATTCGCCAATTTTCGGTTGGGCTGACATTTGAATTCTAGTGCAGCAGCATGCCTGTTGATCCATTTCGGCAGGAAGCGGAAACAAGTAGAATAAAGCAGCCTGTATTTATTCTGTTCACTCCCTTACTACACAATGCCCATTTCATCCTATCTTGATATGTCGCCTGTTCTGGGCAAACGCGTATTTCTGCATGGCTCGTGCCAGGTCATCGGCGACGTGAAGATAGGCGACGACAGTGCGGTGTGGTGCAACAGCGTGCTGCGCGGCGATGTGAACAGTATCGTGATCGGGCGCGGCACCAACATCCAGGATCTGAGCATGGGCCACGTGTCGCACCGCACGGCGGACAAACCGGAAGGCTCGCCGCTCATCATCGGCGACCATGTCACGGTGGGGCATTCCGTTATCCTGCACGGTTGCAGAATAGGCAACGAATGCCTGATCGGGATGGGCAGCATCGTCATGGACGATGTCGTGGTTGGCGACCATGTGATGATAGGCGCGGGCAGTCTGGTGGCACCGGGCAAGGAGCTGAAAAGCGGTACCCTGTATATCGGCCGACCCGCCAAGGCGGTGCGCGATCTGACGCAGGAGGAGATTGCCTACCTGCGCTACTCCGCCGAGCATTACATCAAGCTGAAGAACAATTATCTTGGAAACGGCGATCAACGATAAGCAAGCCTTCGATACGCCCGCTAGGCGGGCTACTCAGGGCGAACGGACAGCTTCTATTTTGAAAAACTTCCGTTCGTCCTGAGTAGCGCGGTTTCATGCGCGTATCGAAGGAAAGCGAGAATTCAAGCGCCGAACTTAGGAATATTTGAACGGAACCAACTCATAACCGGAAAGTTTGTTGAAAATGACAACATTGAGCCAGCAGGAAATCGACCGTATCAATCTCAATCTGGAGACATCGCGCATCAAGTGGGAAGAGTTGCAGCGCTTTTTTGCCAGTGGAGTCGCGATCTCAGTGAACGGGTCATTGGATCTAATCGACGTCGCCATCCAGATCTCCAAAGACAACAAGCAACAAGTGCTGGGCTGGATGGAAACCGGAATGCTCAGCCGCGTCAGCGACACCCAGGCACTGGCCTGGTTCGAGGCCGATGCCGAGGTGTGGGCGGTGGTGGTCAGGCCCTATGTTCTGGTGCAGTCGACCAAATAGCGCCCCTTACTTCTTCTTCGCCGCCTTCAGTGCCGCCTCGATGCGCTGGCACAAGGTCTTCAGGATCTTGATGCGAGCGAAGTTCTTGTCGTTGGCTTCCACCAGTGTCCACGGTGCAATCTCGGTGCTGGTCCGGTCCACCATGTCGCCGATGGCCTGTTCGTAGGCATCCCATTTTTCGCGATTGCGCCAGTCCTCGTCGGTGATCTTGAAGTGCTTGAAGCCGATGGTTTCGCGAGCCTTGAAGCGGCGCAACTGCTCCTCTTTGCTGATGGCGAGCCAGAATTTGACGACCACAGTATGGTTGCGCACCAGCTGCCCTTCGAAATCGTTGATCTCCTGGTAGGCGCGCATCCAGTCGGCTTCTGAACAGTATTTTTCCACGCGCTCGACCAGCACGCGTCCGTACCAGGATCGGTCAAAGATGGTGACGCGGCCCTTGCGCGGTACATGCCGCCAGAATCGCCAGAGATAAGGTTGCGCACGCTCTTCTTCCGTGGGGGCCGCGATCGGTACAACCTGGTACTGGCGCGCATCCACCGCACTGGTGATGCGCCGGATGCTGCCACCTTTGCCAGCCGCGTCGTTGCCCTCGAAGACCGCAATCACGGTGATGTCCTTGAATCCGGGATCGCGCGTGAGCATGGCCAGCTTGCCCTGATACTTGGCCAGCTCGGTCTCGAATTTCTTTTTATCCAGCTTCTGGGCGAGATCCAGAGACTCCAGGATGTTCAGCTTGTCGATGGAGGGAAGTAACGGCGCGGCACGGGTTGGGGCGGGTTTTTTCTTGTCGGACGCAGACTCTGCCAGTCGTTTGCGCAAAGCCTCCAGGATGATCTTGCCCACAGTCAGGCTGCGATAGTGCGCATCGTAACCTTCTATAACGATCCATGGTGCTTCGGCAGTGCTGGTATGACGCAGCACGCTCTCGTTGACGGTCAAAAACTTGTTGTACTTCTTGAAGTGTTCCCAGTCGCGCTTGGTGACGCGCCAGCGTGTCTTGGGATTATTCTCCAGCGTCTTGAGGCGCTTTTCCTGCATGTCCTTGGACAGGTGCAGCCAGAATTTGATGATGAGCGCGCCCTCGTCGGTCAGCATCTTTTCCAGACGCTTGGCGCGTTCCAGACTCTGGTCGAGTTCGGCCAGTTTGGTAACACCCATGACGCGGTTCAGGATAGGCCAGGTGTACCAGGAGCCCAGAAACAGGCCGATCCGTCCCTTGGGCGGGAGGGCGCGCCAGAAGCGCCACATCATGGGGCGCTCCATCTCCTCGTCGGAAGGGTCGCCCATGCCGTGGGTCTGCAGGAAACGCGGGTCCATCCATTCGTTGAGCAGGTTCACGGTTTCGCCGCGTCCCGCGCCGTCGACACCGCCAACCAAAATGATGACCGGAAATTTCGCCTGTTCGGCCAGATCGAACTGCGCGTCCAGCAACTCCTTGCGCAGCTTCGGCACTTCCTTGTCGTAAGTCACCTTGTCTATCTTGTGGCCGAGCTCTGCAGATTCGAACATGATGCCTCCCTGAAATTTACAGTTGATCCGGTGCGATGACGAGACGCAGCTTTGTCTGGAAATCACCCTCGCGTTCGCGGCGGCTGAACCACCAGACCGCCCCCTTTCTGATGCTCCATATTTCGGTTTGGCCAATCATCAGCTGGCAGGCCAGTTGACCCATCCACGGCTGGTGGCCGACCAGCAGGGCGGCACCTCCGGCCAGCGGCCAACCGGCAGTGGCGATAGCCGTCTCAGGCGTGGCATGCGTGCCGAGGTTGGGGGCGGTGATGAACCGGGTGGAAAGTGCGGCGGCAGTCTGTTGGGCGCGCACGGCCGGGCTGACCAGGATGCGGGTGTTGGGCGGGAGGCGCTCGGAAAGAAAATGCGCCATGCGCTCGGCTTGGCGTCTGCCCTTTTCGGTCAGCGGGCGCGAATTGTCCGGTGTTCCATCCAAAGCCTCGGCATGCCGCCAGAGAATGAGTTCCATCCCGTCACTTTCCCGATTTATTACAGTATCGGACGCCAGCTTATACCGTATATACTGTTTTTGCCACACTCACTACGGGAGATGATCATGACCGCACCGCGCAAACTACCAGTTAAAAAGATGCCCGTCGCACGCAAGCCCGCTGCGACTAAAGTCGCCGCCAAGCCGGAAAAGAAACCAAAGAAGGAAAAGAAAGCCGACAGCAAAGTGAAAGTTGTGCGCGACAGCTTCACGATGCCGCAGTCGGATTACGAATTGATTGCAACACTCAAGCAGAAGGCCCTGAAAGCCGGGTTGCATGTCAAGAAAAGCGAACTGCTGCGTGCCAGCCTGCAGGCGTTCTCGAAATTGACTGTGGTGCAATTGAAGCGCGCGATCACCGGACTTGAAAAGATCAAGACCGGGCGGCCCAAAAAAGACTAGTCAGAATCGGCTGCCGCCAGCGGCTGTCCAAGTTCCTGCAATAACGAGGTCTGGGCGCAGGTGGCGGTGCCGCGGGCAGACGGTGCCTTGCGGTGCCAGAAGCCGTTGCTGTCCATTTCCCATGCCTGAGTGTTGTCCTTGAGATAGCTCTTCAGCCCCTCGTCCAGCACGCGTTTCTTGAGTTTCTCATCGAGGATGGGAAAGCACACCTCGATGCGGCGGAAGAAGTTGCGGTCCATCCAGTCCGCACTGGACAGATAGAGATCATGTGCCAGATCGTTGCGGAAATAGAAGATGCGCGTGTGTTCGAGGAAGCGCCCGATAATGGAGATCACCGTGATGTTCTCCGACAATCCGGCCACACCCGGGCGCAGCGCGCACACGCCGCGCACGATCAGGTCGATCTTTACGCCAGCTTGTGATGCCTCGTACAACGCCGTGATGATCTCCGGCTCCAGCAGTGAATTCATCTTGGCGATGATATGTGCGCGTTTGCCGTCCTTGGCGAACTTGATCTCCCGGCGGATGGCTTCCAGCACATTGGGATGCAAAGTGAAAGGTGATTGCCACAAATGCTTCAGCTTGCTGGCCTTGCCCAAGCCGGTAAGCTGCATGAATACCTCGTTCACATCTGCGCAAACTTCCTCGTTGCTCGTGAACATGCCGAAGTCGGTATACAGCCGTGCGGTGCGCGGATGGTAGTTGCCGGTGCCGAGGTGGACGTAACGGCGCAGCTTGTTGTCTTCGCGCCGCACCACCATCAGCATCTTGGCATGGGTCTTGTGGCCGACCACACCGTACACCACATGCGCGCCCACACTTTCCAGACGGCCTGCCCAGTTGATGTTGGCTTCCTCATCGAAGCGCGCCAGCAGCTCAACCACCACGGTCACTTCCTTGCCGCCGCGCGCGGCAGCGATGAGCGCTTCCATCAGCTCCGAATCCACGCCGGTGCGGTAGACCGTCTGCTTGATTGCCACCACATTGGGATCGGCCGCCGCCTGCTGGATAAAGTCGATGACCGGCTTGAACGACTGGTAGGGGTGATGCAGTAAAACGTCGTTCTTGCGCAACACCTTGAACATATCCGCCCCCTTTTTTTGCAGCAGGGCGGGCATGCCGGGCACGAAGGGTGGAAATTTCAGATCGTCGCGCGCGACCTGGTCCGGGATGCGCATCAGGCGTACCAGATTCACAGGGCCTTTCACCTTGAACAGGTCTTCCGCCTTCAGCTCGAACTGTTGCAGCAGGAAATCAGACATGGCAGCCGGACAATTGTCGGCCACTTCCAGACGCACGGCATCGCCGAAATGGCGCTGCGGCAGCTCGCCCTGCAGGCTGATGCGCAGGTTCTTCACTTCTTCCTCGTCCACGAACAAGTCGCTGTTGCGGGTCACGCGGAACTGGTAGCAGCCCAGCACTTCCATACCGGAGAACAGTTCGCCGACGTGGGCGTGCAGGATGGACGAAAGGAACACGAAACCGTAAGGACATCCGGAAAGCTCGGGCGGCATCAGGATGGCGCGCGGCAATACACGCGGTGCCTGCACGATGGCCTTGGCCGAATTGCGTCCGAAAGCGTCCTTGCCCTGCAGTTCGACAGCGAAGTTGAGACTCTTGTTGAGCACACGCGGGAAAGGATGCGCGGGGTCCAAGCCGATGGGCGTGAGCACCGGCATCACTTCGCGCAGGAAAAATTCCTTGATCCAGGTTTTTTGAGCCTCGTTCCAGTGCGTGCGGCGCAGGAACTTGATGCCCTGTTGCGCCAGCGCTGGTACGAGTTCGTCGTTAAAGAGTTCGTACTGGCGGGCGATGAGCTGGTGCGTCGGGGCAAACAGGCGCTTGAGGATCTGCGTGGCTTCCAGCCCGTCCGGCCCGGCAGCCAGACCGCCCAGCTTGGCCTGTTCCTTAAGTCCCGCAACGCGGATCTCGAAGAACTCGTCCAGGTTGCTGCTGACGATGCACAGGTATTTCAGGCGCTCCAGCAGCGGCACCGAAGCGTCCTCGGCCTGGGCCAGAACGCGACGGTTGAACTCGAGCAAACCAAGCTCGCGATTGAGGAAATTTTGAGCGGGAAACTTTTTGGCCATGGGAGGATGCTGTCTGTGCGCCGAAGAATCGGCGCTGGGTTCAGTTTTTCGGCGGAACGTAACCCGCAGGTGTGTCAGTGCCGGAACCGAAGAAATAATTCTCCATTTGTTCGGCCAAGTATTTACGGGCTTTTGCATCGGCGAGATTGAGGCGGTTTTCGTTCACCAGCATGGTCTGGAACTTGATCCAGCCTTGCCAGGCTTCCTTTGATACATTTTCAAAAATTCGCTGACCCAGCGGACCGGGGTAGGGGAGGCGTTCCAGCCCTTCCGCTTCGCGACCCAGTTTTACGCACTGTACTGTTCTTGCCATGATGAAGTTCACTCCGTGAGTATGCAGAAAGATTGTGACATTACCGTGAATCCTTGCCCAAATCCAGCGGCTGGGCTGAAACGTATACATGCCAGCCGTGTTTTCCGGCCAGCTTCGCCCGGTACATGGCGACTTCGGCTCGGCGCAGCAGCTCCAGCGGTTCGTCCGGCTGCATACCCTGCTCGCACGCGGCAATGCCGATGCTGCAGGAGACACTGATCTGCCGGTCGCCGGAACCGAACTCAAGCTTATCCACGGCGGAGATCACGCGTTGTGCCAGCGTTTCGACCTGCGCCAAACCGGAATCGGTAATCAGGATGGCAAATTCGTCGCCGCCGATGCGGTAGATACTCTCGTTGCGGCGCGCCTGCAAAGTAAGCTCCTGGGCGATGCCTTTCAGTATTCTGTCGCCAACGGCGTGCCCGTGGGCATCGTTGATGTCCTTGAGGTCGTCTAGGTCGAAATACAGCAAGGTCAACTTGTGGTCGTTGCGCTTCACCCGGGCAAAAGCGTGCTGCAAGTCTTCCTCAAAGCGGTGGCGGTGATACAGGCCGGTGAGCGCATCGCGCTCGGCGAGTGCATGTGCATCGTGCAATTTTGCCACTTCCTCGGTCACATCTTCATACATCCAGATGCGCCCAATGTAGCGGTCCCCGGCCGCGTCGGGCACGACACAGGAACGGCTGCGGATGATATGTCCGTTGCGCAGCGGCGAGTCGAAATAGGGGCTGATGCCGTATTCCCTGAGGGCGGCTTCGAAATGCTGTGTGAGCTCGTCCGGCTTCTCCATCGCTTCCCTTGCCAGCGCGATCAGTTCGGTATCGCGCATGCCGATGAAATCGTCGTCTTCGGACAAGCCCCACAGGCGGCGGCATTCCTGATTGATGAATTGCACTTTGCGCAGGGTGTCGGCGTACATGATACCGACCGGCAGGATGGAGATCAGCGCGTTGAGCCGGGCCTGCTCGACATACAAGTCATGCGCGTAACTCTGTTGTGATTCGACACGCTCGCGCAACGCGGACGCCATGTTGCTGAAACTGAGTGCCAGTTTGCCCAGTTCGTCCTGCGGCAAGTCTTTGGGCATGGGCGTGTTGAGGTTGCCGTGGGACATGGATTCGCTGGCGCGGGTGATTTCCTGCAGCGGTTTGACCAGGCGCCGCACCAGAAAGAAATAGACGGCCGTGCCGATGCCGAACCACAGCACGGCGATCAGCAGCAACTTGGCGCGCAACTTGCCCTCAAGCGCACCGGCAAAACCGGTATCCACACCGTAGTTCAGGGTACCGAAAGGCTTGCCATCATGGACTAGCGGGATGGCACCCTCGAAGCAACCGTCGCGGACATTCTGCTCCAGGGCGGCGCCGGGCCCGGCGCTGCGCCGTGATGCGATATCGCCGGTGGCACCCAGTATCCTGCGCTGCGAATCTTCCACGGAAAGGTAGCAGTAGCCGTGCATCGCGGACACATCCGCGAGCAGCTTCTGCAAATCGTCCCGGTTATGAGCCGCAGGTCCGGACATCAGCGCCATGGCCAGGATGTGGCTGCGCTGCTGCATGTCGTCCTCGACGTGGTAGGAAAGGAATTGATTCAGCGCCTGAAACACATTCAGCAGGATCATCAGCAGTGCTGCGCTGACCAGCAGTATCGTGCTGACGAAGAACTTGATCTGTAGTGGTCGGGAGAAAAACCAGTTGAGCATGAATATTTCCCCCGTTCCGTCTTAGCGCAATGCCAGTACAAAGACCTTGGAGCGTCGCTGGTAGTTATACAGCGTCTTCTTTTGGGCCGGCAGCTGCTCCACATCGGCTTCCTTGAACCCGCGCTCGACAAACCAGTGTGCCGTGCGCGTGGTGAGCACGAAGAGCTTCTGCAGCTTCATGCCCTTGGCCCGTGCCGCGATGTGCTTGAGCAGCACGTCGCCGTAACCGTGGTCGCGGTAGGCGGGTTGCACCGCCAGGCAGGCGAGCTCGGCCGCCTTGTCGTCCGCAAACGGATACAGCGCCGCGCAGCCGATGATGCGGTGGCCGTGTTCCAGCACCACAAAACGCCCGATCTCCTGTTCCAGCAATTCGCGCGAGCGCCGCACCAGAATGCCCTCGGCTTCCAGCGGTTGCAGCAATTGCAGAATGCCGCCCACGTCCTTGATGGTCGCGTCGCGCAGGGTGTTGAGCGTGCTTTCCACCACCATGGTGCCGATGCCTTCGTCGCTGAACAGCTCCTGCAGCAGAGAACCGTCTGAATGGCGGGTGATGAGGTGAGTCCTTGCTACGCCTGCCTCGCAGGCGCGCACAGCGCAGGGCAGGAACAGGCTGACGTCGTCCGGCAGCTTGCGTTTGCCGGAGAGAATCTTGTTGGCTTCGGCGACGGTCAGCTCTTTCAGCAGTTCGCCGCCTTTGTCATGCACGCCGTCGGTATCGGTCAGGAAAATCAGCTTGTCCGCATCCAGCGCAATGGCGGTGGCCGTGGCCACATCTTCCAGCGTGAGGTTGAACACCTCGCCCGTGGGCGAATAACCCAGCGGCGACAGCAGCACCACCTCGCCAAATTCCATGCGGTCCTTGAGTGCGGCGACATCCACTTTTCGCACGCAACCGGTATGCATCAGATCCACGCCGTTGATCACGCCGATGGGTTGCGCGGTAATGAAATTGCCGCCCGCCACGCGGATGTCTGCGTTGGCCATGGGCGAATTTGCCAATCCCACTGAAAGCAGGGCCTCGATCTCCACCCGCACCCGGCCGACAGCCTCCTTCACGCACTGCATGGTTTCAGCATCGGTGAGGCGGATGCCATGGTGATAGCTGCCTTCGATATTGTTCTGCGCCAGCCGTTGCTCGATTTGTGGCCGTGCACCGTGTACCAGCACCAGACGGATGCCCAGCGCCGCCAACAGGTTGAAATCATGCGTCAGCTCCACGAACTTGCCGTCCGCCACCACCTCGCCGCCGAACGCAACGACAAAAGTTTTGCCTCGGAAGGCATTGATATAGGGAGCAACAGAGCGGAACCACGCGACGAAATCGGGTGAAGAACTGGCAGGGGCGGCACACATGGCGGTCGATAGACTCCTCAGTCAGGGGTGAGCGAGCGAAAATAATGCAAGGACATTATAGGGCAAAACCCCTTGAAACCATGGGCAAGATGGCCTGACAGGCGGGGCTGTCCCGGGGGAAAACGGGGGCGGCAAGATTTGACGGGAACAGTAAATTTGCTCAAGACCGCAATTACAAACCAGCGGTACCCCCCTTTGCAAAGGGGGGCTAGGAGGGATTTGAGCTTGTCGAGTCCGCACAAATGGGGTCTTGCAATATTGGCCCCTTTAACTCTTAAAGGGCCGCACAAATTAGCTGGATCGTGCGCTGACACAATACGCGCTCTAATCGCGGGCCTCGCCCATGGAAAGAGCTCTGTGCATTGTGCAATAAACAACCAGGGGATCGGTCAGGCCGGCGCCGCCAGGGTGGCTATGCGACAGCACGCAGGGACACGCTATTTGAGCGGCGTGCCCCCTGCATTGCGATAGGCGATCGTCTTCGCGAACAGGTTGCCGCCGTCGGTTTCGGCCGTGGTCGACAGGTCCGATCCCTGGCCGAACATCAGAGCACCGACATGGGCGCTCGCGACCTGGTCCATGTGCGAGAACAGCCAGTCCACCTTGTCGTCCTGGTAGTGGTAGTCGGTGTTGTTCTGTGCCATGTTACCGATCGGGATCTGCCAGACCACGATCGGGTGGCCGACCGCCTCGGCCATCTGCTTCCAATAGGCGAGTTGCGTGGCCCACTTCTGGTCGCTCCAGAATGAGTTGCCATGCCCCAGCTTGGCGTTGAGTCCGGCGTCCGTGCTTTCAACCTCCCCGACGAGGAAGTCTGCATCCTTTCCCCCGAGGGTCACGTAAGCCTTGGCACATTTGTCCACGTTGCCCGGCCAGTCCCAGCAGGTGAGGTGCAGGCCGACGGCCGTGTTGGGAGCGTACTTGCGGGTCATTGCGATCAGGCAGTGAGCCAGACCCGCCACAGTGTTCGGCTGATTTCCGCAGTCAGTCGGATTCGCGGCCGTTACCTGCGCCGGGACCTGGTCCAGAGGGCCGAGCCCTTGTGCGAAACCAAAAAAATCGGGTTCGAGATCGATCATGTCGTGCGAGGTGCCGATCTTCTGGAGGAAGAAACGGTAGTCGTTCAGGTATCTGGTGAGGAGGTCGACCTGGTTGACCGCCTTCACCTCGTCATCCCACGTGTTCACGGGCGCCAGGAGGCCGAGTTCAAACCATGTCCACATCACTGTCTGCGGATGCGATTTACCCAAGTAGGTGGCCTGCGCAGCGCGGGCTTCGACGGTGGGGATGAGCCCCCCGATGCTACCGCCCACGCATCCCCACCAGTTCGTCCCACTCGGGCAGGACGTCGCCGTGTACAGGTCGCTCGACGGTGCCGGCGGACTGACGACGTATTGGTACTGAGCGTCGAATGGTGCGGCAACCGAAAGAGCATCTCTCGACGTTCTTCCGATCAACACCGTGCTCTTAGGGACAAATGTCGGCGTGCCGCCGCCACAGCCAGCCACCAGGGTCGCTGTGAGGATGGAGAGAACGGTGAGATGTTTGCTGTACTTGCTCATGAGAGGAAAACTGGTCTGGTTCGTTGATGGCATGGCGCGGCTGCGCTGTTCACGGGTGCACTCGATAACTTCCGCGTGCGGGCCTGGTCGCTCGCCATCGCGCCGACGTACCGGGTCTTGATCTGTCGATGATCATTCGCCGGCCAATGGTGCAATATGACCATTCTACCGAATATTCAGCAAAAGCTAAAAGAATCACGGGGTCACCCATTAGCCTCCCCCTAGTCAAGAGCGCAAAAAAACACTCGCAAACAGCCGCGATATAACTTTACTGCACCGGCCATCCCGCTACTTTTGCAAAACGGTTTCGCGCCCTTTGCTTCATCGTGTGGTTGCGTGAATCGCACCAGTCACCCATGTGGATCAAGCGATAACGATATTGCCTGTTTCGCCCTGACCGTCAAACTGTCCCAGAAGCACCTCGGTACCGTCTTGCATCCAATTGTTGGGCAGATCTGTGGCTACCATCGCTGGTTCCAACCCCTAGTGGCTCGCGATCCGGACGATCCATTTCTTGCAAACATGGCCCGTAGCCCTATTGCCGGGCATAGGTTGCTGGCGAAAGCGCATGATCTTGTCTCGCCAGCAAGCTGGCTCCTACGAGGCAGAAAGAACCCGATGAACAATCGGAATCAGTTGAAATCCCCCCACAACGTCTGCAACGCGGCAATCCCCGCAATCGCCGCCGTCTCGGTGCGCAGCACTCGGGGCCCGAGCAGGATGGGGGCAAACCCGGCTTGCTGCGCGACATTGGCTTCGTCGGCCGTGAATCCGCCTTCCGGGCCGATGAGCAAGTAAACACGGCCTTGCGGCTTGGGTTGGGCTTGCAGGTTGCTCGCGCCGCCGGGCAGCAGAATGAATTTGCCTCCGGGTAGTTGACGCATCTCGTTTAGCCAGGTGCCGAGTTCCTGCGGTGTCTGCAGTTGCGGCAGGGTGTTGCGTCCGCATTGTTCGCAGGCGGAGACGGCGACGTTGCGCCAATGTTCGGCGCGTTTTTCGGCGCGGGCGCCGGTGAGCTTGGCCACGCTACGCTGGGTTTGCACGGGGATGACTTCGGCAGCGCCCAGCTCGGTGGCCTTTTGCACCACCCAGTCCATCTTCTCGCTGGTGCTCATGGCTTGGGCGAGTACGATGCGCAGACCGGATTCGGGGTGTCCCATGCAGGTTTGCAAATTGCCCAGCACTACATGCTTGCCCTGTATGGAGTTGATGGTGGCGTCGAGTGCGTTGCCCAGGCCGTCGAAAATTTGCACCGCATCGCCGACACGCAAACGCAACACGCGGCTGGCATGATGCGCGGCTTCGGGCGGCAATTCGTAGTTGGTGCTCAGGGGGAGCGGCGGCGGGCAGTAGAATCTTGGCGCAGACATGGTCGTTAAAGGGCTTCGGGACGGGCGTGATAATATAATGTCCAGAAAAATAACGCTGGTCTTTGGGAGGTCAAATTCATGGTCAGTCTGCAACCCCCCCTTTGTGATTTCGGCTGGAAAGCCCGCCCTTTCGATCTGTTGGGCGTAGATGGCAAACGCCACACGCTGGAAAGCGCGCGCGGCAAGAACGGTTTGCTGGTGATGTTCATTTGCAACCATTGCCCTTACGTCAAATCCGTGCGCGACCGCATCATCCGCGATGCGCTTGAACTGCAACAGCACGGTATTAACAGCATCGCCATCATGTCCAACGACCCGGCCGACTATGCGGAAGATTCGTTCGACAACATGAAGAAGGTGGCGCAGGAGTTCAATTACCCCTTCCCTTATATTTGGGACGAGTCTCAGCAGATCGCCAGGGATTACGGTGCGGTATGCACGCCGGATTTCTTCGGTTTCAACACCAACCTTGAACTGCAATACCGTGGCCGTTTGGATGCATCACGCAAGGAAGCCGTGCCGGATGCGCCGCGCGACCTGTTTAACGCCATGCAGCTGGTGGCCAGGACCGGACAGGGCCCGCGCGAGCAGATCGCCAGCATGGGCTGCTCGATCAAGTGGAAAGGTGAAGCGTGAAGATACTTATATTGGGGGCCGGGCAGGTTGGCTCGACGGTGGCGGAGAATCTGGTCAGCGAGGCCAACGACATCACGGTGGTCGATTCGGACGGCGAGAAATTGCGCCAATTGCAGGACAGGCTGGACCTGCGCACGCTGGTGGGCAACGCCGCGCATCCTTCCACGCTGGAACAGGCGGGCATCGCCGACACAGACATGCTGCTGGCAGTGACGCAGAGCGACGAGGTGAATCTGGTCGCGTGCAAGCTGGCTTCCAGCCTTTACAACACGCCGACGCGCATTGCGCGTATCCGCACGACCGACTATCTCAAGCGCGAGGAGGTGTTCAACAAGGACAACTTTTGCGTCGATTTCTCCATTTGCCCGGAGCAGATCCTCACTGATTACATCACCAAACTGATCGAGTTTCCCGAAGCCCTGCAGGTGCTGGAGTTCGCCGAGGGAAAGGTGTCGCTGGTGGCAGTGCGCGCGTTCGAGGGCGGACTTCTGGTCGGCAAGCCGTTGAGTTATCTGCGTACCCATATGCCGCATGTGCTGACCCGCGTGGCGGCCATCTTCCGCCAGGATCGCGCCATTATTCCCGAGGGAAGCACTGTGGTGCAGGACGGCGACGAGATTTTCTTCATCGCGGCGTCCGATAACATCCGCAAGGTACTAAAAGAGATGCGCCGCATGGACAAGCCCGCCAAGCGCATCATGATCGTGGGCGGCGGCAACATAGGGCGCCGACTGGCGCGGGCGCTGGAACGCGACTATCAGGTCAAGATCATCGAGTTCAACAAGAAGGCCTGCCAGCGACTGGCCGAAGAATTGACCAATACACTGGTGTTGAACGGTGACGGCACGGACGAAAAGCTGATGCAGCAGGAGAACGTGGGCGAAGTCGACGTGTTCTGCGCGCTCACCAACGACGACGAGAACAACATTATGTCGGCACTGCTGGCCAAGCAGGGCGGCGCGCGCAAGGTGCTGGCGCTGATCAACCGCAGCGCCTACGTTGATCTGGTGCAAGGCGGCAAGATCGATATCGCCATCTCCCCGGCGCAGGTGACCATCGGTTCGCTGTTGGCCTACGTGCGCCAGGGCGATGTGGTGGCGGTGCATTCCCTGCGGCGCGGCGCGGCCGAATCGCTGGAGCTGGTGGCGCACGGCGACCGCGAATCTTCGCGTGTGGTCGGTCGTCGCATCGACGAGATTGACCTGCCCAAAGGGGCGACCATCGGTGCGCTGGTGCGCAACGGCGAGGTGGTCATGGGTCACCACGACATGGTCATCGAAGCCGAAGACCATGTGATCGTTTTTGTGATCGACAAGAAAACGGTGAAAAAGGTCGAAAAACTGTTCCAGGTCAGCCTCGGGTTCTTCTGATGGGGCGCGCGCTGACAGTTCTGAATGCGCTTGGATTGATGCTGGTGGTGTTCAGCATCAGCTATCTGTTGCCTATCCTGACATCAATCATCTATCACGACGATACGTTGATCGACTTTGTGCTGGCGATGGTGTGGACTTCCGGCATGGGCGTATTGCTATGGATATTCACGCGTCGTTTCAAGGGCGAGCTGTCCGTTCGCCACGGCTACCTGCTGGTGGTGGCGATGTGGACGACAATGCCCGCCGTGGCAACCTTCCCGCTGTTGCTGGTAGTCGACGGTTTGTCGTTCACCGACGCGTATTTCGAGACCATGTCCGGCATCACCACCACGGGTGCCACGGTGCTCACCGGTCTGGATAATCTTCCTCCCGCCATCAATCTATGGCGTCATGAACTGAATTGGCTGGGCGGCATGGGAATCATCGTGCTGGCCGTGGCGGTGCTGCCGTTGTTGGGCATCGGAGGACGCCAGTTGTTCAAGGCCGAGACCCCGGGTCCCATGAAGGATTCGGCACTGACCCCGCGCATCACGGAAACGGCGCGCAACCTGTGGCTGGTCTATGCGGGCATCACAGCGGCTTGCATCGTGTCATTGAAGCTGGTGGGGATGAGCTGGTTCGACGCGGTCTGTCATGCTTTTGCGGCCATGGGGCTGGGCGGGTTTTCAACGCATGATGCCAGTGTCGGGTATTTCAACTCACCCGCCATCGAATTCGTGCTGATCGTGTTCATGCTGATCGCGTCGATGAACTTTGCCACTCACTTTCTCGCCTGGCGGGGCAAGAGTCTCCGGGTGTACCTGTCGGACGCGGAAGCGGTGGCGACCGTGACACTGATCGTCGGAAGTTGTTTCGGGATCGGGTTGTTCCTGTGGTGGCAGGGAACCTACCCCGGTTTCTGGACAGCCTTGCGTTATGCCAGCTTCAATCTGGTTTCGATGGCTACCGATTGCGGTTTTGCCAGCACGGACTTCAATCTCTGGCCGACCTTTGCGCCGTTGTGGATGTTGCTCTTGAGCAGCATCGCGGCGAGCTCGGGCTCGACCGGGGGCGGCATCAAGATGATCCGTACGCTGGTGCTGGTCAAACAGGCCGGCAGGGAATTCGTGAAACTACTGCACCCGGCAGCCGTCAATCCGATGAAGATAGGCGGCCAGGTTGTGGCCAATAACATTGTGTTCGCCGTGCTGGGCTTCATCTTTCTATATTTCATCAGCATCGCGTCACTCACTTTTGCCTTGCTGATAAGCGGACTCGATTTCATATCGTCGTTTTCTGCCGTGATTGCCTGTATCAACAATGCGGGCCCGGGACTGGGGGTGGTGGGGCCGGCCAACAACTTTGGGGTACTGACCGACTTTCAGACTTGGGTGTGTACAACCGCGATGCTGATCGGGCGACTTGAGATCTTTACTGTACTGATTTTGTTTACCCCTGCTTTCTGGAAGCGTTAATTCCGCAAACTGCGCGGAAACATTGAACGCCCGAGGACAAATGCGGTAGCATCTCAACTGGAAGGGTTTCCGCCACTAAGAGTGGAAGTCGATCAATCAGGGAAAAGGGTGACAACGTGGGCGAAGGGCTGGCTGGAATCCGTGTAGTGCTCATCGACGACAGCAACACCATACGCCGCAGCGGTGAGATTTTTCTATCGCAGGCGGGTTGCAAAGTCATACTGGCGGAAGACGGTTTCGACGGTCTGTCCAAGGTGGTCGACAACAAACCCGACATCATATTTGTTGATGTCATGATGCCCCGTCTGGATGGATATCAGACCTGCGCACTCATCAAAAACCATACCGAATTCAGGAATACCCCTGTTGTCATGCTGACCAGCAAAGACAGCCTGTTCGACCGCGCGCGCGGAAAACTGGTCGGTGCCGACCAATATCTGACCAAACCATTCAGCAAGAAAAGTCTGATTGAAGCAGTCACAATGCATACAAACAAGCAAAATCAAGGAACGGGATATGGCAATTAACAAAGTGATGGTTGTGGATGATTCCGCAACGGAACGCCACGTTTTGGGGGACATTCTGGGCAAGAAGGGGTTTCAGGTTGTTTATGCCGTCAACGGCGAGCAAGCGGTGGAAAATTCCAAGACCGAATTACCGGATCTGATCCTGATGGACGTGGTGATGCCGGGAATGAACGGTTTTCAGGCCACCAAGGCGATCACGCGTGACCCGGCGACCCAGCATATTCCCATCATCATCTGCACCACCAAAGGACAAGAGACCGACAAGATCTGGGGCTTGCGCCAGGGGGCGAAAGATTACATCACCAAGCCGATCTCGCATGCCGAACTGCTCACCAAGATCGCGGCGCTAGGCTAGGAACCCGGACATATGTCGAAGCGCTTCAACCTGCGCGAATTCCAGCAAAGCGTGCTGGACAGACTGCAAGCCCGGATGGCCAGCGGCGGAAGCCGTGTTTCCACACTGGGCATCCAGATTGGCGAAGAATTCTGGCTGGTCGACATGTCCGACATCAACGAAGTATTGCCGCTGCCGCCGTTAATGGCCGTGCCGCTCACCAAGCCGTGGTACTGCGGTATTGCGAACGTGCGCGGAAATCTTTACAGCATTGTCGATCTGGCGGTTTTTTCCGGGGGCGCGCCCACGCCGCGCGAAGGCCAGAGCCGGGTACTGCTTGCCGGCCAGAAATTCGCATTCAACGCCGGGTTGCTGGTGACACGCGTGCTGGGTATGCGTAACTCGACTGAATGGCAGCGTAGCGAACAGGACGGCGAAGTGCGCCTTAGGGACGACAACGGACAAGTGTGGCGCAAGCTGGAGATGGCGCAATTGCTGCAGCAACCGGAATTTTTACAAATAGGTGTGTAAAACGCGCCTGGGGGGATAAGGAAATGGCTTTCAAGTTACCTTTCAAAATGTCGGGCAAATCGTCGCCCGGCTTCGTCAAAAAAGGCGACGGCAGGGCGAAGGAGATCAAGACGATCCAGATTCCCTGGTTCAGCAAACAATCTTTCGACAGGCAACTTCGCGTCCTCGGCGGCTTGCTGCTGGTGTTTCTGTTTATCGCGGCGGTATTTACCTACCTTGACACGCGCGACACATCGTACGGTTCGCGCTATGTGAGCCAGTCTTCCAAACTGTTGATGTTGTCGCAACGTCTGGCCAAAGACGCGGCAGCCAGCTTTTCCGGCGATTCAGACGCGTTTGAAGGGCTGGAAACGACACGGGTGGAGTTCACCTCCATTTTGACGGCACTCGATCAGGGCAATGAGTCATTTCCCCCCACGGAAGGGATTGCACGCGGATCGCTGGATGATTTGCTTGGTCACTGGAAGCGCATGGGCGCCTTGCTGGACCAGCTTGAAAAAGGCCGCCCGCTGCTGGTGACGCTGGAACGCGGCGCGGCAGGCCAGCGCGACATGTTGAACCTTGCCGCCCAGGTCGCAGACCGGGCTGCACCCGCATACAAGGTGAAAGCTGACCGGCTGAACCGGTTGATTGAACAGATTACCAGCGCGGTACAGATGGTGTTGACCTCGGCTTCGACCGAGGACTTGCCCGGACTTGAGCCCAAGATCCGGGAAGCGCTGGCGTTGATCAACGAGATGCCGCAGCACGATGCCACGGTACAACTGCTTAAGGAAGACTTCGAAGGCTACCAGTCGGTGGTGGGCTTCATCGCGGCAAACGCGGGGGACGTACTGACTTCGCGACTGGCGGGCAAGCGAGTCCTGGAGCAGGGCGACCAGTTGTTGTCGGCCGCGCAGAATCTGGTCAACAACTATGAAGGTTCGACCATAGGCCGACTTTCCAGCTTTGTGGTGTTCTTCGCAGGCGGTATGTTGTTGCTGATCCTGTTGCTGCTCTCGAAGATTTATCTGGATGAGTCAAAACGCCGCGAACGCGAAGCGGCGCAAACCAACCGCAGCAACCAGCAGGCTATTTTGCGCCTGATGAACGAATTGTCGGACTTGGCGGACGGCGACCTGACCATCCGCGCGACGGTGTCGGAAGACATTACCGGCGCGATCGCCGACTCGATCAACTACACCACCGACGAGCTGCGCAAGCTGGTTTCGCGTGTGACCACCGCCTCGCAACAGGTGGGAAAAGCGACAGAGGAAGCCGGAACGGTGACCACGGAACTGTTGAATGCGACCAGAAAACAGGCGGACGAGATTCGCGACGCGGGCGGCGCGGTCGAGCTGATGACCAAGTCCATTCAGGAAGTCGACACCAGCGCGGCGCAGTCGGCCGAAGTGGCGCGACGGACGCTGGAAGTGACCGAACAGGGCACGCGCGCCGTGCAGAATTCGGTGTCCAGTATGGATGGCATCCGCGAACAGATCCAGGACACCGCGAAACGAATCAAGCGTCTGGGCGAAAGCTCGCAGGAGATTGGTGAAATTGTGGACCTGATCTCGGACATTACCGAACAGACCAACGTGCTGGCGCTGAACGCCGCTATTCAGGCGGCTTCGGCCGGTGAAGCGGGACGGGGCTTCGCGGTGGTTGCGGAAGAAGTTCAGCGCCTCGCGGAACGTTCCGGCGAGGCGACCAAGCAGATCAGCATGTTGGTGAAGACGATTCAGGGCGATACGCAGGAAGCCGTTTCCGCGATGGAAAAGAGCACGCAGGGCGTGGTCGACGGGGCCGAACTGTCCAACGCGGCGGGTCAGGCGCTGCGCGAGATTGAAAGGTCCACCCGCGAACTGACCGACTTGGTGAACAGTATCTCGGTGTCGACCCAGGTACAGACCGACATGGCGAACGAAGTGGTGGATTACATGGGAGACATCCTGAAAATTACCGAGCAGGCTTCGGTGAGTACCCAACGCACCAACGCGTCGGTTGCCCAGCTGGAAAGTCTGGCTTCCGAATTGAACAGCTCCGTGTCGGGCTTCAAGCTGTAAAGGAAAACTGTGCAGGCTCCATTCAACCCACTGCCGCTATTGTCGGTCAAACCGGGGCTGGACAGCTCGCTGGCGAATATCAGCCGCGAACTGGAAAGCTTTTTCGCGTCCTCCGGAAGCGACCAGCAGTCGTTGAAAAGCGCGCTGGACGATCTTCACCGTATCAGCGGTGTGTTGCGCATGTTGTCCCTTACCGGACTGTCCGTTTTCTGTTCAGAGCTGGAAAAACTTCTGAAAGAACTTGCGCAGGCCAGCAGCGTCAGCGCTTCGCAACGTGATTCCATCCGCCGTGCCCTGTTCGGTCTGACCCATTATCTGGATGCACTTGCGGACGGTGCAAGTAATGCAACCCTGCGCCTGTTCAACGAATACCAGGAGTTGCTGCAGGCGCGCGGGCTGGAAATGGCCTTTGAAATGGATCTGTTCTACCCGTCTTTGCGGGTGGATCTGCCGGACGTGCTGCTGCAGCCGCCGCAGGAGAGCGACGCCCCGGTACGAATCAAGGCCGCGCGCGTGAAGTATCAGCGCGCACTGCTGAAATGGCTGCGCAACGAGGACAAGGCGGAAGCGCTACGGGTGATGATGGCCACGGTACGCAGCATCGTGCCATGCGTGCCGCAGAACCAGCAACGCGCATTCTGGTGGGTTGCGTTCGGCCTGCTGGATTGCATGGTGCATGAAGGTATCCCGCCGGAACTGAACTACAAAAAATCGCTGAGCCGCATCGATATCAAGATGAAATCGCTGACGGAAGGAAACGTCTTCGACGAAGAGCTCCACATGAGCGAGATGCTGTATTTCATCGCGCGCAGCCACGCCGTGAGCGAGACGGTCGACCAGATCAAGAACGTGTTTACCCTGGACGAGTACCTGCCCGAGGCCCAACCGATGCCTCCGACCGAGACGGCCGCCCTGCTCAACAACATGCGCGCCCAGATCAATATTGCCCGGGATTCCTGGGAGCACTGTGTGGGCGACGACGAGGGGATGTGCAAGAAGTTCGCGGGAGACATGGGGATCCTGCACGGCATGTCCGAGCAGCTGGACCGCAACACACTTCAATTCCTGAGCAAGCAAATACATGCCAGTGCGGCGCACGCCGAGAAACCCGAGAGCGCACAGCGAATCTCCATGGATATGGCGATGGCGCTGCTGCTGCTGGACAGCGGGATCGAGCATTACCAGCATCTGGGAAGCGGTTTCCAGGAGCAGGCCCGCATCCTGAGTTCGCGTCTGCAGGCCGACATGGCGCACATGCCGGAAGACGAGAACAAACTCGCCAGCCTGATCTCGCTGTATTGCGAAATGGAGCAGCACGAAGTAATGGTGCCGCTGGCCAACGAGATGCAGGGCAACCTGCAGCACATCGAACAGAACCTGAATGCCTTCTTCAACAACGCCGCCAAACGCGCCGAGTTGTCGCAGGTCGGTCGCCTGTTAAGCCAGGTGCAGGGCGGATTGCATATCCTGTCGCTGGATACGGCCGTGCAATTGATGGCCATGCTGCGCCAGGTCACCGACCGCTACGTGCATGGCGGAACCCCTTCCGCCGCCGAGATGCGTACTGTGGCTGCCGCCATCAGCACGCTGGAAGACTACGTACACGGTCTCGTTCTCGGGCAGAAACCCGACCCCACGGCACTAAAAGGGGTCCTGCAGGAAATCTCCGAGATGCGGTCTGCCGCGGGACATGAAGATATCCCGGCACAGGAAGAAGAAGCCGCGCATTCGGGTGTCTCGATCCGTGCGGGCGGGGAAGACGAGGAACTGCTGGAAGTGTTCCTTGAAGAAGCGCGCGAAGTCATGGAGACCCTGCGCAACAATCTGGAAGTCAGCAGGTTGCACATGGATAGCCGCGAACCGCTGGTGACCATGCGCCGCGGATTCCATACCCTGAAGGGTAGCGGACGCATGGTGGGACTCACCGAACTGGGCGAAGTCGCCTGGGCGGTGGAGCGCGCAATGAACAAGTGGTTGCAGGACAACAAACCCGCTTCACCGGCACTGCTCGACATGATTGGTGATGCCGAGGTGCTGTTCCAGCACTGGATCGACATGCTGAGCAGCGGCAGCACGACAGCCACCATCGACACGACCTGGCTGCTCAACGTGGCGGACTGCATCGAAAACGACAAAGAGATTCCGCAACCCGCGATCGTGCAACCCGTGCCGGCGCCGGTTCCCGAAATTCCGGCACAGCCGGCCGCGGTTGCACAACCGGCAGTCGAAGTGCAAGCCGAAAGTGAACAGGCCAGCGTCGATATCGGCTCCGTCAGCCTGTCGCTGGTGCTGTTTGACATCGCGACGGAAGAGGCGGCGGATCACGTCAGCGCGCTTTACACGCAGCTCAAGGCGATGCACGAGAGCGATACGCACACCGTCACTTATGACTTCATGCGCGCCGCGCATACGCTGGCCGGTGTCAACCGCACCATGGGATTCGTGATGATCGCCGAACTGGCGTACGCACTGGAACTCTGGCTGGAAGAGCGCATCGAGAAACCGCATGCGATGAACGATGAGCAACTGGCGCTGGCTGACCAGGTGGTGCTGCGTCTGGACGAGATGTGCACGATGGTGCGTCAGCAGCGCCAGGAGCCGCAACCGCAACCGCAATTGATCGCGCAACTCCAGGCAACCCGGGTCGCTGCAACCGATATTCCCGCACCTGAGGCCGTGTTGCCGCCGGGCCTGGAATCACTCCCCGCCCTGGATTTCGACCTGCCCGATGCGCCCGTTTACGGTGCTGCTGAAAAAAAAAACCTAAATGAGTTAACGCTGGATTTCGCCATGCCGGAGAAAGCTGCAAAGCAATCTCCGGATGAGTTGGAGTTTCTGAAAGTCCCCGATCTTGATTTTCCCGCTGCAGAGCCGGAACCGGCTACTGGACTCGTCCTGCCAACCGAAACGGTAGCGGAATTCAAACTTGAAGTTGAGCAAGTACCTGTTTCGGAACCCGAAGCAGCAAGAATCATGGTTGCCGCTGAAACTCCCGAGTCCGCGCAAAAGGGAGAACAACGGGGGCGTGAAGTCCACGACGAAGTCGACGAACAACTGTTGCCGATCTTCCTCGAGGAAGCACACGAACTGTATCCCCAGATTGGTAGCACCATGCGTGCATGGCGCGAAAAACCGCAAGACGAACAGCTCGGACGCAATCTGAAACGCAGTCTGCACACGCTCAAGGGCAGCGCCCGCATGGCGGGGGCGATGCGCTTGGGCGAACTGACCCACCGCGTGGAAGACCGGGTGGAAAAGGCGGTGGCCGAAAATCAGTTCACCCCGGAGCTATGGGGCGAACTGGACAATTACCTGGACCGCATCGGTTCATCCATTGATCATTTGCAGAATCCGCACCTGCCTGAAGCCCCGGCGCCGCGTGCAGTGGAACAGGCGAAGACCAAAGATCCGCTCGAGATCACACAGTCGATTCCCAAGAAGACGCTTGAAGTCGGCGCGGAACGCGCCATGCAGGCCGCCTTGCTGCGCGTGCGTTCCGACACGGTGGACCGGCTTGTGAACGAGGCCGGCGAGGTCAGCGTGGCGCGTTCGCGTGCCGAATTGGAATTGCAGAACGTCAAAGGCGGCGTGCATGAACTGACCGAGAGTGTGAACCGTTTGCGCAAGCAATTGCGCGAGTTGGAAATCCACGCTGAAGGCCAGATGCAGGCGCGTATCTCGACCAGCGGCGACAGTGCCGAAAAGTTCGACCCGCTGGAGTTTGACCGTTTCACGCGCTTCCAGGAAGTGACGCGCTTCATGAACGAGAGCGTACACGACGTGCAAACCGTGCAGCAGGCGTTGCTGAAGAATCTGGCCGAAACCGAAGCGGCACTCAGTGCGCAGGGGCACCTGAACCGCGATTTGCAGCAGGGCCTGATGGCGATCCGCATGGTGCCGTTCTCCAGCGTGAGCGAACGCCTGTACCGCATCGTGCGGCAGACCGGTAAAGAACTGGGCAAGCGTGCCAACCTTGAGTTGCTGGGAACCGAAGTCGAACTTGACCGTAGCGTGCTGGAAAAGATGACGGCACCTTTCGAACACTTGTTGCGCAACGCCATCGCGCACGGTCTGGAAACTCCGGAGCAGCGCGCCACAGCGAACAAGGACCCCATCGGTGAAATTCGCCTGGTCCTGCGCCAGGAAAGCAACGAAGTGGTGTTTGATTTCAGCGATGATGGCGCCGGTCTGGACATCGCGCGTGTGCGCCAGAAAGCCGTCGACAACGGCGTACTGCAGGAAAACGAAGTCATCAGCGACGAGTTGGCCATGCAACTGATCTTTACACCGGGCTTGTCTACCGCGAACGAAGTGACGGAGATCTCCGGCCGCGGTGTGGGACTGGATGTGGTGCGCAGCGAAATCACCGCGCTGGGCGGCCGTGTCGACGTCTCGTCGGAACCCGGGCACGGAGTACGCTTCAGCATCCACCTGCCGTTGACACTGGCGGTCACCAAAGTCCTGATGGTGCGCGCGGGGCAGCTTATCTACGCCATCCCCTCGAACATGATCGAGAACGTGCAGCAGATCAAACCGCCGGTACTCGAAGCCGCCTATCACCAGAAATTCGTCGATTGGCAGGGTGCCCGTTATCCTTTGCATTATCTGCCGCGTTTGCTGGGCGATGAAGAGTCTGCGGTCGCGATTCAGCCGCACAACCCTATCCTGTTGCTGCGTGCCGGTGACAACCGCATTGCACTGCACGTCGAGGAAATCATCGGCAACCAGGAAGTTGTGGTCAAGAACATCGGGCCGCAACTGGCCCGTCTGCCCGGCATCGCCGGAGCCACGGTATCCGGTAACGGTGTGGTGATCCTTATCATCAACCCGGTAGCGTTCTCGCAGCGCATCGCTTCCAGTCGCAGGGTTGTCGCCAAGCCTGCAGTCAAGGAGGCCGCACGCAAGGTGCCGGTGGTGATGGTGGTGGACGATTCACTCACCGTGCGCAAGATTACCAGCCGCCTGCTGTCGCGTACCGGCTACCAGGTCGTTCTCGCCAAGGACGGCGTTGATGCGATGGAACAACTCACCGAAATGCTTCCTGACGTGATGTTGTTGGATGTGGAGATGCCGCGCATGGACGGATTCGAATTGACCAAGCGCATGCGCCAGGATGCCCGTACCCGCGATGTGCCCATCATCATGATCACTTCGCGGACGGCCGACAAACACCGCCAGTACGCGCTTGAGTTGGGTGTGAACGAATACATGGGCAAGCCTTACCACGAGGAAGAACTGCTGGAGAACATCAGCCGTTTCGCCGCGCTTTAAGCGGTGCGTCCGCGTCGTTCGTTGGTGACACCAAACCAACAAAAGACGCGGGGGTAAGGCGGTTGCGGCTGCGAATGGCGAATTGTTAAGGCGGGCGCGGGAAGCTACAATACCGCCATGACCGAGTTCAATCTCACGAATCACTTCCTGATCGCCATGCCGGCGATGACCGATCCCTTTTTTGCCAAGTCCCTGACTTATGTGTGCGAACACAATGAGCAGGGTGCCATGGGCATTGTGGTGAACCGCCCCATCAGCCTGACCCTGAGCGAACTGTTCGCGCAAATCAACATGCCGCTCAAACCGGCCGAGCTGGAAGATGTGCTGGTGCATTTTGGCGGTCCTGTCCAGACCGACCGCGGTTTTGTATTGCACGATACCGTCGGCCAATGGCAATCCACCCTGCAGGTCAACGACCATATCGGCCTGACCACCTCAAAGGATATCCTGCAAGCCGTGGGTGAAGGACAGGGGCCGCAGCATCTGCTGGTCACGCTGGGTTATGCAGGCTGGTCGGAAGGGCAACTGGAGCAGGAGTTGGCAGCCAACGCCTGGCTCAGCGTACCCGCGACCGACCACATCCTGTTCGACCTGCCGCCCGAGGAGCGCCTGCCCGCGGCGATGGCACTGCTCGGCATCGACTACGCAACACTTTCCGACGAGGCAGGACATGCCTAGCAGGCAAATAGTGCTGGAAGGACTGTTTACATGTGCCCGCATCCCTCACCTCAATCCTCTCCCGCTTGCGGGAGAGGAGGCAAACGATTGGGGCAATTTTTGAATCCTTGCGTGCCGATCGTTCCCCCTTCCGGCACCTTGCTAGCTTTCGATTTTGGCACCAAACGCATCGGTATCGCAGTAGGCAACACCATCTCCCGGACCGCGCAGCCGCTGACGACCATCAACGACGAAAAGACCGACACGCGCTTTGCCGCCGTTGCCGCACTCCTCAGGGAATGGGAACCGACCGCCCTGGTCGTGGGCCTGCCGTGCAACGACGACGGCACGCCGCACGAGATGACCGCATTGAGCCGCCGCTTCGCCAACCGGTTGAAAGGGCGATTCAATTTGCCGACGCTGCTGGTTGATGAGCGCTATACTTCCGCCGCCGCGAGCTCGGTGCTGGATGAGGAAGGGATTCACGGCAGGAAGCAAAAATCCCTCATTGACCAGTATGCTGCCCAGCAGATACTGCAAGCGTATTTTGATGAACCCAGCGCAGGAATCTATGCATGAATAATCCACAGTTAAACAAGAACGGCGAACTTCAGCACCTGCTGACCACGGACGGACTGCCCGCCCGGATCCTGAAGGACATTCTGGACAAGGCGACTGGATTCGTGAATGTGGCCGAAGGCCGCGAGATCAAGAAAGTCCCCCTGTTGCACGGCAAATCCGTGTTCAACATCTTCTTCGAGAACAGCACGCGTACCCGTACCACCTTCGAGATCGCCGCCAAGCGGTTGTCCGCCGATGTGGTCAACCTGAACATCGGATCGTCCAGCACCAGCAAGGGGGAGACCCTGCTGGATACGGTGGATAACCTGTGTGCCATGCATGCCGACATGTTTGTGGTGCGCCACTCCACCAGCGGGGCCGTGCACCTCATCGCGCGGCATGTCGCGCCCGAGGTGCATGTCATCAACGCCGGAGACGGCCGCCACGCGCACCCCACCCAGGCGTTGCTGGACATGTTCACCATCCGCCACTACAAAAAAGAATTCCACAACCTGCGTGTCGCCATCGTCGGCGACGTGCTGCATTCGCGCGTGGCACGTTCGCAGATCCACGCGCTGACGACACTGGGCGTGCCGGAGATCCGCGTGGTCGCACCGAAGACGCTGCTGCCGACCATGGTCGAAAAGTTGGGCGTGCAGGTGTATCACGATATGAAGCAGGGCTTGAAGGATGTCGACGTGGTGATGATGCTGCGCCTGCAGAACGAGCGCATGCAGGGCGCGCTGCTGCCGTCGGCACAAGAGTATTTCAAATACTACGGCCTGACGCAGGAACGTCTAGCGCAGGCAAAAAGTGATGCCATCGTGATGCACCCGGGACCGATGAACCGCGGCGTGGAGATCGATTCCAGCGTGGCGGACGGCACGCAATCGGTCATCTTGCCGCAGGTCACTTTCGGCATCGCGGTGCGCATGGCCGTGATGAGCACACTGGCGGGAGCGAAATGATGAACATCCATATCAAGAACGGTCGCCTGATCGACCCCAAGAACAAGATCGACGCCACGCAGGATGTGTACATTGCCGACAAGCACATCGTCGCCATTGGAAAAGCACCGCAGGGATTTACCGCAGATCAAGTGATCGACGCCGACGGATTGATCGTGATTCCGGGTCTGGTGGATGTTGCGGCACGCCTGCGCGAGCCCGGTTACGAATACAAGGCCACACTGGAATCGGAAATGGATGCCGCGATGGCGGGCGGTGTGACTTCGCTGTCTTGCCCACCGGACACGGATCCGCCGTTGGATGAGCCGGGTCTGGTGGAGATGCTCAAGCACCGCGCGCGTTTGCTCAACCAGGCGCGCGTGTTCCCGGTCGGCGCCCTGACCTACGGCTTGAAAGGCAATGAACTGACCGAGATGATCGAGCTTACCGAAGCCGGATGCAAAGCGTTCAGCCAGGCCGATGCACACTTGACCGACACGCGTGTGCTGATGCGCGCCATGCAGTATGCGGCGACCTTTGGTTATCGCGTGTGGCTGCGTCCGCAGGATGCATTCCTGGCCAAAGACGGAGTTGCCCACGACGGCGAGATCGCCACCCGCTACGGCCTGCCCGCGATCCCGGTGGTGGCCGAGACCATCGCCCTTGCCACCATGCTGCAACTGGCCCGCGAAACCGGGGTAAAGCTGCATGTCTGCCGTATCTCCAGCGCGGAAGGCGTGGAGATGGTGCGTAGCGCGAAGCGCCAGGGTCTGGATGTGACCTGCGACGTGTCCATGAACCACGTGCACCTGACAGAAATGGACATCGGCTATTTCGATGCGAATTGCCACCTGATACCGCCGCTGCGCAGTCTGCGCGACAAGGCCGCGTTGCGTGCCGGGTTGCTGGACGGCACCATTGACGCGATCTGCTCCAACCACTCGCCGGTGGACGAGGATGCCAAGCAACTGCCCTTTGCCGAAGCCGAAGCAGGCGCAACCGGCATGGAGTTGTTGCTGCCGCTGGTGCTGAAGTGGGCGGAAGAAGACAAGGTCTCTCTGTCGGACGCGCTGACGCGCATCACCATTAATCCGGCGCAGTTGCTGGGTGTGAAGATGGGACACCTGTCGGTGGGCGCGCATGCTGATGTCTGCGTTTTCGATCCCGCCGCCACCTGGAAGATCGAACCCGCCGCGCTGAAAAGCCAGGGCAAAAACACGCCGTTCAACGGCTACACCGTGCAGGGCCGCGTGCGACATACCATCGTCGAAGGCCATGTCGCATTTTCAATCTAGGCTGTCGTAATGAATCCATTGCTTGATATTTCCGGGCTGCCGCGTTTTGCGGAGTTCAAACCCGAACTGGTGACGCCAGCCGTCGACGAGCTGCTTGCGCGCAACCGCGCGCTGACGGTGAAGCTGCTTGCGGACGATACGCAGCCAACCTGGCAGAACTTTGTGCAGCCGTTCGAGGATGCCAACGAACATCTGGCGCGCATGTGGGGACAAGTCGGACACCTCAACATGGTGATGAACGGCCCCGAACTGCGCGAGGTGTACAACGCCAATTTGCCCAAGATCACGCAGTACTACGCCGAGCTGTCGCAGAATCTCGCGTTGTACCAGAAATACAAAGCTATTCATGACGGTAGCGGCTATGCAACGCTAAATGGCGAGCAAAAGAAAGTCATCGAAAACGAATTGCGCGATTTCCGCTTGGGCGGTGCCGAATTGCCCGCGGACAAAAAGGCGCGCTTCATGGCGATCCAGGAAGAACAATCCGAACTGACATCAAAATTCTCCGACAATTTGCTGGATGCGACCAACGCCTACACCTGTGTGATCGAAGACGAGAAAGAAATCTCCGGCATCCCGGCAGACGAATGCCAGGTCGCCGCAGAGGCGGCTGGCGAGGCGGGAAAAAAAGGCTGGCTGTTCACGCTGAAGGCCCCTTCCTACGGGCCGGTGATGCAATACGCCGACAACCGTGCTCTGCGCGAGCGCATGTACCGGGCTTATTCCACTCGCGCCAGCGAACAACTGGTGGAGGGTGCCAAGATCGAGCTGGACAACTCGCCGCTGATGACGGCGATATTGAAATTGCGCGCGGAACAGGCGCATATGCTGGGTTTTTCCGATTACGCGCAGTATTCGCTGGCGAGCAAGATGGCCGACACCCCGGCACAGGTGGCCGAGTTCCTGCGCGAACTGGCCCAGCGCGCAAAACCGTTCGGCGAAAAAGATCTGCAAGAGTTGCGTGAATTTGCGGCGGCGCAGCTGGGGTTGAATGATTTGCAGGCTTGGGACATCGGCTACGCGGGCGAGAAACTGCGCCAGCAGCGTTATGCCTTCTCCGAGCAGGAAGTGAAACAGTATTTCCCTGAAGATGCGGTACTCTCCGGGTTGTTTGGGCTGGTCGAATCCTTGTTCGGCCTGAATATCAAGCCGTCCGCGGCACCGGTGTGGCACGATACGGTGCGCTTCTTCGACATCCGCGATGACCAGGGCGGCCTCATAGGCCAGTTCTATCTCGACCTGTATGCGCGCGCCAGCAAACGCGGCGGGGCGTGGATGGACGATGCCATCACGCGCCGTCGTACGGCCAAGGGCATCCAGACACCGGTGGCCTACCTCAACTGCAACTTCGCGTCTCCGCTGGGCGGAAAGCCCGCGCTGTTCACGCACGACGAAGTCATCACCCTGTTCCATGAGTTCGGCCACGGCCTGCACCATCTGCTCACACAAGTGGAAGAGCTGGGCGTATCCGGCATCAGCGGCGTGGAATGGGACGCGGTCGAGTTGCCCAGCCAATTCATGGAGAACTTCTGCTGGGAATGGGATGTGCTACAGGGCATGACACGCCACGCGGACAACGGTGCGAAACTGCCGCGCGACCTGTTCGACAAGATGATCGCCGCGAAGAATTTCCAGAGCGGGTTGCAGATGTTGCGCCAGATCGAGTTCTCGCTGTTCGACCTGCGCCTGCACAGCGACTTTGATGCGCAAGGGAAGCAGACTGTGCAGCAGTTGCTGGATGAAGTGCGCAAGGAAGTCGCCGTGCTTGTTCCGCCGCCGTTCAACCGTTTTCAGAACAGCTTCGGGCATATCTTCTCCGGCGGCTATGCGGCGGGCTATTACAGTTACAAGTGGGCCGAGGTACTATCGGCCGATGCGTACAGTCTGTTCGAAGAGAACGGTGTGCTGGATGCGGCCACCGGCAGCCATTTCCGCGAGCAGATCCTGGCAGTGGGCGGCAGCCGTGATGCCATGGAATCGTTCAAGGCGTTCCGCGGACGCGAACCTAAAATTGATGCATTGTTGAGGCATAACGGATTGACGTCCTAGCAAAGGAGGCAATGATGAGAAGCGGAATTTTGTTGATGTGTCTGTTGATGTTCGCGAATGTTCAGGCGTCAGAGCTGTACCGGTCCATCGACAAGGACGGCAAAGTACATTATAGCGACACACCTTTGGAAGGCTCCGAGGATTTCGAGAAATTGAAATTAGCCAAAGACCCGGTTCCCGATATCAATCTGCCATACGAGACGCTGCGCGCCAGGCAGAACTTTCCGGTCACGCTGTACGCGTTTCCCGATTGCGGCTCGGCCTGCCAACTAGCGCGGGACTTCTTGAACAATCGCGGCATTCCCTTCACTGAAAAGAGCCTCATCAAGAAAGAAGAGATCGACGCGTTTCGCAAGGATTCCGGCGACAGCAAATTACCCGCAGCAACTGTCGGCAAGTCCTGGCTCAAGGGATTCCAGCCCGACCAGTGGAACAGCGAACTGGATTTCGCGGGCTATCCAAAAAAAGTCATTACCTACCGTCCGCCTGCACCCGCAGCAGCTCCAGCCAATCCGGCGCAATGAAGCTGACCACCTGGAACGTCAATTCGCTCAAGGTGCGCCTGCCGCACCTGCTTGAGTGGCTGGCGGCGAACCCGGTGGACGCGGTGTGCCTGCAGGAAACGAAGACCGAGGACAAGAATTTTCCGTTGGCGGAGTTGGAACAAGCCGGATACCAGGTCGCGTTCAGTGGACAGAAAACGTACAACGGCGTGGCCATCCTGAGCCGGTCTCCTGCAAGTGAAGTGCAATACGGCATCCCGAATTTCGAGGACGAACAGAAACGCGTCATCGCTGCCACCATCGAAGGCGTGCGTGTGGTGTGCGTGTACATCCCCAACGGGCAGGAAGTCGGCTCCGACAAATACCAGTACAAACTCAAATGGCTGGCCGCGCTCACGGCGTGGCTCAAAGACGAACTGACGAAATATCCAAAACTGGCCTTGCTGGGCGACTACAACATCGCCCCGGAAGACCGCGATGTGTACGACCCTGCGGCATGGAAAGACGTGGTGCTGGTGAGCGAGCCCGAGCGTGCGGCATTCAAGGCGCTGCAGGCGCTCGGACTGCGCGACGCCTTCCGCCTGTTCGAGCAACCGGAGAAAAGCTATTCCTGGTGGGATTACCGCATGATGGCGTTCCGCCGTAACATGGGTCTGCGCATCGACCACATCCTCATTAGCGAAGCGCTGCAGTGCAGCTCCTGCATCATCGACAAGGCCCCGCGCAAAATGGAGCGGCCTTCCGATCATACGATTGTGGTCGCAGAGGTGGTGTAATGCCAACTGCCATCTCAGGAAAAGCCAACTTGTAGGAGCCAGCTTGCTGGCGATATGTCACGTTATTCGCCAGCAAGCTGGCTCCTACAACTGCTCACTCTATTGGAGTAGATCGAATGAAGAAGCTTTGCTGGATACTGTTGCTGGCCGCACAACAAGCATGGGGTGGTGAATTACCCCGCCCCGACCACATCGTCATCGTGATCGAAGAGAACAAGTCGTTCTCGCAGATCATCGGCAACAAGGATGCCCCGTACATCAACGAACTGGCCAATCGCGGCGTGCTGTTCACCCAGTCCTACGGCATCACCCATCCTAGCCAGCCCAACTATCTAGCCCTGTTCAGCGGCACCACGCGCGGCATCAGCAGCAACACCTGCCCGCTTGAACTCAGCGGCCCCAACCTCGCCAGTGCGCTGATGGAGAAGGGTTACAGTTTTGTGAGCTATGCCGAATCTATGCCTGAGGCGGGTTACGAAGGC
Source organism: Sideroxydans sp. (assembly GCA_043744345.1). Lineage (GTDB taxonomy): Bacteria > Pseudomonadota > Gammaproteobacteria > Burkholderiales > Gallionellaceae > Sideroxyarcus. The sequence continues at coordinate 8,858 of JAYTUW010000070.1, read as the reverse complement.
TGCATCTACGGTGCTTACATGCGCAAGCACAATCCGGTCGCGAACTGGAAAGAGCTGACCGCGCTCAACCAGCCGTTCAGCACGTTCCCCGCCGACTATTCACAATTGCCCACCGTCTCCTTTGTAGTGCCCGATCAGCGCAACGACATGCATGATGGCAGCATCGCACAGGGCGACGCATGGCTCAAGAAGAACATCGAACCTTATGCGCAATGGGCGATGGCGCATAACAGTTTGCTCATTGTGACTTGGGATGAAGACAATGGCTCAGAGAACAACCGTATCGCTACGATCTTCGTTGGTCCAATGGTGAAGCCCGGCAAGAGTGCACAGCATATCAGTCACTACAATCTGCTGCGCACGGTCGGGGAGATGTTTGGGTTACCACTCGTGAATGAGAGTGCTCACGTTCAACAAATCGGCAGAGTGTGGAAAAATTAAATGGGTGCGCTTGCGCACCAGAACACTAGATTTGAGCAACTGGTGCGCAAGCGCACCCTACAGGATGAAGCACTCGTAGGATGGGTGGAGCGTAGCGATACCCATCATTGCGCTTGATGGGTATCAGCTACGCCTCAACCCAACGCAATGTCTTATTCGTTCTCCCCATCCAACCCCAATTCCTGAATTTTCCGTGTCAGCGTATTGCGTCCCATGCCGAGCAGCGTGGAGGCCTCGATGCGCCGCCCACCGGTGTGTTGCAGCGCTTGAGTGATGAGCGTGCTTTCGAACTGTTTGGTCAGCGTGTCGAGGATGTTGGGTTCGCCGCGTTGCAGGGCGAGGGCGGCTTGTTGCGCGAGGGCACCGCGCCAGTCCATGTTGAGCGCACTGCTGGCTTGCGTGTCGCGCCATTCGGCGGGTAGATCGGCGATTTCGACCACGCGCGTGGGCGTCATCACGGTGAGCCAGTGGCAGAGGTTTTCCAGCTGGCGCACGTTGCCGGGGATGTCTTGCGCGGACAGATAATTCAGCGCGGCTTCGCTCAGGGTCTTTTGTTCGACGCCCAGTTCCTTCGCGCTTTTCTGCAGGAAATATTTCGCCAGCAGTGGAATATCTTCGCGGCGTTCGCGCAGCGGCGGCAGGCGCAGGCGGATAACGTTGAGGCGGTGGAACAGGTCTTCGCGGAACAGTCCCAGCTTCACGCGTTCGTCCAGATTCTGGTGGGTGGCGGCGATGATGCGCACGTTGGCTTTGATCGGCTGGTGGCCGCCGACGCGGTAGAAGTTGCCGTCCGACAGCACGCGCAGCAAGCGCGTTTGCAATTCGGCGGGCATGTCGCCGATCTCATCGAGGAACAGCGTGCCGCCTTCGGCCTGTTCGAAGCGTCCGTGGCGTGTGGTGGTCGCACCGGTAAAGGCACCGCGTTCGTGGCCGAACAATTCCGATTCCAGCAAATCCTTGGGAATCGCGGCGGTGTTAATGGCGACGAAGGGTTTGTCGGCGCGCGGGCTGTGGCGGTGCAATGCCTGAGCGACCAATTCCTTGCCCGTTCCCGATTCGCCGTTGATGAGCACGGTGGCGTTGGATTGCGCGAGACGGCCGATGGCGCGGAACACTTCCTGCATCGAGGGCGCGTGGCCGAGGATGTCCGGCGCGGCCTGTGCGTCTTCGGCGTGCGTGTTCTTGCGTTGGCTTTGCTCCAGCGCGCGGCGGATCAGTTCGACGGCATGGTTCACGTCGAAAGGTTTGGGCAGGTATTCGAATGCGCCGCCCTGAAAGGCCGATACTGCGCTTTCCAGATCGGAGTAGGCAGTCATGATGATGACCGGAAGATTCGGGAAATCGTTGCGCAGCTTCTGCAACATATCCAGCCCCGAGCTGCCGGGCATGCGGATATCGCTGATTACCATTTGCGGCAGGCTGCCGGGCAGTTCGGCCAGCGCCTCGTCGGCGGAGGCGAAACTCTTGAATTCGATTTGTTCGCGAGCCAGTGCTTTTTCCAGCACCCAGCGGATGGAGCGGTCGTCGTCGATGATCCAGACAGGCTTTGTCATTTTTGGTTTCCTATTTTTGTGGGAGCGGGAGCATGACAGTGAAGCAGGTGCGTCCCGGTTCGCTTTCAAATTCGATGCTGCCCTGATGTTGACTTACAAAGTCCTGTGCCAGGGTCAGGCCCAATCCGTGACCTTCGGCCCGACCGGAGACCAGCGGGTAAAAGATCTTGTCGCGCAGATGCGTGGGAATGCCGGGGCCGTTGTCGATGATTTGCACCATCACCGCCAATCGGTGCAGCTTCTTCATCAGTGTGACCTGACGTGTGATGCGCGTGCGCAGGGTGATCTGGCCTCTTCCTTGCATGGCCTGTGCCGCATTGCGCACGATGTTGAGCACCACCTGGATCAGTTGTTCCTTGTCGCCGTGCAATTCCGGCAGGCTCAGGTCGTAATCGCGCTGGATGAGCAGCCCTTCCGGCAATTCTGCGAGTACCACACTGCGGACGCGCTCCAGAACCTCATGGATATTGAGCGCACTAAAATGGGGCGCGTGCTGCGGAGTGAGCAGTTTTTCCATCAGGGAGCGCAGGCGGTCGGCTTCCTGAATGACGACCTGTGTGTATTCACGCAAGGCGGGGCGGTCCAGCTCCTGTTCCAGCAACTGGGCCGCGCCGCGAATGCCGCCCAGAGGATTCTTGATCTCGTGCGCCAGATTGCGCAGCAACAGGCGGTTGGCTTGGGTTTGATCCAACATCTGTTCTTCTCTAGCCAGTTTCAACGGGCGGTCAATCGTGTGGAACTCCAGCAGCAGGGCATAAGTGCCGACTTGCAGCGGCGTGGCCGTACAACTTAAGTGCAGCCTGATTCCGCTGCTGTGTGTACTGAGCGTGAGCTCGTGTTCGATGTGACTGGCGTGACTGGCAATTGCCGATTGAATTGTTGCGAACAGTTGTTCAGTGTTTGCAAATGCATACTGCAACGGGTGCCCGAGCAGGTTGGTGTTACTCAATGCGAACAGGTTTTCTGCCGCCGGATTGAGATACGCGATGCGCGACTGGTCGTCGAGCAAGATGATCGCGGTGGAGAGGTGTTCCAGTGAAGGAAGAGAGGAGGTCGGCATGTTAGTCTACAAAGCAGAAAACATGCCAAATTGGCACTACTTGAGATTGGTCAGCTCAGTCTTGAGCGCTTCGACATTTTTCTCGTGCGAAGAGACCTCTTCCTGCAACGCATTCACTTTTTCTTCGTATTTGGCCACGTTACGGTAGGTCTGACCATTCGGACCTTTATATATCTCCGGGGCATCCTGACCTTCCTTCAGTTTTGCACGCGCTTCTTCCAGCGATTTCTGCTCGGTGGAGAGCTCGTCTTCAAGAATCTTGCGGCGGGTATCGTCACGCCTGGTCTGTGTTTCGGAGTTCACGCGGGGAAATCCCTCGGAAGTTCTGCTCGATTTGGGAGGAGCTGCCATTGTCGGCAGTGGCTCAAGATGCAGTTTTTTGGAGCCTTTGAAAGGTTTGCTGGAATAGGTGACGTGTCCTTCATCATCCACACGCTTGTAAATATCGGCATGCGCAGCGGTAGCGAAAGCCGCCGAACAGCACAGAACAAACAGGTGACTAAATTTCATGGTCGTCCCCAATAATCGATGCGCGGAGTATAGGTTAACGCGGCGGCGCTGAGAAGACCGGCACCAAAAAGAAACGGAGCCGCAAGGGCTCCGTTCCGTGTGCCTGCTAAAACGTCTTAGAGGCTGTAGTACATGTCGAACTCGACCGGGTGGGTCGTCATGCGGATGCGGTTTACTTCACCCATCTTCAACTCGATGTAAGCGTCGATGAAGTCGCTGGAGAACACACCGCCGCGGGTCAGGAACTCGCGGTCCTTGTCCAGCGCGGCCAAAGCTTCATCCAGGGATGCGCAGACTGTTGGGATCTTTGCATCTTCTTCCGGCGGCAGGTCATACAGGTTCTTGTCGGCGGGATCTCCGGGGTGGATTTTGTTCTGGATACCATCCAGACCGGCCATCATCAGCGCGGCGAAGCACAGGTACGGGTTGGCGGAAGGATCCGGGAAGCGTGTCTCGATACGGCGTGCCTTGTCGCTGGCGACGTGAGGAATACGGATCGAGGCGGAACGGTTCTTGGCGGAGTAAGCCAGTTTTACCGGTGCTTCGTAGTGAGGAACCAGACGCTTGTAGCTGTTGGTGCCGGGGTTGGTGATCGCGTTCAGTGCCTTGGCGTGCTTGATGATACCGCCGATGTAGAACAGCGCGGTTTCAGACAGGCCGGCGTAGCCGTTGCCCGCGAACAGGTTCTTGCCACCCTTCCAGATCGACTGGTGAACGTGCATGCCGGAACCGTTGTCGCCAACGACAGGCTTGGGCATGAAAGTCGCGGTCTTGCCGTACTGGTGGGCAACGTTCTGCACCACGTACTTCAGGGCCTGCGTCCAGTCGGCGCGCTTGGTTAGTGTGTTGAACACGGTGCCGATTTCGCACTGTCCGGCTGTCGCCACTTCATGGTGATGCACTTCAACGGGGATGCCGATCTCTTCCAGCGCCAATACCATCGCGGCGCGGATGTCGTTCAGGCTGTCCACCGGGGGAACGGGGAAGTAACCGCCTTTAACTGTGGGACGGTGGCCAGTGTTGCCGCCTTCGAAGTCATGGCCGGTTGCCCAGGCCGCTTCTTCGGAGCCGATCTTGACCGAACAGCCGGACATGTCGATGTTCCACTTTACGGAGTCGAAAATGAAGAATTCGGGTTCCGGACCGAAGTACGCAGTGTCGCCAATGCCGGAAGACTTCAGGTAGGCTTCAGCGCGCTTCGCGATGGAACGCGGGTCGCGGTCATAACCCTTGCCGTCGGTCGGCTCGATCACGTCGCAAGTCAACACGATTGTGGGTTCGTCGAAAAACGGGTCAACGTAGCAAGAATCGGGATCCGGCATCAGCAGCATGTCGGAAGCTTGAATGCCTTTCCAGCCGGCGATGGAAGAACCGTCAAAGGCGTGGCCTTCGGTGAACTTCTCAGCGTTGAATGCGGAAACGGGCACGCCCACGTGCTGTTCTTTGCCCTTGGTGTCGGTGAAACGGAAATCCACGAATTTAATGCCTTGTTCCTTGACTAGCTTCAGAACGTCGGCGACTGTTTTAGACATACTCGAATCTCCCATGAAAAATTAAGACAATGCTCTGTTAAAAGTGAAACAAAATAGTTTGTGCGACGCAGCGGGAAGCAGCAGAAACCGTGCCAGTGCAAAACATCCGCAAGCCACGCATTGTGCCATATTTGGCTAGGGCAGGGGCCTGCAACACATGCCCCGAGATGGGGCGAACGAAAGATGATCCGCACTATTTTGGTGCGTCACCTTGAAACAGGTCAATGCTATGAAAGTAGGGATCGTCCGAAATAATGGCGGCGCACTTGGCACTCAGAACAGCCAAGTCCACCGGTTTGTCGAAAAACAGCTCGGCCTCTATCCTTCCCCCCAGATAATGCAGCACGATGCGCGACGGGGCCGGAAGCGCATTGCCCATGCGATTGGCGAGGTGCGCCAAAAGCAAATGGCGCTGCGGCAGGTGAGCGTTGGGCTTGGCCTTGGCGTCATCCTCGGGGTCGATATGTACCATCACATCCATCACCTGATGACCTTTCAGCACGGCAGAACGTGCCGCCTCGGCGATGTAGTGCCCTTCGGATACGCTGATTTTTGGGTCGACCATGATGTGGGCATCCACCAAAGCGTTGTCCGCCATCTTGCGGGTGCGCAGTTCATGCAACCCGATCACACCGGGAACGGCTTTTAAAGTGTTGCGGATGGCGCGCACCTCCTCTTGATCCAGTCCGGTATCGATCAATTCCAACAGCGCGTCGCTGGCGAACTGGATGCCCATGTAAGCGATCATCACGCCGACAACAGCGGCAGCCACCAGATCTAGAAAGGTATAGCCCAGCAGATTGCCGATGATGCCGACGATGACCACCAGTGATGAGGCGGCATCGGAACGCGCATGCCAGGCATTTGCCACCAGCATCTGTGAACGGACGCGTTGGGCCACGGCCAGCATGTAACGGAACATGCCCTCTTTGGAGGCCAGCGCAATGACTGCCACCCACAAAGCCAGCGGATTTACAGCCTGTACTTGATCGGGGTGTTGCAAGCGCATGCCGGCTGCGACGAGCAGCCCGATACCGAGCGCTGCCAGACTGACGCCCAGAATCAGCGAGGCTGCAGTCTCGATGCGCGCATGGCCGTAGGGATGGTCGGCATCGGCGTGTTTATTGCCGTGCCGGTTGGCGAACAGAACCAGTACATCGGAAAGCAGGTCGGCCAAGGAATGCAACCCATCCGCCATTAGTGATTGCGACTTGCCGAAGAAACCGCCCAGGACCTGGATCACCGTCAATATCAGGTTGATGAAGATGCTCACCCAGGTGCTTTTGCGTGCCGCTGCGAAACGCACCGGATGCGCGGGTTCGAAAGCGGCAGACTTGTCGTGGGCGTGCGGGTGAGTGTGATTTTTCATTGTCGATGGGATAGTATGCTGCTGTACCGTGCAGGATAGCATTTGCATGTGAAAGGTTAAACAAGGGTAAGGAAAATGGGAAAGATCACCGAGATATTGAATGTTGCCCAACAGCGCGCAAAAGACCTGAATTTGCCGTACGAGGGCGCGCTGACACCGGAAGAGGCATACGAACTGATGCGCTCCGCCCCCGGAGCCAAACTGGTGGATGTGCGCACCCGCGCGGAAATCGACTGGGTTGGGCGAGTCCCCGGTGCGGTCGAGATCGAATGGATGACGTACCCCGGCATGCACATGAACCCGCATTTCATGGTGTCGCTGGAGCAACAGGTCGACAAGGAAGCACTGGTCATGTTCCTGTGCCGCAGTGCCCAGCGTTCACACGGTGCGGCCATGATCGCCACGCAGGCCGGTTTCACCGATTGTTACAACATCCTGGAAGGGTTCGAGGGTGACAAGAGTTCGCGCAACCAGCGCAATGTGCTGAACGGGTGGCGTCTTGCCAACTTGCCGTGGGAGCAGAGCTAAATTTTGCCTAGCTCCCTTCCCCCGCAGGCGGGCGAAGGGCTGGGGATGAGGGGCTGTGCAAACATGCCGACACTCAACAAGCAGCGTGGAAAATAACGCGAAGCGTCGTCCATCTGGCTCCTATAACAAAACAAAGCCCGCCGAAGCGGGCATTGTTTTTTAATCAGCCTAAAGACCAGTCAACAATGCCCGTGTAGTAAGTCACCAGCACGATCAAGCCAAAGCCAATGCGATACCACGCGAATATCGTGAAATCGTGCGAACTGATGTAGCGCAGCAGCCAGCGCACACACAAAAACGCCGAGACGAACGACGCGATGAACCCCACCGACCACATGCCCAGATCGTCGGCTGAAAGCAACGCACGCTCCTTGTACAACTCATAGACCGTCGCACCGATTAACGTCGGCATGGCAAGGAAGAAAGTGAACTCCGTCGCCGCCTTGCGCGACAACCCGAAGAACAAGCCACCGATAATGGTCGCGCCGGAACGCGAAGTGCCGGGTATCAGCGCCAGCGCCTGCGCGAAGCCCACCTTCAGGGCATCCTTCCAGCTCAGATCGTCCACGGATTTAACCGTCACCGTATGCTTGCGCTTCTCCGCCCACAGGATGAACAACGCCCCGATGATCGAAGTAACTGCAACCGTAATGGGATTGAACAACGCCGCCTTGATGTGCTTGCCGAAAGCCAGCCCGAGCAGCGCCAGCGGCAGAAAGGCGATAAAGACATTCATGGTGAAACGCTGCGCCGCCGACTCGCCCCGCTGCAACCCGCCCAGCACCGAACCGATCTTGGCGCGGTATTCCCACATCACCGCAAGAATCGCCGCCGACTGGATCACGATCTCGAACAACTTGCCGCGCTCGTCGTTGAAATTGAGCAAACTGCCCGCCACGATCAAATGACCGGTAGAAGAAATCGGCAGGAATTCGGTAAGGCCTTCGACCACGCCAAGAATCGCGGCCTTGAGTAGCAGGATGATGTCCATGTGATAGTTATTAGCTCGTTAGGTTGGATTTCAAACCCCTCCCAGCCTCCCCTTCACAGGGGAGGTGCAAGAAGCTCCCTCCCTGACAAGGGAGGGCTGGGGTGGGTTAGGGGTTTGTAGCAAAGCAATACGCCGATTCACCTGAATACGCTCCGCTTCGCTCATCTCCAGCCAGCGCGCGACCTCCTCAAACGTACGCAAACAACTGCGGCACACATCATCGCCCAGCACCGTGGTGCAATGACCCACACACGGGCATTCGGAAGTGACTTCGGGGAAAGTGGCGGGGCTGGCAAGCATGGCGCGGCATTATACCTGCGGCCGCGTTTCCAGCTCCATTTGCGTCAGCCAAGCCAGCGCATGCTCCCGCGTAGTGCCGCACATCTCGTCCGAAGGTTGCAGCCCGCCGCAAAACGCTGGGCGCTCGGGCGTGTCGAAAACCTTGCAGCGAAATTCTTCATCAAGTTGCGCACACGGCACCCCGGCAGGCTTGCCATTCGGCATGCCGGGCAGGGGCGAGGTGATGGAAGGCGCGATGCAGCAGGCGGCGCAGTGGGGGCGGCAGGTCATGTAGATGAGTGAAAAACGATTGTTCGACAGTTTACCTCGACGTTGTGCGTCAGGTGCTGGGAAAAATTGGTGACAGACTGTCCGCAAGAATTCCCAGCGTATAAATTGTTGGAAACGTCAGTAGTGAAAATAGCTAAAGACCAGGCTAAACTGCCCACTTCATTTTAAAACTCAGAGTACCAATCGCGCCTGAGAGCCGAGTCACTTGGCCTATCCCCAGTTTGAAAGACACCTAGATAAGGTGTTTTAATCAAACTGGAGGTGGCAAATGGTAAAGAGAAGGCAGTTCAGCAAGGAATTCAAG
>JAYTUW010000069.1:0-4738 GCA_043744345.1 Sideroxydans sp. | reverse complement strand
GGCCAGCACCTCTTCGCCCGGCTGCAGCACTTGCCCGGCGACGATGGCGCAAATGCCTTCCGCCTGGGCTCGCACATGTGCGCCAACGAGATCAGCGTGCGGAATGATGTCGTCGTCGAGGAATAGCACGACCTCGCTACACGCTTGCACAAGGCCAGTGTTCATCGCGCTTGTGATCGACGGCTGACTTAGGCGGAACCAGCGAATGGCCCCTGCGTCGTGCCAGGCCTGCAGCGCTTCGGTGGTGGGAGCTTCGTGCTGCTCGCTTTGGTCAACGATGACGATTTCATGTGCCGGCGGACGCAATGCATGCAAGTAGCGAATCGTATCGACCAGCACCTGCTCGCGGCGATAGGTGGGAATGACAACAGAAACCCGTTGCCGGTCTGTGCGATCTGGTGGAGGAGAAGCGCCTTCAAGCTGCATGAGCAATCGCGTCGTTTGGATGACTTTGGGCGGGATGACTAGATTTGTCCCGTCAACAGCCAGCGTCTGCTGCGCAGGGAATTCTTCGCCGGGCCGGGCCAGCTGAAACGGGGCATCCACAATGGAGGAGTATCGCTGGAAATGCAGCGCCGGTCGACTGTGACTCCTTGCGAAAAATAGCGGGATACCGCCCGGTCGTCGCCTTTGACGTAGCTGTTGAACGGGAAGGAAAATGCGCCGGGCGCGGAACCAAGAAGGTTTGTCAAGATCCGGGAAGACTGTTCCAGTTCACTCTGGAAGGTCGGCAAGTCAATACTCGAACGTTTCAGATGCCGGTGTCCGTGGCTACCGATCTCATGCCCCAATAAATGTGCTTTCTTGAGATGCTCGGCACGCGGATAGATTGCCGATGCGGTCTCTGCCGCCTCGGCATGCGCCCCTACAATTTCCCGAAATTCCGAGAGAAGTCGCTCGACGCGCTCAAAGGCAACGTTTTCGCGTAAATGCTCGACCAAACCGGCTCCGCGCAGATCGAAAATTCCCGGCAGGTCCCGTCCTGAATCCTGGGCGAATCGCGTGAAGCGCTCTGAAGCTGCGTCGGTCCGGGTATGCCAGTACAGCTCGTGCTCCCAGATCAGCAACTCCGAATCGACGAAGGCCGTGGACTGAAAGAAAACGCCTTTGACGTCGAGGCTCTGGAGCACATCCATCCCGACGGTATAGTTGTCGAGGAAGCAGTCATCGAAGCTGATGATCACGGCAAAGCGCGACCGATCCGGAATCCGCCCCTGTCGCAAGTCCGCAAAGGTAAGGAAGTCGGCCCCTTGTTTCTTGAGAAAGCGCAGGTCGCTCTCAAACTCTTGAGGCGAAATGGCGGGGGATCCGCCGCGGGTCAGGAATCGCGTCTTTTCGTTGTCACCGATGCGGTGGTACAGGAGGCAAAGCACTTGTCCGCGCAACCGCCCACGCCAATACGAGTAAAACCAAGGAAAAAACAGCACGTCCTTGCCGCGATTGACGAGCCGTTGCAGTTGTTTCTTCACCGAAAATCCCCGACAGTTCGCACGCCGCAGTCGATTTTGTCCTTCGACTGCAGATAACGGGATAGCAGCCCCGCCTTGATCATGCGGTTCACTTTCACATGCAGAAAGGGTTTGAACGTGTAGCCAGTTCTTCTAAGAAAAAGCTTGCCCTCTTCCCACTGCCGCACCCGGGCGGCGCGCCCCTCCTGGATCTGCCGCACCGCCACCAGCATCAAATCGATGCCCAAACGAAACACCTTTGCTTCGATGATTTCAAACGAATCGTCCGCATCGAGTTCCGGCCTGGCGGTGATGATGATGTCGCCACTGTCGATGCCGGCGTCGAGATGGTGGATGGTCAGCCCGACCATCTCGGGGTGCCCTTCGAGCAGCATGTGCAAATTGCAGTTGCCACCGCGTGAATAAGGAGAAAGTCCGGTGTGTAAATTGATTGCGCCGTGGAGCAGAGTCGCGACCGCGTCCAGCATGGGTTTGCGAAGAAGATTGGTTCCATTCACGCAAACCATATCCGATCGCACATCAAGCACCAGTTTGACCGCTCGTGGATCATTAACGTCTGCGACTTCGACAATCGGCACGTTGGAGGGTAGTACCGGCGGACCACCCGCGCGATAAAAGAGCGCTTCGTTCGTGTCGCGCACACGCCGCTCGAACGCGGGCCGCGCGAGGCGGGCATGGATGTAGCGCAGCAATTCGACCGGATTGCGATAACGCCACAAGCGGGAAAAAAGTGTGCCCTTGGCGCGCGGCGTGGCGTGCAGCACAACCCCCAGCAACGTGAATTCCTCCGCGACCCGGTTGATCAGATAGCGCTGGTACAACCCGTCACAGCACAACACCACGATGCCTGGTTTCATGGCGGACCGGACCTCACGACACAAGTGGTGCATGAAATATCGAACTGGGTACCCCGCCCCATGAACGTATAGCTACCCGAGCACGGTTTCGCCTCATCCTCAATGATTTTCAACCAAACATCGTCTTCGATATACGCGCGCTCACCCAACGCATTGAAGCTCGGCAGGGAATTTTTCAGGTAGCCGCCATTCGGGGTGGTCATCACAAGACGACCGCCTGGCTTTAGTTGCGCCGCCAGGCGCCGCACCAGATCGAGCGGGTAGACCAGATGCTCGATGATCTGGTTGGCGAATATCAAGTCGTAACGTCCGTCAATTTCGCCTTCCATCGCGTTGGCGCAGACAAAACGCACATCGCCCTTGTCGTACCGCGAGATCGCGTAGTCGAGAAACTGCTGGCGGATATCCATGGCGCACACATTGTGGCCATCTTCGGCCAGCAGCAATGCCAGCGTGCCCTGGGCACACCCGACATCCAGAATGTCTAGCCGACCAAGGCCGCTGCCGATGCGCCGGTAAAGATCGAGCTGGTTGTGGTGTTGGTTCCAGATCTGCGGGGCGATGGAAGAGTCCCAGATATCACGCATATCGTGGCGGTGCAGCGCCTGCACGTCTTCGGGCCAGCTGAAGTCGAATCGGGGCGGCTTCATCGGCGCCCGATCGAGCCCGGCCACGGCCGCGCGGAAAAAACCACAAGGCCACCACCCCAAGAGGCGCATGGACCGGGCATTCTGGCCGTGCATGCGATCAAAAGCCTTGGTGGGAGCGGGTCTTGGAGGTTGTACATGTTCGGATTCAATTATCCCAGCAGCAGGCGAATGGCAGCCTTGATGTGCAAGGGGTTTGCCCGCAGTGCCTTCCGATAGTACCGGCGTGCTTGAGGGTCTTTGCGTTTGCTCAGGCAGCTGCCTATAAAGTAAAGGGCTGACGCCATTTCATCGCTCGAAGCCTTCGCCGCTCGGGGACGGATCTGGCTTGCCTTTGACAGCACTGGCGCATCGCTTTGTCCATACTGTCGTAGAAATGCGCCCTTCAAAATCAGGGTCGCGCACTCAATCTGCCGTTTTCGTTGCAGACCACTGATTGAGCCAAGGGCAAATGTCGCCTTGTATAAAAGTTCGGGCATCGCCACATGCCGGCCGAGCTCGACTAGTCGGGTCCACAGATCAATATCCTGGGCGAAGTAAAATTGCGCCCGGTATCCACCCGCTTGTTCATACAGGTCGCGACGGAACAGAGTACTTCCATGATGTGGACTGCATAGTTGATCCAAAGTCCGTGCGCGTAATCCATTTTCTGCTTCTGTTTCGCAAAGTACAACGTCGTAAAGCGGCTCCTGATTCGGGCCGACTATCCGTGTGCCACAGGACACCAACGCGGCTTCCGGGCACGATTGCATGAGATCAACCTGCGCACGCAATCTACCTGGCAACGACTGGTCTCCACAATCCTGCCGCGCGATGTATTCGCCACGCGCCAAGGCGCAACCATTGATCAGCGCTTTGGTCAGGCCTTGGTTGGCTTGACGCACCAGGCGAACGCGAACATCCGCCGCAGCGAAGCTGTCAAGCATGGATGCCGACGCATCGCTGGAACCGTCATCAACGATGATGAACTCAAAATCCACGCCTTCTTGCGATAGCACACTTTCAACCGTGTCGCGCAGCGTATCAGCGCCGTTATAGACGCTCATCACCACGGAAACCTGCAGATTGCCGATCATTTTCGCAACCGATCAACTGAACAGGCCAGCCGACCGGTCAACGACCAGCCCAAGATACCCGCTACGGCCCGGTACAGTCGAAAGTCAACTCCGGCGGCCGTCGATTCAACTGACGCATTTCTCGCCAACTGAAACAGTTCACGCGACTCTGCAGCCAATCCGGCGGCACCGCACTGGCGCGCAAGCAAGAACAGCTCGCGGGCAAAGTGCTGCCTTTCTGGTACCTCGGCTCCGATGCCTGCCCACATGGCATGGGCATACATAAGGCCGTGGGCGCGCGCGCGATGACGCAGCCGCACAGGATCCAGCGCTTCGCCCCGGCACAGTCTGCCCTGATCATGATCGCGCACTTCGGCTACGTAGGCTTCGGAAAAATGCAGCCGGGTTCCCAAGGCGGCAATGCGGCAATCGTATTCCCAGTCTTCTTCGAGCCGCAGATCGGTCCACGGTCCAGCCGCTTCACACACGCTGGCACGATACAGAGGCGTTGGGGTATCCCACCAGCGCGACTTGAGGAATGACGGGAACATGGCTTCCACCCGCTCCCCTGAACCTTTCCATGGAAGCGGTTCCAGCCGTCCGTCCGCATGCCGGTATCGCGTATATCCATAAGCGGCACCACATTGCGGGTCGGCGCGCAAGCCGCCGACCTGAAGCGCAAACTTTTCAGGTAGCAGCACGTCGTCGCT
>JAYTUW010000068.1:0-18144 GCA_043744345.1 Sideroxydans sp. | reverse complement strand
GGGTTGGTGTTCCCGTATTCGGTGGTGACGTTGTTGTCGGTGGTGTTGGCGTTGAGGTTGACGCTGGGCAGCATGAGGGCGCGGCCCTGGGTGAGTTTCTCTTGTCCGGCCTGTTGCGCGGCGCGGGCGGAGGCGAACACGGCGTCCTGGCTCTGCGCGGCGTGGTAGATGTCGAGAAGGTCGGCGGCATTCGAAAGCGGGCTTGCGCCCAGGGCCAATAGCACGCTGATTGTTAATCTGGAAAGGTTCATTGCTTTCTCCATAGTTAAATTGGCTATTTGCCACTGAATTCGGTCAGGCCTCTTGCGCGACAGCCGGTACATGCTGGGTCCGCTTGAAGCGCGCGGAAATCCACTGCACCAGATCGTCCACATAGGTGAACACAACCGGGATCACCAGCAGACTGAGGAAGGTCGAGGTGATCAGGCCGCCGATCACCACGATGGCCATCGGCGAGCGGAAGCTGCCGTCACCCGTGCCCAGGTCAAGCGCCACCGGCAGCATGCCCGCACCCATCGCCATGGTCGTCATCACGATGGGACGCACGCGTTTCTTGCATGCATCCAGCAACGCATCGGCACGACTCATGCCGCGGTCGCGGCGCGAGGCGACGGCGTATTCCACCAGCAGGATGGAATTCTTGGTCGCGATCCCCATCAGCATGACGATGCCGATCATCGACGGCATCGACAGCGCGGTGTGCGTCAGGAACAGCGCCAGGAATGCGCCGGGGATGGACAGCACCAGCGCGCCCAGAATCGTGGCCGGCTGCATGAAGTCCTTGAACAACAAGACCAGCACGATATAAATACACAGCACGCCGGTGAGCATCGCCAGGCCGAAGCTGGCGAACAACTCGTTCATGGCCTCGGCATCGCCTATCGGCGCGACCTGCACACTTTCCGGCAAATTCTTGACGGAAGGCAGGGCGAGCGCCGCAGCCTGCACCTTGCCCAGCGGCTGGCTGGCCAATTCGATATCGAAGCTGATGTTGCGCTGCCGGTCATAGCGGTCGATCTGTGCCGGACCAGTCTCCAGGCTCAGGGTGGCCACGTTGCCGAGCATCACCGGCCCGTGCGAGCCCTGCACCGTCAAGCGCGATAACAGCTCGATGTCCTGGCGCGCATCGTCGCGCAACTTCACGATGATGGGCAACTGGCGATCCGGCAGGTTGAGTTTGGCCAGCGACTGGTCGTAGTCGCCGTTGGTGGCCACGCGCAACGTTTCGGCAATGGCGCTGGAGGTCACGCCCATTTCGGCCGCGCGCGCAAAATCGGGACGCACCACCAGTTCCGGACGCAGGATGCTGGAATTGGACACCACGTTGCCAATGCCCTTGATGGTGCGCAATTCCTGACCCACTTTCAGCGCCTGTTCGTTCAGCACATCGCTGTTCTCGCTGGTCAGCACCAACTGGTACTTGTCCGCAGAGTTGCCCATGCCGAGCTTGACGCGCACACCGGGCAACACCCGCATCGCCTCGCGCAGCTGGATCTCGATGTCCTGCTTCTTGATGCGCTCGGAACGCGGCTTGAGCTGGATGGAAAGCGATGCCTTGCGCACATCCGACACACCGGCCGGTTCGAACGCGTTGCCGCCCGACGAACCGCCGCCGATCGCGGTATACACCAGCGTCACGTTCGGGTTCTGCATGATGATGCCGCGCGCCTGTTCGGCCATCGCATAGGTCTGTTCAAACTTGCTGCCCGGCGGCAGGGTAATCGTCACCTGCGTCTGCGACTGGTTATCCTTGGTCTGGAAGGCTTTCTCCAGCGTCCCGGCCAGCATGAATGAGCCGAAGAAGAACACGGCGGTCACCGCCAGTGTGGTCTTGCGATTGTTCAGGCACCACTGCGCCCATCCAAGATAGATATCGATCCACTTCGGCGTCTTGTGCGCGGCGCGCGGCTGCAGGAAATAGGCGGAGATCATCGGCGTCAACAGCCGCGCGACCACCAGCGAGAACAGCACGGCCACGGCCGCCGTCCAGCCAAACTGCACGAAGAATTGCCCCACGATACCGCCCATGAAGGCGGTCGGCAGGAACACCGCCACCAGCGTGAAGGTGGTCGCGATCACCGCCATGCCGATCTCGTCGGCGGCTTCCATCGCCGCCTGGTACGGCGTCTTGCCCATCTCCAGATGGCGCATGATGTTTTCGATTTCGACGATGGCATCGTCCACCAGCACCCCGACCACCAGCGACAGCGCGAGCAGCGTCACCATGTTGATAGTGAAACCGAACAGGTACATGAGTGCGAAGGTGGGAATGACCGCCAGCGGCAGCGCCGTCGCTGCCACGATGGTGGCGCGCGTGTTGCGCAGGAAGAAGATCACCACGATGATCGCCAGCAGGGCACCCTCGAAAATCATTTCCATCGAGCCCTTGTAGGCATCGCGCACCGTGTCCACGGTACTGAATACCAGCGACACGACAATCTCCGGGTGCGTCTTTTTCAGGCTATCCAGTGCCTGGATCACCCCTTCCGCCACCGAAACATCGCTGGCTCCCAGCGAACGCATGATCTCGAAGCCGACCACCGGCTTGCCGTTGTGCAGGGCGGCCGAACGGCGTTCCGCAAAGCCGTCGCTCACGTTCGCCACCTGGTTGAGCCTGATATGGCGGCCTTCGCGGATGCTGATCTCCATTTGCGCGAGGTCTTCGGCTGTTTTCACCGTGGCCACCGTGCGCACGGACTGCTCCATGCCGCCCAGGTCGGCGCGTCCGCCCGGCGCTTCCTGCTGGATCAGGCGCAACTGGCTGGAAACTTCAGCAGCGGTGATGTTCAGCGCAAGCAACTTGACCGGATCCAGTTCCACGCGCACTTGCCGTGTCACACCGCCGACTCTGTTGATCTGGCCCACGCCTTTCACGCCGAGCAGCAGCTTGGTCATGTTGTTGTCCACGAACCAGGACAACTCCTCCTCGCTCATTTTCGGATCGGCGATGGTGTAAGTCAGGATGGGCTTGCCGCTCAACTCGACCTTGTTGATGACCGGATCAAGCATCTCTCTCGGCAGGTCGCCGCGGATGCGCGTGATGGTGGAACGCACGTCTTCCAGCGCGGCTTGCGAATTGCGCTCCAGGCGGAACTCGGCCGACACGATCGCGGTACCGTCCTTGACCTGCGAATAGATGTGCTTCAACCCCTGCGCGCTGGCGAGCGCATTCTCGATCTTGCGCGCCACTTCGGCTTCCATCTGGTCGGGTGAGGCGCCCGGCATCGTGGCCGTGACCGTGATCATGGGCAGGTCGATGTCGGGGAACATCTGGATCTTCATGGCCTTGAAAGCCATCACGCCCATGAGCGTGAGCATGATGAAACCGAGAATCGCGGGAATGGGGTTGCGTATGGACCAGGCTGAGACGTTCATGCTTAACCTTTCACCACTTGTACGATGTCGCCTTCGGTCAGAAACGCCCCGCCGCTTTCAACGACCGTTTCTGCCTCTTTCAATCCCTGTCTGATCTCCACGCGACCGCCCATGCGCTGCCCGATCTTCACGGCACGTTCCTGCACGTGGTTGTCGGCGCCCGTGACCAGCACGTAGGTCAGCGTGCCGCGCTGCATGACGGCGGATTGCGGCAGGGAGCGCAAACTGCGCTTGCCGCCGCTGATGTCGAAGGTGCCGCGCGCGAACACCCCCGCGATGATCCCGGAGCTGTCCGGCAGGCTGACCAGCGCATAGCCATAGCGCGTCTGCTGGTTGACCGACGGCGAGATCGCGCGCACGGTACCTTTCATCACACGGCCTTCGCCTATCGTGATCTCGGCAGTCATGCCCTTGCGCAACAGCATCAGTTCATCAGCCGTCAGCTCGGCACGCCATTCCAGACGTCCGCCGCGGATCAGGCGGAACAACTCGACGCCGGGCTGCGACATGGAACCCTCATTGGCGCTGACCGCAGAGATGACGCCGTCGTACGGAGCAACGATGCGGCCTTGCGCGGAACCTGAAGCCTGCTGATCGCTGCCGGCACGCGAGAAGTTGTCCAGCGTCACCAGCACATCGCCTTGTTTGACGTGATCGCCGATGCTGACTTTCACCTCGGACAGGCGCACTCCGGGGACTTGGGCGCTGATGATGGCTTCCTGCCAGGGCAGGATGCTGCCGTTCGCGGTCAGTGAGCGTTCCCATTTGCTCTCGCTCAGTGTCGTGGTACGCACAGTCAGGGCCGGACGGCTCGTGGCCGGCTCGGCAGCTTCGGCGTGGGCCTTGCCCGCGCCCATCTTCCAGGCGACCCCTCCGGCCACCAGCAAGCCCAGCAAGGTGATCTTGATGTATTTGGAATTGCGTTTGATAACTGTGCTCATTGCTCTATTCCTTATTAAAAGCGTTTTCTACTGCAACCAATATTAATGATTCACCAGGATTACTTTTGTGCGCTCGGCACAGCTGCGCGGCGTTTTCGCTCAGAGTCGATAAGCGCCATGGCGTATGCCACCAACCTTTCCGTCGTCGCCACCCTGGCCTTCTTGCCTTTGGTCAGGTTTGGCGCAAAGTATTCGAGCGCGGAGCGACTGTGAAAATAGACGGTCGCCAGACCGATCACCGCAAAAGTCAGCCTGTCGATCTCCTCATCCGGTTTGTCCTGGCGGAATTCCCGGCACAACAAGGCCTGCATCTGGTCATGATTCGGGCGGAATGCCTGCACCATGGCATCGCCCAGCACGCCGCTGGGTTCGGCGTCTTCACGCGAATGCAAGCGCATGAACAGATCGCGCATCGGGTCTTCCTCTTCGGTCGGAGGGAACAGCCAGCCATAAAAAGCCTGCAGCGCCTCCTTCAGTGATACTTGGGCAATGTCCAGCGTGGCAAAGGTGTTGCCCTCGTCCAGAAAGGGCAGGCGGAACACTTCGCGATACAGCTCTGCCTTGTCACCGTAGTAATAGTGGATGGAAGCCAGATTGACTGCGGCGCGTTTGCATATCTCGCGCGTGGTCGCCGCGTGATAGCCGACTTCTGCGAACACTTCCGCCGCCGCCTGCAGCAGACGCCAGCGCGTTTCTTCCTGCGCAGTCGGCTGGTGTCCCAACATGCGCTGTGCGGCTTGCAGCAACAGGCAGCGGGTTTCTGTTTTGACAGTCATATCCGTTCCGGAATCTATTTGAGGAGACGAAAGTTAATTCAGTCAGTTGATTAAGTCAAGCGACTGAATTAATAACTAAGCATTTTTGTCTTGATAAATCAAGACTTGTGTTTACTAACAATAAGTTATGTGACAGCCTCAGCTTGCCGCTTTCGCTGTCGATTCGCGCAATATACCAACTGCCTCAGTTAAGTCGGACAAGGTACTGAAATATTGCACCCCATCTTCGTGTTTTTTCTGACGCGCCACGCCCGCACCGCCGACCCAGAGCGCCACATGCTGCGGCAAGGCCTGGCGCAATTGCTGCAACCCCGACTTGATCTGCAAGGGAGGCATGGACAAAGTGAAGGACAACGCCACAACATCGGAGTGATGTGCTTGTGTTGCCAGGACAATCTCGCTGATCGGCGTCTGCACACCCAGCATGGTGCATTGGGCTCCGGCCAGACTCAGGGTCGCTTCGGCCATCAGCAAGCCAAGGCTATGTTCTTCACCCGGCAAGGTCGTCATGAGTATCCCTGGCGAAGCTGCGGGATTGCGCATCGTTGCGATCGCCGTGCGCAGGACGCTGGTGATCTGCTCACTATATAAGTGCTCTTCGAAGACCCGGATGTCGCCGCGCATCCACGCCTCGCCGACCACCTGATTGAGCCGACTTATTGTCTTGGACAAAAATTCCGGCATTCCCTGCTTGTACAGGGCCAGATTCAGGGCCACACGCAGCGCCCCCCCCCGATGCGCCTTGATGAGCTCGACAAATTGAAGCAAATCCGCGCTGTACGCCGGCTCATCCTTGGGGGATTCGCTCAGCAAAGCACTGAGCTCGGGCATGGACAAGCCAACCACCTTGGATGGACGCATCCCGATGTCCAACAAGCGTTTTATGAGCCGCAACTGCTCCACTTGCCCGCCCGGATACAGTCTTTCCTCGTTCGAATCCCGCACCGGAACCGGGAATCCATAGCGTCTTTCCCATACGCGAAGTGTGTCTTTACCTATCCCAGTCTCACGCTCGACCACACCAATATTGAACAGACTATTTTCCTGGTTCATAAATATTTGTCCTAGACATAGTTGACTATTTTGCTATTTGTGGCTTATTCTCCCACCATATTATCAATTTTGTCTAGGACGTAATCATGGAAAATGCAGCCGCAGCAAAAAAAATTGCCGTCATCGGCTCCGGGATCTCTGGGCTCTCCTGCGCTTACCGGCTGGTACAGGCAGGGCATGAGGTGACATTGTTCGAGGCCAACGACTATTTCGGCGGCCATACGCACACGGTCGACGTTACCCTGGGTGGACTCACTTATGGCGTCGACACCGGCTTTCTCGTGTTCAACCACAAGACCTACCCCAACCTGGTGAAACTGTTCGACGAACTGGACATAGCCACGGTCGCCACGGATATGTCGTTCTCGGTGAAGTTGCCGCTGGCCAACCGCTCGCTGGAATGGTCGGGCGGCAGCCTCAACACCGTCTTCGCGCAACGCCGCAACCTGTTCAACCCGCGGTTCCTGCGCATGCTGCGCGACATCCTGCGCTTCAATGAAGCGTCCACGGCGCTGGCCGAAAATCCCCTGCATAGCGAATTCGGTCTTTCGCTCGGTGATTACCTGAAGCGCCACGACTACAGCGCGGAATTTCGCGACTGGTATCTGCTGCCGATGGCGGGCTGCATCTGGTCATGCCCCACGGCGCAGATGCTTGCTTTCCCGCTCGCCACTTTCGTGCGCTTCTGCCACAACCACGGACTGCTGCAAGTGAACGGCAGGCCGCAATGGCATACGGTAAAAGGAGGCGCGCGCAATTACGCGGAAAAACTCCTGGCAATCATCGACGATAAACGCCTGAATACACCGGTGCAGGCGGTCACCCGCACCCGGATTGATGGCGCACTCAGGATTCGGATCGACAGCGCGAGTGGCAGCGAACTGTTCGACCAGGTGGTCATGGCCGGACACAGCGATCAATCGCTGCGGCTGCTGCAGGACGCTTCGCCTGCCGAGCGCAAAATACTGTCGGCCATCGGCTACCAACCCAACCGCGCCGTGCTGCATACCGATGCGACCTGCCTGCCAGAAAACAAGAACACCTGGTCGGCCTGGAACTACCAGAGCAGGAGCGGCGCTGAACCGCAAGTTTGCGTGCACTACCTGATCAACAAGCTGCAACCGCTGCCATTCGAGGAACCGGTGATCGTCTCGCTGAATCCCATCGACGAGCCGCATCCTTCCAAAGTCTTGGACAGCTTCGACTACGCCCACCCGGTTTTTGACAGCGCCGCCATTGCCGCACAGCAAAGCCTGCCTATGATCCAGGGCAGGAACAACACCTGGTTCGCGGGCGCATGGACCGGTTACGGCTTCCACGAGGATGGACTGAAATCGGGACTGGCCGTGGCCGAGGGCGTCAACGCCGTGGCGCAGGCAATCAAGCATTTGGAGCCCGCAGCATGAACAGCGCCCAGATATGCTTCGGCAACGTGCACCACAGCCGCCTGCGCCCCGCGCGCAACAGCTTCAACTATGGCGTGTATTTCCTGCACCTGCCGTTGCGCAGCATGCAAGGTGCGACGTTGCCGACCAGGCTGCTTTCGCGCAACCGTTTCAACCTGTTGTCATTCCATGACAAGGATCACGGCGACGGCAAGCAGCCGCTGCTGCAGTGGATTGACACCCTGCTCGAAAAGGAAGGCATCCACGACGCCAAGGGCGAAGTGTGGCTGCAGACTTTCCCGCGCGTGCTGGGTTATGTGTTCAATCCCGTTTCATTCTGGTTCTGCCATCGCCGCGATGGCGCTTTGCGCGCGGTGCTGTGCGAAGTCAGCAATACCTTTGGCGAGCGCCATTACTACCTGCTCAGCCAGGGCGACCCCATTATCTACAGCAGCGACCTGGCTGCACGCAAGGTCTTCCATGTCTCGCCCTTTTGCGATGTGGAAGGCAGTTATCGCTTCCAGTTCCGCCGCAGCAGCAGAAACAACCACGAAGACACCCTGGCACGTATCGATTATCACGATGCACAAGGCCTGGTGCTGCTGACCAGCATCTCCGGCCATACGCACCCGCTCAACGACCGCAACATCGCGCATGCCTTGTTGCATTTCCCGATGATGACTTTCATGGTCATTGCCCGCATCCACTGGCAGGCGCTCAAGCTCTGGCTCAAGCGCGTGCCCTTCTACAGCAAGCCGCCACTACCCACACAGGAGACCAGCAAATGAACACCCAAACCTTGAATGCACGATTGATCAATTTCCAGCCAACCCGTGACGAGCTTGATGTCTCGCGCTATCCGGCAAAAGCCCGCTTCATCCTGCAGCTGCTCGGCAGACTGCAACAGGGCGCATTGCACCTGGAACTGCCCGATGGCCAAACCGCCCGCTATGGCGACCATTCCTATCCGGTGACGTTGCGCCTGCACGATTGGTCCCTGTGCGATGCCGTACTCAAATCGGGCGATATCGGCTTCGCCGAGACCTTCATCGACGGCACGTGGACAACGGACAATCTGACCGGACTGATCGAATTGTTCATCCACAACCGGCAGGCGGTCGAATCGCTGATCTACGGCAAATGGTGGGGCAACCTGCTGTACCGCGCGCGCCATGTGTTCAACCGCAACAGCCGCAGCGGCAGCCGCAAGAACATCCACGCGCACTACGACATCGGCAATGATTTCTACCGCCTGTGGCTCGATCCCTCGATGACCTATTCAAGCGCGCTGTTCAGCAACGGGCATGCCGACAATCTGCAGGACGGACAAGCTGCCAAGTATCGCCGCATTCTCAACCAGCTCGATGTCGGCACCGGCGAGCGCATCCTGGAAATCGGCTGCGGCTGGGGCGGCTTTGCCGAGACTGCCACCAAGGAAGCCGGTGCGCACGTGCGCGGCCTTACCCTCTCCACCGAGCAACTGCAATTCGCCCAACAGCGTCTGGCGGATGCCGGTGTTGCCGCGCAGGCCGATCTGTTGCTGATGGATTACCGCGACATCAACGAGCAGTTCGATGCCATCGCCTCCATCGAGATGTTCGAGGCCGTCGGCGAAGCGTACTGGCCGACCTACTTCGAATGCGTGGCGCGCAACCTGAAACAGCACGGACGCGCCTGCATCCAGACCATCGTGATCGCGGATGATCTGTTCGAGCGCTATCGCAAAGGCACCGACTTCATCCAGCGATACATCTTCCCCGGCGGCATGCTGCCTTCGCCGCAAGTGTTTCGCATGCAGGCCGAGAAGCAAGGGTTGCGGGTTGTGGACGAGTTTTCGTTCGGTCTGGATTACGCGCGCACCCTGGCCGAATGGCGCGATGCCTTCAAACAGCAAGTGCACCATGTGCGCGCGCAAGGCTTCGACGACAACTTCCTGCGCACCTGGGAATTCTATCTGTCGTACTGCGAAGCCGGATTCCGCGCCAACAGCATCAACGTGATGCAGTTCACGCTGGAGAAGCCATGAACCTGCCCCGCTCCATGACACTGTTCCTAGCTGTGATTTGGCTGGGGGTGATGGCATGCGTGCTTCCCGCGTCGGCGGCAGATATTCCCGCGCATATCCAGAACGAGCTGCCCGACGCACGCCTGCTCGGCCAGGGCGACTTTCGCTGGTACGGGCTGAAAATCTACGAGGCGAAGTTATGGTCGTCAAACACCGGTGAGCCGCCCGGCGCACCGGCATCCGGAAAGTTCATCCTCGACCTCGGCTACGCGCGTGGGCTGTATGGTTCGCGCATCGCGGAATCCAGTATCGAAGAGATCCGCAAGCTTGGACTGGGCACCCCCGCCCGGCAATCGGTATGGCTGGACAAGATGAAATCCCTCTTCCCCGACGTGCAAGAAGGCACGCACATCAGCGGCGTCTATCTGCCCGCCCAAGGCGCGCGCTTTTATCTCGACGGCAAGTTATTGGGCGAGATCGACGACCCCGAGTTTGCCCGCGCTTTCTTCTCGATCTGGCTGGATGAGCGGACCAGCGCTGCCGGGCTGCGCAACCAATTGCTCAACTCCCGATCATGAAAACCCTCCCGTTCCCAGCGTTGCTTAGCTACGGCCTGTTTGGTCTGCCGCTGGCGCTGGTCGCCCTGCCGATCTACGTTTACGTGCCGCAGTTCTACGCGGCACGATTCGGCTTGTCGCTCACCCTCATCGCCAGTGCGCTGCTCATCGCGCGCATCCTGGATGCCTTTATTGATCCCGCCATCGGCCTGTGGATAGACCGGCAGCGCGATGGCACCGGCTATAACCGCTTTCTTGCCTGGTCGCTGCCGTTATTGATCGTTGGGTTCATCGCGCTGTTCCACCCGCCGCACAGTATCGGTGAGCAACCCTACCTCTGGTTCCTCGGCAGCCTGATGGTGGTCTATCTCGGTTTCAGTCTCGCCACCATCGCCTACCAAAGCTGGGGAGCCGCGCTCACCCAGGATCGCTCGCAACGCTCGCGCCTGACCGGAATGCGCGAAGCCTGCGGCCTGATCGGCGTCATCATCGCGGCAGCCTTGCCCGCGCTTGCCGACCCCGGCTGGCTGTCCCGGGTGTTCATCGTGAGTTTGCTTGGCGCAGCCTGGCTGTTATTGCGTTTTGCTCCGCGACCGGAAATCACCGGACTCGCCCATGCCCGAATCCCGGGACTGCTTGCCCCCTTCCGCAACCCGCGTTTCCGCTGGTTGTTCGCGGTGTTCATGCTCAACGGCATCGCCGCCGCGATTCCTGCCACGCTGTTCCTATTCTTCGCCAACGACCGTCTGGGCCTGCCGCAATACGCGGGGCTGTTTCTGGTGCTGTATTTCGTCGCCGGTGCGCTTTCCATGCCGTTGTGGGTAACGCTCGCCAAACGTTACGGGGAGCAGCGCGCCTGGCTGCTCGGCATGGCGCTCGCCATCGCCACTTTCGTGTGGGCCTTCTTTCTTCCGTCCGGTGCACTGGGCGGTTTTGCCGCCATCTGCATCCTTTCCGGCTTTTCGCTCGGCGCCGATCTGGCACTGCCACCCGCGCTGCTCGCCGCCGTCATCGGCCATGCCGGAGACATCGGCAAACACGAAGGTGCCTATTTCGGCATCTGGAGCTGGGCGACAAAAATGAATTTGGCTCTGGCCGCGGGGATCTCGCTGCCGCTGCTGGAACTGCTGGGCTATCGCGCTGGCATGGCCGATGAACAGGGCTTGCATGCACTCGCCGTCGGCTACGCATTACTGCCCTGCGCCCTGAAAACGCTCGCCGCGCTGTTGCTGTGGCGTGCGCCGCTTAACCACGTCTAACCACCAAGGAGAATCATCATGAGCTGGCAAACCTGTCTCGCCCCCGTACTCGGCATCTGCATGCTTGCCGGGTGCAGCACTACCGATGTGGCAATGTATGCAAAAGAAAAGCCCGCGCTCGACCTGAAACACTATTTCAACGGCA
This sequence comes from Sideroxydans sp., assembly GCA_043744345.1. Taxonomy (GTDB): domain Bacteria; phylum Pseudomonadota; class Gammaproteobacteria; order Burkholderiales; family Gallionellaceae; genus Sideroxyarcus. Next base: position 6,648 of record JAYTUW010000068.1, on the reverse strand, counting down.
CCATCGACGCCTGGGGCATGTTCCAGGATCGCAAAGGCGAGGTCGTCAAGCGTTTCAAGGTGGTCATTGTTTGCAGCTGGCAAGGCGATGTGGGCACGCTGGACGAGGACTTCACTTACTCCGACGGCACCAAACAGAAGCGCGTGTGGACACTGAAAAAACAACCCGACGGCCAATATATCGGCACGGCCGCGGACGTGGTGGGTGAAGCCATCGGCATCACCGCAGGCAACGCGCTGCGCTGGAAGTATGTGCTGGCCTTGCCGGTGGGCGACAAGGTCTACAACGTCAACTTCGAGGACTGGATGTTCCTGATGGACGACAAGGTGATGCTGAACCGCGCCACCATGAGCAAGTTCGGCTTCAAGCTGGGCGAGGTCACCCTGTCGTTCAGTAAACGGCCATGAATACCCCGATAAAAGACTGGCGCGGCCTGCGTGTGTGGGTGGTCGGCGCCTCCAGCGGTATCGGTGCCGAAACCGCCCGTTTGCTGTTGGGGCGCGGTGCCAAAGTGGTGCTTTCCGCCCGCAACCCCGAAGGCCTGCACCAGATCGCTGCTGACAATCTCAATGCACTGGCTCTTCCGCTGGACATCACCCGGCACGAGGAGTTGGTCTCGGCTCGCACCCGTATCATGGAGCATTGGGGAGACATCGATCTGGTGCTGGTGGTTGCAGGCACTTACAACAAGATGCGCGCCGACAACTTCGATCTCGCGCTGGCAAACAAGCTGATAGACACCAACCTGCGCGGCACGCTGAATTGCCTCGATGCCGTGCTGCCGACCCTGCTCAAGCAGGGCCGGGGCGGCATCGGCATTGTCGCCTCCGTGGCCGGGTTGAGCGGGTTGCCGCAGGCCCTGATCTACGGCCCGACCAAGGCCGCGCTGATCAACCTGTGCGAGTCGCTCTACCTCGATCTGCGTCCGCGCGGCATCAATGTGTATCTGATCAATCCGGGCTTCGTCGCCACCCCGCTCACGGCGGGCAACGATTTCGCCATGCCCGCGCTGATCTCCGCGGAGACCGCCGCACGCGAACTGGTGCGCGGAATCGAGCGCGGCGAATTCAACATCCATTTTCCAAAACGCTTCACCAACTGGCTGCGCCTGCTGCGCTTGCTGCCCTATCGCTGGTATTTCAGCATCATCCACAAGGTGACCGGGCTATGAACCACCAGACCGAACTGGATCATTTCATTTCAGTCTTCGAAAGTCTGTCGAAAGACAGAGTGAGCGGTCTCATCGACATCTACAGCGCTCACGCCTTTTTCAAGGACCCGTTCAACGAGGTGCACGGGCTCGCCGCGATCATCGGCATCTTCAACCATATGTTTTGGCAGGTGGATGAACCGAAATTCAAAGTCACCCGGAGTGTGCTCCAGAACGACGATGCCTTCATCGTGTGGGATTTTTCATTCCGCCTGAAAGGAAGCGGCAAGGCACAGTGCATCCACGGCTCCTCGCACCTGCACTTCACGCCGGACCATAAAGTGGATTACCACCGGGACTATTGGGATGCAGCAGAGGAGCTCTACGAAAAGATTCCGCTGCTGGGAAGTTTAATGCGCTTCCTGAAACGCAGGGTTCGCAGTTGAATCCATCTATCCCGCCCTCGGGAAGAAGGCGGGATAGACGGAAGTTACTCCTTGTTCTCTGGCTCTTGCTGCTTACCCTTCCCGCACCAACCGCGCATGCCGCTCTGGAATTTTTCGCGCTCTTCCGGTGTCATGTTCTCCATACGGTGCTGGTGCCACTTGTGATGCCCGCTGCAGTGCCCGCGGAACCCGCCGAACAGGATCTTGCTCAACAGCAGCACGCCCATGGCCTGCACATAGTCGATCTCGCGCACGCCGAAGAACAGGTTGGGCAACAGCCAGTTCCACAACGCCATCACCACCCAGCCCAGCGCGGCAACGCCCAGCACCACCAACACACCGATCTTCCAGCATTTTGCTTTGCAGTTCATTTCAACTCTCCTTAAATATCAAATTCGTCATGGTCATTCGTAGGGTGGGCACGTTCTGTGTGCCCACGCTGTAACCTGAAGCGTTCCGCGTGGGCTACAAATCAAACTCGTCATAAATCGTTTGCAGGCGCTTGCGCAGATGCAGCACCGCATAACGTTTTCGCGCCAGCAGCGTGTTCACACCCACGCCGCTTTCCGCCGACAATTCCTTGAAACTGCGCCCGTCCAGCTCGTGGGCGTTGAATACGTCACGCTGCTCCTTGGGCAACTCTTCGAGCGCGGCCAGCAACTCTTCCAGCAGCACCCGGCGCGCATAGGCCGCTTCGGGCCCGCCCTCGGCCGAAGGCAGCACCTCGTCCAGCCAGTGTTCTTCTCCCTCGTCGCCCGGCAGTTGCGGCAACTGCACCTCGCGCTTCTTGCGGAAACGGTCGATGATGCGGTTGCGCGCCACCCGGAACAGCCAGGCGCCGACCTGTTCGATCGGTTCCGGTAGCCGGTAGGCCTCGACATACTCGAAAAACACGTCCTGCAGGATATCCTCGGCCTCGGTCGCATCCGGCACGCGGCGGCGGATGAAATTCCGCAGCCGTCCCCGTTCGCGCGTTATGGTTTCAGTAATGCGTTTATCCTGTTCGGCCATCAGCGCATTCGCAGTTAATGTCGTATCCATGCTTGTGAAGACGGATCACAACGGAAGATATTGCAGGTATATCGAAAAGAAGAAAGATGCGCGCTGGCACATGGGCTATGCCGGGCCGGAAGCGCTTTGCAGGTGATTGAAATTAAAACAAGAATCGTTCTTGTCGCGATCCGGTGTTGCGAAAGGCAATGCTTGAAGATTCGGCTACAGCGCTGGCAGACAGTTACACTCAGGAAACGCCTTTGCTTTTCAGCATGGCAGCCAACTCCGAATCCAGCCCCATGATATGCCCATGCAACCAATCGTTGATCTCCCGGGTCACTGATTCCAGCTTGTTATCGTCAAAATCCAGGTGCCCGAAAATTGTCCGCAAGGCTGCCAGACGCCGCAAGTGCTCACTGTGATGCTCATCCACGCCGGGCAGGCCGTGTTGCTTCATCAAGTCTTCCTCGGTCTGGAAATGTATCTGACTGAGTTCAACCAGTAGATTGATTCGTTTCGCCAGATTGACCGATCTGTCGCCGTTCTTGATCGATTCGAGCAGGCCGCGGATGAAGTTTTCCATGGCCGCATGCTGTGCATCGATGATGTGAATACCGAGGTTCGTCGGGTTGGCCGGAGATGTTGCCGTTGGTTGAACGTGTTTTTCCGGAAAATCCTGCATGCTCTTGCTGAAACCGACCAGACCTTTACCGTTGTTCTTGGCTACATTCATGGCCTGATCCGCGCACATCATGAGTTGCACTGCCTGGTTTCCATCCTGTGGGCTCAGCGCGATACTGACACTGGCGCCAACCCTGATTTGCGTGCCGTCTTCCAGATTGATGGGGTTGGACATCGATCTGATGATCTTCAGGGCGATGGTCTCCGCTTCTTTCTTGCTCGTTACACCATCCAGGAGAATGGCGAACTCGTCCCCGCCCAATCGTGCAACCGTGTCAATGTCGCGCACATTGGCAATCAACAATTTGGCGACATCTTTCAGCACGCGGTCACCCGCAGCCTGCCCCTTGGCTTTGTTGACCTCGGCGAATTCGTCCAGATCGAGTTTCATCAGCGCAAATCCGCGCTCATAACGCCGCGCGCGTGCCAACTCATGGTGCATACGGTCAAAAAACAGGTCCCGGTTGGGAAGTCCGGTCAACGGATCAATGAAATCAACCCGTTCCAAGGCATGACGCGAGTGCCGGTCCTTATGCGAACCGGTAGCTGAATTCGTGCCTTGATTAAATTGCATGGCAACCCCTTTCCATCGAAATCAGATTCTATTACATGCAAAAGAATCTGCAACCAGACTCTGCGCGGCTTGGAACCCGACTCTTCTCCTGTCCCGGGGAGAATCAGTCGCCGCCGAATACATTACTCGATACTCTGATACACAACCTCAACCACCACCAGTTCTTCATTCCCGTTGGGCAGTTGCAGTATCACAGCATCATCCGCCCTTGCCTTGAGCAGTGTGCGTGCCAGAGGCGACACCCAGCTGATAAGGCCTTTGCCCGCGTCCGCTTCGTCGATGCCGACGATGCTGTAGGTACGTTCCACTCCATCCTCGTGACACACGGTGACAGTGGCACCAAAAAAGACCTGTTCGCAGCCCCGGCGCTGTGCCGGGTCGATGACTTCGGAGTTCTCCAGGCGCTTGGCCAGGAAGCGCAGGCGGCGGTCGATCTCGCGCAGGCGTTTCTTGCCATATATATAGTCTCCGTTTTCGGAGCGGTCGCCGTTGGAGGCTGCCCAGTGCACAGTCTGCACCAGGGCCGGACGCTCCACGTCCAGCAGCTCCATATATTCATCTTTCAGACGACGATATCCGTCCGGGGTGATGTAGTTCTTGGTGCCGGCCGGAATGGCGGGCAGTGGCGAGAGCTCATCATCGTCGTCGTCTTCGGTTTCGCGGGTAAAGGCTTTGCTCATTGCTATCGAATCAAATTCATGGAATAGGCGACTCAAATGATAGCCTAAATCAACTTTTGGCATTGGTACGGTTATTGCATTGATTGGGGCTCCTACATTCATTTACGACAAGGTGCGCCATGCTATTCGACGATTACGAGCCAAAAGGTTTTCTGTTCAACATGAACTTCAAGGAGTCCGAAGGCAGCTACGCGGCTTACCGCGGCGACCTGGTGCTGGAACTTGGCGAAGTTGGCGACGCACTCGGCCACCGCAAACCGCCCACGGCCACGATCAAGAACACCATCGTTCTGGCGGAAAATGACAAGATCAAGCTGTATGTCGGCAGCCTGGACGACCTCGCCGACCTGCCCAAAGTGCTGGCTTACTATCAGGCTGATTTTGCGCCGGATGTACGCGTCATGATCTTTGTAGTCAATATAAACAAGCCCTTGGTGATCGACCTCGGCGGACTGAGCATCTCCGCCATCGGCATGCAGGAAGGCCTGATCTGGAACGAGCTGATCGATATCGCGGCGCTGGACAAGAGCGATTTCAAAGGCCAGTCCGCCACGCAAAAGATCGTCACGGTGCACAAGGCGCTGTCCGACTACAAGCCCAAGGGTGACAAGGTGTCGTTCGAGGAAGCCCTGACACGCACAGTCGAACTGAAGCGCGCGGGCCGCGGGCCGGTCTAAATCGCGTGTCGCACCCGCTGCCGATTGTAGGTTTTGCAACAATCGGCAGCCCAACCGGAGATCATCATGTCACGCATCGGCCTGTTTTTCGCCAGCAGCACCGGCAACACCCGGCGCATCGCCAAAGCCATCAAAAAGCGCTTTGACGATGACACCATGGCGGACGCGCTCAACGTCAACAAGGCTACCGCCGAACTGGTGAGCGGTTATTCACACCTGATTTTCGGCTCTTCGACGCTGGGCGGCGGGCAATTGCCCGGGCTCTCCACCGACTGCATGGGCGGCGGTTGGGAAGAATTCCTGCCGAAGCTCAAGGATGTGGACTTCAGCGGCAAGACCGTTGCGCTATACGGCTTTGGTGACCAGGATAAATACCCGGATGAATTCGTGGATGCGCTGGGCATCCTTTACGAGTTCGTGGTGGCGCGCGGCGCGAAAGTGGTCGGAACCTGGCCGGTCGATGATTACAACTTCATTTCTTCAAAGGCATTCATCAACGACGAGTTTGTCGGCCTGGCGCTGGACCAGGAGAACCAGAAGGCCCTCACCGATGCGCGACTGGATTCCTGGCTCAAACTCATCGCGCCCGAATTCGGATTGCCACTGTAACGATTGAATCCCAACATGGATGAGCAACAAGAGCAGAACAAGGATTGCGGCTGTAGCAAGGTGCTGGACCGCTACCTCAGCTTCGACGGGATAGATTGCGATGGAAACGCCCGCCGGATCATGGCCCTGATCGAACGCAACATGCCCGAAGCCGGAACGAGCAAACCGTTCTGGGAATATTTCATGGCCAAACGCACACCGCGCAGCGGCCCGACACCGGACGACCTGTTTCTGGTGCATAGCCATCTGAACCAGATACGCGAATTCTTCGAGGAGCGCGGCGACAGCGAGGCACTGGAGTTACTATTCAAGCTGGAAGAGGAATGCTGTTGAGGCGAAGGCTTGCTATTGAGGTTTCCGTAATTTATGACAAAAATCTGCTCAGTACCCGTCATTGGTAAAACAACTAGCCATTCGACTAAGCCCGCAAGCGGGCAAGTCGCTGGTTATCCGGCGAAGGCCGGAATCCAGATAGTTGAACAGCGCTCGCGAAGCGAGACAAAACCAAATGCATGTTGAGTAAATGCACTGGATTCCGGCCTTCGCCGGAATGACGATGTGCATAAAATGCGCGTCGTTGCTTTCGTTCTGCACTTTGTAACCATTTATGGAAACATCAATAAGTGTTCCCCTCAAAGCGGCCCGAAAAATATTGAGCCGCCATTGGCGGCAGCATCCACTACTTCGCCTTTTTAAAAGGATTGAGGGGGATTTTAATTTCAGTGAGGTAAACCCCCGACTATGCCGGGGGACTCCAGAAGTTTGACTTATGCTGCGGTCATGCGGCGGATAGAAATAAAGAGCTGCGAATATTCCCCCCTTTGTAAAGGGGGGCGAG
>JAYTUW010000067.1:0-18160 GCA_043744345.1 Sideroxydans sp. | reverse complement strand
TCCAGCGTGTCCAGGTTCAGGGCCGCGCCGTTCATGATGGCATGTAGGGCTTCCACGTCCATCCAGTTACTCAGGCGCGCAATCACGGCCTGGGCCAGCTGGTATTTGCCGGCAATGGTTTCCAGCGCAGCGCCGTCGATGGCAGGTTTGTCTTTACCGGGGTTCAGGCTGGCCCCGTCCAACGCCACGCGCAGCAAAAAGCTGTCCAGCTCGTTGCCATCTTTTAGATACTGCTCGGTGCGGCCCGACTTCACTTTGTACAGGGGCGGCTGCGCAATGTAGATGTGGCCGCGCTCCACCAGCTCGGGCATCTGGCGGTAGAAGAAGGTGAGCAGCAGGGTGCGGATGTGGGCACCGTCCACGTCGGCGTCGGTCATGATGATGATGCGGTGGTAACGCAGCTTGTCGGCGTTGTATTCCTCTTTGCCGATGCCGGTGCCCAGCACGGTGATCAGGGTAACAATCTCCTGCGAGGAGATGAGCTTCTCGAAGCGTGCGCGCTCTACATTCAGGATCTTGCCCTTGAGCGGCAGGATAGCCTGGAATTTGCGGTCACGGCCTTGCTTGGCCGAGCCTCCGGCGGAGTCACCCTCGACCAGGTACAGTTCGGACAGGGCAGGGTCTTTTTCCTGGCAGTCGGCCAGCTTGCCCGGCAAGCCGATACCGTCCAGGATGCCTTTGCGGCGGGTCAATTCGCGCGCCTTGCGAGCTGCGTCGCGGGCTCTGGCGGCATCGATGATCTTGCTGCAGATGATCTTGGCATCGATGGGATTTTCCAGCAGGTAGTCAGTTAACTTCTGCGAGACCACCTCATTCACGGCAGGCTGAACTTCACTGGAAACCAGCTTGTCTTTGGTCTGGGAAGAGAACTTGGGATCAGGCACTTTGACTGACAGAACACAAGTCAAACCCTCGCGCATATCGTCGCCGGTGGTATCCACTTTGGCTTTCTTGGCCAGTTCGTTATCTTCGATGTATTTATTGATGACGCGGGTCATGGCCATACGCATACCAGTCATGTGCGTACCACCGTCCCGCTGCGGGATGTTATTGGTAAAGCACTGCACGACTTCGGAATAGCTATCGTTCCACTGCATGGCGACATCGACCACGATGTTGTCTTTTTCACCGCTGGCCTGGAAGCACTTGGGATGCAACACGGACTTGCTCTTGTTCATGTATTCGACGAAACCACGCACACCGCCCGAATAGGCGAAGTTTTCGCTCTTGCCGGTACGCTGGTCGATCAACTCGATCTTGACGCCGTTATTCAGGAAGGAAAGCTCGCGCAAACGCTTGGCGATGATCTCGTAATGAAACTCAACCAGGCCGAAAATTTCCTTGTCGGCCAGGAAGTGAACCTCAGTACCTCGCTTGTTGCTGTCGCCCAACTCCCTAACAGGAGATACCTCGATGCCTTTCTGTTGTTCGATCAGACGGTCTTTCACAGCACCACGAATAAACTCAAGCCCAAACTTCTTGCCATCCCGGTAGGTTGTCAGTTTGAGCCACTCGGACAGACCGTTAACACAGCTCACACCCACGCCGTGCAGACCGCCGGATACCTTGTAGCTGTTCTGGTTGAACTTGCCGCCTGCATGCAGCACGGTCAGCACGATTTCAGCAGCTGAACGCTTGGGTTCATGCTTATCGTCGAACTTGATACCGATAGGAATGCCGCGACCGTTGTCTGATACGGAAATTGAGTTGTCGCCATGAATGATGACCTTGATGTCGTCGCAATGCCCAGCCAAGGACTCGTCGATGGCGTTATCCACTACCTCGAACACCATGTGGTGCAAGCCGGTGCCATCCGAGGTATCCCCGATATACATCCCAGGGCGCTTGCGCACTGCTTCCAAACCTTCGAGTTGCTGGATGCTTGATTCGTCGTAGTTATCGCTCATGTGTCTTTTATGCTTTCGTTACTGTTTCACGTGGAACAAATCATCGATCAAGGTGAAATCCCACACTGTAATTTTTTCATTTATACCTTGATCTTTCCCTCACCCTCGTTCCTCCTCTCCCGAAGGGTACGGTACGCCCTCGCTGCGCGAGCTTTTCTTTATATACGCATCGGCATGACTACATATTTGTAATCATCTTTCTCTGGGATGGTAATCAATAAGCTGCTGTTCTGGTCCCCAAAAGAAAGGATGATATTTTGGGTGTTGATGTTGTTAATGCCATCCAGTAGGTAGTTCACATTAAATCCAATATCCAATGGCGCGCCAGAATACTCATTCTCGATGTCTTCTTGGGCTTCTTCCTGCTCGCTGTTGCTGCTGATAATGCGCAGGTTCTTTTCGGTGAGTAACAGCCGGACACCGCGGAACTTCTCATTCGACAGGATCGCGGCGCGCTGCAAGGCTTGCAGGATGGTCATGCGGTCCATCGTCAGGTGGTTGGTGTGGGTCGGGATGACACGGTTGTAGTCGGGGAATTTACCGTCGATCACCTTGGAAGTCAGCACCACATCAGCGAAAGTAATACGAACTTGCTTCTCGGCTAACTCCAATTGAACCATTTCTTCCGAATCTGCCAGTAGCTTCAGTAATTCATTCACGGTCTTGCGGGAAAGAATTACTTCCTGCTTCTTGTGTGATTCCTTCAATTCCTGGCTGATGAATGCCAGACGATGGCCATCAGTGGCTATGAGTTTGATATTTGTGCCATCAACCACCAGTAAGACGCCGTTCAGGTAATAGCGAATATCTTGCTGTGCCATTGCATATTGCACGGAGCTCAGAAGTCGACGCAATACGCCTTGTTGAATTTCGATTCTGGCTGCACCGACCAATTGCTCGGACAGCATTGGAAAATCTTGAGCTGGCAATGTCTGTAGGCTAAAGCGGCTTTTGTTAGCCTTTACCAGTAATTTATTCTCCTGGTCGTCCAGAGAGACTGTGCTGTTGTCCGGGATGGCTCGCAGTATTTCCTGCAGTTTTTTTGCTGAGATCGTTATCGAGCTTTCTGCTCCATCCAATTCTACCTTGAGTTGAGCTTCAATCTGAATTTCCAAGTCGGTGGTAATGAATCGTGCCCCATCTTTATTTTTTTTGATAAGCACATTTGAAAGAATAGGTAAGGGTTGTTTGCGTTCAACAATTCCAACCACTGCCTGAAGCGGCTTCAGTAGATCATTGCGAGCTATTTGCTTAATGAACATATATATCCTTTAAAAACTTAACAATAATAATAATGGGCACAGAATTCTTGGATAACTGTAATTTCTTTTACACAACAACAACTTAAATGCGAATTTAGCTGTTCAAAAAGCAGCCTGTCTGTGTTGGTTGATTGTGTATAACTATTCAGATCACATAAATACACAAGCTTTTCTACAAAATATACACAAGCTATACATGACTAACCGCGCAAGGTCTGGTTTAGCAGGTTGAAATCTGCATTCAGTGCTGAGTCGGTATTGCGCAAGGATTCTATGGTCTTGCATGCATGTAATACGGTCGAGTGGTCGCGACCCCCAAAGGCATTACCGATTTCGGGAAGGCTTAGCTGGGTCAACTCCCGGGCAAGCGTCATTGCGATCTGACGTGGTCTTGCAATAACGCGTGAGCGCTTCTTGGAGAGCAATTCAACGATTTTGATACGGTAGAAGTCAGCAACTGTTTTCTGGATATTTTCTACCGAGACTTGTTTGTTCTGCGCTGCTAGCAAATCCTTGAGCGCTTCTTTGGCCAGGTCGATGGTGATTTGGCGCTTGTGAAAACGGGCAAAAGCTTCAATTCGGTTAAGAGCGCCTTCCAATTCACGGATATTGGAACGTACATGTTTGGCGATAAAGAATGCGACGTCTTCGCTGATAGGTGAACCGCTGGCTGCCGATTTTTGCAGCAGGATCGCGACACGCATCTCAAGCCCGGGCGGTTCAATAGCCACAGTCAGGCCGCAAGTAAAGCGGGAAGTAAGTCTGGGCTCTATCCCTGTGATTTCCTTCGGGAAGGTGTCACAAGTTATAACAACTTGTTTATTTGTATCAATCAGTGAATTCAACGTGTAAAAGAACTCTTGCTGCGTGCCGGGCTTATCGGCGATGAACTGAATGTCATCGATCAACAGCAGATCTAGTGAGTTATAGAACTGTTTGAATTCGTCAAAATTTTTGGTCTGAAAAGCGCGAACCACGCCTGAAATATAATTGGTTGCGTGGATGTAGCAGATGCGCGCCTGGGGATTCTGTTTGCTAACCAGATTTCCTATGGACTGCAGCAAGTGTGTCTTGCCCAGACCAACACCACCATAAATAAACAACGGGTTGTAGGCCACCCCGGGAGTTTCTGCAACCTGGATTGCAGCGGCATGCGCCAATTGGTTTGCTTTACCAGTTACAAAAGTATCAAAAACGAGAGCTGGATTTAACTTATTTGGATTTTTTGCTGTTTTTTTGACTTCATTTGTACTAATTTTGGCAGTGGCAACCTCAACTACAGGTTGAGATACAGATTTCGCCCCCTTTTTCTCTATTCTCAGCTCGATTTGAGGCGGAGAAGAGAAAAAAGACAGCGCTCTCTTGGAAATTTCAGGTAGAAATCGCTCTTGAACGATGCGAAGCGTAAAGCTGTTTGGCGCAGTCAGAACGAGTTTGTCTCCATCGATCTCGAAAATCAACGGTTTAATCCATGAATTGAATTGTTGTAATGGAAGCTGCTCCTTGAAATAACTCAGGCAGCTGCCAGACAAACTCTGGGCAGACATAGGCAGAAAAATGATCGCAATTATTGCGGTGCATTCTACAAGCTATGCCAAAAGTTATCCACAGCATAAAAAGACTTGACAGGAATCGCGCTAACGATTGTAATCGCGCGCTTTTCAACAGTAAAACAGTCAGGAGTAAGAGCATGAAACGCACATATCAACCGTCGGTTACCAAAAGAAAACGCACTCACGGCTTCCTGGTACGCATGAAGACCAAGGGTGGTCGCGCCGTTATCGCTGCACGCCGTGCACGTGGCCGTGTACGCCTTGGCGTGTGACCCCAAAGAAGTTCTGACTTTACCCCGACGCTATAGGCTGTCGCGTCGGGTGGGGTTTTCCCGCCTGCTGCATCAAAGGGCGCAAATCAATTCATGGTTTGCCGTCCATAGTGACGAAAATAAGGCAGGTCATGCGCGGTTGGGCATGACAGTCAGTAAGCGGATTGTACCCGCTGCGACGCAACGGAATGTAGCTAAACGATTGATTCGCGAGTGTTTTCGTAATTGTGCTCGGCACTTGGTAGCACGCGATGTGGTAGTCAGGTTGCGCAAACCTCTGGATAAAAGGGATCATCAGGCCGCGCGGGCAACTTTGAATGTGCTGCTGCGTGACATGCTGGCCGCCAAATGAAAACAATCTTGCTGTTATCGGTTAGAGGCTACCAATTGCTGGTGCGCCCTGTATTGCCCCCTTCATGCCGGTTCAGCCCATCCTGCTCACAGTATTCCATTGAAGCGATTTCCAAATATGGCGCGCTCAAGGGATTCTGGCTGACAATCAAGCGCGTAATTCGTTGTAACCCTTGGAATCCGGGCGGATATGATCCAGTCCCTTAACTAAAAATACAGGTGAATCTTAGATGGACATGCGGCGGTTGTTCTTATTCCTGATCTTTTCATTCTCTCTAGCTGTGCTTTGGGGTGCCTGGACGCGCCAAAATGAGCCCGTAGCGGTTGAAAGCAAGACAGTTGTCGATCCATCTATTCCGGCTGAACCAGCAAGGGTTGCTGCAGCTGCTGCTGTGGCAACGCCAATAGCGAATGTTGAAGCGCAGAAGACACCTGGCGGTAAGAAGATTGTTGTAACGACTGATACCATGTCAGTGGAAATCAATACTTCGGGTGGCAATATCCAACACCTGGATCTGTTGCAACACAAAGACGCGAACGACCAAAGCAAGCCGCTTACCCTGATGCAACAGCAAGGGGAACACACTTATATTGCTCAAACAGGTCTGCTTGGCAAGGATTTGCCCACTCACAACGCTGAGTTTTCTGCCCCCAGCGAGGACTATCGCCTGCTAGATGGCAAAGACACGCTGGAGGTACGTCTCACAGCAGTAAGTTCAGGGGATACGCGCGTTGCCAAGGTGTACACCTTCCATCGTGCAAGCAATCTGATCGACGTTTCTTTTGAAATCGAAAATCACGGCAAAACGGCGATACTACCGTCTGCCTACTTTCAACTTGTGCGTGACTCGTCTGTAGTAGGCGGAAAATCAACTTTCGTCCCCACTTACACCGGCCCTGCGATCTACACAGATGCGGAAAAATTCCAGAAGATCGAGTTTTCCAGCATCGAAAAGAATAAAGCTAAGTTACCTGCAAATCCTGACAACGGATGGATTGGCATGCTTCAGCACTATTTCGTGTCCGCCTGGTTACCGGCAGCGAAAGGCCCGCGCGAATTCTATGTCAAGCAACTCGCCCCGAACCTGTTCTCGGCCGGCGTCGTACTGCCTATAGCCTCCGTAGAGCCGAGCCAAACTGGCCGCATAACCACATCTCTGTACGTCGGGCCGGCCCAGACAAAGCTGGACGCAATCGCGCCCGGCCTTGGACTGACCGTCGATTATGGCTGGTTGACGATCTTCTCCACACCATTGTTCTGGCTCATGTCACATATCAACGACTGGGTGAACAATTGGGGTGTATCCATCATCCTGCTGACTGTGCTGATCAAACTGGCATTTTTTCCATTGTCGGCAGCAAGCTACCGCTCCATGGCCAAAATGCGCCTGGTCGCCCCCAAGCTGGAGAAGATCAAGCAGCAATACGGTGATGACCGCGAACGCCTGAACAAGGCCATGATGGAGCTGTACAAGACGGAAAAGATCAATCCCTTGGGCGGCTGTTTGCCGGTTCTGATTCAGATTCCAGTGTTCATTGCGTTGTACTGGGCGATTCTTTCCAGCGTCGAACTGCGCCATGCCCCGTTCTTTGGCTGGATCCATGACTTGTCGGCTACTGATCCTTATTATGTTTTGCCGCTTATCATGGGCATCAGCATGCTGATCCAAAGCAAACTGAATCCGTTGCCGCCGGATCCGATGCAAGCCAAGCTGATGCAGGTCATGCCGATCATATTCAGCGTAGTGTTCTTCTTCTTCCCGGCCGGATTGGTGTTGTACTCGGTGGTGAACAACATTCTTTCCATCGCCCAGCAGTGGTACATCACGCGCGCTGCAGAAGCCGCCCGTACAGGTGTCAATAAAGCCTGACAACATCGCGGCGATCGCCACCGCCCCCGGGCGCGGTGGCATCGGCGTGGTAAGGGTATCCGGGCAGGGCTTGCAAGCAATGGCGTTCGCACTAACAGGACGCCAGCTCATTCCAAGATCTGCCACATATACACACTTTAAGACTTCGGACGGATTGATCCTGGATCAGGGCATTGCGCTGCTTTTTACCGCACCCCATTCCTATACCGGCGAGGAAGTACTTGAATTGCAGGGTCATGGCGGTTCGGCTGTGTTGCAATCCGTGTTGCAACGCTGTCTGGAGCTGGGTGCACGTTTGGCGCAGCCAGGAGAATTCACCCAGCGCGCCTTTCTCAACGACAAAATGGATCTAGCCCAGGCTGAAAGCGTAGCCGACCTCATTGATGCCACCACCGAACAGGCCGCCCGCAGTGCCATGCGCTCACTGCAAGGCGAGTTCTCGGACGCAATCAGGGATGCAGTTGCGTTGCTCATCGATTTGCGCATGCTGATCGAAGCAACGCTGGATTTTCCAGAGGAAGAGATAGACGATGCCGATCGTGAGCTGTGCACCAGCAAGCTCAGCGCTTTGGTCCAGGAAGTTGCGCGCATCGAAAATTTGGCAAAGCTCGGCAGCATCTTGCGCGAAGGTGCCCAAGTGGTGCTGGTTGGTGCTCCCAATGCCGGGAAATCCAGTCTGCTGAATCGTTTGGCCGGGGAGGATGTGGCGCTGGTGAGTGAAATCCCGGGCACCACGCGCGATGCGATTCGTCAGGCACTGCAAGTAAAGGGCGTACCACTACATTTGATTGATACTGCCGGACTGCGCGAAACAGCAGATGTCGTGGAACAGATGGGTATCGCGCGCACGCAACTGGCGCTGACCCGAGCCGATGTGGTGTTGGTATTGCTGGACGCATCACAACAGCGTGCCGAGCCAGAGGACAGGGCGGTTTTGGAACAATTACCCGCGAAGGTGGCCCGGCTGTACTTGCATAACAAAATTGATCTGAGCGGTCATATTCCCGGTGTCGAAATTCGCAATGGTGAATGCCATCTCTTTTTGTCAGCCAGGACTGGTGTCGGCATTGAAGCATTGCAGGACAAATTGCTGGAAACCATAGGCTGGCACCAGGAAACAGGCGTGTTCATGGCGCGAGCACGCCATCTCGAAGCACTTTCGCAAGCCGGACAACATCTGGCAGATGCGAAACGGCAACTCGCTTACCCCGAGCTTTTTGCCGAGGAATTGCGTCAGGCGCAGACAGCTCTTAACAGCATTACCGGCGAATTTTCGGCAGACGACCTGCTTGGTGAAATTTTTAGCCGCTTCTGCATCGGGAAATGACCTTAAGAGTGTTTCACGTGAAACAATTCGCGGTGCAAAGTTAGGGTCGAAAATAAATTTTGAGTTATGATGCGCGTCCTCATTTTGGTGGTGACGCATGCGCGACCCGAAACAATTCGATGTCATCGTGATTGGCGGTGGTCATGCCGGAACAGAAGCCGCGCTAGCCAGCGCCCGTGCGGGTTGTTTCACGCTTCTGCTTACCCACAACATCGAAACACTGGGCGTGATGTCCTGCAATCCCTCTATCGGTGGGATAGGAAAAGGCCATTTAGTCAAGGAAGTAGATGCGCTTGGCGGTGCGATGGCTGCAGCCACCGACGAGGGCGGAATCCAATTCCGCATCCTGAACGCATCCAAAGGTCCGGCAGTCCGTGCTACACGTGCTCAGGCCGACCGTGCCCTGTACAAACTTGCGATCCGCAAACGTCTCGAAAATCAACCTAATCTTCTTCTGTTTCAACAACCTGCAGAAAAACTTCTGATCGAGCAGGGGCGCGTGGTCGGTGTACAGACGCAACTGGGCTTGAGTTATCGTGCCAAAAGCGTGGTACTCACGACTGGAACCTTTCTGGCTGGTTTGGTACATGTCGGTTTGACGAATTACCCGGCAGGACGAGCGGGCGATCCACCCTCGGTGGGTTTGGCACAGAATCTGCGGGAATTGGGCCTGCCCATCGGGCGCCTCAAGACGGGAACACCGCCGCGCATCGACGGACGCAGCATTGATTATTCGGTGATGCAAGAACAGCACGGAGATACGCCGGTTCCGGTGTTCTCATTCCTGGGTCATGCTTCACAACATCCGCGACAAATGCCGTGCTGGGTCACCCAAACCAACGAGCGCACACACGAAATAATCCGCAATGGATTGGGTGAATCTCCATTGTTTACGGGCGTTATAGAGGGAGTGGGCCCACGCTACTGTCCGTCCATCGAAGACAAGATAACTCGTTTTGCGGGCAAGTCATCGCATCAGATATTTCTGGAACCGGAAGGGCTGACCACGAACGAAATATATCCCAACGGGATTTCGACCAGCCTTTCCTACAACACCCAATTGGAGCTTGTGCGCTCGATCAAGGGCTTGGAGAACGCGCATATCACGAGACCCGGTTATGCCATTGAATACGACTATTTCGACCCGCGCGGGTTGAAGATCTCGCTGGAAAGCAAAACGATAGGCGGCCTGTTCATGGCCGGACAAATTAACGGTACCACCGGCTACGAGGAAGCCGCGGCCCAGGGATTGCTGGCCGGTGTGAATGCCGCTTTGCTGGCGAAGGAGCAGGAAGCCTGGTGTCCCCGTCGCGATGAAGCCTATCTGGGTGTGATGGTAGACGACCTGATTACTCGCGGTGTTTCAGAGCCTTATCGCATGTTTACCAGTCGCGCCGAATATCGTTTGCAATTGCGCGAAGACAATGCTGACATGCGACTCACAGAGATCGGGCGCACGTTGGGTCTGGTGGACGATGTGCGCTGGCAGGCTTTTGTAGAAAAACGTGAAAAAATCGCGCTCGAACTCGAACGCCTGAAATCGACTTGGGTGAATCCGCGCATGTTGGATAAAGCCGATGCCGAACGTGTATTGGGCAAGGAAATCGAACGTGAATATAGCCTTTACGATTTGCTGCGCCGTCCCGAGGTGACTTATGCATCACTGATGACGCTGCCGGGAGCCCAACTGGCTGATGCATCTGACATTGCCGAGCAAATCGAGATTCAAGCCAAGTATCAAGGCTATATCGAAAGGCAGGTTGGAGAGATAGCGCGCCAGGAAGGACAAGAATCCACCAAACTACCCGAGAATATGGATTATTCAGTGGTGCGCGGCTTGTCGATCGAAGTGCGCCAAAAGCTGAATGCATATCAACCGCAGACTGTGGGGCAGGCATCGCGTATCTCGGGCGTGACGCCGGCCGCAATCTCGTTATTGTTGGTGCATTTGAAGCGGGGCTTCAAACAAGATAAAGCGGCATGAGTCTGGAAAAAGATTTGGCGGCTGGCATCGCACGGATGGCGCTGGAAGTTACTCTGGAGCAGCAGGCGAAACTGCTGGAATATCTTGAGCTGCTGCATAAGTGGAACGGTGTGTTCAACCTCACTGCTATACGGAATAAGGAGCAGATGGTAAGTAACCACTTGCTCGACAGTCTGGCAGTGCTGCCATACTTGTGGCCGCAAAGGTGGCTGGATGTTGGCTGTGGAGCCGGTTTGCCAGGAGTGGTTCTGGCAATTATGAAGCCGGAGTGGTCGTTTACAATGTTGGACAGCAACAGCAAGAAAACCGGTTTTGTACAACAGGCAGCCATCCAGTTGGGATTGCGAAATGTGGAAGTACGCTGTGAGCGGGTGGAGCAGTACCAAGTTGAACAGAAGTTTGACGGAATCATTTCCCGCGCATTTGCCGAAGCGGCGGATTTTGTGACGTTGACGCGGCATTTGCTCAAGCAAGAAGGACGCTGGGCAGCCATGAAGGGTGTACCGGAGCAGGAATTAACGCGGCTTCCGGAAGATGTGATGGTGGAGAAGGTTATATCGTTGCAGGTTCCGGAGTTGGAAGCTGCCCGCAGTTTGGTCGTATTGGGAGTGAAAAAATGAGCAAGATATTGGCAATCACCAATCAAAAAGGCGGCGTGGGCAAAACCACAACCACCGTTAACCTGGCGGCTAGCCTGGGTGCTGCAAAACAGCGCGTACTGCTGGTCGATCTGGACCCGCAGGGAAACGCGACCATGGGTAGCGGTATCAACAAGGCCGATCTGGAAGCGACTGTCTACGACGTGCTGCTGGGTGAAAAAACCATCAAGCAGGCGCGTATCCAGTCGGTCGCGTGCAAGTACGACATCCTGCCCGCCAACCGAGAATTAGCCGGCGCCGAAATTGAACTGGTGGATGTGGAAGGGCGCGAAATGCGCCTGAAGGAAGAACTTGCACCAGTGCTAGATGAATACGATTACATCCTGGTCGATTGCCCGCCCGCGCTGAATCTGCTTACCCTAAACGGACTATGTGCCGCCAAGTCGGTGATGATTCCGATGCAATGCGAATACTACGCACTCGAGGGTCTGAGTGATCTGGTCAATACCATCCGCAAGGTGCGGGAAAATCTCAATCCGGACCTGGAGATCGAAGGTCTGCTGCGCACCATGTTCGATCCGCGCAACGCGCTGGCACAGCAGGTTTCCGACCAATTGCAGCAACACTTTGGAGACAAGGTCTACCGTACTGTCATCCCGCGCAACGTGCGATTGGCTGAAGCACCCAGCTTCGGCATTCCCGCGCTGTATCACGACAGTCAATCCAAGGGAACCTTGGCCTATCTGGCGCTGGCGGGCGAGATGCTCAACAACTCATCGATGCAGGTCGCTGCAGCATAACAAGTTTCAATAAGGGAAAAACATGGCAAAACCGATCAAAGGACTGGGGCGCGGACTGGATGCGCTGCTTTCCGGAAACAGCACCTCCAAGCAGAACGACGTATTGCGCGATCTGAAAGTAGAGCAGCTCAAGCCCGGCAAATATCAGCCGCGCAGCCGCATGGACGAAGCTTCGCTGAACGAACTGGCGGCATCAATCCGGGTGCAGGGTGTGATGCAGCCGATCCTGGCGCGCGAGTTGCCAGAAGGTGGTTATGAAATCATCGCCGGTGAACGCCGCTGGCGCGCGGCACAATTGGCCGAACTGAAGATCGTACCAGTCATCGTGCGCAAGGTTCCGGACAACGCCGCACTGGCCATGGCGCTGATCGAGAATATCCAGCGCGAAGACCTCAATCCGCTGGAAGAGGCCATCGGCATCCAGCGCCTGATCGACGAATTCCAGATGACACACCAGGCTGCAGCGGATGCTGTCGGCAGGTCGCGCAGCGCGGCCAGCAACTTGTTGCGCCTGCTCAAATTGCCGCAAGCCGTACAAGACATGCTAATGGAGGGCTCGCTGGATATGGGCCACGCCCGTTCACTGCTTTCGCTCGAAGGTTCCCAGCAGGTATTGCTGGCCAACAAGATTGTCCTTGAAGGCCTTTCCGTTCGCGAAGCAGAAAAGTTGGTACAACAGCAGGGTGAACAGTCACCTGCCAAATCAACCGCACAGAAAACACAGAAGCAGGAAAACCGGGACACGCAGCGTTTGCAGGATGAGATCAGCGCGCAACTTGGTGTGCGCGTCGAGATCAAGCCCAACAACAAAGGTGGCGGCAAATTGGTCATCGAATATTCGAGTAACGATCATCTTGAAGAGCTGACCGGCAAGCTGTACGAAAGGGCGTAAAAACCCATACATGCAGCAAGGAAGCAGCAATTGGGCTTGACTTGCTGCTGAGGAATAGTAGAATGCGCGGGCTTTTTTAGTGCCCTTGTCAGTCGGGAGAGTATTTTTCAGGGGCACGTAGATGGACAACGTAACAAACACAACTATAAGCCGCGCATACAGCAAAGCGGCGCGCTGGCAAATCATCATCACGGTACTCATCTCGGGTGTCTCACTATTGCTTGCGGGTGTCAACGCAGCAATTTCCGCTTTTGCGGGTGGGGCCTCGGTAATCGTTGGCGGGTATGCCGGAATGCTAATCGCACAAAGTCCAAAGGGTAGTGGGGCTGGTACGGTTCTGATCACGTTGCTGAAAGCTGAAGTGGTCAAAATTCTGATGATTGCGATTCTGCTGTTGATAACTTTCAAGTATTTCCAGGGACTGGTTCCATTAGCCCTGATTGGTGGGTTGGCAGGTTCTGCGCTGGCGTCCGGCGCGGGTTTGCGAACCGTGAATAACGTGAACGACAAGTAAGGTCCGGGATGTCCACTGAACACGAACTGACAGCTTCCAGTTACATCGAGCATCACTTAAGCTTCAACGTCAAACAAGTTTCCGACGGCGCATTCTGGTCTGTCAATTTTGACACGCTGATTGTTTCCGCCCTGCTCGGCATCGTCACCTTCGGCCTGCTGTGGCTGGTGGTGCGCAGCGCGACTGCGGGCGTACCCAACAAACGCCAAGCCTTTGTTGAAATGCTCGTCGAATTCATTGACGACCAAGTCAAAGGCATCTTTCACGGCGATCGCAAAGCCTTTGTTGCTCCCCTGGCACTGACAGTTTTCGTCTGGGTGCTGGTCATGAACGCGATGGACTTCCTGCCAATCGACATCATGGCGTGGATATACCACCATGTGTTCGGCCAGGAAAAATTCCGCGCAGTACCCACTTCCGATATCAATACAACTTTTGCGCTGGCACTGTCGGTGTGGATCTTGATGATCTTCTTCAGCATCAAGGTCAAAGGCCTGGGCGGCTGGATACATGAACTGTTCTGCGCACCTTTCGGCTCCAATCCACTGGTCTGGCCCGCGAACTTCCTGTTCAACCTGATCGAGTATGTTTCCAAACCCCTGTCACATTCGTTGCGTTTGTTCGGCAACATGTACGCTGGCGAAATCATCTTCCTGCTGCTGGGCATGTGGGCGGCAACGGGATTGGCCGGGACATTCTTCGGTGCATTGCTCGGCGCAGGCTGGGCGATCTTCCACATACTGATCGTGGTGTTGCAAGCGTTCATCTTCATGATGCTGACGATTGTGTATATCTCGATGGCGCACGAAAGCCACTAACTTTTTTAGCATTAACTTTAATCAACTTTGTAAATCGAAAGGAAGCAAAATGGAAAACTCAGTACAATTTCTGGCCCTGATTCAAGCCTACACCGGGATCGGTATCGGTCTGATCATCGGTCTGGGCGCTGCGGGTGCATGTATCGGTATCGGTATCATGTGTGCCAGCTTCCTGGACGGCGCAGCTCGCCAGCCTGAATTGATCCCCACACTGCAAGGTAAAGTTTTCCTGTTGCTGGGTCTGATCGACGCATCCTTCATCATCGGTGTTGGTCTGGCCATGATGTTCGCGTTCGCCAACCCGCTGCTCGCTGTCATCAAGTAATTGACTATTGCTGGACGTATAGTCCAGCTTAAGGAACAGAAATGAACATTACCCTGACAATCATTGCGCAGGCACTGACGTTTGCCATACTGATCTGGTTCACAGCGAAGTTCGTTTGGCCGCCATTGCTGGCAGCCATCGAAGCGCGTCAAAAGACCATCGCCGATGGTCTGGCCGATGCGGAGCGCGCCAAGCACGATCTGGAAATGGCCGCCAAACGTTCCGCCGATCTTTTGCGTGAAGCAAAAGAAAAAGCGGGAGAGATTGTGGCGAGCGGAGAGAAACGCGCCAGCGAGATCATCGAACAGGCCAAGGCGCAAGCCAAAGTCGAGGGAGATCGTATCGTTGCCGGAGCCAAGGCAGAAGTCGATCAGGAAGTATTCCGCGCCAAAGAGCAATTGCGTACTCAAGTGTCGGCCATCGCGCTGGCAGGAGCGGGCAAGATTCTGGGTCGCGAGATCGACGCCAAGGCGCACAATGATCTGCTCGACAAACTAGCCGCGGAACTCTGATCGCCATGTCTGAAGCCCTAACTACAGCTCGGCCCTACGCTCAGGCGGCTTTCGAAGAAGCGCAAAAACTTTCCGACCTGAAAGGCTGGTCGGAAGTTTTGCTGGCGCTTGCGGAAGCGGTGACTTACCCGGAAATACACAACGTGATCAGCAGCCCGCGCGTGGCCAAAGCGCAACTGGGCGGACTGCTGGGCGATGTAGTAGGAGGCAAGCTCAAACCGCAACAGCTGAACTTCGTCAAGGTACTGGCAGAGAATCAGCGCCTGCAACTGTTGCCCGAGATCGCCTCAATTTTCGAGGTGCTCAAGTCAGAAGCGGAAAAGAGTTTGAACGTGGTGGTGGACTCGGCATTCGAGTTGTCTGCCGCGCAGCAAGAAAAGATCGTCAGTTCGCTGAAAAAGCGCATGGGTCGCGAGATCAAACTGACTTGCAAGGTCAACAAAGAATTGCTGGGTGGCGTGGTGATACGCGCCGGTGACAAGGTGATAGACGGATCAGCGCGCACCCGACTCAGTGAAATGGCGACCGCCCTGGCCTGATAAAGATTTTTCAAGAATGAGGAAATCCAGATGAAGCTCAACCCTTCCGAAATTAGTAACCTGATTCGCAGTCGCATCGAGAATTTCGAAGCACTGACCCAAGCGCGCACTGAAGGTACAGTGGTCAGCGTGACCGACGGTATCGTTCGCGTCCACGGCTTGTCCGACGTGATGCAGGGCGAGATGCTGGAATTTCCCGGCAACACTTTTGGCCTGGCGCTGAACCTTGAGCGCGACTCCGTTGGTGCCGTTATTCTGGGCGAATACGAACACATCACCGAAGGCGACACCGTCAAATGTACCGGTCGCATTCTGGAAGTGCCGGTCGGTCCCGAACTGCGCGGTCGTGTAGTGAACGCGCTGGGTCAGCCCATCGACGGCAAAGGCCCGATCAATGCCAAGATGACCGACAAGATTGAAAAAGTCGCTCCGGGCGTGATCGCACGCCAGTCCGTTGACCAACCCGTGCAAACCGGTTTAAAGTCAATCGACTCCATGGTTCCCGTCGGCCGCGGCCAGCGCGAACTGATCATTGGCGACCGTCAGACAGGCAAGACAGCCGTTGCGGTTGACGCGATCATCAATCAAAAGGGTCAGAACATGACCTGTATCTATGTTGCCGTGGGTCAGAAAGCTTCGACCGTCGCCAACGTGGTACGCAAACTCGAAGAACACGGCGCGATGGAATACACCATCGTTGTTGCAGCGACCGCTTCCGATTCCGCCGCGATGCAATTCCTGGCACCGTACGCCGGTTGCACCATGGGCGAATATTTCCGCGACCGAGGCGAAGATGCACTGATCGTATATGACGACTTGACCAAGCAAGCTTGGGCGTATCGCCAGATCTCACTGCTGTTGCGCCGCCCGCCGGGCCGCGAAGCATATCCCGGTGACGTGTTCTACTTGCACTCCCGCCTGCTGGAACGCGCCGCCCGCGTGAACGCCGACTACGTCGAAAAGTTCACCAACGGCGCTGTCAAAGGCAAGACCGGTTCGCTCACTGCCTTGCCGATCATTGAAACACAGGCCGGCGACGTTTCCGCATTCGTGCCGACCAACGTGATTTCCATTACCGACGGCCAGATCTTCCTGGAAGCCGACTTGTTCAACGCCGGTATCCGTCCCGCGATCAACGCCGGTGTATCGGTGTCCCGCGTGGGTGGTGCAGCTCAGACCAAGGTCATCAAGAAGCTGGGTGGTGGTGTGCGTCTGGCATTGGCCCAGTATCGTGAACTGGCTGCGTTCGCGCAGTTCGCTTCCGACCTGGACGAAGCGACTCGCAAACAGTTGGAACGCGGCCGCATGGTTACCGAACTGATGAAGCAATTGCAATACTGTCCGCTGTCCGTAGCCGAAATGGCCGTTACACTATTCGCAGTGAATAAGGGTTACTTCGATGATGTCGCTGTGCCGAAGGCGCTGGCATTCGAATCGGCGCTGCACGCCTACCTGAAGTCCAAGAACAAGGAACTGATGGATGCCGTTCAATCCACCAAGGACCTGTCCGGCGACAACGAAAAGGTGCTGGTTGCGGCGATCGAGACATTCAAGGCAACAGCAGTCTACTAAATAAGCGGGAGCTAAATCATGGCAGGCAGCAAAGAAATCCGCACGAAGATCAAGAGTGTCGAGAACACTCGCAAGATCACGCGCGCGATGGAAATGGTGGCCGCGGCGAAAATGCGCAAAGCGCAAGACCGCATGCGCGCAGCCCGACCCTACGCCGAAAAGATCCGCAACGTGGCTGCTCACTTGTCGCGCGCCAACCCGGAATACAAGCATGCATTCCTTGTCAAACGCGACAGTATCAAGAATGTCGGCGTTATCGTAGTGACATCCGACAAAGGTCTGTGCGGTGGTTTGAATACCAACGTTCTGCGCCTTGCGGTGAGTCGCATGAAGTCCTGGGAAGGCGAGGGCAAAGGCATTGTGGTTTGCCCGATCGGCAACAAGGGTTTCAGCTTCATGAACCGCGTGGGTGCCAACGTCAAGTCGCACCTGATCGGCCTGGGCGATACACCGCACATCGAAAGATTGATCGGTGCCGTGAAGACCATGCTGGATGCCTACATTGCGGGCGAGATCGACTCCATCCATCTGAGCTACAACCATTTCATCAACACGATGAAACAGGAGCCGCGCATGGAGCAGTTGCTGCCGCTGGCCGATGAGAAATTGGGCGGAGCAAACGGAAATTGGGATTACATCTACGAGCCGGATGCAAAACCTGTGATCGACGAATTGCTGGTACGTTACATCGAATCTCTGGTGTATCAGGCGGTCGTGGAGAACATGGCTTCCGAGCAAAGTTCGCGTATGGTGGCGATGAAAGCCGCTTCCGATAATGCCAAGAGTGTTATCGCCGAGCTGAAACTGGTTTACAACAAGGCACGTCAAGCAGCAATTACGAAAGAGATTTCGGAGATTGTAGGCGGTGCTGCAGCGGTTTAGTGCGGCACGGCCGGAAAGATGGGCGAGGCTAATGTCCGCGAAGCGAACGTTATGACGAGACCAAATCTTTAGGGTGCGGCTGCAGTTTAAGAATTAATTTAGACGGGGAATCTGAAAATGAGTCAAGGAAAGATTGTTCAGTGTATCGGCGCGGTGGTTGACATCGAATTCCCGCGCGAC
>JAYTUW010000066.1:0-159080 GCA_043744345.1 Sideroxydans sp. | reverse complement strand
AATGCTGCGTGCCGTTATCAACTACACGGAGGGAAGCGCAGTGGATGTTTCCATTACGCCCTACACCAACCTGGCGGCCGGTTTGGCTGCGTATCGGGGCAAGAAGAGTGCAGCGACAGATTCCAATGCAATTGATGCAGCCAATCAGGAGATTGGCAATTGGCTGGGATTTAGCCTGACTGCGGTCAAGCCCCGTAACATTACCAATGCCGCAAACGTCACATCGGTTGCCGCCAATGATTATTCCTACGGATTGATTAGCGCAGCGATCTCGTCGTGGACAAAGTACGCAGCAACCAAAAATGGACAGCAACATGCTGTACTGAGCTCAGTGGCGTTTGCAGATAGCATGTATCAAGATGTGGTTGCTGATGGCTTGCTGGATGGCAATGGGTCGGATGCAACTGGCGCGGCCGCGCCAATCACTTTCGGCAGTATCCTGCTTTCCCGAGATGTATACAGATATGCGCTTGCTGCTCATGTTGTCCAGATTGCGAACGACACTACTGTGAATAAAACCGGCCTGACCGAGTCTGCCGTTTTGCCGTTTGCGAGGCGGTACTCAGCCGATATCGGCTCTATCTGGAACGCGGTTGCGCCGCTTCCTTTTACCACTGGCCGACCGGCTATCTCTTTCAACATTCCCGTGTTGAATCAAGTATTGCGCGGGCCTGCAGTGCCTGTTACCGGGACGGTTACAGGTTTAGGCACCGTCGATTCTGTAACCCTCTCTATCGACAACCAGACGGTAGGTACACCGGTTGCAACAAGTAAGCCTTCCTTCAGTTTCAACTCACAAAATTATGTGGATTTCATTAATCATGCACTCAAAATCTCAGTGCTTGATTCATTCGGGATTACTGCCAGCCAATCTCTTACAGTTACTGTAGACAACAAGACTCCCACCGTCGGGATTGACTTCACTTCTCCAATCGCAGGGGATACGGTGCGCGGCCCATCGGTGACTGTGTACGGCAACGTGAGTCCGGGGGTTGGCACCGCCTCTTCAGCCACATTGAGCTTTGACGGCAATATTGTGGGGACGGCAGCAAATCCCAACAGCCCGATATTCACCTTCAACTCCATTGGATACTCAGGGCCCCACACCCTCACGCTTGATGTAACCGATTCATTCAATATCCGTACCAGCAAAATGATCCCCGTTACCGTGGACAACACAACTCCGACTGTCACTGTCGCCTTTAGCTCACCTGCCGCGAATAGCTGGGTTAGTGGCACTGCTGTTTCTGTAAATGCAAGCGTGAGTGGCATAGGTATACCGGCTGCGTCAGCTTCTTTCAGCATTGGCAATGTGGTGGTTAGTTCTACTACTCTCAATCCAACCAATCCAGCCTTTACCTTTAATTCCACTGCCTATGCTGACGGTCCACACACCCTCAATGTGGGCGTTGTCGATTCGTTTGGGATTCCTGCTGCTCAGGCACAGGTTGTTAACTTTGACAATACATCGCCCACTCTTGCTGTGACTGCTACTTCTAATGCTTACTTAAATACCTATGTAACTGGAACGATGTCCGATGTCGGCGCTGGGGTAGACGCTCTATGGGTGAGCGGAAACTCCACCACGACACTCCCTGCTGCGTGGTCTGGCCCTATTTACCCAGGAGTAGGCGGTGCTTGGATGACGTTCACGGGAGGGGTGAGTAGTGCCTATCTATTCTTGCAGGTCCGGGATAAGGCTGGGAATTGTTCTGCATATAGAGCAACAAGTGGAACCACTGTTTGCACCCCCCCACCCCTAGGGTCAACTCAGATTGGTACTTGCAGGCCATTTGTGATACCGGCAGCGTCGGCGTTTACATTGGTAAGTACTGGTTACCACTGTTAAGGAATATGAAATATTCACTTTCCTTTTGGTAGTTTTCTCATTGGCAGGTTGTGTTTGCAACAAGGCTAATTGCAATGATTCACAGAAAGCGTGGCCACCAAAGCTTGATTGCTAAGCGCAAAGAAATGGTCGGCCGCTCCATGTACTACTGATGGTTAGGCTATGCCAGATACTGGAACTTGCGCACTTAGCACCACCCATTCCACAAATCAGTGGCTGTTCGTATGGGCGGCCATGTTGTCTGCTTCGTTAATGTTCGCGGGAATTGAATCCGCGACCAGCACAGAAGGGGTGGCGTTAAACAAACAGCTACCCAAAAAACTGATACCATAAAACCCGCCTCTGGCTGGTCGGCTCAGCAGGGGAGCTTGGGCGGCAACCATGAATTGCGCTTGGTCGGGAGGACATCGCGGCCATGACCTCAGTAAAGCGCAGCGGCGTGGTTAGGGAGTTTGCAGCACACCATCTTATAGGGGGCAGCAGTGATCATTTCTTCGCGCGGAAAAATTCTACTGGGCTTGTCTTTGTTTTGCTGCGGCACAGTCGCCATTGCGGACGAATTTCACTATAACAACATGTTGATCGGCGACCGTGCAGCCGGTATGGGCGGTGCCTATACCGCAATCTCGGATGATGCGACCGGCCTGTACTACAACCCGGCGGGTATCGTCTTCGTGGGCGACAAGAATTTCTCGGCTAGCGTCAACGCGTTCTATTCCCAGACCAAGAAATTCGACAACGTTATCGGCAACAAGTCGTACGAGCGCAACTCATCCGCGCTGCTGGCCAACTACTTCGGCATCGTCAAGCCGTTCGGGAGATTCAAGGTCGGTTTTTCCTATGCCGTGCCCGATGCAGTAAGTGAAAATCAGAATCAAGAGTTCACCAGCGTCTCTGACATTGTAAATCGACTGATCATCAATCTGAGCAATCGGGATAGCACCTATAACGTCGGCCCCTCGATCGCAACCGAGATCAATGACAACCTCTCGATCGGTTTGACCCTGTACGGCCACCAGCGCGACATGCAGCTCACCGTCAACCAATTCAAAGAAAATAGAGACACAACTACACGCTGGATCAACAACTATTTCACCCTGAGTGAAGCCGGTATCAAGCCGATATTAGGCGTCGCATGGGCACCTGCCGAAAAGGTATCCCTGGGCGTGTCGATGTCCAAGACATTTGTATTGAATTCCAGCTCTACTGTGCAAGTGACTTGTTGGGACACCGGCAACATCGGCACATGCCCCAACGGAGCTGCGGCCCCGATATTGCAACGCCCATCGTTTTCTACCGGCAACGCAAAAAGGGAATATCCGACGAATCTGGCTATCGGCGCAGCCTATTTTGCAAACAGAGACCTGCTAATTTCGGCTGACTGGAGTTACCACACCGCCGTTAATGACTCCACGTTCGGAGACAAGGTCGCGACCTACAATCTGGCGCTGGGCACTGAGTACTATATAAACAGAAAATGGGCAGTCCGAGGCGGGGTATATACGAACTTTGCCAACACCCCGAATATTCAGGCCGGCGTTACCAACATCGAGGAACACGTTAACCTGTACGGACTCAGCCTTAGCTTGACCAACTTTTCAGGTAGCGCATCTGTCACTGTCGGTGGAAGCATGAACTACGGCACCGGCCAGGCACAACTTGTGGAAGGAAAAGGAGTTCAAAACGCCTCCACCCTCGGCTGGCTGATGTTCCTGTCGTCCTCCTACTGATTGACCTACGGTTTCTCAAAAACAGACGGGGCACTGATCAGTGCCCCGTCTGTTTTGAGAACGACAACCCCGGAAACTACTTCGATTTCAATCCTTTCATCGCCGCTGCAAAACGCTTCTGCGTGCTGGCGATGCTGCCGCTATCCATGCCGTTGGCCGCGATGACCTTGTTGATTTGCGCGATTCTCAAATCGGCCGTCGGGTGGGTTCCGTCAGGATCGGGCACTTTTTCCTTGATGGCGCGTGTGCGATCCAGATACCTGGCCAGCGCCGTCGCGTCGTAGCCGCCAAGTGCACAAATGAACACGGCACTCTTGTCGGCCTGTAACTCGTCTTCGCGCTTGTAGCCATCCTTGAAGATGATGTCCAGCCCCTTGTCCACAGCCTGGCTAAAAGCCGCCTTGGCCGACTCCGTACTGCCGCCCACCAGTTGCGCAAGGCCGGAAGTCACCGAGTCGTCCGCACCCTTGATCTTCAATTCCTTGACCACATGCATCTCGGTCACGTGCCCGATCTCGTGCGCCAGCACCCCCGCCAGTTCGGACTCGTCCTTCATCAGTTGCAGCGCGCCGGTGGTGACAAACACATAGCCGCCCGGTGCGGCATAGGCATTCACTTCGTTCGTTTCCAGCACCGTGAAGTGATATTCCAGCTCGGGCCGATTCGTGCTGCGCGCCAGCGACAGCCCGACCAGATTGACGTATTTGATCAAGTCGGCGTTGCTGTTGGCCTTGTATCTTCCCATGATGCGGGCGGAGATTTCCCTCCCGAACGAGACTTCAGCGGCCACGTCGCCCTCGGTGAAGTCCTCCTCTGCCGAAGCCCGGTCACGCCAGCCGTTATCCGCCATTGCGGAAACCGGAAGCGCTGCCAGCGCCAACAATGCAGCCATGCTGAACAGACGATTCAAGCTCATGGTTTGCTCCCTTCCATGAATTGCCGGACATCATCATCACTAAGCGACAAAGCCTCCATATTGCGGACCGCCTGATAATCGACATGCTCGTCGGTGTCTGCGCGCTTGTGATCCTCTTTGGTCAGACCGCGTGCGGCAGCGGCACTGGCGAAAGATGAAGACCTGCGCCGCACTCCCTGCTTGATCTCGGCATCCTCAGCCTTGATATAACCGCCGTGCCTGAGCGGTTGATGGGTGGAGACAAGCAGCGACGACACATAGCCTTCCTTGCCCCCAAAGGTCACCTTGATCCAGCTCCCGTCCTTGCTCTTGAAAGCAAGCGCCTGACCCATGGCGACTTCGGTGATCACGTTAGACCTGAATGACGGAGCCGACAGTATCTTCGCCCTGGTGCTCTGCACGTAATACATCTGATCCGTACTTGCCGCGGCGGAAAAGCTCAGATTCGCCGCAAACACGGTTAACAACAAGACTAACTTCTTCATGGTTTTCTCCTTTGACAAATTGGCGCTCAACTATTGATGTTTCCATAAATGATTACAAAGTGCCGAACGAATTCAACGACGCGCAAAATAAGCGCATCGTCATTCCGGCGAAAGCCGGAATCCAGTGCATTTATTCAACAAGCATTTGGTGTTGCCTCGCTTCGCGAGCGCTGTTCAACTATCTGGATTCCGGCCTTCGCCGGAATGACGGATACTTCACCGGCATTTGTCATAAATTATGGAAACCTCAATAATCCTTATTTCCTGCCGGGCTGGTCGTGTAAATATCCACCGCCTGCCCCCTGCCCTTCACCGTCACATTCCCGACGTGCCTGCAATCGATCTTGCCTTTGACTTTTTCATAGGTGTATTCCGAAAACAGCAACGGCACCTTCTGTTCCTTGGTGATGCTTTCCAGCCGCGAAGACAGGTTCACCGTGTCGCCCACGACCGTATAGTTCTTCTTAATCTCGGAGCCGATATTGCCGATGGTTGCCTCGCCGGTATTGATGCCAACCCCGATTTTGATCTCGTGTTCGAATCCGCGCTCCCTGAGTATCCGGTTCACCTCTTTCAGCCCTTCCAGCATCTCCTGCCCGGCCAGCACGGCCTGCTCGGCATGGTTATCCGTTCTGACCGGCGCCCCCCAAAAAGCCATGATGGCATCACCGATGTATTTGTCGATGGTGCCGTTGTGCTTGAGGATGATGTCAGCCATCACCGTGAAGTGCACATTCAGCATCTCAACGATTTTTTCCGGCGGCTCGGTCTCGGACATGGTGGTGAACCCGCGGATATCGGAAAACAGCACCGTAATCTCGACCTTCTGGCCGGTGCTGGATTTTGCGTAGTCTTCGTAGTGGTTCAACACCTCGTCGAGTACATCCTTGGAGACGTACTGGGTAAACAACTGGGAGACCCGGCGTTTTTCCGCACCTTCAGTGAAGGTCAGATAACCGAAGGACAGAAATCCGGTGGAGAACAGCGCAAACAGGAACGGCACCACTTCGACCTGCGAATTCGCCTTGAATGACATCAACGCATAAGCGACATAAGCCACCAGCATCCCCAAAGGCAGCAGGACCCTGATCGAAAACCGCCGCGAAAACATCACTGCCCAGCAAGTCAGGAACACGCCGATAAACACCGAAAGGTAAGTGACCCGCCTGTCGGGCGGATTCATGAAATCGTCCTGCAGAAAATTGCTGGATAGGAAGGCGTGCAGCATCACGCCCGGAACGCTGCCGCCCATCGGGATCGCCTTGAGATCGGCCGTCCCCACGGCACTGGTTCCGATGAACACGATACTGTCCCTGAACTCCTCCGGATTCACCAGCACACCGTCGACATCGCCTTTTCTGATCTTTTGCAATGACGAGAAAACGCCGCTGATGGAATAGGTTTCCACCTTGTTCAGCCCATACATATTGATGATGAAATTGCCATTGGCGTCCACAGGCAGATTGTGTCCCTGCACTTTGACAGAACGCTCATGAAATTCGATGGGTGTCGCGGCATCAACGAAAGGAGCCAAACCAAGTACGGGAAAGAAATTTCCCTGATATTCGCGCAGCGGCTTGGTGCGCCTCAGAACGCTATCGCTATCAGGTGTGAATTCGACCACCGCCACGCCTTTCGAGACTTCCGGCAACCCACTGATAGGCAAAGCGAAGCTGTTGTTCTCAGATCCCGGATTTGCGCTTGGAGCTCCGGAAACCTGTTTCAGGGCAAAACGCTTTATGAAATCTGCCGGTAACGAACCACCCGTAGCAGCCTGTTCACTGACTCCCTGATCCGCCTGTTCACGCGAGATCATCATGCTGTGGTAGACGTTCTTGAATTCCTTGGTCGAGTTGCGCAAGGTGCTGTCGTTGGCTTTGTCCTGTCTTTCCAGAAACAGGATATCGAACAGCGCCGCACGCGCCCCGCCCAAAGACAAGTACTCCAGCAGATCAGACCAGATCGCACGCGGCCAGGGCCATCTGCCTGCTATGTCGTTCATGGACTTCAGCGCAGCCTCATCTACCAGAATGACCTTGATATTGCGATCCGGAACCTTTTCGGAACGCAGCATCTTTGCCTGCAAATCATAAGCAAAAAGCTCGGGTTTATTGAAAGTACCCTGCGAATAGCCGACTACAGTGCTGATGAACACCAGTAGCGCAATGAAAAGGGATATGCCGACTTTATTGGACATGGTTGATTATTCGCCCGGTCATACAAATTCTTCTAAACAATATCTGAATGCATGCACACCTCAGACAAAGACCGCAACCCTTCCTGCGTGCCCCAAACCAGTCAAATGCAATACTGCCATATTCCCTGATTGCGACTCATGCAGATTTGCCCCCGCAGGCAGCAAAAACAGGAAACATAATGCATTCAATCATCCATCAGCACAATATGCTGCCATTACATATTGCACTCCGCAAGAAATGTCTCGGCAACGAAAATAGTTGCGTCAATCTTTACCTCCAACGTCCTTCGTTTCCTCATGCCTCCCAAGATCCGCGGACATCAACTTATCGTCATCGCTCAATTTTCGAGCAGTAACATGGCAAGGCCAGCATTGCGCTGGCCTGTCGTTTCTTGCTGCGGCTGTGAGTGGACTCACCTGTTCAATTTTTCACTGCGCGCAATATAGAACGCTGACCGTATCTGCGTGCAGCCGCGGCCAATTGGCACATATATGGAGACTGAATAGCGCCTTACTGAATTTTGCGGATGGTGTTGTTCCCTCTATCCCCCACGTACAGGCTGGTACCATCGCTTGTGATACCGTAAGGGCCACTGAACGTAGCAGTAGAACCCGCACCGTCTGTCGCACCGGCTA
This sequence comes from Sideroxydans sp., assembly GCA_043744345.1. Taxonomy (GTDB): domain Bacteria; phylum Pseudomonadota; class Gammaproteobacteria; order Burkholderiales; family Gallionellaceae; genus Sideroxyarcus. The sequence continues at coordinate 151,267 of JAYTUW010000066.1, read as the reverse complement.
TCCCCGCGGTATTCGCCTCACCCGTCACGCTGCTCACAACGCCCGTTGCAATCGCAATCTTTCGGATTTTGTTGTTTTTCCAGTCAGTGAGATACAGATTGATTCCGTCGGTGGTGATACCGAAGAAGGAGCCGCTGATGAAAGTTTGGATGAAATTGTTGCCTCCGAACGTGGCCGCAGTGCCCGTACCGTCGGCTGCACCAGTTACCCCTGCAGTATTCGACATACCTGTCACGCTGCTTACGACACCAGTGGCAATGACAATCTTGCGAATTTTGTAATTCAATGCCTCCGCCACGTACAGGTTGCTGCCGTCACTGGTGATGCCTTGAGGGTAACTAAACGTTGCTGCAGCCCCTGCTCCATCTGCAGCCCCTCCGGCCCCTGCGGTATTCGCAACACCCGTGATACTACTCACAACACCCGAGGCAATCACAATCCTTCGAATCTTGTTATTACCCATGTCGGCAACATATAAATTAGTACCATCGGTAGTGATTCCATCCGGGTTGTTGAATGAAGCCGTCACGCCAGTTCCGTCTACTGCACCTGCAACACCAGCGGTATTCACCACTCCCGTCAAACTACTCACAACACCGGAGGAGATCACAATCTTGCGGATTTTATTGTTATTAGTATCCACCACATACAGGTTTGTGCCGTCTGTAGTGATGCCATGCGGGTAGTAAAACGTAGCGGCCAAGCCTGCGCCATCCGTAGCACCTGCACCTCCCGTCCCCGCCAGTGTTGTAACCACACCAGTAGCAATCACGATTTTGCGGATTTTGTGGTTAGCCATATCTACCACATACAAGTTGGTGCCGTCGCTGGTAATGCCACCGGGCAAATTGAACGCGGCTGCCATTCCTGTGCCATCGATTCCATAAGCTGAACCAGCCTTGGTGCCGACTACGGCGGAAGAAAGAGCAACAGTTCGAATAATACTGTTATGCGTATCCGCCACATATAAAGTGCCACCGGCCGTGGTGACAGCTGCGGGGTTACTAAATGTAGCCACCGAGCCCGCACCGTCCGTTGCCCCGATTACCCCTGCGCTATTCGCTATGCCCGTGAAACTGCTCACAGCTCCGGTAGCAATCACGATTTTGCGGATTTTGTGGTTCGAATAATCCGCCACGTACAGATTGATACCGTCTGTGGTGATGCCCATGGGGAAGTCAAAAGTTGCTGCTGCGCCAACACCATCCACTGCGCTTCTCGCCCCTGCGGTATTCGCCACCCCAGTGAAGCTACTCACCACGCCGGTAGCAATCACGATCTTGCGGATTTTATTGTTAACCTGATCTGCAACATATAGGTTGGTGCCATCGCTAGTAATCCCAAAAGGATAGTTGAACGTAGCCGCCGCAGCCGCGCCGTCCGCCGCTCCACTAAAAGTTAAGGTATTCGCCACCCCAGTAAAACTACTCACGACTCCGGTGGCAATCACGATTTTGCGAATTTTGTTGTTACCCGAATCAGTCACATACAGATTGGTGCCGTCGCTAGCGATGCCGGACGGAAAAATAAACGTAGCTGCCCAACCCGCGCCGTCCGTCGCACCCATCCCATTTGCGGCATTCGCCACCCCGGTAAAACTGCTCACCTCACCAGTAGCGATCACGATCTTGCGGATTTTGTTGTTGCCCATTTCCGCGACATACAGGTTACCGCCATCAATGGCGATGCCGACGGGGCTACTGAACGTGGCCGCCGCGCCCGGGCCATCCGTTGCGCCGGGTACGCCCGTACCTGCCAAAGTGGTGACTACTCCGGTGCTAATCTCAATCCTGCGAATTATGTTATATCCAGTATCAACCACATACAGATAGGTGCCATCACTGGCAATACCTTGTGGATTTTTGAACGTTGCCGCCGCACCTGTGCCATTGATTGCAAAAGCCGATCCAGCCAAAGTACTGACTGAAGGAGCCTGGTTCAGTCCAACACCTTGCATTGCACCACCCATCTGGCTCGCGCAACTTAGGTTGACATTGCTGACGTTGCCTGTAACGCTTCCTGAACTATTTGCTACCAAGCATCTCTGGTTTGTGGGCTGGGTGAGGACGGTAACATTGTAGGAGCTGCCAAAATCTACAGTAGTGGGAAAAGTGAACGGGCCATTGACCGATACTACGAGATTGTCTGACGCGTTGCTCTGCAACACCATGCTGCCGTTCAACTGGGAAACAGCCCCCCCCACAGCGTACTTGTTGGTGGCACAGGAGACGGTAATGTCGACAACGTCGGCTGTTCCCATGGTGCCGGTGCCGTTGGCAACCGAGCAATTCTGTCCCGTGGGCGCGGAAGATACAGTCACTGTATACAGACTGCCAAAAGCAACCCTATTGGCAAAGGTAAAAGTTCCATTAGCCGTCACAGTCAAATCGTCTGCACTATTGTCTTGCAGCACGACTGAGTTGGTACCAGACAAGCCTGTGACCTTAGCGCTAATTGTGTGGGACTCCTTGGAACAAATTACCTTCACACCACTAACATCACCTCTGGAGACAGTGCCCACCCCTGAGCTCACAGTGCAGATTTCACCAATTGGCGGTGCATGAACAGTCACTTTGTAAATGCTGTTATCAGCGACTTTGGTGGCAAAAGTGAATGGGCCATCTGCAGCAATCGTCAAATCGTCGCCGCCGTTGTCTCGCAAGACGATTTTGTCGGTTAGTCCAGTAACCATACCACTAATTGAAAAGGCAAATGCCCCTGCCGCTCCCGTGCCATTGCCCCCGCCACAAGCGCAGAGCAAAAGTGCGACTGACAAAGGCCGGGCGCTACGTAGTAATTTGGGAATGCTGAAATTCATTGCGTAGATCCTTATCAAGACAAATGTTTGAGAATCATTTCCGAAGTTCTTTGGGGCAGACCACAGTTGATGTGGTCTGAAGAAAGGCTAGATAGTTGAGTATTGCAATCAAGTGATTCCCCATGTCAAACAAGCTGTTGCTGGCGATGCTTCCCGTCAGTGCGAGAAACGATCCTTGCGCCAGCCATCCTGTTCTGGGGATACCGCTGTGAGCCTTACACCGTACTTGCGGTGTGATGTGCTTGTGGCGGATTTGCAAGAGGAGCGCACTCTATGTGGAATTGCCATTTTTTGTCAATATTCGAGCGAACGGCACACGCTCAACGAAGAGCACAATTTCATTATGAATGCGGCGTTGCATCATATCGGCCATGTCTCAAAAAGGCCTCGATATCGTCTATATAGTCCATTTTGCCTATACACACTCAGACTGATTCAGGATAGGATTGATGCCTGCCAGAAGGATTTTTGTCTCTAACCAAACAACGGAGGTGGATGTCGTGAAAAACTTACATTTGACACTGGTGCCCTTGGGCATTGCATTGATGGTTGCGGGCTGCGGTGGCGGCGGATCTTCTTCATCAGGCGGCAGCAGTGGCGGAATTCCCACGGCTGCGGTACAGATCACTTCGACAAATGCCAGCAAGGTAGCCGGTGGGTCGAACGGTGCTGCCGTAGCATTAACGAGTACTAGCGGAAAAGGAACCACTGGGGGCGTGGTTGCCGCGGTCACCCAGTCAACAGCACACCTACCCAGTGTTTTGGATCATGCTTTAGCCGAATTCAATAAGGTTCGCAATCTGCCAATCCCTGCTGCAAGTGCGACAGGAGCCATCCAAGGCAACAACGGACAATGCCCCCAAGGAAGTTACGCTAGAACTTACACAGACGCTGACAACAGCGGAACACTCACTATTGGTGACACCATCTCTGTCAAATACACAAACTGCTATGATGGAACGGTCACAAATAATGGCACACTGGCAATCACCATCAATGCCCTTACTTCGGCCGACATAAAATTCACGCTGAATTACGCTGGTTATTCCTTCAATGATGCAACAACAACTGTGTCGATGGATGGAGACCAATCGTATGAACTTATCACGACTGGAACAACTGTCACTCAATATGAATTTATCATGTCGGGCAGCAGCTTCACGATGACCGATTCCGCCAGCAAAGTAAGTACAAAGCTGACCAGTTATAACGAGACCTATAAATATGATACCGCTGGCTTCGTCAGCTACAGCCCAAATATGACTGTAGCGAGCACAGATCTTGGTGGATCCGTGACCATTACAACTAGCCCAGCGTTCTCAATCCAGGCGGGTTCATCAGCGGTCAACCCAACCGCAGGTAGCATGACCATCACCGGTGCTGGTGGCTCATTTGTAACACTGACCGCACAACCCAATGGCACTGACGTGGTTATAGTCGTGGACGATGATGGAGCAGCCGGTCCTCACGCACCAGCCACTATCAACACTACTTGGGCGCTACTTTGAATCCAGTTGTAACTAGAAGGAGCGCCAGCAGTCTTGGCGCTCTTTTTTTTTCTTTATCCTGCTTCCTAATACCATTCAGCGACAACGCTTGGGGAGCAGGCTCCTCTGTGTTCAAAACCGAAATCGGCATTTCTGCCACGCGTTTCGATTATCGGGAGTTCGACGATAGCGGACGCATTCTGGACAAGGAACTGGGCGGTATACCCGGCGTGTCACTCAAAGTTGGCCAGCGATTCACGGCGTGGGAGTGGGAAACCTCGGGCAGCTATCACTACGGGCGCGTGAATTACAACGGGCAAACCAATCTGGGCAATCCCTACAGCACGCGCACCGACGAAAGCATCGGCGACATCTCCCTGCGGCTGGGCCGCTGGTTCGGCGATCGCTATCCAACCATGCCTTATGCCGGTATTGGCTACCGGCGTTGGGACAGGAACATTCTGCCGGGCGGCGTAAACGGACTGTTCGAGTCTTATCGCTGGAAATACCTGTGGCTTGGATTAAGACAATCCTTTGCTCCGCAACAAAATTCGTCGCAGTTCACGCTGGATGTCGGTTTGCTTAAGCCGATCAAACCCGAGATGCATATTGATTTCAAGGGGACTTATTCCGTTTCGCCTGTAGTCTATCCAGAAAGTAAAGTCGGTGTTCGCGTTCTGCTGACGTCCAGCATCGCACTCTCCAGAAACACCCGGATGTCATTAGAGCCTTTCTACGAATACTGGAAGCTGGGACGTAGCCCCACCGTTTACTCGGGCCCTATCAACTTATACGAACCCGCGAGCACAACCAGTAATTTGGGGCTCAATCTGAAACTGGGCTGGTCGTTCTAGGCACAAGCCTTGCCGGTCACCGTGTGAGCTATAATCTCCGCGCATCAAGCCCGGTCGCGGTCTAGCCGGAAAACTGTTCAACCAGCAAAACAACCGTCGCGGGAATGAGATATGGCAGCCCAGGAAGCCCCGGAACATAAACTCAAATTAACCGAAGTACTGGAGATGCTCGTCACCGACGGCATGGTCAGCCGCGAAGATGCCGATGCACTGATCGCCGAACACCGCCTCCACCGCCATGACGGCCACCCGCTGGTGCTCATCGCCGGAAAAAGCTGGAAGTCCAAAGTCGCCCCTTTCCGCATCCTGAATATCGACCAGTTGACCGAGTGGATGGCCAAACGAGTCGGCCTCGAATACCTGCACATCGACCCGCTCAAGATCGACTTCTCCAACCTGGTCGACCTGATGTCGATCGACTATGCGAACCGTTTCGCCATCATGCCCATCCGCATCGAGGGGAACGAACTGGTGGTGGCGACCGCCGAACCTTTCTTGCGCGACTGGGAAAACACGGTCAAGCACACCTCGCGCAAAAGCATCCGCCGCGTATTCGCTTCACCGTCAGACATCAGCCGCTATCTGGTCGAATTCCACAATCTGGCGCGCTCGGTCAAGAGCGCGACCCAGGCCAAGCTGGGCTCCGGCAATGTCGCCTCGTTCGAACAGCTGGTCGAAATGGGCAAGACGGACAAGCAGTTCGACGCCAACGACCAGCATATCGTCCATATCGTCGATTGGCTGTGGCAATACGCTTATGACCAGCGCGCATCGGACATCCATATCGAGCCGCGTCGCGATCAGGGCCTGGTTCGCTTCCGCATCGACGGTATCCTGCACCAGGTACACCAGTTGCCGATGTCGGTGATCACCGCGATGACCAGTCGCATCAAACTGCTGGGCCGCATGGACCTGATGGAGAAACGCCGTCCGCAGGACGGCCGTATCAAGACCCGTTCCCAGGACGGGCAGGAGATCGAACTGCGCTTGTCTACCCTACCCACGGCGTTCGGCGAAAAGCTGGTCATGCGCATCTTCGACCCGGAAGTGCTGGTGCGCGATTTCTCCGAACTGGGTTTTTCCGAAGACGACCGCGCGCGCTGGCAGCAGATGACCACCAAGCCGAACGGCATCATCCTCGTCACCGGCCCCACCGGTTCCGGCAAGACCACCACGCTCTACTCAACACTCAAGAGCCTGGCAACACCTGAAGTGAACGTGTGCACGCTGGAAGACCCCATCGAAATGGTGGAACCCGCGTTCAACCAGATGCAGATACAGACGGCGCTCGACCTGAGCTTTGCCGAAGGTGTGCGCGCGCTGATGCGGCAGGACCCGGATATCATCATGGTGGGCGAGATACGCGATCTGGAAACTGCCGAGATGGCGATCCAGGCGGCGCTGACCGGCCACCTTGTCCTCTCCACATTGCACACCAACGATGCGCCTTCCGCCATCACCCGGCTGCTCGATCTGGGCGTGCCGTACTACATGATCAATGCCACCCTGCTCGGCATCATGGCCCAGCGACTGGTACGCACCCTGTGCCCGCACTGCAAGCAGCCGCACCCCATCCGCGAAGACGATATCGAGTTGTGGAACGGTCTGGTCGCCCCGTGGAAAGCGACACGTCCGACGCAGTTGCAAAGCCCGCAAGGCTGCCTGGAATGCCGCATGACGGGCTACTCCGGGCGCATCGGCATCTACGAAATCCTGCTCATGTCGCCGGAACTGCGCAAACTCATCACTACCGAGACCAACATCGCCGCGGTACGCGAACAGGCCAACCGCGAGGGCATGAAACCGTTGCGCATTTCCGGCGCCCTCAAAGTCGCATCCGGCATCACGACACTGGACGAAGTGCTGAAAACATCACCGCCCGCCGAACAAAATTAGGGGAACACCGAACAAGTCTGCAGTACTCCCTCCCCCCCCCGGGAGAGGGGACTAAATTAGCGTTTACTTAATCATCAACATTTAGACAGGAACAGAAATGACTTTGACTGAACTCAACCAGCGCTTCGCCATCGGCAACCATGTGCAATTCAAGGAGATCGCGCCGGGCATGATCGCCGCGGAAGTCGCCAACAATCACGCCCTGGCCAATATCGTGTTGCAGGGTGCGCACATCGCCACCTTCCAGCCGCGCGGAGAAGAGCCGGTGATCTGGTTGTCGCCTTTCGCCAAGTTCGCGCCGGGCAAGTCCATTCGCGGCGGTGTGCCGATCTGCTGGCCTTGGTTCGGCCCGCACAAAACGGACAGCAAATTGCCCGGCCACGGCTATGCGCGCACAGTGCCCTGGGAAGTCTTTGAAACAAAGGCGCTGCCTGACGGCTCCACTTTCCTGCGCTTGGGACTGGTGGAAAGCGATGCCACCCGCGCACAGTGGCCGCACCCCTCGACCGTGCAACTGGAGGTGACCGTCGGAAAATCCCTGCGCGTGGAACTGGTCACACACAATGCGGGCAGTGCGGCATTCGAACTCGGTGAAGCGCTGCACACTTATTTCCAGATCAGCGACGTGGCAAAGATGACGATACGCGGCCTGGAAAATTGCGCTTACCTGGACAAGGTGCAGGACTTTGCGCACTGCACGCAAAAAGACGGCATCGTGATCGAAAGCGAAGTGGATCGCGTCTACATCAACACCGCCGCCGATTGCGTGATCGAGGACAAAGGCATGAAGCGCGCAATCCGCATCGCCAAGCAGGGCAGCTTGTCGACCGTGGTATGGAACCCGTGGACCGAGAAAGCCGACAAGATGGGCGACTTCGGCGAGAACGGCCACCGCGGCATGGTGTGCGTGGAAAGCGGCAATGCCCTGGAGAATGTCGTCAAACTCGCCCCGGGCGAGACGCATCGTCTGGTGGCGGTGTATAGCGTGGAGAAGCTTTAATCCGGATTGTTCGTTATTGATGTTTCCATAATTCAAGACAACGCGACATCCAGCAGAATGGAATTGCGAAAATGTAAAAGTGCCTCGTCATTGATGAAACTACTGGTGAGACAACTAGCCATCTGACTAAGCCCAGCAAACTACGCTGGGCAAGTCATTGGTTATAGCCATTCGACTAAGTGAGCAAACAACGCTCGCCAAGTCGCTGGTTATCCGGCGCAGGCCGGAATCCAGTGGGTTTAACCCAGATAATCCATTAGCCGAAGTTGCTTCTCTCCCTTCTCCCGCAAGCGGGAGAAGGGCTGGGGATGAGGGTCTGTGACTCACATTCAAAGTGGATTCCCCCCGCAATCCCTCACCCCAACCCTCTCCCGCTTGCGGGAGAGGGGGCTGGTTTGCTAATGGATTCTGGGTTTAACCCAACATTGATTGGCAATGCAGGCCTGAATGCCAATATTGCATCACCCCTTGTCGAACCGCATCACCCCACCCTTGCAATCCACCTTGATGGTGTCCTTGGCAGCAAAGTGACCTTCCAGTATCTGCCGGGCCAACGGATTCTCCAGTTGTGCCTGGATGGCCCGCTTCAGCGGACGCGCACCGTACACCGGGTCGAAGCCCGCATTGGCGATCTCGGACAGTGCCGCATCGCTGATGGCCAGTTTCATCTCCATCGCGGCCAGGCGTTTTTCCAGGTACTGCAGCTGGATACGCGCGATGGACTTGATGTTCTTCTCGTCCAGTGCGTGGAACACCACCACTTCGTCGATACGGTTGATGAACTCGGGACGGAAGTAGCTCTTCACCTCGCCCATCACCGCCAGCTTGATAACCTGGTAATCGTCGCCCGACATTTGCTGGATCATCTGCGAACCCAGATTGGACGTCATTACGATCACGGTGTTCTTGAAGTCCACAGTGCGGCCCTGACCGTCGGTCATGCGGCCGTCGTCCAGCGCCTGCAGCAGCACGTTGAACACGTCCGGGTGCGCCTTCTCCACTTCATCCAGCAGGATGACACTGTACGGCTTGCGGCGCACAGCTTCGGTCAAGCCGCCACCTTCTTCATAGCCCACATAGCCGGGCGGTGCGCCGATCAGGCGCGCGACGGAATGCTTCTCCATGTATTCGCTCATGTCGATGCGAATAAGATGATCCTCCGAGTCGAACATGAAACCGGCCAGCGCCTTGCACAACTCGGTCTTGCCCACGCCGGTAGGGCCGAGGAACAGGAACGAACCGTACGGACGGTTCGGATCGGACAGTCCGGAACGCGAACGGCGGATCGCGTCGGACACCAGGCGCACGGCTTCGTCCTGCCCCACCACACGCTCGTGCAGCTTGTCTTCCATGTGCAGCAGTTTTTCGCGCTCACCGGTCATCATCTTGCTCACCGGGATGCCGGTGGCGCGACTGACCACTTCGGCGATCTCTTCCGCGCCAACCTGGGTGCGCAGCAACCTGTTCTTGGTGCCTGCGCCTTCGGCTTCGCGTTGTGCGGCCTCTTTTAATTTGGCTTCGAGTTGCGGCAGTTTGCCGTACTGCAGTTCGGCCACCTTTTCCAGCTTGCCTTCGCGCTGCAACCTGGCCATCTCGGCGCGCACATGGTCTATCTCTTCCTTCACGTTGGCCGCGCCTTGCGCCGCGCCCTTCTCTGCTTTCCAGATCTCTTCGAGGTCGGCGTATTCACGTTCGAGTTTCTTGATCTCATCTTCTATCAGGTTCAAACGCTTGCGCGAGGCTTCGTCCTTTTCCTTCTTCACGGCTTCACGCTCGATCTTCAGCTGGATCAGGCGACGTTCGAGTTTATCCATGACTTCCGGCTTGGAGTCGATCTCCATCTTCACGCGCGCGGCGGCCTCGTCGATGAGGTCGATGGCCTTGTCCGGCAGGAAGCGGTCGGTGATGTAGCGGTGCGAAAGTTCCGCCGCCGCAACGATGGCGGGGTCGGTGATCTCGACACCGTGGTGTAGTTCGTACTTCTCCTGCAGGCCGCGCAGGATGGCGATGGTGGATTCGACGCTGGGCTCATCCACCAGCACCTTCTGGAAGCGGCGCTCCAGCGCGGCGTCTTTCTCGATGTATTTGCGGTATTCGTCCAGCGTGGTCGCGCCGATGCAATGCAATTCGCCGCGCGCCAGTGCGGGCTTGAGCATATTGCCCGCGTCCATCGCGCCCTCGGCCTTGCCCGCGCCCACCATGGTGTGCAGCTCGTCGATGAACACGATGTTCTTGCCCTCGTCCTGCGACAACTCTTTCAACACGGCCTTCAGGCGCTCCTCGAATTCGCCGCGATACTTGGCACCCGCGATCAGCATGGCCATGTCCAGCGACAGCACGCGCTTACCCTTCAGCGACTCCGGCACTTCGCCATTTATAATTCTTTGGGCTAAGCCTTCAACAATCGCGGTCTTGCCCACGCCGGGTTCGCCAATCAGAACCGGGTTGTTCTTGGTGCGGCGTTGCAACACCTGAATGGCGCGACGAATCTCGTCGTCGCGGCCGATGACGGGGTCGAGTTTGCCCTGGCGGGCGCGTTCGGTCAGGTCGAGGGTGTATTTCTTCAGCGACTCGCGCTGACCTTCGGCCTCTTGCGATCCCACCGACTCACCGCCGCGCACGGCATTGATGGCGGTCTCCAGCGGTGCGCGCGCCACACCATGCTGCTTGAGCAGGCGTCCGCATTCACCCTTGTCGTTGGTGAGTGCCAGCAGGAACATCTCGGAGGCGATGAACTGGTCGCCGCGCTTTTGCGCTTCCTTGTCCGTGAGATTGAACAGGTTGGACAGGTCGCGCCCGACCTGCACCTCGCCGCCATGTCCCTCGATTCTGGGCAGGCGCGTAACAGCGTCGTTGAGCGCGGTCTTGAGCGCGTTGACGTTGCCGCCCGCGCGGGCCAGCAGTGAGCCCGCTCCGCTGTCGGCGTCGTTGAGCAGGGCCAGCAGCAAGTGCTGCGGCTCGATGAACTGGTTGTCGCCGCCGACGGCCAGGCTCTGGGCATCGGACAGGGCTTGCTGCAGCTTGGTGGTGAATTTGTCGAAACGCATGATGCACTCCTTCTGACCGTCGGGTTTAATTTACCCCCTTCTCCCGCAAGCGGGAGAAGGCAATATTGCCTGTTGAATAAATTTATGCTGAGAAGCAAATGGGGCCTGTCTCAATAATTTCAACCCCCGCTTATTCCCTTATACTACGCCCTCATTCAAGGATATGCGCCATGCCCCACACTACTCTAGCCCACACGATCAGGGCCAACGTCGCCACCGCACTCGAGGAAGACATTGGCGGCGGCGATCTCACCGCGCTGCTCATCCCGGAGCACACGCAAGCCCATGCCACGGTGATCACTCGCGAGGCTGCCGTGCTGTGCGGGACGTTGTGGTTCGAGGAATGTTTTCTGGCGCTGGATCCGGCATGCAAGATTGACTGGAAGGTTGCGGAAGGTGCGCTGGTTGAGGCCAACCAGACCCTGTGCGAGGTACACGGCAACGCCCGCGCGCTGCTGACGGCCGAGCGCCCCGCATTGAATTTCCTGCAAACACTGTCGGCCGTCGCGACCGTAACCAGGCGCTATGTGGACGCGACCCGGGGCACGCAGGCAAAGGTCATGGATACACGCAAAACCCTGCCCGGTCTGCGCATCGCGCAGAAGTACGCGGTTAAGGTCGGCGGCGGTCATAACCAGCGCATCGGACTGTTCGACGGGGTGCTGATCAAGGAGAACCACATTGCTTCGGCGGGCGGTATCGGCAAGGTGCTGGAGCAGGCCTTCCGGATCACACCTCCCGGCGTCTCGATACAGATCGAAGTCGAAAGCATGGCAGAACTGGACGAGGCGCTGGTTGCAGGTGCAAAGCTGATCCTGCTCGACAACTTCTCGCTGGAAGATATGCGTCTCGCGGTAAAGCACGCTGCGAAACGCGCGGAACTGGAAGCGTCCGGCGGCATCACCTTGGAGGGTATCCGCATGGTCGCCGAAACGGGCGTGGATCGCATCTCCATCGGCGCCCTGACCAAGGATGTGAAGGCCGTCGATTTGTCGATGCGTATCGCTCTCCCCTGATTCAACCCCGGGTTGTTGCAGTTTGGTTGCACTACTCTGCAGAGGGTTGAGTTCCCCGACCACACTCAGTATATTAGCAATCCCTGATTTACAGAGATCCCCATGAGTGATTCCAAGCACATCGTCTGTCCCCATTGCGATGCAGTCAATCGCGTCCCGTCCGAAAAACTCTCCGAACAACCCGTTTGCGGCAAGTGCAAGCAGCCGCTGTTCACCGCACATCCAGTCGAGCTCACCGAAAGCAATTTCATGCTGCATATCTCGCGCAACGAGATCCCGGTACTGGTCGATTTCTGGGCGCCATGGTGCGGCCCCTGCCGCATGATGGCCCCGGCCTACGAGAAAGCGGCCCAGCGCCTGGAGCCGGAACTGCGTGTCGCCAAATTGAACACGGAAGATTCCCAGCAAATCGCCGCGCAGTACAATATACAAAGCATCCCAACTTTGGCGCTGTTCAAGAACGGCAAAGAGGTCTCTCGCAAGTCCGGTGCAATGGATGCGTCACTGATCGAGGCCTGGATAAAATCCATTTCCTGAAAGGGGCAATGATGAAAGGTGTTTTTGTGCTGTTGGCAGTTCTCCTGATGTCAGCTTGTGCCGATCCGGCCCGCAACTTGTACGACGGCATCAAGGCCAACAACGATGCCAAGAAGTCACCGGGTGATCGCGTGATGACCCCCACGCCCAACTACGACGAGTATAAGAAGGAACGCGAGGGCAAATCGAAGGAGTGATCATGGGCGACGCCCAACGCTCCTCTGATCATTTCACACCACTGGCCGGAAGGTGCGGCTGTATGGATTGAATGGCCGCTGTTCATGCATGCGGGCCGGGTTGAATGATCAATCCGACCCGCATGCATTGAATGTTCAGGGAATCATCCACGGCACCACATAAGCCTGCAACACCGTGATGACACCGACGAAGCTCGCCAGCAACAGGCTGTGCTTGAGCGTGAAGCGGAACAGGTCGGACTCCTTCCCCACCAATCCCACCGCCGCACAGGCAATCGCAATAGACTGCGGCGAGATCATCTTGCCGGTCACACCGCCGGTGGTATTGACCGCCACCAGCAGCGTGTCCGAAACGCCGATCTGATGCGCGGTGTTGGCCTGCAAACTACAGAACAGCGCATTGGATGACGTATCCGAGCCGGTGATGAATACGCCGAGCCAGCCGAGGAAGGGCGAGAAGAATGGAAACAGCGCCCCGGTGCCCGCAAGCAGCAGCGCGAGCGTGGCCGACAAACCCGAGTAGTTGGCAATGAAAGCGAAGGCCAGCACCATGCCGATGGAATAGATGGGCTTCTTCAGTTCGCCGAGTGTTTCCTTGAACGAAGTAAACCCATCGGCGGGTTTCATCTTTAATACGATCATTGCCAGTATCGCCGCGATGAAAATCGCGGTTCCCGTGGCCGAGATCAGGTTCAGGCTAAACACCGCACCGTAGGGTTTTGCGGCTGCCACAATCGGCGGCATCTTGATCACCAGGTTGTCGAGCATGGGCACCGGGAAACTGATGACGGTGGCGGCGAGTTCACCCCCTTTTGCGAACAGCGCCTTGAAAGGCTTCAAGCTCCAGATCGTCACCACCGCGGTAAGAATGACGAAAGGCGACCAGGCCTTGACCACTTCGCCGAAACTGAAGTGCCTGTCTTCGCCGAGTTCGGTGTGATGCTGCTTGTCGAAGCGAAAAATATTCTTCGGCTTCCATACCTTCAGGAAGATCGTCAGCGCGATCAGGCTGACCAGTGCCGAAGTGATGTCAGGCAATTCCGGGCCGATGAAGTTGGAAGTGAAGAACTGCGTAATGGCGAAGGAACCACCGGCCACAATGATCGCGGGCCAAGTTTCCTTGATGCCGCGCCAGCCGTCCATAATGGCGACCAGCCAGAACGGAACGAGAACCGACAGCAAGGGCAACTGGCGTCCGGCCATCTGGCCGATCTTGAAGGGGTCGATGCCCGTTACCTGACCGGCCACGGTGATCGGGATGCCCATCGCGCCGAAAGCCACCGGAGCGGTATTCGCGATCAAACACAACCCGGCAGCGTAGAGCGGATTAAAACCGAGGCCCATGAGCAACGCGGCCGTGATCGCCACCGGTGCGCCGAAACCGGCCGCGCCTTCCAGGAATGCGCCGAAGCAGAAAGCAACCAGCAGCATCTGCAAACGCTGGTCTTCAGTGACCGAGATGACTGAACTTCGAATGATATTGAACTGGCCGGTCTTGACGGTGATCTTGTAGAGGAACACTGCGGCGACGATGATCCACGCGATGGGCCATATACCGAAAGCGAAGCCGTAACCGGCCGAGGCCAGCGCCATCGAAAACGGCATCTTGAAGAACAGCACGGCGACGGCCAGTGCGATCACGACGGTGATGGTGCTGGCGATGTGGCCCTTGAGCCGCAGCACGGTGAGTGCAATAAAAAAGAAGATGATCGGCAGCGCCGCGACCAGCGACGATAGCCAGAGATTTCCCAGCGGGTCATATACCTGTTGCCATGTTTCCATGATGTTGCTCCCCGATATTTATAGTTTGATTGGCGAATGTGAGTTGCTTCCCTTGGTGCTACTTTGTTTCCTTTAGCTGGCGTCAACAAGTCATGGCAGCGTCCTCCCGGCTACATTCCTCAAGCAGATAGGCCACAGAGCGATAGCTCAACCCTGTCTCTTCCGTCAGGCCGATCTCGCAAGTGCGATTGGTGGAAACGCCTTCGCTGCACTTGGAGCGGATGCCGCGGATATTGCGTAACGCATGTTGGTTGAGCTCGGGCACAACGAAACCGCGATCTCCGGCGAATCCGCAGCAGGTGACACCGGAAGGTTCCACCACCTGATCAACGCAGGCAGCCACGAGTGCGCGCAATTTGGTATCGCTGGCACTCTTGCGCACACTGCAATTGATGTGCAATGCGACCGGTCCCGGCTTGCGCTGCATGCGCAGGCGCGGCAACAGCGCATCATGGGCAAATTCGTGGAAGTCGAAAACCGGCAGGCGCCCGGCCAGATATTTCTGCATGCGCGAGGTGCAGGAGCTGGCATCCATGATGACCGGATAGAACCCGCCCTTGCCATCGTCTGCCGCCTTGAGCAGTGCACCGGCAACCGCTTCCGCCATTTGGTCTGCTTCTTTTTCCAGCCCCTTGCTGGACAACATGAGGCCGCAGCAAAGTTTGTCGAAACCATCGGGTAGCCTGGGCGCGTAACCAGCGCGGATCAGCACCTCCATCACCACATCCGGCAGCCCGGCTTCGCCTTTCGCGTTCGGCCCGAAGATGCGCCCGCCGCAGGTGGGGAAATACACGACCGGATCGCCCTCGCTCCGGCGCAGCACCGGTGACTTGCCCGCCAGCGGCATGGATGCTTTCCATGCGCCGCGCGAGAGTTTTGCAAGACTGTTCCTGCCAATCACATGAGATAAAACATGTCCCGCTGCAAGACCGACACGGGAATACGTGACGACCTTGCCAAAATGATCGGCCACGAATCGCCCGACCCGATGACCGGCACTGCCCGTGTTGCGGCCGCGCAGTTGGCGAATGAGATCGCCGGTGTTGATTTCCACCGGGCAGGCGGTGGAACACAAACCGCAGGCGGCGCAGGTATCCATGCCGTTATAGGCAAACGACGCTTCCAGCGTACCCAAATCTTCGCGTGCTGAATTTCGTCTGGATAACTCGCGCCAACTGGCAATGCGCTGGCGCGGCGAGAATGTCAGACGGTGCGAGGGACAGAGCGGTTCGCAGAAACCGCACTCGATGCAGCGATCCACGATCGTATCCGCCGCGGGCATCGGCTTCAGGTTCTTCAGGTGCGCTTGCGGATCGTCGTTGAGGATCACGCCGGGGTTCAGCAGGTTGCCCGGATCGAAGAGTTGCTTGATCTTGCGCATCAGGTCGGTGGCCTGACTACCCCATTCCATTTCGACGAATGGCGCCATGTTGCGGCCGGTGCCATGTTCCGCCTTGAGCGACCCGTCGTATTTTCCGACCACCAGTTTGCCGATGTCGTCCATGAAACGGGCGTAACGCGCGACTTCCTTCTCGTCGCCGAAATCCTGGGTAAAAACGAAGTGCAGATTGCCTTCGAGTGCATGGCCGAAAATGATGGCCTCGTCGTAGCCATGCGCCCGCAGCAGCAACTGCAGGTCCAGCGTCGCTGCCGCCAGAGATTCAACCGGAAAAGCGACATCCTCGATGATGACCGTGGTCCCGGCGCGGCGCATCGCTCCCACCGACGGGAAGGTCCCCTTGCGCACTTTCCAGTACATGTCGCAGGTGGCCGGATCGGTCGAGAACGCTGGCGTTTCGAGCGTTCTGATTTTGGCCAGCGCCCGCAGTGAAGAATCGATCCTGACTTGCAAGTCTTCCGGCGTCTTGCTGCGGACTTCGATCAGCAAGGCAGCAGCTTCATCGCCCAGCATGCGAATGGTTTCCGGCAAGCCGGGCTTGTTCTCGACCGAGCGCAGCGCCGGACGATCCAGCAGTTCGACGGCGGCAACCGCTTCGGATTTGAGCAGCATGACGGCCTGACAGGCTTCCGCGATCCCCGGGAAAAACACCAGCGCACTGGCCTTGTATGGATCTTCGGCCACCGTGCGGTAGGTAATGCGCGAGATGAAGCCCAGCGTGCCTTCGGAACCGATCATCAGGTGCGACAGAATGTCGAGCGGATCATCGAAATCCACCAGCGCATTGAGGCTGTATCCGGTGGTGTTTTTGATCTTGTATTTGTGGCGGATGCGGTCGGCAAGCGCACGATCGGCCTTTGCGTCCTTGCCCAGACGATAGAGCCCCGCAAGCAGACTGCCGTGGCTGGTGCGAAAACTCTCGATGCTATTCTTGTCCTCGGTATCGAGGATTGTTCCATCGACAAACATAACGCGCATGCCCAGCATTGTCTGGTAGCTGTTCTGTGCCGTTCCGCAGCACATGCCGGAAGCGTTATTGGCGGCGATGCCGCCGATTTTGCAGGCATTGATGGAAGCCGGGTCGGGGCCGATCTTGCGTCCCATCGGCAACAGGCGTGCATTCACTTCTCCGCCGATAATGCCGGGACCAAGCCTTACGGTACTGGCATCGGGTGCAATGTCGCAAGTGGTAAAACCTTCGCCGATCAGCACCAATACGCCGTCGGTGATGGCCTGCCCCGAGAGGCTGGTACCGGCAGCACGGAATGTAACAGGGCGAAGAAATTCCTTCGCAACCTTGAGCACGGCGCGAACCTCTTCTTCACTCTCGACCACCGCCACAACTTCGGGAATGAGACGGTAAAAGCTGGCATCGGTACCGTAGGCGAGACGCCGTAAATCATCACGGACGACCTGCCGTTCGGGAAGGATGCGCTCCAAGGCTGAAATCAGGCCGCTCATTTGCGCGCTTTGAGCATGTCGCGCAAACGTCTGCGCGCGGGAATCAACGGGGTGCGTATGCCGGTCCAGGCCCCCTGATGGGTGGGCATGAATGCGCGCCCCCTGCTCATGCACCAGGTGATGATGCGATAGAGAACCGGATGACTGTACATGGCAGCCCAACCGCGGAAGATCAGGCTCACGAGTGCGCTGCGCGCCTCGCCAGCCCCGCGCAACGGAGAGCCGCTGTCGGCACGCGCCTGCGCTTCGGTGCGCAAGCGGATCAGCAAGTCTGGAATCGGGATGCGCACCGGGCACACTTCCGCGCAAGCGCCGCATAACGTGGATGCCGTTGCCAATGCGTAGGTTGCGCCGAGCCCCAGCAGGTGCGGAGAAATGATCGCGCCGATGGGGCCGGGATAAGTGGTGCCGTAGGCATGGCCGCCGATGCGGGCATACACGGGACAGTGGTTCATGCAGGCACCGCAGCGGATGCATTGCAGCGTAGCACGCAACTGCACATCGCTATAAGCCTGGGTGCGGCCGTTGTCGAGCAGGACGAGATGCACTTCCTCCGGACCGTCTTTTTCGCCGGGCTTGCGCGGACCGCTGATGAGATTCAAATATGTCGTCACTGCCTGACCGGTGGCCGAGCGCGTAAGCAGACTATATAAAGGCGGGACGTGTTCGAGCTTTTCCACCACCTTCTCGATACCGGTCACCGCCACATGCACTTTGGGCACGGTGGTGCACATGCGGCCGTTGCCTTCGTTCTCGACCAGGCAGAGCGTGCCGGTTTCGGCGACGGCGAAGTTGACGCCGGATAGGCCGATATCTGCTTCGGCGAACTTGCGGCGCAATACCCGGCGTCCGATGCTGATCAGTTCATCCACATTTTCGGTGTAGGCCACGCCCGGCAGTTTTTCCTCGAACAGCCTGGCAATCTGCTGTTTGGTCTTGTGGATCGCGGGCATGATGATGTGCGAGGGCGTTTCGCCTGCCAATTGGACGATGTATTCGCCCATGTCGGTTTCAAGCGCTTCGATGCCCTCCGCCTCAAGCGCATGATTGAGGCGGATCTCCTCGCTGACCATGGACTTGCCCTTGACCATGCGTTTGGCCTGATGGCGCTGCGCGATCCCGAGAATGATCTGGTTGGCTTCCTCCGGGGTTTCCGCCCAATGCACCTGGATGCCGTTGCGCTGCAGGTTGGCTTCGAGTTGCTCCAACAAATCCGGCAGGCGCGACAGGCTGTAGCGGCGTATCGCCTCGCCCAGCGTACGCAACTCGGCGAGCTCCCCCGCATCCGGAAACTGCGACTGGCGCTTTGCTTGCAGAAAATCCATTGCGCCGCGAAAGCCTTTGCGCAGGGCCGCATCGCCGGTGGCTGCACGGGCGCGATCGCGAAAGCCTTCTCCCGGCTGGAACGTGATCGGCTGGTTCATGTCGCACTCCCGAGTGAGGGGCAGAGCAACACGATCAGCTCCTTTGGACCGTGCGCTCCATAGGCCAGCACCTGCTGGATGTCCGCCGTCTTCGACGGGCCGGAAATGAGCAGAGCGTTAGTCGGCAATCCGTCTTTCCAGTTCTCCCGTTCCATGACCGAGGACAGATCGGCAGAGATGGTTGCCGGGTCGAGCAAAACAATGTGAATGGGCGGCACCAAAGACAACAATCGCGGTTCATTGGCATCCGGCCAGAGGATAAGACTGCCGGTTTCCGCGATGGCTCCGCGTGCCAGCGTCAACGAAGCATCGACGTTGTCGAAAAATTCATTGCGCCAATCCTCAACGGGCTGCTCGTATTTCATTACCGACAGGGTATTGCTTGGGCAAGCCGACATACGGGCGACATGGGGCAACCCCGTGCCGACCAGTAATTTGCGTATGCCTTTATCGCGGGCGATCGACTGCACCAGTTCGGGCCAGGCTGATGCATCGGTGGCAAGGACCTCTGCGTGCGCGGCTTCGATTGTGGTTTTGAAACGATGCACACGCGACACATCGTCTTCCTGCCGGGTGTGCCGTGCAAAATATCCCGCGACATCGGGACGGGGTGCGGCATTACGAGCCGGTGCGGAGCGCAGCTTTGCAAGTATGCGTTCGCGGGCGGTCATTGATGTGCTCCCTTCGTCGTGCGGCGCCAAAGGAAGCTCGCGATATGCTCGCCCGGCAGTGATGCCTGTTTGCGGCCCGCAAGCTGATCCAGATGTGCCGCATGCCCCAGAATATTGAACAGGCAACCGCAATCCGCGCTCACCACCGCTTCCGCTCCCGTGTCGCGCAGCGCGGTGACTTTATCGTTGACGATGGCCTCTGATATTTCAGGATGGCGGATGGCGAAAGTGCCGCCGAAGCCGCAGCATTCTTCCTCGCGCGCCTGTCGGACCACATTGACATTGCCGAGTCTGCTGAGCAGGGCATGACTGGTTTCATGACTGCCCATTTCGCGGCGTGCGCTGCAGGAGGTATGGACGGCAATGGTGCAGGGTTCGCCTTTGTCCTCGAGTTTGAGGCCGACGACATGCACCAGGAATTCGGTCAGTTCAAAAATTCTTTCTGCCATTGCCCGCGCGCGCGGCCCGTAAACCGGATCATCGGCAAAAAGTTTGGGGTAGTGATGGCGCATCATCCCGGCGCAAGATCCGGAAGGCACCACAATAGGCCAGGGCTGGGGAAACAGGCTTAGTTGCAAACGGGCCACCGCGCGGGCTTCGTCCGGATAGCCGCTGGTATAGGCCGGTTGACCACAGCAGGTTTGTTGCTCGGGGAAATGAACAGCGATGCCTTCCCGTTCTAGCAAGCGTACGGTATCCAAACCCGCATCGGGTGCAAACTGGTCGACCAGACAGGTGCCGAATACGTAGACAGCCGAGGGTTTGGGCGGGTATAGCCGTGCCTCGTTGGTGTTTGATCCCATTTCCGCTCTCCTCCGGAATTGCGCGATGCATTGCTTTTTGGACAAGTGGTATTACCAATTGATGCGGCACTATATTTGAACAGAAAAGACTTTGTCAACCAATTTACAAACTGCATGAAGTTGCAGATCACATGCCGACAAGGCTATTCGTCGGATATAGGCGTCATTTCACGCAAGTCGTTGGATAGTCATCGTTATCAGTGGCGTCATTGACGCCCCCAGATTTTGTCATTATCATGAAACTGGTCTTACCACTAAAATGTCAACCACATGATCCAACGTCTACCCGCCGTCACCCGCATTTCCGATCAAATCGCCAGCGAACTGGAGTCGCGCATCCTTGACGGCACCCTGAAACCCGGCGACCGCCTGCCTTCCGAACGCGATCTCGCGGTGGAGCTTGGTGTGTCACGCCCTTCATTGCGGGAAGCAATCCAGAAACTGGTTTCAAAGGGACTGCTATCCACACGCCACGGCGGCGGCAGTTACGTGACCGACCGGCTGGAAGCGCCGTTCGTTGATCCCTGGCAGGAAATGCTGAACGGACATCCCATGCTGCAGAGCGACCTGCTGGAGTTTCGTCATATGCTTGAAGGGCAGGCCGCTTATCTGGCCGCCGAACGCGGTACGGATGCCGACATAGGCCGCCTGGACAAGGCATATGCTGTTCTGGAAGGCGTGTATGGAAGCAATGATTTCGCCGGATGCATCGAAGCGGATGTCGGCTTCCATCAGGTGATTGCCGAGACTGCGCATAACGTTCTGATCGGCCATCTGACTTCCAGCCTGCTGCGCGTCATCCACGGCCACATTTCGAGCAATCTCGAACATCTGTATATCAAGCCGGAACGCTGGAACCAGTTGCAATCCCAGCATCGCGCCATCTGGCTGGCAATACGCGAACACAAGCCGGAGGCCGCCGCCGCGGCAGCACACCAGCATATCGAATTCGTGCAGAAGAGCATCGCAGACACGGCCAGGGAAGAAAAACGCCGCCATAGCGCCTTAAGGCGAATGGAAACAGCGCCGCGCAAGAAACTGGTCGATACAAAAACCGCATGACGCATTAAGGAGTCGGCCATGACCACTCAATATTCGCGTATCGCCATCGTTACCGGCGCCTCCTCGGGCATTGGTGAGGCAACCTCAAGAAGATTCATCGCCAGCGGCTACGGCGTCATCGGCAATGCCCGCAATGTGACCAAACTTCTCGCACTTGAAAAGGAATTGGGCTCGGCATTTTTCGGGATAGCAGGCGACGCTTCCGAAAGTGCCGTGTTGGACCGGCTGTTTTCCGCTGCCGTCGAGCGCTTCGGCAGGCCCGCCGACCTCGTTGTTGCAAATGCCGGACGGGGTCTGGGCGGGTCAGTCAAGGATGCTGATTTAACGAAGTTCGAGGAAGTTCTCAAACTCAATGTCACCGGCGCCCTGGCTTTGCTGCAAAAGGCCGCCCAGAAAATGCTGGATATCCAGCAAGCCCACTATCCGAAACGCGCAGCGGACATTGTGATTCTGGGATC
Organism: Sideroxydans sp.; assembly: GCA_043744345.1. Taxonomy (GTDB): domain Bacteria; phylum Pseudomonadota; class Gammaproteobacteria; order Burkholderiales; family Gallionellaceae; genus Sideroxyarcus. The sequence continues at coordinate 129,355 of JAYTUW010000066.1, read as the reverse complement.
GGTGGTGGGCAGGCACATCTCGCCTTTCAGCGCGGTGTATGGTGCCACCAAATTTGCCGTGCATTCGCTGGCCGAGGGGCTGCGCCGCGAAGTGGGCCCCAAGGGCATTCGCGTGTCGCTGGTGGAACCGGGTATTGTCATCAGCGGGTTTCAGGGTGGCGCGGGGTATAGCGCCGAGACGGTGAAAAGCTTCGAAGACAAGTTCGGCCCGCTGCTGCACGGAGAGGATATTGCGAACGCGATCCACTTCATCGTAAGCCAGCCGCCACATGTGCATGTGAGCGACATCATCGTGCGGCCAACGCGCCAGGATTACCCTTAGGGGAAACGCTTCCTGGCCACCAGGTCAATCAGTGCCGACATGCCGCTATGGCCCGCACCTTCCCGAATGATGTCGTCGTGCTCGCATAAATGCAGAATTTCCATATCGGCAAACTCCCTGCGCAGCATGCCCTCGGTATAAAGATTTTCGGCTTGCGACGGCCCGCCGGTTTTGAAATCCAGTTGGCGCGGTGTGTAGCCCTGCAGCAACAGTAACCCGCCCGGTTTCAGGCAGCGCTTGATGTGCGCAAACATCTGCTCGCGCAGCGGTGATGTCACGAACTGGATAAAGATCGCCACCACCACATCGAAGCAGTTGACTCCCCAGTCCCAATTCACCAGATCAACCTGCGCCAACTGCAAAGTCACGCCACGCTGTTGCGAGAGTTTGCCCGCCTTGGCAAGCGCCACCGAAGAGGCGTCAACGGACAATATTTGCAGGCCCTGTTCAGCCAGCCAGACCCCGTTGCGCCCCTCGCCGTCGGCCACTGCCAGACAGCTCATACCCGGCTTGAGCCGACTCTTCTGCGAAACCAGAAAGGCGTTCGGCTCGGTGCCGAAGTGAAAATCCTCACCCGCGTAGCGTTCGTCCCAGACACTCATACTGTTCTCAGCATATACCACCAACCGCCGAGCGTGATGAAGGAGAGCATGATGCCGATCGCCACCATCAGATTCACCAGCGGCGGATCGAGATCATGTTCACCCGCCACAATCGCCGCGGTGATCATGGGAGGCATCGCCGCCTCGAACAGGGTGACCTGTATGGTCGGTCCGTGCGCCCCCAGCATCTGCACATAAAGCAACCAGATCGCGAAGGGAGCCAACCCCAGCTTGAATACCAGTCCCAGCGCGAGGTTGCGCCTGTGCTCGGCGATATGCCCGAGGCGCAATTGCATCCCGACCGAGAGCAGCGCCAACGGAGCCAGTGTGTCGCCAAGTCGCTTCAGCACCACGGCGAACCAGTCGGCATATTCGACCGGGATCAGTACCAGCGCAACGACAAGAGAGATGAAAGGCGGAAATAGCGTGATGCGCCTGAATATCTGCGCCGCAGTCGGGCGTCCAGAAGAATAGATACCTGCAACTGTGATGCCCAGCACGGACAGAGCGAAGAAGGAACCGAGCTGGTCAGCGATGATGGCCGTGCTCAACTCCGACTTTCCGTAGAACGCCTCGACCATGGGCAGCCCGACGAATGAGGTGTTACCCAATCCGCCGACCAGCATCAACGCACCAATGGTGGCGCGCGGCAACTGCAGCCACTTCCCGGCAAGCCAGAAGAATCCCGCCGAAAATATGAAAATAAGCCACGGCATCAAAGCCGTGAGCACGATATCGGCGGAGAAATGCAATCCGTGGATGTACAGCAGCGTCAGCGCGGGCAACGAGATGTGAATGATGAAACTGTTCAGGGTTGCTGGCGCGTTATCCGGCATGCGCCTGAAACGGCGCAGCAGCATGCCGGCGATGAAGCAGAGAATAAGCAGGATGAAATTATTCATAGGGTGCGATTTTGACACAGCCCATGCAACGATTCCCGCAAAACGAAATCAGCCCACTGCAGGGACCCCGTGAATAGTTAAATGACCTCCGGCATTCATGCCGAAGGCTTATTGGGTGAGCCCCTCAAAGGGGCCGATAAAACCTTGAGCCACCCTTGGCTGCTTGCACCTCTTAAGCTTCCCCCTTTATGAAAGGGGGACTGAGGGGGATTTTGCGATCGGTGCTACCTCACCGAGTTCAAATCCCCCCCCACACCCCCCTTTGCTAAAGGGGGGCTAATTCAGTTCCGCATCTATCCAAACAAGCGCTTCATTCCCGCAGAGGTCAAACTTTGGTGAGTCCCACGGCATAGCGCCGGGGGGGGTACCTCACTGAATCAGGGAGTAACGACGCACCCGTTGGGATTCTCGGTCGGGTTCGGATTGTTGTTCTGGTCGGATATGCCCATGAAATTGGGCATGCTCGACAGCTTGAACAATTCCTGGCCGTTGCTGAATCCGCTCTCGCCGCTTCCCAAATTGTATTGCTTGCCGTTCTGGGTGAGGATGATCTTTCCTTCATGCACGGTCACATACAGCCCACCATCTTGTGCATCTCCGAACTCCTTTTCCATATCCACCGGCACACTGTCCGGACGCGGCACGCCGTTCTCAAGGATAACTTTCGGAACCTGGAGGATGGGAACCGGCTTGCCGGTGTCACGCGCAATCATGGCTGCTTGCTGCAGCGCGACGCCGAAGGATCCGTTGGGTGTGATCAACACCACTGCACCCGACCAGACGTAGACACCCGCCCCGTCCAGCGGCTTGTCGGGCGTCGTACCCGCATTGCCGCTGCCGTTTGCACACGCGCCGTTGCACCAGGCATCGAAGCCGGTGCCGCGGATACCGATGGTCGCACCCGCCACGCCGAATTTGTAATTGTCGTGATTGACGCGCCCGATCAAACCGGTGACCACCCGCACACTGCCCTTCAGCAGACGCAGCACGGCGTTTTCTTGCGCGGCGGCTTTGTCATACTTGAATTTCTCGACGTAGAACGAACTGTTCTCCTGCAGCGTAATGCGGCTCTCGTCGCGGAAGGCCACCACCGCATACGACTTGGCATCGGTGTTCAGCGTGTCACTTTCATATACCGGCGAACCCAGCAAAAGTTTGCGCTCGTTGCCGAAGGCATCCTTTGCAGTCATGGCCCCCTGCAGCAGCATCACGCGCCCGATCACCCGTGCAGTCGGCACTTGAGGTTTTGCCGCACCCTCGCAGTCCTTGTCCGCACACAGGCGGGTAGTGAAGTCGGTACCGCGAATACCGATGGTGGAAGTGGACGCGCGCAGCTTGTAAGCATCCGGATTGCCGCGTTTGCCGATCAGCCCGGTCACGGTACGGAACCCGCCCTTGAGCAACCTGAACACGGCATTGTCTGCCTGCGGGGCATCCTTGTTGAACTTGAACGCCTCGATCTTCAGATTTGACTCGGGACGCAATGTCATCTGCGTGCCGTCATTCATCCTGACCTGCGCGTAGCCGTTCTTGGAGGTGGCCAGCACATCACCTTCCTGCACCGGCGATTTGGAAGCCAGGACTTTGATCGTACCATCGGGACGCTGCGCCACCAGCACGCCGCTCATGTAGCCGACCTGGCCCGCGACTTCGGCGGCCAGCGCAGGGAATGCATTGAGAACCAGCAACAGACAGAAGATTCTTTTCATGGGGGTCACCTGCTCTATCAAAACGTTGCCGATACGGAGGCGTGGAGACGCCAACTGCCCGTCTTTTGCAAGGGATCCTGCCCCGTCTTGCCGATGCGTCCCGCATCCAGACGGAACGAGATCTGATCCCAATTGGAGCGCACGCCGAACCCGGCACTGGTAACGGACGATCTGATACCGCTGCGCGAATGGACTGTGCCGCCGTCGATGAATACCAACCCGCGGGTCTTGATTCCGGAGCCGCTCATTTCCGGTGTATAGCCTTCCAGAGTGCCGCGCGTTCCGCTTTCGCCCGCATCACTGCCTTCGGTGAATCCGCGCACGGCGTTCATTCCGCCCAAACGCATCTGTTCGCCAAGCACCAGTACGTTGTGGCTCCATTGTCCGGTAAGTGCACCGCGCGCCTGCCAGTCGCCGCCGATCGCCTGCACATGACTGGCACCGTAGTGGACGATGCGGTAGTTGCTGTCGGGCTTCAGCAAGCCGGAGGGGTCGTAGCTGGCAAAGTCGGCTTTCTTGCCCTTGCCGGTGAGCGAGACGTTGGCCGATAGGTCGATATTGAAATTGGTGTCGGAGCGTTCGCCCTTGCCTTGCGCTGCAAAGCCAAGACTGAACGGCGTAACGATGATCTCGTTGAACATCACCGACGAGGTTGGCTGGGTCTGCTCGATGCGTTTGAAATCACGCCAGTCGAAACCGTAAATCAGGCGCGGATCGAACATACCCAGCCTTTCCAGCGACTGGTTGTAACGCGCATTGAGCAGCACACCGCCGCCCTGAAAGTTGGTCAGACCGCCGACCATGGAGTTGACGTTGGAATAGCCGCCGAAAAATTCAACGCTGTTGCCGGAGGCATACAGCGGGATCTTGTAGCCGCCGCCGAAGACACGCACCCGGTTCATGTGTTGCGGGGAAACCTGCAACTGCACAGTGCCAACCTGGTCGGCGTTCTGCAGGTTGGCATGGCGATAGAACAGGCCGAGACGGGTATGGCCGGTTTCTGAGGTGCCGGTATTGTCAAAGCTCACGCCGAAGCTGGCAGGTTTCTGGTCGGTGACCTGGACTTCGGCATCGACTTGGTCGTCTTTCTTTCCCGCCTTCAATACCACATTCAATTGTCGCGCCGGGTTCTCGTTGGCGAGCTTTAGTTCGCGCCCTATCTGCGCGGTACGCGGAATGTTGCCCTGACGAATGGAGGGGAGCGCGTTATGCACGCCTTCTTCGCTGAAGTATTTCTGGCCCTTGACCACGATCTGGCCGAAGCGGGCTTCGACCACACGCAGTCGCACCTTGCCTTTTTCCAGCTCCTGTTCGGGCAACAGCACCTGTATCGCCGTGTAGCCACGTTTCGCATAGGCGGCCTCAAGTGCTTCCAGCGCCAGCTGGACGTCGGAGAAGTTTTTATCCTTGCCAACGTAGGGGGCAACGGCAGCGTTGAGTTCGTCCTTGGTCAGCAAGGTCACGCCTTCGGCAACATAGGAGCTGATGTCAAAATGCAGCGCGGCGGGGTCGGCTGCGACGGCCGACCCGGGCCAGACAGCCGTCGTAACGGCAAGTGCAAGCAAGGTTGGCAAGCAGTGCAGTGCGAGCCGGGTTCTGGTCTTCAACAATCCTGTTCTCCTAAACATTATCGGCATACCGTGGCTGGTGCAGCTTCGCGGGCCGTCGCCCGTCTGGCATCATTGGCCGCGATGCGCGGTCCGCGCTTCCTGCCCCCTTCTTCGCGCGGTGCGATCAGAGTGTCTTTCACCAATTCGGATAACTGGTTGTCAGTAATCGAATACTGCAGATCCACCGTGAGAGCGTTGGCTGTGTACGTTGGAGTCTGCGCAGAGAAACCCGAATTGATCGCCGCAAATTTAGTCGAACCAAAACCGCCGCTCGCGTTCAATATATTGATATATGTACCCACCGTGGCGCCTGAAATATTCAGGGTACCGCCCGTAAGCGTGGCAGCACCATTAACATTCAGCACATCGAAATTCCCGACCGTGGGATTGACGACGTCCATACTCACCGAGCCCGTCGGCCCCATCACCAGATTGCCGTTGATCGTGAATATTCCCACCTGCGTGGCACTACCGGGGGCGATGATACCGTTATTGGTTAGCGTGCCACTCCCAGGGGCGTTAGTCGGTCCCAGCACTAGTGTTCCGCTGCCTGACAACGTACCCGTATTAATAAAACTCGGGGTTGCAAGCGTCGAACCCGAGGCAAGATCAATCAAACCATTTTGGGTAAGGGAGGTTGAAATAGAATTGCCCGTTCCTGAAACCAAAATAGAACCGTCATTCGTCAATGGAGCCCCTATCGCCGCACCATTCATGCTTAATACACTACCAACTGGCACACTCACCAACCCGGTACCACTCACTGTCATACCTGAAGCAAGGGCATTTGAGTTACCTGTAAAATTCAAAGAGCCTGCATTAGTGATCGGTCCAGAATAGCTATAAACAGCAGATGAAGGTGCACTTGCTGCCTTGCCAAGATTGAGTGTGCTGCCTGCCACAGTAGTGAAGGAACCGACATTGGCAGCAGTCTGCCCACCCAGATAATCAAGAGTACTGCCTGAAGACACCAGATAGATGGCTCCATTATTCGAAATTGTTCCAACGCTTGTTGCCCCCAATGTTGCTTGGATGACATTCCCGCTACCCGCCACATTGATTATTCCAGTCGTTGCACTATTAGTGAATATTCCAGATTCACTCACATTAACCGTAAATATATTGTCCTGAAAACCCGTCAATACATTGCCAAGATTGAATGTGCCGTTATTTGTAAAACTACCCCCAGCACCAATATTCAGAGTTTCATTTCTGCCACGATTAACACTTTGCTCCGATATCACGCCATTGTTTATCAGTGCACGATTCAGGTTAAGGTTGCTTGAGTTCTGACCAAAAGAATTCACACTAGTAGAGCCAAGTGTAATTGTTGCTGCCGTTCCACCCGTACCTGTCGTTGCAAGCGTGCCGCCGACCCAATTGAACGCACCTGTAACGGTTATATTGCCCAAACCTGTCAAAGTACCTAACGGGCCAAGCGTAAGATTAGAAATGGTGCTATTAGAATCCAGGCTATTTACTCCTCCATTAACACTTAGAGAGGATATATTTAGGGGCAAGGATGTTGTCGCAAATGAATTGGTTCCTGATGCAAATACGATACCGGGCATGAATCCAATAGCTGGGGTGGTTATTTGCGACTCGCTGTAGTTCCCGTTATAACTGTTGGTGCCTGCCGCATTTTTTCCAAACTGAAGCTGCCCATGGTTCGCAAACGAAGCAGTAATTATGTTTACTCCGCTATCGACATTAACTGTACCGATATTAACGAAAGCGCCATTGTAGGTCTGTGTTGCCCCTGCAGGTGTCCCAGCTGCCTCGCCTAAATTGAGTATCCCGCCAAACGTCGGTGTGGATATAGAACCGATGTTCCATGTACCCACACTAGTTGCCGTTTGCCCTGCCGTCCAATTCAATGTGGCACCTGCATTCACTGCCGTTCCCGCGGAAACACTCACGATGCCATTATTGATGATCGTACCTACCGTCGAGCCAGTGGCATCCACACTACTAGCACCGGTTCCCGTCGCAGTTAAGGTCCCCCCTGTACCATTGGTAAACGTACCATTTACAATGATCGTTCCGCCCGTCGAGCCATTGCCGATAGTCAGCGAGCCATTATTGGTGAGCGAACCAGCAGAAGTAACAGTCATCGTCATGGCTGCCCCCCCCTGCGAAGTGGTGCCTCCATTCACAAACGCACGAGCTAACGTCAAATTACCAGTCAGCGTTGTTGTGGCCGGGCCGCCCGTAGCACCTGGTGATGTGGTAAACGTCCCAGTTCCCGCTAACGTTCCGCCGCTCCAATTAAAGGTCCCAACCTGCTGAATGCTGATATTGCCAGAACCTGTCAGGGTTCCCGTCCCAGTCAACGTTAGCTTGTTGAAGCTATTGTTACTGTTCAACGTTGTAGTACCAGCATTAATGATTAGCAAGTTGGAGCCCCCCACGGAAAGGGTTCCGCCCCAGGTATCCACGTTCGCGCTGATAGTGGCTGTTTGCACAATTCCGGTCTGCATAATGCCGGGGTTAAGAGAGATATTGAGTGCACCCACCGTTGAAGTGATTGGCGCATTGATGGCTATGTTGTTATACGAATTGAATGTCAACGTAGTCGCATTTGTACCTGTAAAGGCAACCATATCGTTAACTATAATGTCGCCCGCTGTACCGCTTGATCCCATACCCCCCGTCAGTGCAGTGGTGATGGTGACGTTTCCGAGAGCCAAATTACTTGCAAGTGTCGCGCCGGTTATATCACTGACAGGTGCACTAGTTGGAGCAATGATAAAGTCAGCTGGATCTAACAATAACGTACCGTTGACCCCATTCAGTGCAAGAGTATTTGTCAAACCAGCGTAGCTCAACTTTTGTTTGCCAGACACCTCAACCCATCCCCCATTGCCTGATTGAGCACCACCTTTAGCAGAAATATTGCCGCTAAACTGTGCAACATTATCCGACCACACCACCACCTTGCCGCCATCACCGTTCTGGGTTGCATCAGCCTTGATAGTCGCTGCCGCATCCACATAGGTGAATTGCGAGTTCTGCACATTTGCATTCGCACCATGCGCATCACCACCCACCAGAACCGTACCACCACCGTTGTTACCCGAGGCATCGATATTAGCCCCCGCCACCAACCCGACCTGGTCACCCAGCACTTCGACTTCACCACCCGTTGTGCCTGTCGCGCTGACCGTACCTCCGATTTCTGCAGCTTTACTAGCCTTGAACACGATCTTGCCGCCCTGCATCACGGCGCTATCCGCACTCACGCTGCCGCTGTTCTTCACCATCGTGCCAAACAATCCCAGGCTACCGGATTCGGCAATAAGCTGGCCAAGGTTGGTAACGTTGCCCGCAGGCGCAGTGATGTTGACGCGTAAGCTGGGATCAAGACCATTTACGAGTTGCACTTCGCTTCCTGCGGCAAGCAATATCTCGCCATGGGGCGCGGTGATGATGCCAGTGTTATCTACATTGGGAGCAATGAGGTAGATGAATCCGTTTTGCTGCGTCTTCATATTGCCCGCATTGCTGACGTTACCCGCACCTGTTACAGCCGTGTAGTTGTGACGGCCCGCGAGAAAGTCCGCGTCGCTCAGGTTGAGCGTGGTTGCCACCAGCCCGGCCACGTCCACGGTGGAACCGGCACCGAACATGATGCCGTTGGCGTTAACCAGATAGACTTGTCCATTGGAACTCAGCGTGCCGAGAATAACGGAGGGATTGTTGGTGACGACATGGTTAAGAACGGTGGAGGATGCGCTTTGTTGCGCGAAGTGTGTGACCTCGTTCGCCCCGATGGAAAAGCCTTGCCAGTTAATGATGGTGCCGGGTGTATTGGTGACGGTGAGCGTGTTGCCGGAGGTGTTGAAGCTGGCTTGACCGTTGACGACAAACCCTCCTGCGGGGTTGGCCTGGGCATTGATCGCGAAGCAACAGGCCAGCGCGAACAGTACCGGCTTAAGCCTGACCTTGAAGTCTGCGCTGTCGATCCTCGAAGCACCCGCATCTGTCTGCACTGCTCGCATCAGGCTCGATACAGAACGTTTGCCTTTTGTCTTGGTAATCTCGGATACCGCGATCCAGGCGCCCAGCGCCTCGGACCAGATGGTTCGATAGATATGGTTGAGTGATTTCATGTTATCCCGTCCCTGTTATATCCCTGACACCGCGAACCGGCGTCCTGATTCCACAATCAAAACATGGAAAATCCTACACGTTTAGGGAAACTTGCACCATAGTACAAACGGACCGCCCCGAAGCCGATTACCCATGCAAGGCAAGTGGTATTCAGGCAGGCGCAACGATGAGCTTATTGGGGATAAAAAATCCTGTTTGGCGAAAAATCACCCAACAATCCACTTCCAATACAACATATTGAATGATACGAAGACGATCGCAACATGCCGCGATCTTCCGTTTGCCCAACCCTTGCGTAATTAATCAGGGATGTTGGCGGTGATGAATGACTTGAGCTTCGCCAGATCCGCGTCCATCACTTCGCAACGCTGCGGCAACTTTTCGATGCCTTCGAGCGCTGCGGGGCGTTCCGGCAGACGACCCAATGCTTCCTGGATGGTCTCGGCGAACTTGGCGGGGAGTGCGGTCTCCAGGCAGATCAGCGGCAGACTGGGGCGACGCTGCTCCAGACCGACCTTCAGTCCGTCTGCGGTGTGCGTATCCAGCATCACGCCGTATTCCTGCCACACTTCGCGGATGGTCTTGAGACGGTCCTGATGCGTGCTCTTGCCGGATGAAAAATGGTATTTCGACAAGGCATCCCAGTAGGGGGTGTCCTTGATATCAAAGGCGCCGCCGCTGTCCACCTTGCCCCAGAACTCGCGCACCTTGGCACCGTCGCGACCAACCAGATCGAACACGAAACGCTCGAAGTTGCTGGCCTTGGAGATATCCATGGACGGGCTGCTGGTCTCGTAGGTATGGTCCGTGCCGCGCGGACGATAGACGCCGGTGCGGAAGAATTCGTCCAGCACGTCGTTCTCGTTGGTGGCGAGGATGAGCTGGCCGATGGGCAGACCCATCATGCGCGCGATGTGGCCCGCGCAGATGTTGCCGAAGTTGCCGGATGGCACCGAGAACGCGACCTGTTCGTCGTTGCTCTTGGTAGCGGCGAAGTAGCCCTTGAAGTAATACACGATCTGCGCCGACACGCGCCCCCAGTTGATGGAGTTGACCGTGCCTATCTTGTACTTGGCCTTGAAGGCGTGGTCGTTGGATACGGCCTTGACCATATCCTGTGCATCGTCGAAGAAACCGTTTATGGCGATATTGAAGATGTTGGGGTCTTGCAGCGAATACATCTGCGCGCGCTGGAAGGCGCTCATCTTGCCGTTCGGCGACAGCATGAACACGCGGATGCCGCGCTTGCCGCGCATGGCGTATTCGGCTGCGGAGCCGGTATCGCCGGAAGTTGCGCCGAGGATGTTCAGCTCGGCATGCTCTTTCGCCAGCGCATACTCGAACAGATTGCCCAGCAACTGCATCGCCATATCCTTGAACGCCAGCGTAGGGCCGTTGGAGAGTTCCTGGATGAACACGCCTTCACTCAGCTTGCGCAAGGGCGTGGTCTGCGTCGCATCGCTGTCGGTGCGGCCGTTGCTGTAGACCTGCGCCGTGTAAGTCTTGCTGATAATGGTCTTGAGGTCGGCCGCCGGGATGTCGGTGGCGAACTTGGACAGCACCGCGAAGGCCAGATCGGCATATGACAGCTTGCGCCAGGCATCCAGCTCGGCGCGCGTCACTTGCGGATATTGCTCAGGCAGATACAAACCGCCGTCGGGTGCGAGACCGCCGAGCAGGATTTCGGTGAAGGTCTTGGCGGGTGCATTGCCGCGGGTGGAGATGTATTTCATCGTTTGCTCTCTTTATCCGTCATTCCGGCGCAGGCCGGAATCCAGCGAAAATAAAAACCGGCGAAGCCGACAACCAGCATTTGTTTGTCCCGCTACGCGGGGCTATTGAATCAACTGGATTCCGGCCTGCGCCGGAATGACAGCTTATTTACCCAATTCTTCCAAACGCAGCTTCGTCACCTTGCCCGCCACCACACCCAGCGCCTCGATCTTCTTGATCGCGGCATTGATGCGTTTCTCGCGCGTCTGGTGCGTCAGCATGATGAGGTCGGTCTGCTCTTCACCTTCTTCCGGTTCCTTCTGAATCACGGCGTCGATGGAGATCTGCTCGTCGGCGAGGATGCGGGTGATGTCGGCCAGCACGCCGGGCTTATCCTGCACGCGCAGGCGCAGGTAGTAGCTGGTGATGACATCATCCATTGAAAGGATCTTCAGGTCGGCCATCGCGTTGGGCTGGAACGCCAGATGCGGCACGCGATTCTGCGGATCGGAAGTCGCCATGCGCGTCACATCCACCAGATCGGCGATCACCGCACTGGCAGTCGGTTCCGCACCGGCCCCTTTGCCGTAATACAGCGTCGTACCCACGGCATCGCCCTGCACCACGACGGCGTTCATCGCGCCTTCCACATTGGCGATGAGGCGCTTGCTCGGGATCAGCGTGGGATGCACGCGCAGTTCGACGCCCTCGTCGGTGCGTTTGGTGATGCCCAGCAGTTTGATACGGTAGCCAAGTTGTTCGGCGTATTTGATGTCGGTGGCATCGAGTTTGGAGATGCCCTCGATGTAGGCCTTGTCGAACTGCATCGGGATACCGAACGCGAGCGAGGAAAGAATCGTGATCTTGTGCGCGGCGTCCACGCCTTCGATGTCGAAGGTCGGGTCGGCTTCGGCGTAGCCCAGACGCTGTGCTTCTTTCAGCACGGTGTCGAAACTCAGGCCCTTGTCGCGCATCTCGGACAGGATGAAGTTGGTGGTGCCGTTGATGATGCCGGCGATCCACTCGATGCGGTTGGCGGAAAGTCCTTCGCGCACGGCCTTGATGATGGGGATGCCGCCCGCGACTGCCGCTTCGAACGCGACCATCACGTTCTTGTCCTGCGCGGCCTTGAATATCTCGTTGCCATGCGTAGCCAACAGCGCCTTATTGGCGGTAACCACATGCTTGCCATTCGAGATCGCTTTGAGCACCAGCTCTTTCGCCACGCCGTATCCGCCGATGAGTTCGATGACGATATCCACTTCGGGATCGGCCACCACGGCAAATGCGTCATCGGTCACGCGACACGCGCCGCCGGTGACTTTCTTCGCGAGTTCCACATTCTTGTCCGCCACCATCGTGATTCGAATGGGGCGTCCGGCACGACGGGTGATCTCTTCCGCGTTGCGTTGCAAGACGGTGAAGGTGCCGCCGCCGACTGTGCCGATGCCAAGAAGTCCTACGTTGATTGGTTTCATTAGTGTGTTACTCCAAAACGTTATGAGGTTTTCTTCCACCCCTCATCCCTGGCCCTTCTCCCGCAAGCGGGAGAGGGTTGGGGTGAGGGGCATTAAGATTCGTTGCAATCAAGTTCCATGCTGCTTGCGATAGTGTTCAAGAAAACGTGCGATGCGGTTGATAGCTTCGGTCAGGTCGTCCGAATTGGGCAGGAACACGATGCGGAAATGGTCCGGATGCTTCCAGTTGAAACCGCTGCCCTGCACGATCAGCACCTTCTCCGCTTCCAGCAATTCGAGGATGAACTTCTGGTCGTTCTCGATCGGGTACATCTTGGGGTCGAGCCTGGGGAACATGTACAGCGCCGCCTTGGGCTTGACGCAGGTCACACCGGGAATCGCGGTGAGCAGGTTGTAGGCCAGTTCGCGCTGCTTGTACAAGCGTCCGCCGGGCGCGACCAGGTCGTTGATGCTCTGGTAGCCGCCGAGCGCGGTCTGTATCGCGTATTGCCCCGGCACATTGGAACACAGGCGCATCGAGGCGAGGATATTCAGACCATCCAGATAGTCTTGCGCATTCTTCTTCGCGCCGGACACCACCATCCAACCGGAGCGGTAGCCGCAGGCGCGGTAGTTCTTGGACAAACCGTTCATGGTGACGAACAGCACGTCGTCGGCCAGCGAAGCCATGGAGGTGTGCGTCACGCCGTCGTACAGCACCTTGTCGTAAATCTCGTCGGCGAACACGATGAGGTTGTGTTCGCGCGCGATCTGGATGATCTCTTTCAGTATCGCGTCGGAATACACGGCACCCGTCGGGTTGTTCGGGTTGATCACCACGACCGCCCTGGTGTTCGGCGTGATCTTGCTGCGCATGTCCTTGAGATCGGGATTCCACTCGTTGGCCTCGTCGCAGATGTAATGGCGCGGCGTGCCACCGGCCAGCGTGACCGCCGCGGTCCACAGCGGATAGTCGGGCGCGGGCACCAGCACCTCGTCGCCGGGGTTGAGCAATCCCTGCATGCTCATGACGATGAGTTCGGACGCGCCGTTGCCGATGAAGATATCGTCGATGGTGACGCCCGAGATCTTCTTCAGCTGGGTGTAATGCATGATCGCCTTGCGCGCGGCGAACAACCCCTTGGAATCGGAATAGCCTGAGGAATTCGGCAGGTTGAGAATCACATCCTGCTGCACCTCTTCCGGGGCATCGAAGCCGAACGGCGCGAGGTTGCCGATGTTCAGCTTGATGATGCGCTGCCCTTCCTCCTCCATCTGCTTGGAACGCGCCATCACCGGGCCGCGAATGTCGTAACAGACGTTGGCCAGCTTGGCGGACTTCATCACCTGCTTGCTCGGGGGGGTATCTTTGTCGGATTTCACTTGAGTGCTTCCTAATCTGCCGGGCCGGTGCCGATGGTAGAATCATCGGCATACAGGCAAGGCGTTGCAAAGGGGCGATTCTACCGCGCCGCAGCGATACGCCGCAAATGGAGACCCGCTTTGGCATTGCTTCCCGACCCTATCTCAAACCAGAATTTGTTCACCGGACACGGTGCGGGTTATGTCGCCATCAACGGCAAACCATTCCGGCAGCCCGTGGTGGTCATGGCCGGTCAGGTGCGCACGGACTGGCCCGCCACGGATTTCGCCTCGCTGGAAGCAAGCCATTTTGAGTACTTTCTTGAATTAAAACCGGAGGTTCTGTTGTTAGGCACGGGTGCGGAACAGCAATTTGCCCGGCCTGAACTGTACAAAGCGTTGATCACGGCCCGCATCGGGATCGAATTCATGAATACACCTGCCGCTTGCCGTACCTACAACATCCTGGTCGCCGAGGATCGCCATGTGATTGCGGCGGTATTGCTATAAGGAAATCGAATGACCCACCCCCTGCACGCCGTCATCACCCAAACCGAACAAGTCATCCTCGGAAAACCCCGCCAAATCAGGCTGGCGCTCACTTGCCTTCTGGCACGCGGGCACCTTCTCATCGAGGACTTGCCCGGCGTCGGCAAGACCACGCTGGCGCATGTGCTGGCCAAGACGCTCGGCCTGCAATTCCAGCGCATCCAGTTCACCAGCGACATGTTGCCTGCCGACATACTCGGCGTCTCCATTTACCAGCGCGATAGCGGTGAGTTCAAGTTCCATGCGGGACCGATCTTCGCGCAGATGATCCTGGCCGACGAAGTGAACCGCGCCACTCCCAAGACACAAAGCGCGCTGCTGGAGGCGATGGAAGAGCATCAGGTCACCAGCGAGGGCGAGACACGCCCGCTGCCAACTCCGTTTTTCGTCATCGCCACGCAGAATCCCACCAACCAGATCGGCACCTTCCCGCTGCCCGAATCGCAGCTCGACCGTTTCCTGATGCGCATCCAGTTGGGCTATCCGGATGCTCAGGCGGAACGCGGGTTGCTCTCCGGCGTGGACAGACGCGACCTCATCGCCAATCTCAAACCGCAAATGGAAACTGCCGAGTTGATGGCGTTGCAGTCGCAAGCCCGGGAAGTATTTGTGTCCCCCGCCCTGCTGGATTACGTGCAGGCTATCCTGCGCCACACCCGCGAATCGGCGCGTTACGTGCACGGTCTGTCACCGCGTGCCGGTTTATCGCTGATTGCCGCCGCCCGGGCCTGGGCATTGCTCGACGGTCGCAATGCCACCATCCCGGAAGATATCCAGGCTGTTCTGCCGGGTGTTGCAAGCCATCGCCTGCAAAGTGTGCAAGATGTGCAGTTATCCGACGGCGACAAATTGGCGCTCGAGTTGATCGAGGCTGTCGCGATCCCTTAGCGAACATGGCAATCATGCTTTCTCAATAATGAAAATTGCCTTGCTCGCCCCTCACCACAATCCTCTCCCGCAAGCGGGATAGGAGGCGAACGAACCGCTACGCTAATGTTTCACTGATCCTGTGCTCAAACGCTTCAGACAACTCTTTCGCAACTGGGCCTTCCGCCGTTCCGTCGAAAGCGGCACGCTAATCCTTAACCAGCGCCGCATCTACGTCATCCCCTCACGCCAGGGACTCGGATTCGCCTTTGTGCTGGTGTTGATGCTTTTGGGCGACATCAATTACACGCTGAGTCTGGGATACGTGCTCACCTTCCTGCTCGCAACGACTGGCGGCATGACCATGTTGCACGCCTTCCGCAACATGGCACAGTTGGAAATACACGCAGGTCATGTTGAACCCGTCTTTGCCGGAGAACAGGCGCGCTTCGTCTTCCATTTCAATAATCCCGGCAATCTGGAGCGGTACCAGCTTCACTTGCACGACGATGATGGCCACCACACAACTTTCGACTTGCCTGCGCAATGTTCGACACCGGTCGAAATCTCTCTTCCCGCCCTGCAACGCGGCTGGATGGACAGCGGAAGGCTGACACTGTACACAACGTTTCCGTTGGGCTTGTTCTATGCCTGGACTTATCTCCACTTCGATGTGCGCTGCCTGGTCTATCCCAAACCGGCCGCGCCGCAGCCCCTGCCTCTCGCTTCGGCACAGAATGGAACGGGAAAACTGATCTCTGCCGGCGACGAGGATTTTTCGGGGCTGCGCAACTATGTGGCGGGCGACGCCATGCCGCGCATCGCTTGGAAGGCGCTGGCGCGGGAACAGGGGTTGCAGGTAAAACAGTTCTCCGCCTGGCAGGGCCAAGAGTTGTGGCTGGAGTGGCGGCAATTGCCCGACATCGCTCAGGAAAGAAAGCTGGAGCTGCTCACTTGCTGGGTACTGGATGCGGAGGCGCAAGGACTGCACTATGGATTGAGACTACCCGGTGTCGAATTGCCACCTGGACAAGGACAATCGCACCGCACCGACTGTCTGCGCTCGCTGGCACTGTTTGGAACGGGGGAGAAATGAAACTGACCGCCCCGCTCGTCCACGGCATCACGGCCTGTATCCTGCTGGTTAGCCTTCCGCACATGGAGCATCTGCCGCTGAGAATCACCGCGGCATGCATCGCATTGCTGGCCTGGCGTTTCCACATCACCCGCAGCGGCAAGCCGTTGCCCGCGCGCTGGCTGTTGTTTGCCATCACCGCTGTGTGCGTAGTGACTATCGCCGTTACTTACCGCACGCTGTTTGGCAGGGAAGTCGGCGTCACGCTGCTGATCCTGCTCGTCACGCTCAAGCTGCTTGAACTGAAAACGATCCGGGACGCGACCCTGCTGGTCTATTTGTCCTGCTTCATCATCATCACCAATTTTTTCTATTCACAAAGCATCCCCACCGCAGTGTTCATGATGCTCACCTTGCTGGTGATCATGACAACCTGGGTGCAGATGCACACAGGGAACCTGGCATTCAAGCCGCGGCTGCGCATCGCCGGGGTGTTGCTGCTGCAGGCCATCCCACTCTCTCTCCTCATATTCGTGCTATTTCCCCGGGTACAGGGGCCGCTGTGGGGAATGCCTCAGGATGCCTACTCCAGTAGCGGACTCTCCGACACGATGTCGCCCGGCACCATGAGCAAGCTGTCCTTGTCGGATGCCGTTGCGTTCCGCGTCTCTTTCAATAACAAGGTGCCCGCGCGCGAACAAATGTATTGGCGCGGCCCCGTGCTGTGGGATTTCGACGGGACGACCTGGAAACGCGGATTCAACGCCACCATGCAGCGTCCTGTCATCACTGAGGCGAACACCCCATCCGAATACACCGTGACGCTCGAACCCCACAACAAGCCCTGGTTGTTCTTGCTGGACATGCCGTCAAAAATCTCCATTCCCGCCGACCAGGCTCCGGATTTTCAGATGATCAGCAGGACGCCTGTCAATAACCGGATCCGCTACACGGCAACTTCCTTTCTCAGCTACCAGGCAAATCTCAACGAACCGGCACAACAGCTGAAACGCGCACTGTTGCTGCCGAAGGGGAGCAATCCCAGGACGGCCAGTCTCGCCGCCGAGTGGCGGGACCAGAACGACAGCCCGGAAAAGCTGATCGGCACGGCGCTCGCCTATTTCAACCGGCAGGGGTTCGAGTACACGCTGGAACCGCCCCTACTCGGTGCCAACGGAATGGACGAGTTCCTGTTCACGACAAAAAAAGGATTTTGCGAGCACTTCGCAGGCAGCTTCGTGGTGCTGATGCGTGCGGCCGGCATCCCGGCGCGGGTGGTAACAGGTTATCAGGGCGGCGAATACAACGAGCTTGGCGACTATTACATCCTGCGCCAATACGACGCGCATGCCTGGGCTGAAGTATGGTTAAGCAACCGCGGCTGGGTGCGCGTCGACCCGACGGCGGCAATCTCTCCCGCCCGCATAGAGGGCGGATTGAATGCGGCACTGCCGGACAGTGCCGCACTGCCGTTCCTCACCCGCATGCAATCCCCATTCCTGCTCAGTCTGCGCTACAACCTCGACCGCCTCACCTATCAATGGAACCAGTGGGTACTTGGTTACAACACCGAGCGCCAGTTCGCTTTCCTCACCCGCCTGGGGATGGAAGATGTTACCTGGCAGAATCTGGCGATGAACATGCTGGCCGGTGTCTCACTGTTGGTGGGGATTTTCACCCTTGTCATGTTGCGCCGTCTTGTCGTGCGCCAGACCGATGCGGTACAAGCAACCTGGCTGAAGCTCTGCCGCAAACTGGAAAAGGCCGGCTTGCCGCGCGCTCCGCATGAAGGGGCGATGGACTATGCCGCCCGCATCGCGACTACCCGGCCCGATCTCGCGACAAGCATTCGCGACATTGCCGAGCGCTACGCCTCGCTGCGCTACGGCGGCGAGCCCGAACTGCACGGCCTGCCCGCATTCAGGGATGCGGTGCGTGCCTTCAAGCTATAATCCGCGCCAATCCAACTGAAGCTGAACATCATGCAAATCACCCGTCGCCTGGAATTCGATGCCGGACACCGCATTCCCAACCACAACAGCCAGTGCAAACACCTGCACGGGCACCGCTACACCATCGAGATCACGCTCTCGGGAGATGTCATCACCCGGGAGGGCGCGTCGGAACAGGGCATGGTGATGGATTTCTCGGATGTGAAACATATCGCCAAGGCGCATGTAGTCGACGCTTGGGATCACGCATTCCTGGTCTATCGCGGGGACAAGGTGGTGCTGGATTTCCTGAATTCGCTGCCCGGCCACAAGACGGTGATCATGGAAGTGATCCCGACCGCGGAGAATCTGGCCAAGGTCGCGTTCGACCTGCTCAAGGGTGCGTACCACGACACTTACGGCAACCATCTGAAACTGGAACGGGTGCGCCTTTTCGAAACGCCCAACAACTGGGCAGACCACACCGGCTAGACTTTGCCGTAATCCCCCACGACCACCTTGTCACGCCCCGCTTCCTTGGCCTGATACAAGGCCCGGTCGGCCGACCTCAGCAATGTCTCGAACGAATGGCCGCTTTGGGGCAGGATGGACGCGACACCGCAACTGACCGTGACGCGCCGCGACGGGGTCGCATGCGGAATACCGAGCTCCGACACATGCTGACGCACATTGTCAGCCACCCAGCGCGCCCCATCGGCGTCGGTCTCGCCCAGCACCAGCACAAATTCCTCCCCGCCATAGCGTGCGGCCAGATCCGCGGCCCGGGGCGCGGCACGGGCGACCTGCTTAGCCACCTCGCGCAGACATTCGTCCCCGGCCTGGTGCCCGTATTCGTCGTTGAACAGTTTGAAGTTGTCGATATCCAGCATCACCAGCGCGATGGGTTTCTTCATGCGCTCGCAGCGCCGCCATTCGCGGATCGACAACTCGTCGAACATGCGCCGGTTGGGGATTCCGGTCAGGCCGTCGGTGGTTGAAAGCCGTTGCAACTCCTTGTTGGCCGCGTTCAGCTGCTGGGACATATAGACCAGCGAGCGTTGCATCTCCACCAGGCGCTGCATGGCGCGCACCTTGGCCTGCAGCACCACCTCGCTCACCGGCTTCAGCAGGTAGTCGTCGCCGCCCACCTCGATACCGCGCGCCAGATCGGCATCCTTGGTCATACTGGTCAGGAAAATGATCGCGGTCCAGTCGTCGTTCTTTTCCTTCGAGCGGATCTGTTTGGCGATCTCGAAACCGTCGATATCGGGAAGTTGTGCATCCAGCAGGATGATATCGGGTTGTTCCTTGCGGTAGAGCTCGATGGCTGCGGCGCCGGTCTCGGCTTTCAGGATTTGCGTGACGCCCATGCGTTCGAGGAAATTGCACAGGACCTTGAGGGTGACTTTGCTGTCTTCCACCACCAGCACTTTGAGTGCTTCTGCTCGCTTTTTCATATACGACCATTCAGGATTTGGGATGCATTATAAAGCCGAACTCGCCAGGAAACGTTAAGCATCCCTTAAATTTTCCGCGCTTGTGGCTTCCCACTTTTGCTGCAATTCCGGATCATGGAAACGCACCCGGTTCCTTCCCGCCTCCTTGGCCTGATACATGGCGGCATCCGCAAATTTGAGCAACTCGTCCATCGTCTGCCCATTGCCGTGATACAGGCTGATTCCGATGCTGGGTGAGCTAAGGTGCTCGTGCTCGCGGATGCTGTACGGGAAAGACAATGCCTCGCGTATCTTCTCGGCCACCGCGCCCGCCTTGTGCGCCGCCTCATGAAGATCGCCGCTGATATTCTCCAGCAGCACGACGAATTCATCCCCGCCAAAGCGGGCCACGGTATCAATCTCGCGCACGCAGGATTTGATGCGCGACGCGACCTCGACCAGCATCAGGTCGCCGTAATCGTGTCCCAGTGAATCATTCAACAGTTTGAAACGGTCCAGATCAAGGAACAGGACGGCCCCGTGATCCCCGTAACGCGCAGAGGAGGCGAGCGCGGCGTGGAAGCGCTCAAGAAAGAAGCGGCGATTGGGCAGCTGGGTCAGCGCATCGTAGAACGCCAGATTGCGTATCTCTTCCTCGGCCTGTTTGCGCTCCGTGATGTCGCTGAAGATGGCCACATATTGCGTTGTTTCGCCGTATCCGTTCTTCACCGCGGTGATAGACATCCATTTCGGATAGATCTCGCCATTCTTGCGCCGGTCCCATATCTCTCCGGACCAGGAACCCGTCTCGCGGATCTGCTGCCACATTGCGTCATAAAATGCCCTGTCGTGGCGGCCCGAACTCATGATCCGCGGGTTCTTGCCCATCACTTCTGCGGGGGAATAACCTGTGATCCCGGTGAAAGCACGGTTGACACGGATGATGTTGGCCTGCGCATCGGTGATGAGAATGGCATCGCGCGTTTCAAATGCGGCGGCGGCAACGCGCAATTCCGCTTCAGCGAGTTGGCGTTCCGAGATATCCTGCCCCATGCCAACCAGCACAGGCTTTCCGTCCTTCTGGACGCGTCGCCCGGTAAGGCGATACGGGATCCTGGACCCGTCTTTTGAGATCATCAATGCTTCCACCGAAGCTTCTCCGGCTTCGAACACGAGCCGCATGGCATTCTCAATATCGCCCTTTCCCTCCCCCTCGAAAAAATCCCGGGGATGACTGGCGGCGATTTCCTGAGTATCGCGCTGCAGGACTCTTTCCAGATTGCGATTCCACATCAGGAACTTTCCCTGCATGTCTATCATGTAGAAAATTCCGGGCAGCGATTCGATCAACTCTTTGCGGAATGACTTTTCACGCTCAGTCAGATCGGTATCTTCCAGCTTGTCCAGCATGATGTTGAACGCACCGGTCAGTTCGCCGATCTCGCCACCGTCTTTCTCCTTGATGCGCAGCTGGCGATTCCCCGCGGCGATCTCGCGTGCTGTCTTCGTCATGCGCTTGAGCGGGGAAACGGTTCGTTGCAACATCAGCATGATCGCGGCACCCGCCAGCAGCAGCACCAGCACGATGTTCGCGATGTTCGGCAGGTGAATACCGGACGCCAGCTTGCCTGCCACAGTGGCGGGGATGTGATAGGCCAGCAGCATGAACCGCGAAGGATCGCTGACATCGAAATACACGCGCACCGCCGCCAGATAGCCGCCCGCACCGTCGGTCACTTCATGGAAGGGCACATCGTTGCGCATCGACTGCGCCTCGAACATCGGACTGAGCGAGGGGAAGTCATCGACAATCTTTTCTTCCCGGGCTGTTTCAAAGGTGAAGGCGCGCGCGGCATCCGGATGGGCCAGATAATGCCCGCGCTGGTCGGCGATATAACCCCTCACGCCGGGAGGCAAACCGTCCAGCGAGGTCACGAACAGCGGGCGCACATCCTTGTTGATCACCACCATGCCGAACACCCGCCCGCCCGCGTCGAACACCGCCGTGACGGCACGCAGCATGGGACGGTGCGGCTCCTCGATCTTGCCCCAATCCTGGTTGAGGGAGAATTCGGACAGATGCACCCGCCCGACAGTCAGCATCAATCCGGCCCTGAAGTAATCCTGGTCGCCCTTGTTCTGCAGCGCTTCCTGCGCAACCGCCTCGATACGGCCGTCACGATTCTCGACGCGCACCAGTTCGCGCCCCTCGCCCGCCGCACCGATGAAGCGCGCCTGGTAGTAATCGGGATGCGCGCGCAGGAATGCGGAGAACACCTGCTGCAGTTGCACTTCCCATGCCGCATAGCTGATCTTGTCGCGCGGATCGACGCCGTTGTTCGAGCTTGCGCGCACAAGCCCCGAGACCTGCGGTGTATTGGAAAGGAACAGCACGTCCTGACGCAGCGTCTCGATCGACAGGGTCAGGCGTTTCTGGTCGACATGCAATGCCGACTCGATGTCCGCGCTGCGCTCCAGCAGATACGACTTGTGCAGGTTCTTGTTCTCGTTGTCGATCCACAGCAACCCGCCGGCCGCCAACAGCAACAACACCCCGAAGGCGATGCGCGTCGACAGGCCGATATTGAGTCTCACTGCGCCATCCTCTGCACGGCGAAGCACAGGTCCTGCCAAGCCTTGGCCTTCTCGGACGGGCTGCGCAACAGATAAGCCGGGTGATAGGTAACGATGAGGGGAACCCCCTGATAGTCATGCACCGTGCCGCGCAGGGAACCGAGCGTGGCGTCGCGCCCCAGCAGCGATGTGGCGGCGGTCTTGCCCAGCGCGATGATGAGCTTGGGTTTGATCAGCGCGACCTGCTGCTTCAGGTAAGGCAGGCACGCGGCGATCTCCTCGGCCTCGGGCGTGCGATTGTCGGGTGGACGACATTTGACGATGTTGGCGATAAAAACATTGCTGCCGCGCTTGAGTTTGATCGCCGCCAGCATGTTGTCGAGCAGCTTGCCCGCCTGCCCCACGAACGGTTCTCCCTGCGCATCCTCGTCCGCACCCGGCCCCTCGCCGACGAACAACCACTCGGCTTTCTCGTCGCCCACACCAAATACGGTCTGCGTGCAGCCCGCACGCAATTTGCAGGCGGTGCAAGCGGAGACCGTCTGTTTAAGTTCGCCCCAGCCCAACGAACTTACGTAGGATGGGTTGAGTGCAACGATACCCATCGCAGATTGTTGGGTATCGGCTTCGCCTCCACCCAACCTACCAGAAGGTTCAACTGGCGCCTCGGATACCAACTGCACTTTTTCCACCGGAGTAGTCGTTTCAGCTCCTCCAGCGTCAGGCAGGGCACGCCGTACCCACAGCGGATAAAGATTCAATTCGCGCAATACAGCTTCGTCTCTTGTGTTCACAGTTCCCGTCCCATCAGGATCGCGTCTTCGCGACCATTGTCTGCCGGATAATATTCGCGGCGCAATCCAATCTCCGTAAATCCCGCATTGCGATACAAGCTAATCGCCGCCTTGTTCGATGCCCGCACTTCCAGCACCATGCGGCGCATCTCATGCCGCCGCGCCAAGGCCAGCATCTCCTCCAGCAACTTGCGGCCCCAGCCCTGATGCTGGTGTTTTGCGTCGATTGCGATATCCAGCAGTTCGGCTTCATCCACCGCCAGCATCAGCACTGCATAGCCCAGCATCCGGTCACCATCTTCATACACCTTGCACTCGTACTTTGAGCGCAAGGCATCGCTGAAATTCCCCGGGGTCCAGGGATGGGTATGCACTTCGTTCTCGATACGCAGCACGGCCTCCAGGTCGGCTTCGGTCATGTCGCGCAGGATCGTCATGTTTAACGCGCTGCAGTCTGGTTGCGCTCACTGGTTTTCAGTGCCACCTTGTCGCGCAGGTAAAGCGGCAGTGCCAAGGCGGCATCGACGGCATTGCCACTGGCGAATTCCGCAGCGGCCAGCCGGGCAACGGCAACGGCTTGCGGGATCGCCTGTACATCGACGCCTGTCATCTGCATCCCGTATCGTGAAGCCAGAGCATCCGCATTCACCGCAAAGCCGCTGCCCACGCCGTACCACCCTTCACCCGGAACTTGCGGCGCTTCACCCGGCTTGCACAGGCAGGGCTCGATCACCGTCACCCATTCGCCATTCCGTTTTTCATATGCGGCGAGATACAGCTCGCTCATGCGCGCATCCAGCGCCGCGATGACTTTCTCCTTGCCGGAAGCCTCGGCCAGTGCCTGCAGCGTACACACGCCCACTACTTTCACATCGACGCCAAGCGCCAGCCCCTGCGCCACCCCGCAGGCGATGCGCACGCCGGTGAACGAACCCGGCCCCTTGCCAAACGCGATCCCGCCAATATCCCGAATCGTGCAACCGGCATCCTTCAGCACACCATCAACCATCGCCATCAGGACTTCGGAGTGCTTCTGTCCGACCAGCTCGCAGCGCTGGGTCGATGCTCCGTCCTGCAACAAGGCGACAGAGCAATATTCGGTTGAGGTTTCAATAGAGAGAATGCGCATTGAATCTTGACCAGGCACGCAGATCGGGCCTCAGCCCGTTATTTCCACATGCATTACCAGCAAAGCCACCGCTTGTGCCGCAATGCCTTCGCCGCGACCGGTGTAGCCCAGATGTTCGGTGGTGGTCGCCTTTACGTTCACCGCGCTGACCGCGATGCCGAGATCGGCGGCGATGTTGGCCACCATTTGCGGAATGTGCGGTGCCATCCTGGGTGCTTGCGCGATGATGGTCGCATCGACATTGCCCACGCGATAACCGGCAGACTCAATTTTTTTCGCCACATCGCACAGCAGGATGCGGCTGTCGATATCCTTATACTTGGCATCGGTGTCGGCGAAATGCTTGCCAATATCGCCCAGCGCCGCCGCACCCAGTATCGCGTCGCAGATGGCATGCAACAGCACATCCGCATCGGAATGGCCAAGCAAGCCTTTTTCGTACGGAATTTCCACGCCGCCGATGATGAGCTTGCGACCTGTGACTAATTGATGGACGTCGAAACCTTGTCCGATACGCATTATCTTCTCCGGGTATTACGTAGGGTGCGCTTGCGCACCAATCCTGAAGGTGCGCAAGCGCACCCTACATTTTTTGATTTAACAACAACTCCGCCAGTTTGATGTCCTGCGGGTAGGTCACCTTGAAATTGCTTGAATCGCTGGCCACCAGTTTGGGTTGCAACCCCATCGCCTCGATGGCGGAGGCCTCGTCGGTCACGGTTTTGCAGTGTGCGAGTGCCCCGGCCAGCAATCCGGCGCGGAACATCTGCGGCGTCTGCGCCTGCCACAGGCCGTCGCGCGGCTCGGTACAGGCAATGCGCTGCTGGGCATCGGCACGCTTCAACGTGTCCGCCACCGGCACCGCCAGGATGCCGCCCACCGGGTCGTCGCGCAGTTCGGCGATCATGTGCGCCAGCAAGCGTTGGGTCAGACACGGCCGCGCGGCATCGTGCACCAGCACCCAGTCGTCGGATTCCAGCTCGGAGGCCAGCAGCCCGTTCGCCACGCTATCGGCACGCGTCGCGCCGCCGCAATACAGGGTGACCAGCTTGTCCGCGCAGTGCGACCAGTCGTAACGCGCGAAATATTCATCGTCCGGCGCCAGCACCACATACACGTTCTTGATATCGGGACAGGCGCACAACGTGGTGACTGCGTGCCAGATCATGGGCTGACCGGCCAGGTCAAGATACTGCTTGGGCAACTCGATGCCCATGCGGGCACCAAAGCCGGCGGCGGGGACTAAAGCGTGGAATTCAGACATAACCGAATTGTAAAACAGGAATGCAGGCTGAGTGGCTTATAATGCGCGCCTTTGTTTCAGGCTTGTTTCCATGCTGTTCGCCTCAAAAAATCCCCGCCCCCGCTATACGAACCTGCAAGGCTCGTCGGATGCCTTGGCCCTGGCGCAATACGCGCCGCGACATGCCCCCCTGGTCGTCATCGCCGCCAACGCGCTGGAAGCGCAGCGGCTGGTGGAAGAGATCCCGTTCTTCGACCCCAAGCTGCGCGTGCACCTGCTGCCGGACTGGGAGACCCTGCCCTACGACCATTTTTCGCCGCATCAGGACCTGATCTCCGAGCGCTTGTCCACGCTGCACCACATCCGCACCAATGCCTGCGATGTGGTCGTGGTGCCGATCACCACGGCGCTGTACCCGCTGCCGCCGGTGTCGTATCTGGCGGCCTACACTTTCTTCCTGAAGAAGGGCGAACGGCTGGATCTGGATGCCTTCCGCCAACAGATGACGCTGGCCGGGTACAACCATGTGCAGCAGGTACTCACGCCCGGCGAATATTGCGTGCGCGGCGGCATCATCGACCTGTTCGCCATGGGCAGCGTGCTGCCCTACCGCCTTGACCTGTTCGACGACGAGATCGAGTCCATCGCCACCTTCGACGTGGATACCCAGCGCACCCTGTATCCGGTGCCGGAGATCCGCCTGCTGCCCGCGCGCGAATTCCCCATGGACGAGAAGGGGCAAGCCACTTTCCGCCAGAACTTCCGCGACCGCTTCGAGGGCGACCCGTCCAAATCGCGTATATATAAAGACGTGAGCAAAGGCATCGCCCCGGCGGGCATCGAGTACTACCTGCCGCTGTTCTTCGAACAGACCGCCACGCTGCTGGACTACCTGCCCAAAAACGCCACGCTGTGCCTGCATCACAATGTGGATGAAGCCATCGCCACTTTCGGCAAGGATGCCGCTTCGCGCTACAACCTGTTGCGCGGCGATCCGCAGCGGCCGTTGCTGGAAACGAAGGAGTTGTTTCTGGATGGAGAGCAGTTTTTTGTTCGGACAAAAGAGTTTGCGCGCTTGGACATTCTTCCCTCACCCCCGGCCCCTGATGTAACAACTAGCCATTCGACTAAGCCCGCAAGCGGGCAAGTCGCTGGTTATCTCCCGCTTGCGGGCGAGGGGAGCTTAGTACCCTCTCCCGCAAGCGGGAGAGGGTGGAGCGAAGCGGAGGGTGAGGGGCGAGTAATACCCGCGAATCATATTTCCTGCGCCACAGGCAGCATCCCCCCCATCTCAGTAGACCGCCGCGCCGAAGTCCCCACACACGCTTTCCAGAACTTCCTGGAAATCTACACCGGACGCGTACTCCTTCTCGCCGACAGCCTGGGCCGCCGCGAGATCATGTCCGGCTACCTGAAGGAATACGGCCTGTTGCCTGCCGTCTGCGAAGACTACGCATCCTTCCTTGCCAGCAAAGACAAGTTCATGCTCGGCGTTGGCCCGCTCCAGTTCGGCTTTGCGCTGCCGGATGACAAACTCGCCATCGTCACCGAGACCGAGCTGTATGCCGCCCAACCCAGAAGCCGCGCCGCCCGCGCCGCAAAAAAGAGCAACGTGGAAGGCATGCTGCGCGACTTGTCCGAGCTCAAGCCGGGCGACCCGGTGGTACATGAGCAGCATGGCATCGCGCGCTACCGGGGACTGGTGAACCTGGACCTCGGCGAAGGCGAGAACGAATTCCTGCTGCTGGAATATGCGGGCGAAGACAAACTCTACGTGCCCGTATCGCAACTGCATGTGATCAGCCGCTACAGCGGCGGTTCTCCCGAAGCGGCCCCGCTGCACAAACTCGGGACCGGCACCTGGGACAAAGCCAAGCGCCGCGCCATGCAACAGGTGCGCGACACCGCCGCCGAGTTGCTCAACATTTACGCGCAGCGCGCCACGCGCAAAGGCCACGCCTTCAAGCTCACCTATCACGACTACGAGGCATTCTCAGCGGGATTCGGTTTCGAGGAGACCGCCGACCAGGCCGCCGCCATCGAAGCCGTGCTGCTCGACCTGCAATCCGGCAAGCCCATGGACCGGCTCATCTGCGGCGACGTGGGTTTCGGCAAAACCGAAGTCGCCTTGCGCGCCGCCTTCGTCGCGGTGATGGATGGCAAGCAAGTCGCGGTGTTAGTCCCCACCACGCTGCTGGCCGAACAGCATTTCCAGAATTTCTCCGACCGCTTTGCGGACTGGCCGATCAAAATCGCCGAATTGTCGCGCTTCCGCTCGGCCAAGGAAGTGACGCAGGCGCTAAAAGATCTGGCCGAGGGCAAGCTGGACATCGTCATCGGCACGCACAAGCTGATCCAGAAGGACGTGAAGTTCCACAACCTTGGTTTGGTCATCCTCGACGAAGAACATCGTTTCGGTGTGCAGCAGAAAGAACGCCTCAAGGCCTTGCGCGCCGAAGTGGATGTACTCACGCTCACCGCCACCCCCATCCCGCGCACACTGGCGATGTCGCTGGAAGGCCTGCGCGATTTCTCGGTGATCGCCACCGCGCCGCAGCGCCGCTTGTCCATCAAGACCTTCGTCAGCGGCTTCAGCCAGGGCATCATCCGCGAAGCCGTATTGCGCGAACTCAAGCGCGGCGGACAGGTGTATTTCCTGCACAACGAAGTCGACACCATCAACAACATGCTGGAAAAACTGGAAACGCTGCTGCCGGAAGCGCGCATTCGCGTGGCCCACGGCCAGATGGGCGAACGCGACCTGGAAGCCGTGATGCGCGACTTCACCCACCAGCGTTTCAACGTGCTGCTGTGCTCCACGATCATCGAGACCGGCATCGACGTGCCCACCGCCAACACCATTATCATGAACCGCGCCGACCGCTTCGGCCTGGCGCAGCTGCACCAATTGCGCGGCCGCGTCGGGCGCTCACACCACCAGGCTTATGCCTACCTGCTGGTGGACAGCATGGACGGCCTCACTGCGCAGGCAAAAAAACGCCTCGAAGCGATTCAGGCCATGGAGCAACTCGGCAGCGGTTTCTTCCTCGCCATGCACGATCTGGAGATACGCGGCGCAGGCGAAGTGCTGGGCGAATCGCAAAGCGGCGAGATGCAGGAGATCGGATTTTCGCTCTACAACGACATGCTGAGCGCCGCAATTTCCTCGCTCAGGCAAGGCCACGAGCCGGATATGGCGCACCCGCTGGGCGTGACTACCGAGATCAACCTGCACACACCGGCGCTGTTGCCCAACGACTACTGCGGCGACATCCACCAGCGCCTCGTTATCTACAAGCGCCTCGCGCATTGCAACACACAGCAAGACCTGGACGACATGCATCAAGAGTTGATCGACCGCTTCGGCCTGCTGCCCGAACCCGCACAGACCCTGCTCGACAGCCACCGCCTGCGCATCCTCGCCAAGCCGCTGGGCATCAGCAAGGTGGATGCCTCATCGGAAGCCATCGTCATCCAGTTCGTGCCCAACCCGCCCATCGACCCGATGAAGATCATCACCATGATCCAGAGCAAACGCCATATCAAGATGGCCGGGCAGGATAAGTTGCGGATCGAGTTGAAGTATGGGGATTTGGGGCAGCGGGTGTTGGCGGTGGTGAATTTCTTTAAGGAACTCGCTTAATCCCTTGCGGATTCGTAGGTTGGGTTGAGCGTAGCGATACCCAACAATTTGGCGATGGGTATCGCTACGCTCAACCCATCCTACCGCGCTCTATTTGATAGCGGTGACAAGTGCACGTAACAAGGCATCATCGCTTGCTGAAATACCATGTCGTGGGTTCATAGCCCATTGCGTAGCATGAACTCTAAGGCGTCTCGCATCTGAAATAGTCATAAATGAGAAGCGAATTATTGTACCAATAACTTTTTTTTGCCTTCTGTCATAAACCCTCTGCCATATATGAGAATGATCTTCTATAAATTGATCCATTATCCTATCTGCAGAATCTTCCAAATGAGCATCGTTCTCGAACCTATCCTTGGGATCCAATATTTTAGTAATATCAATGGCCACAATGCCACGATGGCCTGAGCCAACTTTGTTCTTTAACAAAACCTCTAATTGTTCAGATGCTTTCGCAGTATTTTTTTCAATACTATTGATTGACGCGATCCTTTTGCATTCCACCCACGATTTTTTATTTTCGATTTTTATTCCCGTATCCGATTCCGCATCCAATATTGTTTCCACGCCACATTGTGGTCGATGAGCACGGGCCGCCGTCACTACTTCAAACATTAAATTTCTTGCGTTCGAGGAATTTATTGATTCATTAACTGAATTGATTGGGCCATTTACCCCCTTTTGGAGCTTACTCACGATAGCCTGTAATCGATTGGCAGGTTCAAGCTTAAAAGCTTCATAGATGTCGATGAAATCAGCAATCTCAAAGATTGCATTCATAAACTCATGCGAGTTCGCTTCCATCTCAGCCTCAGAAACTTTGTCGTAAGTATCATTCCAGTAGCTTATGGTCCTCTCATATTGCAATGCCCTGCCAGAGCCAATCTGGACACCCAAGTCTTCCATCCACGAAATCGCGGCACGATAGCGCTGTGCAATTGATTCTGTAGAAGTGGACGTTATAGCCATACGATTTAAAGGAAAACTCAGGAATAGGCTCTGCCAATCACAACCCTAGAATTTACATAGCATAGGGCAGCGCCCTGTCAGCAGCAGTAAAGCTAATTGCGAAGAAACGGGGCAGCATCGCATCTGCTTTCACTCATGCACCACCAGTGCATCGCGCGTAATCTCGACAAACCGTCCTGTCTTAAATGCAGCGTCAATACCCGCCAAGTTTGCTCGTAGCAGGCTTTCCAGTTCAGCGTTGGTAATGTTGCCTGTAGAAACCAGCAACAGGGATGGCTCTCCGTTGATCAGGTAGGACTGGACGAAATCGGCATCCTTGGTAACAACGATGCGCCCATCCCGCTTGGCGCGGGCGATCAGCTCTTCATCGGTGGTTCGGTTCTTTTTGGGAAGGTCGAGGGTATGCAGTGCATCGTGCCCCGCTTCGTTCAACCAGTTGGCGAAGCGCCGGGGTAGTTGCGCATCGACCAGGAATTTCATGCGGCCAAGCGATCCAGCCGTTTGACGTGGGTAAGGCGCGCGGCATAGGAGAGTGCAGCCAG
This sequence comes from Sideroxydans sp., assembly GCA_043744345.1. Classification (GTDB taxonomy): domain Bacteria; phylum Pseudomonadota; class Gammaproteobacteria; order Burkholderiales; family Gallionellaceae; genus Sideroxyarcus. Next base: position 98,810 of record JAYTUW010000066.1, on the reverse strand, counting down.
GATATCTTCGCGCTCCAAGTCTTCGTAATCAGACAGGATTTCTTCGGTAGTCATGCCGCTCGCCAGCCATTCCAGCACGGATTCCACCGGATAGCGCATGCCGCGTATGCAGGGCTTGCCGTGGCATACAGCAGGGTCGATCGTGATGCGTTCGCTCATTTTGACCTCCGAAATTCGTATGACTGATTTGTGAATGACTTCATCTTACACTAGCAGAAAAGGTAGTCGAAGGTAATCGGGGACGGCCTATTTTCAAACTGCAGCCAACTCCCCTTAACGTCTTCCTCAGCATAGCCGCCACACTTGCCAGCGTATTCAGAGTCAGGCTGGTATCGTTCTCATCCGGCAGACGGTTCGAAGCGGCACAGCGGGTGTGCATCATTTTCGCCATCAAATTATCAGGAAGTTTCCGACTTGCTTCCCTGCTTACCGCCTCCACCACTCCCGCTGCTGATTCTTGTCCATAAATGTCCAAGCCAGAATCCGGCTCTTCTTCTGCCCCTGTGACATCTCGATGGTACGGTTGTCCGTCGCTCCCGCGTATTTCAACGAGCGATACACATGCGGCAAGGTGGCTGACTTGGAGATGAGCGTGGTGAACCACAGGCAGTGGCTGCCGCCCGAGACGCTCTCTTCTATCATGCGCTTTACGAAAGCCTCTTCGCCGCCCTCGTAACACAGTTCCATGCTCTGCCCGCCGAAGTTCAACACGGGATTCTTGCGTTTGTCGTCTTCCTTGCCGAGGTTTTTCCATTTGCGCTGCGTGCCTTGTCTGGCTTCGGCCAGGGAGGCGTGGAACGGCGGGTTGCAGAGGGTGAGGTCGAAGTATTCGTCATTGTAGGTGACGCCCTCGAAGATCGACGCGGGTGATTCTTGCAGACGCAGCTCGATGGCGTCGTCACCCAATTGATTGGCATCGAGGATGCGCCGCGCATTCTTGAGCGCCACTTCATCGACATCCGTGCCGACGAAGTGCCAGCCGTAGCTGCGATGCCCGATGAGCGGGTAGATGCAGTTCGCGCCCACGCCGATATCGAGCACATGCACTTTGTTACCACGCGGGATGTTACCGCCATTGCCTTCGGCCAGCAGGTCGGCAAGATAGTGCACATAGTCGGCGCGACCGGGGATGGGCGGACACAGGTATTGTTCGGGGACATCCCAATCCCTGATGTCGTAATAGTGGAGCAACAGCGCGTGGTTGAGCGCTTTGACGGCAGCGGGATCGACGAAGTCGATGGACTCGTTGCCATACTGATTCTTGGCCACGAACGCGGCCAGCTCCGGACTGCTGGTTATAAGTTGCGCGAAGTCGTAGCGCCCGCGGTGCAGGTTGCGCGGGTGCAGATTGTCCTTTGTTGCAGTTTGGGTCATGACGTAGCTCAGAGCATGTTGATCGTGCGATTGTAACAAGCAGTACCAGTGCACGTTCAAATACAGGCTACTCACTGCTGGGTAGCCTATAGAGCGAAGGAAAGGGCCAGCCATCGGCCCGCCCTTTCCCGCTAAAGCGCCGCTTTGACAGCTATAGCCAATGGCGTGGTCGCCCGGCCGATGAGCTTGCTCAGTTGATGCCCCTCATCGAACAGCGCGCCTTTGGAGACACCCGTGTCGGAATTCGCCAGCAACTCGGCGAGGAACTCCGGCAATCCGGCGCCCAGCAGGGCTTTCTTGTATTCCGCTTCCGGCAGGTTGACGTAACCGATGTTCTTGCCGCTCTGGCGCGAGATCTCGGCCGCGAATTCGCCCAGGGTGAAGGCGGTGTCACCGGCCAGTTCGTAGGTCTTGCCAGCCTGATTGTCGGCGGTGAGCGCCACGGCGGCGGCCTCGGCATAGTCGGCGCGTGTTGCGGCGGAGATGCGGCCGTTGCCTGCGGCACCATACACTGCGCCCAGCGACAGTGCGGTGGGGATGCCGGCGGCATAGTTCTCCGTGTACCAGCCGTTGCGCAGCAGGACATGCGGCACGCCGGTGGCACGCAGGTAGGCTTCGGTTTCCCTGTGTTCATCCGCCAGCCCGAGCACGGAGGTGTCGGCATGCAATACGCTGGTGTAGGCCAGCAGCTTAACCCCTGCCTTTTTGGCCGCGTCGATGACGCTTCTGTGCTGTTTCGCGCGTTGTCCGATCTCGCTAGATGAGATCAGCAGCACTTTGTCTGCGCCCTTCAGTGCGGCATCCCAGCTGGCAGGCTGGCTGTAATCGGCCTGACGCACCTGCACACCGAGGGCGGCGAGGTCCTTGGCCTTTTCCACATTGCGCACGGCAGCGACGATGCCGGATGCGGGAACCTTCTTCAGCAGGGATTTGATGACGAGATGGCCCAGTTGGCCGGTTGCTCCTGTTACGACGATCATGATGTTTCCTTTCTTTTGATTGAATGTTGATTGGGTGAACGATCAGGGCTCAAGCCCCCTGATCATCCCTCACCCCCGTTCCCCCTCTGGTGTAACTACTAGCCATTCGACTAAGCCCGCAAGCGGGCAAGTCGCTGGTTATCCCTTAGGCGAGGGGTACGGTACGGCGCTACGCGAATTTCACGCTATCTGAAGAATATCCGGTACAATTACTTTTAGTAAGTACGCACAAAAAGGTAAGTACTATGACTAATATGGGTAATGAAAAACTGCTGGGCAAGATGCAGCGCGGCGAAGTCTTTGCCGTCGAATGTCCTTCGCGCGAAATTCTCAAGCATGTCACCAGCCGTTGGGGCGTGCTGGTGCTGGTCGCATTAAGGGAAGGGACGCACCGCTTCAGCGACCTGCGCCGCAAGATAGGCGGGGTGAGCGAGAAGATGCTGGCTCAGACACTGCAACAGCTGGAGGTGGACGGCTTCATCGACCGGGTGTCGCATCCCGTGGTGCCGCCGCATGTGGAGTATTCGCTGACGCCGCTGGGTGAGGACATCGGCAGGCAGGTGGAGTCACTGACCGACTGGATTGAGATCAACCTGCCGAAGATCATGCTGGCACAGCAGAAGCGAATGGGTTGAGCGCTCAGGCGGCTGTTCGCGATATCCCGAACGGAAATCAGGGAACGGCCCAAAGTTCTTTCCGGGAACCGGGCGGCCCGGGCCAGAAACAACATTTCACCCAGACATAGCCAAACGACTGGAAGAACATCTGTTCCACACCGGCGCTGCTCTGCCACCATGCATCGGCGTTGAAACTCTCGGGCCTGGCGGCCAATACCCCCACGCTTACCTTCGGCCCGAGTGCCATTTGATACAGCAAGCGCGAACGACGGGCGTGCGGTCCTGACGAAAAGATGTCAACCGCATCAAGTGTGATCCCAAACCGTTGCGCGGACTCGCGAAACATGACCGCGCTTAGAAATGTGCGTTCCTGCGCTGATCTTGGGGCAGGCACAGCGGCCACCAAATCCGGCGAAACGCCATGATGCTCAAAATAGACCGCAGCCAATTTCGCATAACTCGTGTCCCGACTTAATCCGGGCCATCCGGAAACCGGGCCTCCAGTTGTCACGATGCGTTCATATTTGCCCAGCTTGAATGCTGCGATCGCCTGATCCAGCTCCTCGGGTGCCAGCCAGCCTTCAACGACCAGTATGGTCGCCCCTGCTGGATCGTTCGGAGCAAGAAAGGAGTACAGGCTGCTGCGCAACACCACAGCCAATACCAGGCCAATAAGCAACAGCACTAACCATCCGTAGAAGGTCGGAATCCAAACCTGGCGCTGCCTGAAAAAAGATATTCTTCCCATGTCATCCAATCCCAGATGCTTTCCTGATCCGTTCCAACGCCTCCGCGATCACCTGCCGTGGTGAAGCGATGTTCAATCGCATAAAGCCGCTGCCGCACTTGCCGAACGTAGTACCTGGATTCATCCCGACTTTGGCTTCGCGCACGAAGAACTCGCGCAGGCCTGCATCACTCATGCCCAGCGCGCGACAATCCATCCATAACAAATAGGTGCCTTCTGCATGGATGACTTTAATGTTGGGCAAGTGCCGCGCGATATAGTCGCTGACGAAATCGCGATTGTCCTGCAAATAGGCCAGAAGACCATCCAGCCAGGCTTCGCCCCCGCGGTAAGCAGCCTCGAAAGCCGCGATGCTGAAAGGATTGGTATTGCTGACATGCAGTGTTTCAAAAGCCCGCTTGAGCGCCTGGCGATGGGTCGCATCCGGAGCGATCACGCAGGAAAGCCCGAGGCCGGGGATGTTGAATGTCTTGCTGGGTGCGACGGTGGTGATGATCTTGTCCCCCTCCTCGGCCAGCGTGGCAAGTGCAATATGGCGTTCACCGGGGTAGACAAGATCGGCATGTATCTCGTCGGAAAGGAGGGTGATGTCATACCGGCGCGCGATGCGCAACAGCTCGCTGAGTTCATCCCTGCTCCACACCCGCCCCACCGGGTTGTGCGGCGAGCAGAACAGCATGAGCCGCGCACCGGCGGCTGCGCACTGCTCCAGATGCTCGAAGTCGATCTCATAACGATTGCCGACTTGGCGCAACGGGTTTTCGAGAAGTCGCCGCCGGTTGGTAGTCACTGCCGAAAAGAACGGGAAATACACCGGCGGTTGCACGATGACGCCCTCGTCTTCATCGACGAAGGCCATGACGCTGGCGAACAGCGACGGCACCACACCGGGTGCCATGACTATCCAGTCGCGCTTGACCTCCCAGCCGTGGCGCTTCTTCAGCCATTGCATGAGTGCTTCGTATGCGCTTTCGGGATATTGGGTGTAGCCGTAGATGGGATGCGCAGCCCTTTCCTGCAGGGCCTGTGTCACCGCTTCGGGGGATGCGAAATCCATGTCCGCCACCCATAACGGCAACACGTCGGCCGTGCCGAAATAGGCGGCGCGACCATCGTGCTTGAAGGAGTTGGTGCCGCTGCGCGGTATTTCCCGATCAAAGTCCGTGTTCAAGCTGGCCCTCCGGTTTTGAGTTCAGGATCATTTGTGGCAGGCGAGGCAATCCGCCAGTGATTTGATCCGGCCATTGTTCAGCATCTTGATGCCGCCCTGGTGACGTTTCTTGAAGTAGCCAGTCTCGGTGATGCGCATCGAGTCCGCTTCCCGGCTCCAGCTCGATCCGGAATTCCGATCCAGGAAGGCGGCAATCTCATCGCGCACCTTCGGTTCCAGCATCGCGTTCACCCCAAAATGCTTGTCCAGCCCCCGCATCACCAGTTGCCAGTTCCCATTCGAGAACATCGCGGGCGGAAACGCCATATGGCAGCTGCCGCATTCGCTTTGCCACACGGGGCTGCTCTCGCGTGTCTGCCACACATCTTCAGCGGCTATCGCACCATGACATACCAGCAGCAGAACCAGCATCGAGGCAAGCATTGTGTTCTTCGTTACAAAAAGCGGGAATGCATTCATATTCGCCAATCGGTATCGGGATCGTTGTGTTCTCTGCTCCGCTGGCGTTCCGCTTGAAATCCGGCTATGACGCCCGCGAGAAGTGGCATTTTATAACAATCGTTCGCCATCCCGATTCATCTTCTTGCCGAACCTGGCCGCTATTGAATTAAAATGCAGCGCTTACGTCAGACAGAAGTACCGCCCACGTGCGATCGAACACCAGAACATGAATCTTATCCTCCAGACCGTACACGCCATCCCCACTTCGCAGGTCGAACATCTGGCGCGACTAGCCAATGCCGCGCGCACCGAACAGCTCAACGAGCATCTGTATCGTCTGCGCACCGTCACCCCGCACCGTGACATCGCCGATTACTGCTTTGCGAACCGCATCGACTTCGGTTTTGTGCCACAGGGAAAACACCTTTCGGATTTCGGCCTGGTGGTGATGGACATGGATTCGACGCTCATCAGCATGGAGTGCATCGACGAGATCGCCGACATGCAGGGGCTGAAGCCGCAGGTGGCCGCCATCACCGAATCCGCGATGAATGGCGAGATCGATTTCGCCGAAAGCCTGCGCCGCCGCGTGGCGCTGTTGAAAGGTCTGGATGAAGCGGCGCTGCAGCGAGTGTACGACGAGCGCCTACAGCTCAACCCAGGCGCGGAGGCCATGCTGGCCGCATTGAAAAAGCACGGCATCAAGACGCTGCTGGTCTCCGGTGGCTTCGTGTTCTTCACCGAGCGCCTGAAAAATCGCCTCGGCCTCGATTTTGCGCATGCCAATGAACTGGAGATCGTCAACGGCAGGCTCACCGGGAATGTCTCCGGCAAGATAATGGATGCGCAGGGCAAGGCGGATTGGTTGAACCATGTGCGCGGCGAGTTGGGACTGCAGCCGGAACAGGTCATCGCCATGGGCGACGGCGCCAACGATTTGAAGATGATGGCGCAGGGAGGCGTGAGCATCGCCTACCACGCAAAGCCGGTGGTGCGCGAGCAGGCGAGCTATGCCCTCAATTTTGTGGGGCTGGATGGACTGGTGAAACTGTTCGGTGAATAGGCGGCTGGGGTCGCCGGTTTTGGGTTTTTATCGGTGTGCTAGAGTATTTGTATTTTGAACGAAACCGACTGAAAGGAAAGTCATGCAAGACGTCATTTTGAGGCTGGTCGATGTTCCCATGGTGCGCATGTTCGTTCTCTCCGGCATCATCTTTCTGATGATCGCGGTGCTGGGCAAGATCGAAGGCAAGATCGAGCCGGGACGTATCGGACGCATTGGTGCCGCCGTGCTTGGCGCACTCCTGGTCATGATCGGGTTGGCCATGCAATACAGCGAGAATCACGATATCTACGCCAAATTGCCACCGAATGTGATTACGGCACTTCCGCCGCAAAATGTGGTCGCTGTCTCTCCGGCCAGCGCGGCTGCCCCAGCAGAGACCGTTGTCATCAAAGTCGTGTCAGGAACTTACGGCCGCAATTGCAATGCCAAGCCCGGCAATGCAACTGCCCCCTTGGCCAAAGCCTGCGATGGGCAAAACGCATGCGATTTCATCATCGACACGGCCACGCTGGAAGATTTGTCCCCGAATTGCAGCAAGGATTTTGCCGCCGAATGGAAGTGCGGAAACGGGAATACCGTTTACTCGGCCGCACTTTCCAGCCTGAGCGGAAAGAACGACAAGTTGCATCTGGGCTGTTCAAACTAAAGCTTAATACCCACACAAAACGCTCAACCAGTTTCGGCGACTCCCCCACGTTTCCCGCTACGGGGGAAATCCTCAAACTGGAATGTACCCAATCAGTTACAGCAGCTTGCAGCTTTCCCCGGCCGTTTTACATACTCTTCCTGCACGCCAAGTCAATTTGGCGGTAGCAAAATATATTGGTTGAAAATACCTGCCGACCCCCTACAATTAGTGAATTCCAAGTGTTCAACCACTATATCTAGTGGTTTTGCCTCCCAGGCTGAAGTGGCTTGTAAAATCAAAGGGGTAGCCATATGTTCGATACCGACAGCGTTTCATCATCTTCCCATCACGATACCGAATCCGGCTCTTCTCACTCAAACTCTGCCGACCGACACTCGGCCCCCCAGCGCAAGAATCAAGCAAACAAGTCAGCCACTCAAGAGAACACAATAATGACCCAAGAAATAAGTACAGAAGTCCTGCTGGAAAAGTATGCCGAAGCGGATGAAACCTCCGTGCAGGATGTACGCCGCCGCGTCGCGCGCGGCCTGGCCCAAAACGAAAAATCCGAAGAGCGTGCCAAATGGGAGGAAGCCTTCTTTCTTGCCCAGGAAAACGGTTTCGTGCCGGCCGGTCGCATCAATTCCGCCGCCGGATTAAAGATCCAGGCCACCCTCATCAATTGCTTCGTGCAACCCGTGGGCGATGCCATTTCCGGCACCACCGACGGCAAACCCGGCATCTACGATGCACTGCAGCAGGCCGCCGAAACCATGCGCCGCGGCGGCGGGGTGGGCTACGACTTCTCCTCCATCCGTCCCGAAGGGGCGCACGTCAAAGGCACCAACTCGCGCGCCAGCGGCCCCATCTCTTATATGCGTGTGTTCGACCGGTCTTGCGAGACGGTGGAATCGGCCGGTGCACGCCGCGGTGCGCAGATGGGTGTATTGCGCTGCGATCACCCGGATATCGAGAAATTCATCAGCGCCAAAGACAAGGGCGATCTGCGCAACTTCAATATCTCTGTCGGCGTGACCGATGCGCTGATGCAGGCCGTGGAAAGAGACCAGGAGTTCGACCTGGTGCATTCCGCCGAACCTTCCGCCGCGATCAAGTCGGCCGGTGCGACGCGCCGGGACGACGGCAAATGGATATACCGAAAAGTGCGCGCTGCCGACCTGTGGAAGCAGATCATCGCCAGCACCTACGACCATGCCGAGCCGGGCGTGCTGTTCATCGACCTGATGAACCGTGACAACAATCTGTCGTATTGCGAGATCATCGAAGCCACCAACCCCTGTGCCGAGCAGCCCCTGCCGCCTTACGGCTGCTGCTGCCTCGGCTCCATCGACCTGACGCGCATGGTGAAGAACCCGTTCTCCAAGCATGCCGGTTTTGACTACGAACCATTCAAGCATCTGGTAAAGGTCTCGGTGCGCATGCTGGACAACGTTCTGGACGTGACCGCCTGGCCGTTGCCGGAACAGCAGCAGGAAGCCAGGAACAAGCGCCGCGTCGGTCTGGGATTCACCGGACTGGGCGATGCGCTGGTGATGCTGGGTCTGCGTTACGACACGGATGAGGCACGCGCTTTCGCTGCCGATATCACGCGCATCATGCGCGACGAGGCGTATCTCGCCTCTGTCGACTTGTCCATCGAGCGCGGCAAATTCCCGCTATTGGATACCGATAAATACCTGGCTGCTCCGCGCTTCGCCTCGCGCCTGCCCGACGAAATCAAGGATAAGATCCGCAAGCACGGCCTGCGCAACAGCCACCTGCTGTCCATTGCCCCAACCGGCACGATTTCGCTGGCCTTCGCGGACAACGCCTCCAACGGTATCGAACCAGCGTTCTCGTGGTTCTATACGCGCAAGAAACGCATGATGGATGGCTCGACCAAGGACTACTCGGTGGAAGATCACGCCTGGCGCGTATACAAGCAGCAGGGCGGAGACGTCAAGAAACTGCCCCCCGCCTTCGTCACCGCACTGGATATATCCGCCATCGACCATATGAAGATGGTCGCAGCCGTTGCGCCTTTCATCGACACGTCAATCAGCAAGACCGTCAATGTTCCCGCCGACTATCCGTATGATGATTTCAAGGACCTGTACACCGAAGCCTGGAAAGCCGGACTGAAGGGCTTGGCGACCTACCGTCCCAACAGCGTGCTGGGTTCGGTGCTATCCGTCACTCCGGAAAAGAAGGAAGACCAGCCCCAGGATTTTGTGTTCGACCAGGACCGGCGCATCGTGCTGGAGTCCACCCCCAATCCGGCACTCGCCTCGTTGCGCTGGCCGGGCCGCCCTGCCCTGCCGTCTGGTAGCGAAGGCTGGACGTCCCCGGTCGTGAAGCATCCGCTCGGCAGCTTCGTGGCATTCGTATCGCACACCAAGAACGGCTGCAACCATCCCTTCGAAGTCTGGGTGAACGGTTCCGAACAGCCGCGCGGCCTGGGCGCACTGGCAAAATCGCTGTCCATGGACATGCGCACGCGCGACCCGGTGTGGATACGCATGAAGCTGGAGATGTTGATGAAGTCGGCGGGCGACGACGCCTTCGACATGCCTATGCCGCCGGACGGCGAAGTGAAGCGCATGCCAAGCCTGGTTGCGGCTTTCGCCCATTTGCTGAAGTACCGCATCGAGCAGTTGGGCGCACTGGAAATCTCCGACGGCATGACCACACCGATGATGGACGCACTGTTCGCCAAGAAAGAGCCCAAGACCGGCACCGATGGCACCATGAGCTGGACAGTGGACATTTCCAATGCGGGCAGCGGCGACGACTTTGTGCTAGGCCTGAAGGAGCTGGTGCTACCCGACGGCCAGCGCCGCCCCTATTCGATGTGGCTCTCCGGCGTGTATCCGCGCGCGCTCGACGGTCTGTGCAAAGTGCTGAGCCTGGATATGCGCGTAATCGATCCGGCGTGGATCGGCATGAAACTGCGCAAGTTGCTCAACTTCGGAGAACCGCTGGGTGACTTCATGGCGCGCGTGCCGGGAGGCAACAAGATGGAGAGCTATCCGTCCACCGTCTCTTACGTGGCCAAACTTATCATCCATCGCTATGCGATGCTCGGCATCCTCGATGAGCACGGCTACCCGGTTCAACAGATGGGCGTGCTGGAGATTCCGGAAGGACATATCAAACCCACCTCCATCAAGCCCATCGTTGGCAAACTGTGCAAAGAGTGCGGTAATTCCACGCTGATCAAGAAGGACGGCTGCGAATTCTGCACGAGTTGCGGGGCGATCGGGGCGTGTGGTTGATCCCCCGCCCCTGCAATGCACTGACGTTCACCTTTGACACTTGCGGTGTCCACAAAAAAACCGGGAAGCAATGCTTTCCGGTTTTTGTTTTCAGGGTACGAGACGGAGATTACTGAAGGCTACCGTAGTAATGCACAACGGCTTCCATGTCCTCGTCACTAAGCGCATCCAGACGCATCTTCATTTTCTTGGAGGTGAATCTTTTTCCCTCCTTGACGAACTTGATCTGCTCCCGGAGATAGGCCATCTTTTGTCCAGCAAGAATGCCGATGTTGTCGGCAGGTGAATTGCCGGACTTGGTGTGGCAAACCTCGCATTTATCCCGGTGTATCAGCTCGCCCTTCTTCGCCAATTCCGTGTCGAAAGCCTGAACCGTCCTGACGAATTTTTGATTTTCGAAGTACTCACCAATCTGCTCGATATCACTCTCTCTGAGATCCTTCACGATTTCGCACATACTGGTTTTGATTCCCTTCTTGCTGCCTCTCGGATACTCTACTTCGACGCACGGCCGCTCCCTTTGCCTGTACAAGTTTAGACTAAACCCGAAATATTCCGCTGAATATCCCGCGATGGTAGGCACCATATTTTCAGCACTGACACCGTTCATGCCGTGACATGCAAAACAGGTTTCGGCTATCTTTTCCACTTCAGCGCCAAACGCTGAAATGGCAAGTACGGCACCGAACAGCACGGAACTGACATTCAGGGCATTTCCTTTGCCGCCCTTTGTCTTGGAGTTGGATTCTCTGCAGACTTCTCTTACAGCGATATCAATCTTCACGTTAGGAACTCCGGGAATGTGATTGATGCTTGTAACTAGCGAAGACACGCCACGGTCTGCATTGTGTCAGTGTTGACTCTGTCCAGATACAATCTCATTGCCGCGTCTTGCCCACGACGATTGACATGCCATTATTGAATATCCTTCTGGTGTGTCCAACATAGAAGCCCTTTAGGTTTAATGCATAACGTTCCAGAAGGTTCCAGGACAGTACGGCAAGCAAAACTGACGCAATCGACGATATCATTAACATCGTTAAAACCGAAACCCCTGGGATCAAAGCCGCGACAGATTGTTGTACGGGAAACGCATATATATAAATCCCGTATGAGTAATCTCCTAGCAGATTGTACTTCCTGACCACGCCGGAAGGAATATATGCAATATAAAACAATATGTAGGGAATTGATAAGAGGTAAACGGCGAAGAATAGATTCAGTTTATTCAGTACGATTGCAAACACCAGAATTACTGAACAGAACCAGAACAATGAACGCGAGAGCTTGATATGTTCTTTTAAAACGTAAAAAGCCGAACCCGAAAAAAACATATAAAAGAGCCAGGAAAAATGTTGATTGAGTTTTTGATCAAACAAGGAAGCGACCACCAAATATGATCCCGCCATAATTGCGCTTGCGGCGATCGCCCATTGGAACGTACCCTGCCTCAAGTTTCTTTTTGAGCGCAGTACAACCCAACCCATAACCAGGATCGCATACATCCATATTTCATATGTCATTGTCCATAATGACCCGTTGATTGAGCCCTTGTACGGGTTGTCTGCAAAAACTCCGGGTAATTGGTACTCGATCCCGAATACCAAGGTGGAACATTTCAATAAATAGAAATATATCTTGGAATCGGCGAAATAGTCATTTAAGGGTAAAGAAGTAAAAATCACCCCCAGAAAAAAAACAGTCAGCAGCAACATGACTGCCAGAGCTGGAAATATTCTCAGAAATCTAGCCCAAATGAATTCGATAGCGCTTTGCCTTGCAAGCAAACTGGCCGTCACAAGAAATCCACTCGTAATAAAGAACACATCTACTGCTATCGAGCCGATGGTCATACCAAGACTGTGGCGAAAGGGTTCAGCATCGCCCGTCCCCATCGACAGCGCGAAACTGTGAGATACCAAAACAGCCAGTGCGGCAGCGATTCGAATTAAGTTGAAATTGTTATCTCGCCCATGTGCCAAACTTGATAAGTTCATCTAAAAGTCCTATTGATCATGTTGAAAATTCAAAATTTATTGATATTTCAAATATGAGTCTTGTCTATCATCTGGTTTGGATAATTGATGTTTTCTTAGAGTACGGGCACTCAAGCCGAATTGAAATTTCCAGACAGCGCGATATTAAACTTGCCGGCCTACCCGTTATTCATGAGGCCCGCACATAAGATCGGACTTTATGACCACATCAACAGCAGATTGCTGCATTGTTATTGTGACAAATCAAAAACAATTGCGCATGCATTAGGCTGTATGCGTCAAGAGCAACAAAATATTGAGAATTTCTACGCGCGCTTCCGACCGGACATAGCGCGCACATCACCGACTGCGTTCGCGATTGAACGGATGTCTTCATATTCTTTCGACCGATCAAAAAGCATCTTGACCTGACGCTCCTGCCCGAGCCCGATCTCGAAAAGCAGCGTACCACCGGGCCGCAAAAACGGCAGCGCTTCCTTGATCACGCGCTGCTGGATGCTGAGCCCGTAGGGCCCACCGTCAAATGCCTCACGCGGCTCGTGTTCCAGCAAATCGGCACGGTCAGTGGCAAGTTTGCCCTGCGAAATGTATGGCGGGTTGCAAACCACAACATCAATCAAACCCTCCAGACCTGATCCGGCGAAGCCGGCAAACAGGTCACCTTGCGAAACAGTCACCCTGTCAGACACGTCCACGTGTTTGACGTTGCGGCGGGTGACATTGATACACCCATCGGTCAGATCGCTTGCCCACACGTGAACGGCTGGCACATGGTGCGCGATGGCACAAGCGAGGTTGCCCGAACCACAACACATGTCGATGACCTTGGGCGAGCTTGAATCCACTGATCTGATCGCCTCAAGCGCTGTAAAGCCAAGAAGTTCCGTTTCTTCTCTGGGTGCCAGCGCCCCCTCACCGACGATGAGTTCGACTCCCATGAACATCTCGCGTCCGAGCACATAAGCCAGCGGCGCCCCCGCAATCCGGCGTTCCGCCATGGAACGGGCAATGATTACCATATCTTTCGCCGCCATATCTTGTGCTACAAATACAATGCGACTCGCTTCCGATGCCGCGTCGGCGATAGCCCCTTGTTCGAGAATGTCTGTAATTTCGTTCAATAGAGTGTTCATACCAGTCCTGTTTTCTTGATTTTTCCTGTATCCGTCTTGGGAAGGCTGGGAACTTCTACAATGTACTTCGGCACCATGAAGTTTTCGAGTCGGCTCTGGCATTCCTTCTGGAGTTGTTTCTCGTTCATTGAGACGCCCTGTTCGAACACGACGAATGCCTTGACTGCCTGGCCGAGAATATCATCCGGCACCCCGATCACGGCCGCTTCCCTTATGCCCGGAATGTTCATGAGCATGCTCTCGACTTCCTTCGGTGCGACTTTTTCGCCGCGCGACTTGATAATGTCATCCATACGCCCGACAAAATACAGGTAGCCCTCCTCGTCCAGTTTGCAGTAATCGCCGGTATACAAAACCTGTTCCCCGGGAAGCGGGCCCGGCTTTAGCTTCTTGGCTGTCGACTCGGGCTTTTCCCAATAACCTTTCATGACGGTGGCACCGCGAATCACAAGCTGTCCAACAGTATCCGGACCGACCTTGTTACCCTCTTCATCCACGATCCACAGTTCGGTATTGGGGATCGCAATACCAACACTGGAAGGCTTCCGGTCAATATCTTTGGGTGGCAGGTAGGTGCAGCGTTTGCACTCGGTCAGGCCGTACATGGAGTAGATACGCGCTGTCGGGAAGATATCCCTGAGCATCAGGATGTGCTTGACCGGAAGCGCAGCAGCGGTGTTGGTCACATAACGTATCTTCGAAAGATCATAATCCTTGAGGGACTTGAGTTCGGCCAGAATGGAAAAGATGGTCGGCACTCCCGGAAAGCCGGTCACGCCTTCGGCAACCATCAGATTGAGTATTTGCGCCGGAAAAGTAAAGGAACGTTCAAGAACAAGGCGCGCGCCAGTACGGAAAGTCATCAGCATTTGATACAGGCCGTAGTCAAATGCCAGGGGCAACACCCCCAGAATTACCTCGTCTTCCAGCAACTCGAGATAGGAAGCGATAGAAGTACAAGCTGTGAGCATATTGCGATGTGTCAGCATTACACCTTTGGGATCGCCGGTGGATCCGGAAGTGTAAATGATTGCAGCAAGGTCAATATCAATGCACTGACGTGCGGGAGGCGCGCTGCGGTCTCCCCCGGCGAGCGCATCATCCCAGCGCCGGGCGTGCGGGAGTGCGGCAAGCTTTGCATCTTCCAGATTTCCGGAAACGATCACGCAACGCAGGTGCGTACACTCTTGCGCCGGTTCCGCAAACACTGAATGAATGTGCGCGTCGGAAATGAGCGCCGTTGGTCGGCAATCCTGAAGCAGGTAACTGAGCTTGTCGCTCTTGGTCAACGGATTGACGATGGACACTACCGCATTCGCCTTGAGCACCGCCCAGAATGAAACCACTGTTTCAACGGTGTTGTCGCCAAAAACCACGACTCTATCGCCGCGCTCGACGCCGGAGGCGACCAGGGTGTTTGCAAGTGCATTCGAGCGGGCATCGATTTCGCCGTAGCTGAGTCGCTGCTTCATGCAAACAAGGGCTATTTTGTCTTTGAGTTCTCGGGCCGCCTGAAGCAGATAGTCATGCAGGAGCGGCACCGGGCCGTGGGTGATTTGCATCTCAGGACCTCGTTGAGTTCGATGATTTGTCGATATCGGTCAGAATCTCGATGGGTCTTGCCCCATCCGGACGACTCGCAATGAATTTTTGGTGCAGGAGCTGGGTGGACAGAACACCGACCAGTGCCATGTTGTCTGTATTGGAAAACTGGCCCTCACTTCCCCGCGCCCTGCACTTGCGCAGAAGTTGCACGACTGCCTGGGGATCGAATACGTTGGCATCCCGTACCGCAGAATCGGAAAGCACTTCGTCGATATAGTCTGGTGCATTTCCGGCAACGAAAGAAAGTGCATCCGGTGCCCGATAAGGCTGCTTCTTGCGCGAGATGATCTCATGCGGCACCTCATCGGCTGCGGCACGCTTCACCACATGTTTTTCATCTAGGACACGAAGCTTGTAAGCGGCAGGCAATGAATCCGCCAATGCAATCACATTCTTGTCGAGGAAGGGAAATCTGCCCTCGACCGAGTTGCCCAACAGCATCCGATCGCCTTGCGATGAAAGCAGATAGCCTGACAATAATGTACGAATTTCGATGTGCTGATCCTGAGCGAGCGGACTCCATTGGGAAAAATCGGCATGCAGATTATCAATGAATTCGCGGATCACATCACGTCCCGCGTTCGCCGATTGCATGTCCCTGGATAAAAGCCGCTTGAGTGCACTCGTCGTATGCCAGCGTGTATCGTGGGCAAATCCCGGAGCGCCATGCGCAGCGATATTGCGCCCGAAAAATTGCCGCGCCATCGCCTGCTGTGAGACGGGCGAACGGGCAAGGTACGGATACAACCGCTCCAGCAGCCGCGGACGCCATGCCGAATCCGGCTGCCGCCCCCAGAAACGGCGCACCTTGCCCTCGCGAAAAATGTCGTAACCGGCAAACATTTCGTCCGCGCCCTCGCCCGTGAGCACAACTTTTGTGCCGTGATTGCGAACCAGTTTCGAAAGCAGGAATAGCGGTGCGGGGGCAGTACGCAGGATGGGGCGCTCGGTATGGTAGACCACCTCCGGAAAAACGTTCGCAATGTCGCTGCGCGAAACCACGACTTCGTGGTGCTCACTGCCAAGTCCGTTCACCATCAGTCGCTGGTACTCGGTTTCGTCATATTCGGCATCTTCAAACCTGAGCGAAAAAGTCTGGAAGCGGTTGCCCGCGAATCGTCGTCCCATGGCGGCAACCAGCGAACTATCCAGCCCGCCGGACAAATAGCTTCCCACTGAAACGTCGGCGCGCAGCATGCGCAATGAGGTGGCCGTCTCGAGCGCGGACCGCACTTCATCCACTGCGTCTTGCAACGATCCCTGGAACATACTGCGCGCATCGCCTGGCACTGGGTAACTAGGCGTCCAATATGCATGGTCGCGCACTTTTCCATTTTCGTAGGTCCGGACATGGCCGGGCTCGATTTCGGTTACCCCGTGAAAAACACCGTGCGGCGGGACGATAGTCCAGAAAGTAAGGGTCTGGGAGATTCCCAAGGGGTCAAAAGCTCGCGGGATATCGGGGTTGGCGGCGAAGATGGCTTTAACTTCGCTGGCAAAATACAGACTGCCAGCGTGTTCGCAAACATGCAACGGGCAAATTCCCACCCGGTCCCGCGACAATACAAGTCGTCTTGCCGCAGAGTCCCAGATTGCCACGGCCCACTGCCCATTCATGCGTTCAAAGGCGGCATCCCCCCAAGCTCTATACGCATGCAGGATAACCTCCGTGTCGCTGCGCGTGCGAAAACGGTGGCCCATCGCGACGAGTTCCTCGCGCAGCTCTACGTAGTTGAATATCTCGCCGTTGAATACGATCCAGGATGTGTCGTTCTCATCAACCATTGGCTGCTGGCCGGTTGAAAGATCAATGATGGACAAGCGGGAGTGAGCGAGTCCGGCGCGATCATCGCGATACACGCCGAACTCATCCGGACCGCGATGAAACAGCGCACCGGCCATTCTGACCAGAGCTTCCCGGCTCGGCGGCGCAACGCTGGTGCCAAGTCCAACGATTCCGGCGATTCCGCACATGCGTCGTCAGACCTCTGGAACGGGAGTGACAAGCAAAGGGCGCGCGTGAAGATATTTGGTGGCGCGACGTTTGGCTTCGATATCCTTGAAGACACGCTCAACCTGGGATGGCGTAAGTCCAACCACGGGTGCTGTTTCCTCGGCCGAAACACCATTGTTAACAGCATATAAACAGAGATCCATACGGTCGTAAGGTAGTGCAAAATAGAACTCTTCCTGCGTCTGCGGCATCGAGAAAGTATCCGTGGTTGGCGGGCGGCGGCGAATTTCCGCCGGCACCCCGAGATACTCCGCAAGTTGATAGACCTGAGTCTTGTAGAGATGCGCAATAGGCTTGAAGTCGGCGCTTCCATCACCCTGCTTTACGAAAAATCCCTGGTCATACTCAAGACGATTGGGGGTGCCGGAAACCGCGTAGTTCAGACGATCCGCGTGGTAGTACTCAGTCATCTTGCGCACGCGTTGCTTGTAGTTCGTCGCAGCTACGATTTGCAGATAGGCACTTAGTGAAAGCCTTACCGTGTTCACTTCACCTGACGGGCTTTGCACTGTGAGGCGTGTGATATTCAGGCGATCACTCTCGAGGATGGATGGCAAGACAAGTTTGCACTTCCAGTCATCACCGTACTCGGGGACGATTGTACGAATAGCTTCAGTTTGGCGACGGTAGCATCCGAGCCCTTCAAGGGCCGGCGCAATATCTTCGATGATGGCTTCAATTTCGAAGTGTCTGGTAAGCATCTGGCCCAGCATGAGCGCATCGTCTGATGAATGGTGTTCCGGCATAAACAGCCCCAGCACCTTGTCCTTGCCGAACGCCTTAACACACAATGCGGCAACAACAGAACTGTCTATGCCGCCGGAGATTCCGACAATTGCACCTCGTTTGTGCAACTGCCCAAGAACCTGTTCACGCAAAGCTGCGGTAATACGATCAACTTCTGCGACAGGATCCAGCTTGAGCACATTTTTGTCGAACATGAGAACCTCATTGTCAGGCGATGCCGCAAACAAGGACGGCGAAGAAATTGATTCTGCCGTCCGAAAACAGATGTTACGAGAAGTGGCTATCCTTCTTTAGAATGGATACAAACAACGCACAGCCGCTTGGTACGTCCGAAATATGAACCAAACTTGCAACAAACTAGATATCCCAAGCAAACGCAGAACGAATAATTGCTCAGTCCATACTTTGGCCGACAACTAATTCAGCAGTCGATCCATGATGCGCCCCATCATCTTGCGAGGCACCCACGCTTCACCGCGACCAACAACCTGAACAGCCTTGGAAAGATGCATGCTCACAGTTCCATTTCTAAGAAATCCACGGGCTCCAATCTCCAATGCCTGGATGATCTTGCTTTCGTGAACGTCGTCGTCCGCCAGCAGTACTATCTTTGACTCTGGACTTACATTCCGCAACGAGAGCAATAAGGCATGGTTCTCATCGGAAAAACCATCCAGATTAACCAACATTACAACTGGTTTAAGCCGCTTAATTCTGGCTACTTCGTTCTCGCATTCCGAAATGCTCGTGCGCTGAACCAATCTACGATTTGAAAATGCATGGTCATTTCTGACACCATTCCCAAGCCCCGAGTTTGACAACAACGTGATGCCGTCTTCGCCATGCAGCAGGCGTTCAAACCTGGCACGTCTGTCACGATCGATATCTGCAACAGCAACAGTTACAGTTTGCATATAAATCCAACTCCCCTCGATACTGCTATTTTTTTCGCATTCATGTCTTGTGTATGAACCAAGCACGACTGTCGATTGTATTGAAATCAAAAACAAGAACTACTGTACTTTGGTACATACCCCTTCCCGCCAGTCAACATTTTGTCGGCGATAAGTCTAATGCCAATGTGAAAGCCGCTTAGAAACCCGGATGGCTAGCTGTTGTGGCGCAATTCAACTCAAGGTTGCCGATAACAGGCACCCTCGAATCTCTTCGAGTACTGGGCCTGTCGTCAGCCGACAGCACCAAAGCCAGGTTGAGCCGATCTGATACGCCCAATTTCTGGAAAACCTCTGTCAAATGAGCCTTAACTGTACGTTCTGTAATCCCACACGCCTGGGCGATCAACTTGTTGCTTTCCCCATTTCCGACTCGCACCGCAATGTCATATTCGCGTTGTGTGAGCTTGTTAAATTGTCCGAGAGACTCTCGATATGCTTTATTTTTCGCCGTTGACCTGCCCAATTCATCGATCAATCTGCAAGTAAGTGTTCTGCGTATCCATAATTCTCCATCATGAACCGCCATCACAACTTGCTTCAGGAATTTTGGATCCGCATCGTTTCGGCAACATCCCCTCACTCCTGCCTTCAACAACTTCCACTCCAATTCCTCGGAAATATCGCTCCCGATGACTATCACCTTTGTCGCGGCACAAATTCTGCTCAAGTTCGCAAAGTTGGTCGGACTGATCAATTCGTAACTCAGCATCAACACATGCGGCTTGAACCGCAAGACGTCACGCCCGAGTTCATCCAAGTCGCAATCTGCCAATGCCGTACTGACAAATCCATCTAACGCTTGTTTCCATGAAGCAAGCCTATCCCTGCACGAACTGGCAATCATCAAATTATTCGTCATAATATTTTCTGGCTCAAATTGGTTGCAAATAGCAAGTCATACATTTCGCAGGAGCCCGCGACATTTCCATTGCTTTGACAAGGTTAAGCAACAGCCATGCCATCAATGCAGATACTCACTTATCCACATATTTAATAAGGCCTTTTGCGCTGAACTGACATGCAGTTCTTGATTGTACAGCGTTATATTAATGAAGATTTGACGTATTTTTGACACTTGCGCTACAGAGGAGTGTCTTGTTTTCGACTCATTGGAAAAACCTAATCCAAAAACAGACGTGTTTACGAACGTAATTTCTATGAAATTTAATAATTACAATGAGTTTTAAAAAAATCAGCATCCTGACGATGCAAACCTCATTTTGTGTCATTGGAGATTGTCTGCCACCGCCAGGCGTCACGGCACATGTCATCAATATCGAATTCCGCCTGCCAACCCAACAGCTTTTTCGCCAGTGAGGGGTCGGCAAAACAGGCAGCAATATCTCCAGGGCGTCGCCCTGCGATCCGATAGGGGACTCTTTTCCCACTTGCCGACTCAAACGCGCGTACCACATCCAACACACTGTAACCCTGCCCAGTACCCAAATTCACAGTCAAAATGCCTCTTGAGTCCTTCAGCGCCTTCAGTGCGGCGAGATGCCCCCGCGCCAAATCGACCACATGAATATAATCGCGCACCCCCGTTCCGTCCGGAGTTGGGTAATCGCTTCCGAATACCGAAAGTTCTTGCAACTGCCCCACAGCCACTTTTGAGATATACGGCATCAGATTATTGGGAATTCCATTCGGATCTTCCCCAATCAATCCAGACTCATGTGCCCCCACCGGATTGAAATATCGAAGCAACGCGATACGCCACGCAGTATCCGCATGAGCAACATCACCCAGAATCTCTTCAATGATCAATTTAGAACGTCCGTACGGGTTAGTTGCTGAAAGCGGAAAGTCTTCCCGTATCGGTACTTCATGAGGATCGCCGTAGACCGTCGCCGAAGACGAAAATACCAGCGACTTCACCCCCGCCTCTGCCATCGTCTCAAACAGCACCAGACTACCGTTGATATTGTTGTCGTAATAACGCAGCGGTTGAGCAACGGACTCCCCCACTGCCTTGAGTCCCGCAAAATGGATGACCGCGTCAAAATGATAGTCACTAAAAAGCGCGCGCATCGCACTTCTGTCTCGCACGTCGGCCTCCACCAAGCCAGGCCGACGCCCGACAATGCGCTCGATGCGATCAAGCACAGTGGATTTGCTATTGCAAAAATTATCTACAATCAAAACGTCCAGCCCTGCCGACAACAACTCGACGACTGTATGGGAGCCAATATAACCTGTACCGCCAGTAACTAGAATCATGGTCAATTCACAATATTATTGATTACGAATACTATAGACAGACAGTCTATGTCCCTCAGGCTTCTGCCCGAAACAATGCCAACAATTCAAATGAGGACTCAAAGCAACTGAAGTCCCGGGCAATCTATTCTGAGTTCGACAACGCACCAAACTCCGCCTTGTCACTCAACACTTCTTCAACCAATGCGAGGTCGATCCGTTCAGCTTCGGCAGAAAAGCCGTAAACCAGCGCGGTATTGCACAGGATATTTATACGTCTCGGAATTCCCTGGCTGGCCTCCGCGATTCTGCTGCATGCTTCGGGCATGAAGAGCGGAGCACTCCGACCGGCTATTGACAGCCGGTGCTCGATATAGCTTTGCACATCAGATAACGCAAACGGCTTGATATGGAAATCTACCTCAACTCGTTGCGCGAACTGCAGAAGGTCGGAGCGCATCAGCATATTCTTCAGCTGCGGCTGTCCAACCAGCATGATTTGAAGTAGCTGGTGCTTGTCCGCATTGATGTTCGAGAGCATACGCAACGATTCCAGCGCGTCCGGATTGAGGTTTTGCGCTTCATCTATTATCAATAGCACGCTCTTTCCCAGTCCGTACTGCTCAATCAAAAAACGCTGGAACGCATCAAAAAGCGCCACATTGGACTTGCCCTCGTAAGTAAGGCCCAATGCAAGCATGATCCATTCGAGAAGATTGGCGATGTCGCGATGGGTGTTATAGACTAGGCCCACTGTGTGATCGGGAGCCAGATTGTTGAGCAGGTGCCGAATCAGCGTTGTCTTGCCACAACCGATCTCACCGCTGACTACCATAAATCCTGCACGATTCTTGATCCCGAACTCCATCATCGCGTAGGCGTAAGTATGGCGACGACCGAAATACAGAAAATCCGGGTCAGGTTGAATCGAGAAGGGGTTTTCTTTTAAACCGTAGAACGCTTCGTACATGCTACTCCAATACCCAAAATAGCCAATGTTGCTGCCAATCCAATCAGGACGAAAATGACCCAAGGCCCATACATGCCAGTCGCGACCCCTTCAAACAGGCTCACGGACTATGACGATATCCGTCTAACCTACCCAACAGAGCGTGGAAATCGTATTATTGAAAGGTTGCGCAGATTCGACGCGGGACATGCGTTTTCTGCCGCTTTTCCGATGCTTAAATTATACCTTGCTACCGGGCAAAGGCAGTTATTTTGATATTGGACTAAAGTCGCCTAGCCTGACCGCGTTGAAAATTATATATTCGCCGACAATTGTATGTGTGCGGCTCTTCATTCATTGAAACGATTTCAACTTTGTTGGTGCCGGAGTAGATGTCTCGATTGAGGACCCTGTGAACGAATTTCATGCAGCCTTTGGATTGGAAGGAAAGACACCATAATGGATATCAAAGAACAGATTCGCACTTTTGTGACATCGAATTTCTACGTGGCAAATCCGACAGCGCTCGATGACAGCGCATCTCTGCTCGATCAAGGCATCATCGACTCGACAGGCGTTCTCGAGGTCATCTTCTTTATCGAGGAGACTTTCAGCATCAAGGTCGAGGACAGCGAAATGCTGCCCGAAAATCTTGATTCTATTGAGCGGATCGTAAATTTTGTGTCGCAAAAAAAGAATGGTTAACCACGAGGTAGACTCTTCGTACAGCACGGCTCCCGATGCGATATCTTCGACTCTCGTTCAGCATACTCGGATTTGATGTATGAAAAAACATGCAATATCAGGGATTAAAATGGTGAATATCACGCTTCTTGCATTTGCTGCAATGACCGCATGCCCAACTTCATTCGCCGAACAAGAAGACGCAAGACTTCGCTCAGATCTTGAGCGTGTCTCCCAAAGCCGGATATTCTTTGGCCATCAATCGGTAGGCTTGAATATTATCGACGGAATCACTCAACTTTCCAAAGATCAAGGAATTCCTTTACGAATTGTGCAGTTGCCAACAGCCGGACCTTTTCCCGCTGCAACGTTAGGGCATGCATTCCTGGCCAAGAATGGAAATCCGCAACTGAAGATACAAAGCTTTGATCAAGCCTTACAGCCATATCATGATGGCCCAGATATCGCACTAATGAAGTTCTGCTTCGTTGATTTTACCGCCGACTCGAATGCAAAGGCGCTTTTTGCCCGTTACCAGGAAGCCATCAATATTCAGAGGGCAAAACATCCCGGTACAACTTTCGTTCACGTAACCGAACCGCTAACGGTCGTTGAAGGCGGTCCAAAAGCCAAACTCTTGTATTTTCTAGGTTACGCTCCCCTCTATGGAACGTTGGAGAATATGCGCAGGAATGAATACAACACGCTCTTGCGCAAGGCTTACCAAGGCAGAGAGCCAATATTTGATCTAGCCCATGTTGAGTCAAGCAGGACTGACGGACGTTCTGAAACCGTAAAATGGAATGGCGAAGTGATTCCGGTCATGGTCCCCGAGTTCACGGACGACGGCGGACACTTGAATGCTGTTGGAAGACTTAGAGCCGCCAGAGAATTCCTGACCGTACTTGCCGCTATCCCGACACGCGCTGGCACCAAGTAGACGACCATCAACTCAGATATGCGGCGCAACATACAATTCTGACGAGACATAACGTTAATCCTGCTCAGATATGTACGACATCTACATGAGTTTCGCTCCTCGATGACTAGCGCGCGGTCACGCCCATCCAACCTCGAGCGCATGGAGAAGTCCGGCTATCTTTCGGTCGGTCAGGAACAGGTCTACTACGTCATCCATCCGACAAACCTGCCGTTGCGGGCGAAGGTGGTTTTGGCGGGACACTTTCCGACCGTACGTCCCCATTGTTATATTTCGTGGGTCAGATGGGCCAGATACTTGGCAAGCCATGGCTTCGAAGTACTGCGCTTTGACTACCGTGGTGTCGGAGAGAGTTCGGGACAGTTTGAGGAGTTTGGTTTTCAAGAGTGGACTGAGGACCTGCGCTTCTGCTCGAATTGGCTGGAAAAAATCGCCCCTGCCGCTCCGCTCGTCATACACGGTCTTGGCTTGGGGGCACTACTTGGCGACCAATTGTTCTCCGAAGGGGTAGGCAACGTTCTGCTGAACTGGTTGCCTCCCAAATCCGCCCGCGAAATGCTATATGACCAACTCAAGACCAAGATGGCAAATAACTTTGCTTTGCCGGAAAACGAACGGAAAACGCGGGACCAGTTTGTGACCGACCTGGAAAATGGACGCAATGTTGAGGTGGAAGGCCACAATCTGACCCAATCACTTTGGACTGAATCGTTAGCATTCGTCTTTGGCGAAAATACTCCTCCAGAGTACTGCAATGATAACCGAAACCAGCGCCGCCACGTTGGACAACTCGACCCTCTGGCCACACACATATTCGGTCTGGTTGGGTCGAATCCGCTCCGCTTACCCGGGGACAAATTTCCCATGCGCCTGATCAACCCCGACCTAACGCTTTGCTTTGATTCGGCAGTAAAATGGATCAACGCAGCTTTAACAATCCAAGATTGAGCCGACATGCGCCACGCTCTTCAACTGGAAATTGAAAACTCCATTCTTTTTGGTACCCTGCACGACCAGGAATCACAGATACCCGCATCAGGACAGCCGGATTCAAAACGAACCGGGATCTTGCTTATAAGCTTTGGGCAACAACCCCGCTCCTGGGTCGGAGACCTAGGCTGCTCGATTGCCGATCGCCTCTGTGCATCAGGCTACCCGACCTTCCGCTTCGACATGCCGGGGCTCGGCGATTCCCCTGGCGACATTCCGGTTCATTTTGAAGAGCTCGCGCGCGAAATCCAACTGGGAGAACACGAGCGTCCGCTTCAAGCACTTTGCGAGCAATTGGTTGATCTATTCTCGCTAAAGGGCATCGTTGTGGGAGGATTTTGCGGCGGATCGGTAACAGCCCTTTATTCCATAAACGCGCGTTCCCCGATTCTGCGAGGATTGGTGTTGCTCGAACCGGAGATGGCACTCGTTAGAACAAGCGCATCGATCGACCAATCACGCTACATGCCATTGACAGTCGATAACTTTCAGGAACGGGCTAATTTGTTCTGGAAGCGACTATTTTCACTGGATTCTTGGTTCCGGCTATTTTCCGGAAAGGCAGATCTCGGCTTCTGGTTTGATCTGTTTGATTCCGCAACGCGGAAGCTGATCAACATTGGTCGCCGCAATAGGCCACTGCCTGTCGAAACCAACTTTCGCATGCTCAACTCTTGGCAACTCGCGAGGCGACTGAAGACTCCCACTCTGGTAATCAGCGTTGGCTCTCAAAACCGAAGAAAATACTATCGCGCGTACGGAATGGAGCCCGGCGTCTCCAATATCAGGAACAGACTGTGCTGGATCGAGGTTCCCGATACGACTCACGCATTGCTCACCGGAGGCGCAAAGGAAGCCGTCGGAATTCATCTCGAGAACTGGATCCGGGAGACTTTTCCATCATCAATATCCTGATGGCATCGGGTCAACGCTTCCGCGTTGACATTTATAGCGGTGCTTAGTCGACACTAACCAAAAGGTTTATCAACATGACTTCAGCTTCAAAGAACTTCCGCATCCTGTACGCAATCGGGCCCGGAGACGTTGTTCAGGCCTATACGGACTGGAAAACGGGATTTGCGACAAATACGGAAACTTCTTTGACATTTTCCAGCCAACTGTTCGAATTCTGCAAAGCGAACGACGTTGATGTGTGGACAATCAGTTCGCACCTGAGAAGTGAGCTGGTCGACGATGGCCAATTTCGAATCGAGAATCGTCCGAAATTCCCAAAGGAAGAGGTGGGCGGGATATCCTTTCACGTTCGACAGCTACGCTACGCCCTGTCTCTGCTTCGCAGTGCCATGCGCTACAAGGCGGACCTTGTGATTGTCGACTCCGGCACAACCCACTGGTTTTCCCTGATCTTGTTCAGACTGATGGGAGTTCGCGTTGTCGCAAGCCTGCATAACGTTTACTGGCCGCTTGGCTACCCTCCCAAAAAGCCCGTTCAGAAGATAATCATGTTCTTGGACGGCATTTTCTTTTCCCGCTTTGCAAATGCTTCGCTCGGCGTTTCCCCAGAGTGCGGACGGCAGATTCATGCTTTGGCGAAGCGGCCGGTAGCGTTCTTTCAATTTACCGCTCAGTTTCGTGAAAACGAATTTCTTGCACTGAAATGCCCTGACTTTTTGCAGCGTCCTTTCCGAGTAATGTTCGCGGGCCGCATCGAGAGAAATAAGGGCGTGTTCGATTTGCTGGACATTGCAAGCAGGCTCCAACAACTCCGACCGCGAGAAGTCGTGTTTGATATTTGCGGTGGAGGTGGTGCATTTGAAGAATTGCAGTCCGAAGTTCGTAAGCAAGGGTTGGAGAGCATCATAAATCTGCACGGCAAACTGATT
This sequence comes from Sideroxydans sp., assembly GCA_043744345.1. Classification (GTDB taxonomy): domain Bacteria; phylum Pseudomonadota; class Gammaproteobacteria; order Burkholderiales; family Gallionellaceae; genus Sideroxyarcus. Next base: position 72,452 of record JAYTUW010000066.1, on the reverse strand, counting down.
CGTCCGGACTTATTGCGTATCTATGAACAATGCCACCTGGTTATTGTTCCAACCCGTTCGGATTTTTGCGAAGGAATGCCCATGGTCAGCGCCGAAGCCGTGCTCGCTGGGCGGCCGGTATTGAGTAGCCGGGTTTCCAATGCGCTGGATGTACTTGATGATGCGCTCATCGAAGCCCGCACAGAAGATACCGCGGATTACACTGCCAAGATCATTCAACTCATGGACGAGCAGAGTAGCTATGACAATGCGGCAAATGCATGCCATCACGTCAGTCGTCAATTCGTTGACCGTACTCGCGGTAAAACCGCGACATTGGGGACATTGCTTGAATTCCTGCGTCCGGGTTGGAAAGCGGCTCCAGTCAGCGCTGAATGAAGAACCAGGAGTGTCGCGCGGCGCGGCCTCCCCTCTTGCTCTACATATCGGCCCCGTCAATCAATCTGCTGTAGCACCTCCCCTAGTTCGCAGTCGGCTGCAGAATTGGCACCGGGCATGTTGGCATGACCGTTGCAGAACCTCCCTAAAGGCATGAGCACCATGAAGACAAACTACGACAATCCGGAAATAAAAAAACTCGAAGAGTACGCGGCGTTTGACATATTGCGCTTCATCCTCTCGTCATGCGTTTGTCTCAGCCACATGGATGTAATTCATTGGAATCAATCTGGAAATCTCGCAGTCCAGGTCTTCTTTGCATTAAGCGGTTGGCTGATCGGCGGAATACTGTACGACACACATCGAAACGAACTCGGTCGTTTCTTCTACAATCGGTCGACGCGAATTTGGGTTCCCTATTTCTTCACGGTATTCGCACTCTACATCACAAGCCTCGTACATGAACCAGTGCTGTCGCCTCGCTGGTTCGAGTTTCTTGCCTATGATGTGACATTTACACACAACTGGTTCACGCTGTGGCCAGATCCTCAAACTGCATTGCAGCAAATGCCGCTTGGTGGGACTGGCAACCACCTCTGGAGCCTGGCAGTGGAGGAACAGTTCTATCTTGTCGCACCACTGATCATCACGATACTGCCTTTTGGAAGGCGTATAGCCCCTTGGGCATGCCTTGCCGTAATCGCTTATCTGAGTGGCAGTCAGTATGGCGCCATCAGCTTGGGAGTTCTATCGGTCATTACATTCAAAAAATTCGGCCCTTGGTACTTGACGAAGTCAGGTACCCTATATTTGACAATTCTGATGATTTTGGCGGCTGCAACGATGGTCGCTCCACCCAGCAACCACCTTCTTCAGCCCTATACTTATGGCGCTCCAGTCTTTGCTATTTGCGTCGTACTTCTTTGCGCGCGCCCCCTTCGGCGCACTGCATTCAGCAAGTGGCTCGGTGGCGTCTCATTCCCGCTGTATCTGAACGCTTGGATTGGCGCTTTCGCCATTCATGCTTTTAACAAATATTTCTCGATTGCCCAATCGTGGTACTCTCAGCCGCTCGAATTCCTAGCAGGACTTGCCGTAGCCTCCATCACATATTTTTTCATCGACAAAGCCGTGATGGAAAATAGAAATCGATATTTCAAGCCAGCAATCGGTCTAATACTTGGTGGATTAGCTTACGCTCTTGTAGCAATTGGCACTGTCGTTGGAACAACCCTGCTGACCTGAAGACTTTTTATCAAATTTGCTTTACAATCAAAAACGTTAGTCCCGCCTAAGTCAAGTAGTACTCCAACTTTCTCAATTTCCTGGGGTAGCAAACATGCCTATCAAGAATTCAGTAGGTTCAAAAAGACTCGCTTTCGGCGTTTTGGCGATATTTGCAATACTCAGTCTCACCTCATGCGGAGATTCGACTCCAAAGCTAAAGAACTCCCCTACCAAGACTGCATATACGCCATCTCCTGGCACGCCGGATCCTGGCACGCCTATTCCTTACACGCCAATCACTCCCACCAACACCAACTCGGCATTGGGAACAAACTTGCAAGCGGTAAATTACTACTCTACAGAATGGGTGTTCAAAGACGTGTTCAAGATGTCTAACGCCTATTCTTGGACCCAGTCGGGCAACTGCTCGGCTTTGACATTTGATACCGATGGCTATCCGTCGACTTTGCCGGCAGGATGCGAACTGCAGGCTCTGATGATGAACCGAAGCGCATGGTCGGGCGAAAGTGGTCAATATGTCGTCCTTTACGATGGCACGGGAACGTTGAGCTTCGACGTTAGTGGTCCCGCTCCAGATGCTGTCTCCGTTGTCAGCTCCGCCGCCGGAAGAATAGTAATCAACTTGTCTTTGACTTACCCGGACGGGCACTATGGATTGTGGTTGCACATTCGCACGTCGAGCGCAGCGCCAAACAATGTAAGGAATATTCGGGTTCTCAGGCCGGGGACGGAGGCAACCTACGCATCACAGCCTTTCACAGATAGATTCCTGTCCAGTTTGTCCGGTTACAAAGCAATTCGCTTTATGGATTGGCAACAGACGAATAATTCCACATTGTCATCTTGGGCCAACAGAACGCGTCCTGCCAGCGTTTCACAATCCGGCCCCAATGGCGTTGCGGTGGAATATATGGTGGCTCTGTGCAACACCCTGAATGCAGACATGTGGATCAATATCCCGGTTAGGGCAACAAACGATTTTGTCACTCAAGAAGCCACGTTAATCAAGAACTCGCTCAAGCCTGGTCTGAAGGTATACATCGAGTACACCAACGAGATGTGGAACGGCGGATTTAATCAGTCGACCTACGCCAGAGCTCAAGGTGCGGCGTTGGGCATCACCGGTGCGGACTGGGAAATAGCTGAGAAATACTATTCTCAACGCGCAGTGGAAATATTCGGGCTTTGGGACGTTGTCTACGGTGTTGATGCAAGAACCAGTCTGGTACGCGTGATGGCGTCGCAACTGGCGAATGCCGGTGTAACAACGACAGCCCTTAACTGGGCGCCTCCCGGCGGAACTCCTGCCTCACAGCATGTCGATGCCGTTGCCGTGGCACCTTACTTTTGCGGTAACGTAGGTAATGGCGACATTAGCTCATGGGACTCAGCCTGGGCTGCAAATCAGGCAACCGCGATTACATCCCTGATCGCCTATTGTGCCAGCGACACCAGCAGCAATATTCATACCTGGCAAGCTCACCACTACGACATCATTCACAACACATACGGTCTTCGCATGATCGCGTACGAAGCAGGTCAGGGCATGGTGGGTGTCGGTCAAACAAATCAGACCGACGCCGCTTTCAATGCGCTATTGAATGCCGCAAACAATGACTCGCGGATGCTAGGTCTTTACACCACCTTCCTGAATCAATGGAAGGCAGACAACGGACAATTGCTGATGAACTACACCTCATCCTATGAGCCCACCCAATATGGCTACTGGGGGCTGCTCAGATGGTCTGGTGATGATCCAGCTACAGCGTATAAGTATAGGGGTGTGAAGGAGTGGATAACCCCAAATCCCCAGTGGTGGTAGCCAGCCAGACCATACTGTCAAATTTTACATTCACTCCTTATGGGCGGCGAAATTGAGTTATCTCGTTCTTGTCAGTGTAGTAGCAAGTATTCCGACTTTGTGGTTCGTGGCACCACATCTATATAAACTCCGGCAAATTGCCAAATTGCGCAGGATATGCGAAAACTCCAAGGTAATCGTCCTAACATACGATGACGGCCCTGGTAGCTCTCTTACGCCCGCTCTGCTCAAAGTGCTCGAAAACAGCAGCGTTCATGCAAATTTTTTCATGCTTGGTCGAAAAATTGACTCTTTTCCGCATGAAGCATTTGATGTTGCTTCGAAAGGTCACCTGATTGGGTCCCATTCACTCGAACACCTGCATGCGTGGAAAACTAGCCCGCTGAAAATCGGAACAGATATTCGGGTTGGTTTTCAGAAATGCGGGGAAATTACCACTTCTAAATGGTTCCGGCCGCCTTTCGGAAAAATTACGTTGGCAACGCTAATCCAAATTTTGATTACACATCATAGACTAGCTTGGTGGACTATCGATTCAACAGATACTTGGCCCAATCCGCTCCCCATCGAGCAAATCATTGAACGTGTGAGAAAGGAAAATGGCGGTGTAGTTTTAATGCATGACCATGACCGTGACAACACATACATGCACAATTATGTGATTGGTCTAACGCAGGGACTCATTCAACTTGCTCGCGATGAGGGATATGCAATATGTACTTTCCAGAATCTGCATGCCAAATAAGTAGAGCACATCAGGGTGTCTGGCATACGAATCGTTTTAGTCTTCGTCTCTTTTTGAACGCACCCACTCGACTTGTCGACGTACAATGAATTTCAGATACATCGGGATCTTCTTCAGTGCATAAATCGGCGCGTAAGCAAGATTCCCAAAAGACAGTATCTCTCTGCCCACCCTTAGCCAGCTCAGCAGAACTGCCACAGAGATCACCACGGCGACAGCTATCGCCATGCCCCAGGGCATAAATTCGCCTGTTCCCGCCCACGCTGCCATCCCTGCCAGGCAGAAGCCGGCGACCACGATGGTGAGCAACGCCAATGGCGGAACGCACATGTCGAACACCAGGGCGAACAAGTCCTTGTTGCCTGTCGTCAGACTCGCAAGCAACAAGCGGGGTGCAGCCAAAATCATACTGAGATGGCCATGTTCCCAGCGAGTACGTTGGGATTGGGCTCCTTCCGCGCTTTTGGCGAATTCGCTGGTCACTAGCGCCTCAGGACAAAACATCGGCGCATAGCCAATTCGCGCCAGATCCAGGCCGAGTTTCAAGTCTTCCACAATATGTCCGCTTGCCAGGTCGACTCTCCGGATGACTTGCCACGGAAATGCCATTCCAGTGCCCATCAGCTGACATGGTAGCCCCAGCCGTAGAAATCCCAATGGACGCGCCACACTTTTCACAGCCCAGGCGAACTCGGCTATTTTCGTTTTGACACCCGCCTCCCCGGTGGAATGCATCATATACTTTGCCTGAATCGGACGACCCGTGCTCATGCACATACGGGACAAACGATCCAGCGTCCCCGCACTCAGCAGGCAGTCGGCATCTACAATAATGACCACCTCGGGAGCCGATGAGTCCAGATGCCGCATTCCGAAATCCAGCGCAAATCCCTTTCCTCGTCGCGAAGTATCAAAACGCTCTACCACCTCGGCGCCGGCTTCACGCGCCACAGAAGCTGTATCATCAGAGCAATTGTCAGCGACGACCAGCAACCGGTCGCCCGCAATCAGTTGCTCGCGAATCGAATGCAACGTGGCGACTATTCCTCCGCCTTCATTGTGAGCCGGGACCAATATGGCGATAGAAGGCCGACGGACATCAGGGACAGCTCTGCTTCGATAGCCCGGCAGGGAGATGACGACCTGAATGAAAAACACCAGGACCGGGATCGAAACCAGCACCAGCACCAGCAGAAACAACGACTCGAACAGCAACGTGATATTCATGGCGTCAACCCTGCATCAATCTTGGCGTTTGCACAAAACAAGTTCGCGAGCTTCTTCGCTTCCGTATCGATGGAATGACGTTCAAGAACACGCTGGCGTGCCCCCTCCCCCATCCTCTCCAGCGTACCAGTTGTCGCGCAACAAACTTGTTCCAGCGTATTTGCCAGGGTTTGGACGTCACCGGCGGGAATCAGCCAGCCGTCCTCGCCGTGCCGAACCAATTCCGGGATGCCTGCAATGTACGTGGTCAAAACCGGCCTGCGCAATGCCATTGCTTCCATGACTACCACAGGCAATCCCTCCGCAAAACTCGGCAATACCATTGCGCGCGAGGCCAGAATCTCGTTTCTGACCTGGTCACCACTTATCCAGCCTGTAATCCGCACCACGCCCTGCAGTTGAAGTTGCGCAATTTGTGCTTCCAATTCAGCCCGCATTTCCCCGTCACCGGCCAGTACCAGTTCCAGTCGAATGCCTTTCTGGATCAGCAGGCTGACCGCTCTTACCAGCAACAATTGGCCTTTCTGTTCACACAATCGCCCGACGCACACCACCCGGGGCGCACTCGGAATCGGTGCGGCAGGCACGTCATAAAACGCCTTGTCCAAGCCGCAATGCACGACTTTAACCTTTGGCCAATCCGCAAAATCCACCCATCGATATAGCTGGCTGCAGCCAAAGGAACTTATTGCGACTACAAAAGAAGACCGCTTCACTTTTTCCCGCATCCCGAGAAACTCCGGTTTATCGAACTCCTCCGGACCGTGCACGGTGAAGCTGTATTCAGGACCGCCCAGGATGTGTGCAAGCATCACCACCTCTGCCGAATTGGTGCCGAAATGCGCATGGACATGATGAGCCCCGAAATCTTCAAGCCAGGGAGCGATGCGGCACGCTTCCGCCAGATAGATCAGATGGAACACCAGCGGACGCTCAGCCTTGACGCTCATCTTGATTGCCGCCCGCATTGCCTGAAAGAACCGCACGGGTCGAACAAAAGACATGCGCAGCGTGGCCGCCAGCAACCCGACGAAGCCCGCCTGCAAGACGTAGCGTGTTCGTTTGCGTTCGCTCACGTCTTCGGCATCCACAAGCTCGGCATCCCATCCGCGCAATGCAATGCGCAAGATTTCAAATCCTTGGCGCTCCAGGGCCAGGATTTCTCTTCGAATGAAGCTGTGGCTCACCTTGGGATATTGATTGACGAAATACCCGATTCGATTGTGTTTCACAAGATTACCTTTCTCAGGTTCTGCAATTTACGACTTGCCCGACCAAGCGCGCATGCTACCGAAATTTCGGCAACGAGCGACCTGTCTGGATAGGCCATTCGGCGAAGCTACGCAGCCATGCGCCGACTCCGCGCATTCCGGGCTTCAGGTTGCTCAGGGGGTACTTTCAATAAACGTCCGGATCGAGGTTATCAACTCGCTCGATGCGCTTGAACCGATCGACTCCGACGCGCACAGCTTGTCAATGCCGTTCAACTTGGCGATCAGTTCGCTTTCATCCCACGCCACGTCGACCGACTCGAAACGCAGAAATTGCTTCGCAGTCGCAATCTGGTGGTCACTGCGGGTTTCTCCCAAGGAAGACTGGCGTGGCATGATCAGGATCGGCTTCTTTAGCTGAAGTGCGGTGATGATCGATCCCGTCCCGGCATGGGCCACGATTGCACTGGCTTCTCTATACCGGCGCTCGAATTCGTCCGGTTTCAGAAAATTTGTCCAATCGATATTCTTTGGACGGTAATCGGTTGTGCCGATCTGTGCAAAGACATCATCGCGCTTATATTCGAAAGCCCACTGATCGACCGCTTTCACCAGCCGGTTGAAATGCACCTGAGATCCCACTGTAACGAATATCATAGTACCGACCCGTAGAACAATGGCCCGTTTGGCTTGGCCAGATGTGGCCATTGCGTCAGCCAAAGGTCCGCATATTTCGCGATCAGTCTTCCGGACATGGACAACTCATCCACGTTGGCAAGGCTGTCAATCCAGATTGTTCTTGCCCCGAACCACTTGGCAATCCGCAACGAGAAATAACCTGGCAAAGCACCTGTCGAAATGACTATATCCGGCTTTTCACGCAACATGACCCATAGCAATTTCCCAAACGTAAGAACCCAAAGCAGTTTGTTCCATCGGGAGACTTCGCGGAGTGTATAGAGCGCTGCCGGTGCCACGTCTTTACCGTATCCGGAATCGGTCGACGCATAGGCGACATGGTGACCTTCAAATGCGTCCACCAACCTGATCAATTCAATCCAATGACCGCCCCCGCTGGAAACGGCGAGAATTCTCTTGTTATTCTTCATGTTCGATAGCCGGTACGAAACATCAGTATCCCAATTCCCCACTGATCGTGGCGACTGCGCGTGTGCATTTGACGAATGCCGGTCATGACTTTTGTTCAACGATCACGGCAGGTATCCCTACGGCGGTCTTTCCCGACGGAACATCCTTGAGAACGACGGCATTTGCCCCGATACATGCGTGATCACCAATGATCACGGAACCCAATATCTTTGCGCCCGCCCCGATGTCTACGTGTCCGCCGATTAGCGGAGGTTTGCTCGTTGCGCGAGTGCCAATCGTCACCTGCTGAAAGATCAGGCAATTCGGACCGATCCTCGCCTCGGGGTGAATAACCACGCCGTTCGGATGCGGCAGCAGCAACCCCCCTCCGATCTGACAATCCAGCGAGATATCTGCGCCTGTTATGGCACTCCAGAACCGATAGCGCAACACTGCGAGCTTTCGAATGACAATGCGCAGCGGGTTGCCCGAGACTGAGTTTCGCTGGTACGAGCGAATGCTTGCCAGCAGCGACTTGGACGGATTCCAGGAAAGAGCCGACTTCTGCTCTCGCGTCCAATCCGGTACTTCTGCGGAAACGCCCATAGTCGTATTTCGCCCTCTCAATCCGTCTGGTTCTAGCGCATGAAATCGCGAACAGCCTCAACGATGCCGCGCTCGACAAGGAGTTCACGCGTTCCGGCGGGCTTCCAGCCCAGAACTTGTTGTGTCTTGGCGTTATCGTAACGCGCCCGATGACTTCTGGAGTCCCAGTCACGATAGCTAGGAAATTTTCGATTTGGGTGCCGGATCGCGTGCTTTGCGGCTTCCTTCAGTACATCTATAACGAAGAATTTCCAAATGGGCGTTGGCTCAGCCCTCAATTGGGTACCACTTTCTTTCGAAACGATGTCGACATATTCTCTGCCGCTGATCAGTGGCGCATCCGTGAGCAGAAACGTCTGGCCCTCAATGCCTTCCTTGTCCAATCCCAAAACAAGAGCGGACACGACATCTTCAACCAACACGAGCGGCAGCTTGTTCTGACCGTCGCCCCAAAACAGCATACTTGTCTCCGACTGGAACATGCCTACACCCCAATGCGCCGGCGGACAACCCTTCCCGATAACCACTCCTGGACGAAAGATCACCACGGGCAATCCTTTGTCCTTATGTAATCCCATCAATAGGGCTTCACAGGTCGCCTTGGATCGGGCGTAATGGTTGCGCCTGGTGATCTTGGAATCAAGCAACGTATCGGAAGTGATCACCTCGTTAGCATTCGCCGAGTAGTAGGAGTCAATGGTTCCCGTATAGATGAAGCGCTTGATGCCTTTCGCCAGTGCGCGCTCGGCTATATTCCTTGTGACAAGGACATCTTGTCTGTAGTAGTCATCCCATTTCTCACCTACCGCCTTGGCGAGATCATAGACAACCTCGATGCCTTCCAGCGCCTTGTCGACGAATTGTGGATTCGCCAGATCACCCTGCACCAGTTCTACAGGGAGTCCGGAGAGAGCGAGTTGCGCGGAAGCCATCCCGCGGGTAACGGCGCGCACCCCCAAGCCGCGCTGCGTCAAAGCCCGAACAAGATGCTTGCCGATAAATCCGGTTCCCCCGATCACCAGAACGGTCGGTTTCCGAACCGGCGGAAGCACATGCCATGTCTCGCCCTTGTTCAAAGCCGGTTCGAAGGTGCACTGCTTGACCACCTGCTCACAGGTTGCGATCACACCAACCCCGAATTTCCCGTCAACGCGTTGATCGAGCGTGTTATCAAGTCCATCGTAAAAGGCTTTGATACTGTTTTCTATACTGACGCCAAACGGGTTCGTACCGGGCGCCTTCTTCAGTGTGTTGAAGACGGACTTGATCAGATTGCTTTTGCCATTCGTGGCAATCTGCCTGGCGACGTTTCGTGCTGTCAGGAAATTGTCCAGCAACAACCCGCTTCCACTCGGCTCGTCCAAATAGTACAAGTCTCGGTCAAAGTCGCACTTGGCAGTGGCCGCGTGTCCTCGCACCGTAATACTCCGATCCGCAAAACCGGGTTTTACAGACAGATTCAGATCAACTGCGATGCTGCCTCGAACGCCGTGCACGTGCCAGCGCCGATAAACGCGACTGCCCCCGGGCAGATCAATCGGAGCGAATATATCGGTCTGGATACGCTCCAGCGGACCCACCAGGTCCATCATGAATGCGATCAAGTGCGGTCCCAGCTCAAAGAACAGATTCTGCGGCTCGCGCAGAATCCAGTTGTTGAATGGCCCGAATTGAATCAGTGGCAACGGATATAGCCAATTGATCGTTACCTGGTCGATGCGGCCAAGCGTTCCGTCAGTGGCTTGATTGCGCAACTTCTCATAGGACGGCAAGAACAGGAAATTATGGTTTACACCCAGCTTTACTTGCTTGGCCGCCGCCAGATCGACCAGCTTCTGGCACTCGTGCGAATTCAACCCCATTGGCTTCTCGACGAAGGCGCTTCGTCCTGCCGACAGGATCTTATGTGTGGCTTCGTAATGCAAATCCGGGGGCAGCAGAACATGCACGACATCCAGGTCCGTCTTGAGCATCTCATCAAGCGAAGTGAAAACGTTTAGGATGCCGTACGCTGCTGCTGCATCCTGGGCTCTTGCCGACGATAGATCACAAACCGCGACAATCTCGACATTGCTCACTTTTGCCAGTGCTTTCGCATGCGCTTTAAGTATATATCCCGCCCCGAGCAAACCCACCTTCACAACGCGCTGGTCCATCTTCATATCACCGTTTCTCCAAAAATATTGATAATACCTATCCCGCCCATCTTGCACCGACTATGCGGGAACAACTATTGACCGAGGTTATTTGTACTCGATTATTTCGTAGCGCTGTTCGAACTTGTTCACGTAGTACTTGATCAACCCCATGCCGTTGGCAAATTTCGCCATCAGGAGGAATCTGGCGTACAACGACGCATCACTTGGGCTGTCTCCCTGGTTTCTCCGGTATCGAATGACCCGAAAATACAGCAGCAGGTATCCGCACAACAAGAAAACGCTCAGACCATATGACGGAATCAATGTGACCAGAACCAGGAGTGGAATTGCGATACCCCAAACCCACGTACTGTTTCGCTCCCGGATGCAGTCTCTCAATTCCGTCTTCCCGTTTAATTGCGAACGCTGCCCGATCGCATGGCCTGCACGAACGGATCTTTTCCACCATTGGGAAAAACTGGTGATATTCGCATCATGTATGACCATGGGCTGATCGAGCTTCGTGATCTTGTAGCCGGCCAGTTGCATCCGGACTCCAAGCTCGGAGTCCTCACCCGCGATCACGTCCGCATTGAACCCCCCCAGCTTGTCCAGCACCTCCATTCGAATCATGGAAATACCCCCAAAGCTGCCAAAATTGGTCAGGTCTCCGGATTTTGAAACCCACTCAAGCGCGCATAAGCGGTTGTATGGTGTCGCGTCCGGATTGAGCTCTTGAACATGTCCAAGCACAGCGGCACGCCGCAAATCCTCTCGGAGCGCTTCTCTCGCATGATCCAGCCAGTCTGGCATCAGGATGCAGTCCCCATCCACAAACTGAACGAACTGAATCTCCTGCGATAGCGTCTTCAGGTACCTGAATCCCTCATTGCGGGCACGCGCAGCCGAAAAAGGGGAGCGGGGGTCAAGCTCCAGTACACCGGCTTCAAAAGAACGGGCGATAGCCAGGCTGTCATCCGAAGACCCGGAGTCAACATAGACCAGTCGACTGGAAGTACTTTCGCGAATAGACTTCAGACATTTCCTGAGGCGTTCACCTTCGTTTCGTCCTATGACGACGATGCCAACGCTTTCCTCCGCCGCTTTTTCCGTTGAGAGTGTCATTTCAGATCCTTATGCCTTTCTGATGCCCCAAACTCGACCGGTCAGGACGGATTTCAAATCTCCCAAAAGAAGGTCCGACATGAACCTCGCCGGATCGTTCAGGTCGCCGCCGGTTCCGAGTCCGAGCGCGCGTCGTATCGACAAGGTTATGCGGCCCAGAGCCCATAAAGTATCTGCCAACGCAAGGCCCATCACACCATGGTGTTTAACGAAGAAGCGTCGGCGCGAGTCATACCAGTACGTAGCGCGCCTTTTAGCTTTTACACCGATTCCGGTGCTTGCCCCCTCAAGATGCATAACGCGTGACTCAGGGACATACCAGACTTCCCAACCCGCCACTTTGGCCCGCCTGCAAAGGTCAACCTCCTCAAAGTAGAGAAAATACCCCTCGTCCAGAAACCCGATCGCTTCCAGGACGGCACGCCGAACAATCATGCTGGCGCCCGAGACCCAATCGCAACTGTGTGCCTCCTTACAAGGGGCGGGAGAAACGATATGATTTCGGAGCGCACGGCTCAACAGTCCAAGGCGTGCTCCCGCCTCCAATTCGCTTAACGGGGTGTGGACGCGATGTGCGGAGCATTCCAGCCCCCCTGCCGCATTCTCCAATTGGCTACCGGCGATGCCCGCCTTTGGGTGGTGCTCCATAAAACTGACAAGCGCCTTGATTGCGCCCTCCCGCACGATTGTGTCAGGGTTGAGCAGCATCAAGTAGTCCACTCTTGCCTTACTCTCGCGGACGAGACGAATCCCTGCGTTATTGCCAAAAGCAAAACCGCCATTTCTGTCGAGTGGCAGAATACGGACCCACGCCCCCCAACCTTCGCGCTCGATTTCCGCGAGCAGCCTCTCGGCCGATCCGTCCCCGGATGCATTGTCGACCACAACCACTCCACCGCCAGCTCCCAGCTCATCAACTTGCGCAGACAGCGATCGCAGACAGTCAATGGTCAGATCCGCCGTGCGATAGTTGACGATGATTATCCAGGTATTCATTTTCCAAGGCGGGCGATGTGTTCGCCGAGTCTCAATGCCAGCATGACGATCGTCAGCGTCGGATTGATACCCCCCCCCGTCGGGAATACGCTGCTTCCGGCAACATACAAGTTGGAGATGCCGTGCACTCTTGAGTTGCCATCGACGACACCAAAACGGGGATCCGAGGACATTCGGGTCGTACCCAGATGGTGGCAGTGATTACCGGTCTTTGTAATCTCCAGTCGCTCATCAAGCACAAAATCGTTCAGTTGGACACGGGCGATTCTCATGCGCGCCATTTCTTTTGCAGCTTCAATTCCGAGTACCCGAATAGTCTTTCGGTCAGCTTCAGACATCGTCCAGTTCAATATAATCCTTCGCAACCCGAACGCGTCACGCTCGGTATCGAGCGTCACACGGCTATCCGGATTCGGCGTCTGCTCGATCATGCTGGAAACAACCCCGTCACCCGGACAATCGAAATTCATGAATGTCCTCGAAATGGACGTGGCAGAATCGGACTTGCAAATGGCATCGCGCACTGCCGTCTTTAGCACCTTCAATCGACCATACAGCAGGGCCTCCGAATTCGCGTCAAAGGCGAGCACACCATTGCCTACGCCCTGAGCCTTGAGCAGGGCGGACGTTGGATTCAGCTCCATTCCGCTTCCCATCACCTGATGGTTTTCGGTAACAAACCTTCCGTAGGCCACATTGAAATGCTCCATGAAGCAGCGCCCGACCATCCCGCTGTGATTTCCGATCCCATTCTTCATTTGCCTGTCGGCGTTGAGCAGAATTCGGGCGTTTTCGATCGCCCCGAGCGCCAATACATGCTGATCCGCATTGAACGCAAAAGTGCCGCCTTTGAAATTTTTGACTTCAGTAGTGGCTATCGAGTTGCCATTCTCTCTGAGGGTAATATTGACGAGATTGGCATTGATGTATGAATGTATTCTGGTGGACGATCTGATCTCATTCAGGTACTTTTCCCCGAACCGCGTCGGTGGAAGACTCAGCGCCTTCTCCGATAGGCGGAACTTGCTACTTTCGAGCGCAGGATGAACAACCGGCAATGCGTCGGGGGCTATATCGACGATTTCCAGCGCTTTGGGAAGGTAGCGCAGAACTTCGTCAAGCTTGATGGGCCATCCGGGAAGACCAAAATAGTCACGACTTTCAAAGTCGATCGGATCAAATGTTCCGCAACGTCCTCCCCAGTGGTTGGAAGAACCGCCAAAGAAACGCAATCTGCAGACTCGGGGAGCGTCCCAATCCGGAATCTTGCCTATACTCTTGCCGTCATACAGCGACTGTGATTCCTCCGAATACTCCAGAGCACCGCCTTCAACCAGAGCAACCAGCTTCCCCTTTGCCGCCAAAGCGCGCGCAAGCGTGATCCCTGCAGGTCCGGCACCATATACACAAACGTCGTATCGCTTTACCCTGATTTTTTCGTTGTTAAGATCAATTAGCATGGCCGTCCCTATTCAGCAATGTCCTGTTTGAGTAAAACCCAGCCGTTTAAGATGACAAACTCATCCGAATCGCCGATCGCCGCGACCGATGAATTATTGCTTCTACCAGGCATGCAAAAATACAAAAGGATGGGCAGTGAAACCAGTGAGGACAAAAATGTTCTTCGACCGCGCCGAAGGGAGGTATCTTCAAAAGTTTTCATCATGATCTTCCATGGGTATGGCCGAATCGGCTCGGTAACTTCAGAAGCTCGAAGTGAATGAGCTTAAATATACAAGAATATATAGTTTTTCGAGCAGTCGGAACAGGCGACTTTAGTCCAATGTCTGAGGTTTGCACATCGCAAGCCGACGGTCGCCTCTCGCTCGCAGGAACAGATGCATAATCAATGCGGTATCAGACTTGGCCAAGCCAGCACAAGAATCATCACAGAAGCCGCGAGGAACGACAAGTCGAGTTTGGGTTGCCATAATCCGTTTTTTGCCAAAATATATGCGTGGGCTGGGTAAGCAACCCAGCTTGCCACCGCAATTCCCATCACAAAGCCGGCCTCGCCGCCAAGCCGATAACCGATATACATTCCCGCGAACTGGCATACGATAAAAATCAATGTTGTTACGGTCGACGTTGCCACCTTGCCCAACGCAAGCAAAACACCCGAGTAAGACCCCCATATGCAGGCGACCAGTGAGCCTACCGCAAGTTGCTCAAGCATGACTCCCGATTTGAGATATCGAACGTCATATAGCGCCCCCATGATTTGAGAACCAAAAAGAATGAAGCCGACCGCCAGAATCCAACTCGGCAAGACGATCGTCAAACGCGCCCTGAGCAACATCTTCGTAAGCTTTTCCGGGCTAACTCTATGCACTTCGGCATATGCGGGAAAGAATACGCTCGCAGCCATCTGCTGCATGGCTTGCCAAAACATGAGATTCATCGTGCTTGCCAATGTGAACATCGCAACCTGGCGCATATCGAAAACAGCACCGATCGCCAGGCGCGCGCCTTCTGAAGACAAGAAGGTCAGCGCTGAACTCAGCAATATCCAACGCCCGAACCCCCTCAAATGTTTGAGCGCATGCGGATCCCACGTGAATCTGTTGTCTATTCCCGGAAGCGCCACATGACTGGCTACCAGCTTGAGCGTGACAGTAATCAAGTTACCCCAAACCAGCGCCCATACCGATTGATGAAGCCATGCAAAGGTTATCGAGAACATCAATCCTATTGCAAACGAGCCGACTTCAATTTGCGATACGCGTGCGATCTTCAGATTGCGTTGTGCAGTAAAGAGCTTGGTTGAATTGAAACTGCTGATAATCGCGCTGAGCCCAACAACTGGAATCATGCTTAGCAACTCGGGTTCCGAGTAAAAGACTGAAACAGGATATGCCAGTATGCACAAGCCAACCCAGATGACGAACCCCCGTATCACCTGTACTGTCCATGCCGTATTCAAAAATGCGGATTCATCCCCCTCGTCCTTCTGTATGATCGAAGTTCCTATTCCCACATCGGAGAACATCCACACTCCGATAATTATCGAGTTTATTATCGCCATCATCCCGAATGCCTCAGGAAACAGCAGGCGAGTCAGTACTAGGTTTCCCCCAAAACGTAAAGCCTGGCTTAAACCATATCCTGCCAGCACCCAAAATCCCGAATGAAGAATGCGTTGCTTGAAAGTTGATGCTTTAGCTGAGGCCATGTTCATAAGTTCAATAATCGTTATCTGCTGCGAATAATTGCGATCGCGCCAAAAATATTTCCAGCGCGTTGTTCTCAAAGGATAGAATAGAAAATACAACTTGAAACAATAACACACAATCAAACTCGAACATGCCTGAAAGTCTCCGAGCGTTAGTGATTATAGCCTTCCTGGCATTGGCATTTTTTATCATCGGGCAAAAATCCGCCTGTAATGTTATTGACAAGAACGATTTCAAAAGAAGGCGGAATCTATGGTTCGGCTTGACCATTGCTGTCTTTCTCACCCCCGGTTTTTGGCTATATACAGCTATTGCGATTCCTTTATTGCTTTATGCAAAACGCACAGAACGGAATATCCCCGCGCTATTCTTTTTCGTCTTGCTCGCCCTTCCTGCTGCGGCCATTTCTATTCCGGGCATAGGACCAATCGACTCTTTCTTCGAACTTTCCCATCCCAGAATACTGGAGATATTCCTGCTCCTCCCAGCATTCATTGCCTTGCACAGAAAGAAGGACACCTTGCCCTTCTTTCGTACCGGTCCGGACAGAGTATTCTTCGTTTACCTCGTTTTCGCCGGTTTGCTAAGCCTGCGCGAACTCAGCTTTACCGATAGCCTGCGCCAATGCTTCTATCTGTTCATCGATGCGTTCCTGCCCTACTTTGTCATCAGTCGTTCGCTAAAAAATCAACAGGCTTTTCGTGACGCCCTTCTCAGTTTTGTAATGGCCATCATGATACTGGCCTTGATTGGAGTATTCGAATCATTCAAGAATTGGCTGCTGTATAACCCATTGACTGAATTACAAGGAGGTATGGGGTACCTTGGAAGGGACGGCATGCTCAGAGCGGTCGCTACCGCAGGTCAGGCCATTGCGCTTGGATATCTGATGGTTGTAGGCATTGGCTTCTATTCGTATCTGCAGCAATTCATGAAGCCGCAATTAGTTCGACGTTTGGGCATCGCAGTACTTGCGGCAGGGCTGTTTGCGCCGTTGTCGCGAGGCCCCTGGGTTGGGGCAGTTGTGCTTTTTGTCATTATTCTCGCGACAGGTCGTCGCCCCGTCATCCAACTGGCGAAATTCGGGCTTGGTGCCTTGCTCGCCCTCTCTTTTGTGGCAGTGCTGCCGGGCGGGGAGCGCGTAATTAACTTGCTGCCTTATATCGGATCGTCCGAAAAAGAGAATATCGACTACCGAGAAAACCTGTTAACTAATTCTTTGATAGTTATCCAGCGCAACCTTTGGATCGGCTCTGCCAATTACAAAGATTCCCCCGAAATGAAGAGTATTCAACAGAGTCAAGGCCAGGGGCTCTTGGACATCGTAAATTCATACCTCAGGATCGCCCTTGAAAAAGGAATTATCGGACTTGGACTGTTTGTCGGGTTCTTTGCCTTGGTCGCGAGTGGAATTTACAAAGCCATACACTCACTGCCGGACAAGCAAAGTGACATATATCTGCTGGGACGGTCACTGCTGGCAACACTGCTGTCCATCCTTACAATTATCTTTACCGTTAGCAGTATTACTTACATTCCTATCGTGTATTGGTCAGTCGCGGGCTTGGGTGTTGCCTATTCACAAATGGTAAGAAGAGAGAGACTGAGCAAAGTTCCGGGGTAATGCTCCTTGACGATGACTCTCGCCCTTACCATGTTCACCAATCGCTTTCAAATGCCGTAGTTGCGAAATGGGAGCGAGGTAAGATCCAGTCTGAAATCCTCGAGTATTACCACCACCTTGGATTGGCACTTATCCAATCTTTCACCGCCCTGAATTTGTAGGCCGTAGTCAAATCGTCTCCCGACCATCTGAGCAGTCCCCAATAGCCGAATCGATTGGGTTCATAAGACGAGGTGTAGTTCATCAAAAGTTGTCCACCATCGGCTTTCCATTGGTTCAAGAAACTTGTGTAGAGTCCATACATTCCCTGATCGTTGTTTGTGGCATTCAATAGTTCGTTGAACGTCGCATCGGATTGGTTTTCTCCTACGCCCGCCAAGCCTTGTCCGGCTTCATACGCGATCATGGCCAATCCGCGGGAACCATGGATGATTTTGAATTGCTTTGTCTGCCATGAATGGATGTTGCCGACGATGTCGCTGGCGCAGGAAGCTTCCATCGCGGCGATTGCTTTTGCATGATCCGAGTTCCAGACAGACCTCCAGGAACTTGTGTTTCCGGCAATCACTTGTCCGCAGAAATAAGGGGCGACGGCTACTGCATCAACATGTTTCCACGCTGGAGTACCACCGCGCGGCGTCCAGTCCAGTTCCAGCGTGGTTATGCCGGCATTGGCCAGTTGCGTACCCATCACGCGCACCAGACTGGTTCTGGCAGCCGCGCCGTAGACCGCGTCCCACAGAGCAAATATTTCCACCGATCTTTGCGAATAGTACTCTACGGCCCTTTGCCAATCCGGACCTGGCAATCCCAGTTCCAAACCACGTGCTGCAGCATAGGTCGCCTGTGAAAATCCGCCGTTCCACATTTCGTTCGTATACTCGATATAGACTTTCAAGCCGGGTTTAAGCGTATTCTTGATCAAGGTGGCTTCACGAGTAACGAATTCGTCGTTTGCCATGACCGGAATATTGATCCACATATCCGCATTCAGAGCGTTGCACAGCGCCACCATATACTCCACAGCCGCCCCGTTATCTCCCGCCTGTGATGCGCTGCCTGGAGTGGTCCGGCTTGCCCAGGAAGTCAGTTTTGAATTGTTGGTATGCTGCCAGTCCATGAACCGTATCGCTTTGTAGCCTGCCAAACTCGCCAGAAACGTATCTGTAAAAGGTTGCTCGAGGTAAGTTGCTTCGGTTCCGGGTCTGAGCACGCGAATGTTTCTCACGTTATTGGGTGCCGGGCTCGTAGTCAGGACGTTAAGCCACAATCCATAGTGTCCGTCCGGATGTGTCAATGACACGTTGATCACGATTCTGCCGGGTGCGCTGCTGACCACTCGTACGGAATCGGGCGACGGCCCGGTCACCTCAAAAGAGAACGTTCCAGTTCCGTCATAGAGTACTACGTACTGGCCGCTTTCACCTGACCAAGCACTTCGGTTAAGCATCAACGCCTGCGCCTGGCACTTCACGGGAATGCGTGTCGGATAGCCATTGGCATCCAGGCTCAATTGACAACCCGGCCCGGTGGTCCACGTCGAGGCGCTGGACATCTTGAATACGTCCTTGAAGACCCACTCGGTCGACCAGTACTCAAGCGCCTGCAAATTTGTCCCCAAGGCCGAGTTGGCATTGGAAAGCGGAAGATGCTGAGATGCGAGTTGCTTGGGAGCAGGTGCTCCGTACGAAGGAAGGCCCAAGAATGCTGAAATTGCGAAAATGCCGAGCGCTGACGCTATCGGCTTCATGAATTGATTGCTGGTCATATGAACAGTCTCCTGTAAACGCCGAATGTCGCGTTGTTGCCCCAGTAGGTAGCCTGGCTATCGTGAACAGGAACCGTCAAAGCGAGTCGCGGCAACTTACATCACATTACCTGCGTGCCTTCCACTAGAACCCCCGAGCACTTTCGGACCTGGACCGCAATCTGGCCAGTTTTGCTGGAATGCGTCGTTGTCGGGCAGCTCGCTCGCGCCCGTCCGAATCCAAACCCAACCGATCAGTAATAGTAATTCGCGAGCGGCGCAATCGCCGCCTTATTGAACACCGTTCCGATAAGGTTTGTGGACGAAAGCAACCGACTGCAATCCTCGATTTCCTGCTTTGTCGACAACCCGTCTGCCACGACCATAAGCACACAGTCAATCTTGGGCAAGAGCGCAATGGCATCGTCGCTAACCAGGACTGGAGGCAGGTCAAAAATCACAACGCGGGACTTATAGCGTTCGCGCAGATCCTTGATCAGGTCTTCTGCCTTCTGCGAGGAAAGTGTCTCGGATGAATTTCGCACGGCGTTCTTGGTCGGTAGCACAACCAGTCTCGGAACATCCGGATTGACAAGCACATCCGGCAACTCGGCCTCGCCGGCAAGAAGTTCATTTAGCGACTTCTCCATGCCAATCCCCAGGTAAGTGCCGATTTTGGGACGTCGCAAATCAAAGTCAACCAAGAGTGCCGTCTTGTTTGTAAGTTGGGCAATGCTCATCGCCAGATTGATTGCCACCACAGTTTTGCCAGCCTCCGGTGTCGGGGAAGTGATGGCAAGTGTGCGCCAACCGTTCTCCTCCATTTTCTGCAGAACATGCGTCCGCAAGAGATCGAAGGTCATGCACCTGGGATCATTCTTGTCAAACGCAACGATGCGGTTCTTTTCCAGATGTTCTTTCTTGAGCTTGACCACGCGCGTGTAAACATAGCGAATGTCCTCGATCTCGTCCTTCACCTGTGGCGACTTCGTCGTCACGATTTGCGGCTCGCGAAGTGACTGCGCACGACCAGCCTCCCCAGAGCGTTGAGTTTTGACTTTTTCTATGGCCTGCTTGATGCGTTCCATTTAATTCACCTTGGTTGTTCGATCCGGAATCCGAGCAATTGAAAAGCCCACAGTGGCAATTGACAAGGCGCCTTGAATCATTTTGCTCTGAAGCGTGTCCAAAACGCCGAGAAGTTCTCACGGATATTCATGCGCCCACCGACCCCATTTTCCCCCTCGACCTGCAGATATGGAATGACCACCAGAGGGCGATGTCCTATTTCATGCGTAAATGCCTCGACACCCCGCACCCGTTTGTCGAGTGATTCCAATAGCATCGCCACGCCGACAGATGAAACGAGTGCCAGAAGGAAACCCATTGCCAGGATCTTCACACGATCCGGCTTGAAGGGTTTTTCCGGCAGAAGCGGGGGTTCAAGCAGCGTGAATCGTTCCGATTTGTTCTCGCTTTCCAGATTCTGCGCGATTTGAGCATTCATCTTCTTGTTGCGTAACTCGTCAAACTTTCGTTGCGCACTGTCACGGTCCCGGATCAGCACATCCAAGCCCTGGGAGACACGGGGGGTCATTTCCATCGCATGCTCGTTCTGGGAAATCTTCTCTTTCAGCATGTTCTTTTGCTGCGTAAGTGACTCCAGTCTGGAATTCACGGCATCGATTCTTGCCTTTATCCGGAACACCGCCATACTCGTGACATTCCCCGTAGAGTTTCCTGGCTCAGGATTATTCGCTCCTTGCTCCAGAGTGTCGATCTTGCGTTTCAGTGCCCTCAGATCCGGGTGCGATTCTGTATAGACCGCGGAAAGTTTTGTGTATTCAGCCTTAAGGGCGGGGAGTGTCTGCGCCGGATCGTCGCTCATGCCGTGCTTGGCAACAGAGAGTTCGGCCTCAAGTGAGCGAAGGTCTTCGTTGGCACTCCTGATGTCGCGTTCGACCGTGTACAGATCATTCTCGGCACGCGCCATCATGGTTGTGCGAAGTGTCAAATGCTCCGGCAGATTCTCGCTATTTTGCTTCTTGTAAGCGCTGATCTTCGCCTCCAGCCTGTCAACCTCCTCCTTGAGTTTATCCGACTCCTGGCTGAAGAACGTTGTGGTACCGACCGCGCCTTCTGTGCGCAACTTGATGTTCCAATCCAGAAACAGCGTGACAAGATCGTTCGTGACCTGAAGAGCCACTTCAGGACGCTGGTCTTCAAACGATATGGTGAAAGCAGTTGCCGGCTGACCTTGCTGGCTGGTGGTGATCGACTCGACTGCGACCCTGCTCCTCATCTTGTCTATCAGCTCGGTTGTTGTCAGCGATCCTGTGTTCTCCCTGAATAGCGAGTACTTGTTGATGATTTGCAGCAATCCTTCCCGCGTCATCACCCTCTGCTTGATCACGTTGATCCGCTCATCCAACTCGTTCCGGTTTCCTCTGGGTACCGAACCGTCAAGCACCTGCGGCGTCTCCACCATAATCGTTCCCGTCGAACGGTATGCCGGCGAAATCAGGAACGCGGCCAATGCCGCACCCAGTATCACTACAGAGAAAGCGCCGACCATGTAGGGAGCTCGGCGGGGGAACATAGACAAGTAATCTGAGAAACCAAGTTCGTATTCGGTAGTCATGGTGTGTTGTACAATAAATTCACAAATTGGAATTAGAATATGAGAATGCGAGGCCGACCATGTCCGAGGATGCTTCACCCCCCGCGCCCTGAAACAGTCTGTGCTGGAAATAGGTTCGCACTCCCCAACCGGACGTGAGGATATGATCCATCCAGACCCCTGCCGAACTCCCGGAATTGGCTGCACTGATTATAGTTGGGATGGTTCTGCGCCGCTCAAGATCGATTCCTGTATTGCTGCTCTCGCTCAACGCGTAACTCCAATTCGCCCTGAACTGATCGGTTCTGGCAAAACCACCCAACCCGCTCGACGCCACCGTTCGGCCTGCATTCAACGCCAGGCGCGATTGCCTCCCGTTATAGTGAAGGTCTATAGAACCCTGGTTATCCACTCTGCCTCCGTCCACTTTGGTTTTTCCAGCCTGCATTGCCCAGTCCATGTATTCGCCAGTCCAACTCATCCCCAAGGCCACGTCAACAAGGTTGCTGGAACTTCCGCCATTGGCCGGTACATAGTTGTTGCCCGAAAGTCGGCAAAATACGGATGTCTGCTCACTGACAACATTGCTTATCCGCAAGCCGCCGGTCCGCGTTGAATAGTCGGTAAAATTGCCCCCCTTATAGGCGACCCCTTCATACGAGGTATCTGCGGCGACCGTGGTACGCTCACTCAATTCCTTGTTCCACCTTCCTGAAACTGTTCGGGAAGTGCGAGTGCTCGCCGCAGGAACCCGACCAGCCGCATCAGCTCCACCCGAGTCACGCGTCGCCATCTCGGAATATCTTGACGAAATTCCGAACTCCCCCGCCTCACTGGGGCGCAACCAATTCAAGAACAGGCTCGGGCTGTCACGATCCGGACTCAGTGCCTTGTTTGACGCGCGCGAAACCTGAAGCGCAATTCCGGTCACCAGGTCGTTCTCGCCGACCTTACCCGTAAGGGTGTAAGCCGGATCAAGCTGCGTCCTCCATATTCCGCCCTGACGTATGGGTGTCAGTGCAGGATTGGTGTCGTACTCAGTCGAAAGACGTGCCGATGCGGTACCTTGCCACGAGTCTGCCCAAGCCTGTCCTGTACAGAAGACGAGGAAAAACACTATCGCAGTCAACTCTATAATTCGTTGCAAGCCCAACTAACCACTCCCTTAGATCCATCAAAATAGAAACTCATATCCCCGACAAGCTCCAACCGCCGGAAAGAATGTGCAGACCACCTTACGGAACAACAAGGGTATCGCCCGCTTTAAGCTGGACGTTGGTGGATATATTCTTGCCCGAAATAATGTCTTTGTAATTTACCGGAAGAATCTCCTGCCCCTCAGGCTTTGACCTGATTACCTTGATGCCGCTCTCGTCTGCAAATCTGTCCAGCCCTCCCACCAGACTGATTGCCTGAAGCACAGTAATCGGCCCGTTGATGATCAGCGATCCGGGATGCAAGACCTTGCCTGTCACATAGGCGCGATTACCTTCAATCCCGACCACGACAACTGCAACGATGGGCTCAGGAAAATATTTTTTTAGCTTGCTTGTAATACTTTGCTCAACTTCGGGTGTGGTCATACCAGCCACATCCACGCGTCCAATCAGCGGAAAAGTGATGCTGCCGTCAGGAAGAACAACCACCTCTCTTTGCAAGGTCTCCTCACGCCAAACCGAGATCATGACTCTGTCACCTTGGCGCAACTGGTAGACATCCTGCTTTTCCGCAGCATAGGTCGCCCCATTGCACATCCATACCAAGGCTACAAACAACGCAATCAGAAATTGCTTATACATTTTCGAATACTCCTTGGTTTACTCTGTACGACTCATCGAATTTGAAGCTAGTAATTAATCAATCAGATTCAGGCAGTCCTCGGTTCAATGCGATCAGCCAGTCCACAAATCCGTATACCGCACCCTTGCAACAATTAATATTACTGCGCCAATCGTCCAACCAACAAATACCGATCTTCAATTTTCACTTCTTTTAACAAGGCTAACAGAAATGCCTGCTGAATCCTGTATGCGTCGTGCTCATCGCTGGATATGCTGGAAATTCGGAACAGAAGGCCATCCGGAACCTTTCTGGACAGTCCATACCCAATCGCCGCGACCTTCTGCTCGATCCAGCCCCGGGTAAGGGAGTCACCGACCCTGATCCAATAAGTTATCGGCTCGATGCGCGCGCCATGCTTTGCCACCAGTTGCATAACGGGAATGCGACCAATCGTGGAATTTACAGTTGTCTTGGATATTTCCCCCACTTCAAAGCCGCTCGTTGCATAGCAAATTTCAGGTCTGTGCACGTGCAGGTCTGTGCTCTGATTTCTTCCATATGCAATCGATAGCATGACTCGATCACCTGAACTGCTTTTATAGGTACGTGACAAAGTCTGGTCGTATATCTTGACCACAAGCCCCTGATCGTCAGGATTGACAATGCTTGCCAAAGCCGCCGATTCGACTTTCCAGCTGTCAAACTCGAGTGGAATCATCGTTTCAAGGTCGATCCTTGCCTGCGCAGTGACACCCTGGGTACTGGGCGTCATGAACCAAGCCAGCGCGCTGCCCGTCAGCATGAGAATACCCAGGGTGATGCTAACCTGACTACTTCTGTTCGCCATCATAACCTCGCCGGCCTGACATCTGAATCCACCCGTGTTCTGACGATAAATTGCAGAAATGCGTCGCCCCCCAAGATCAATACTAATGCGCTCAAGAACAAAACCAGGCCCGCAAATCCGTGCAAGAACCCCCTGCCGGCTTCATCACCAAAGTAATATGTGACCAGAGTTAGTGTGATTACCCGAATAACATTGGCAGTAAAGGAAATCGGCACAATGAGAGTGGCCAGCACGACGTTGCGGAATATAGAAGTATGGCGCACCACATTCAGATAGAACAGGCCAAGGGACTCCAGCGTCAGCAGAGTCTGCAAGCCGGCACACGCATCCGCAACCAAGAGTTGATACTGTCCGATTTGCAAAATAACCCCATTGCGAGCGATGGGGTAGCCTGCCCAAAACAGAATATTTGAGGTGACATATGAAACCGCCATCTTCATGGGCATGGTAAGCGCGATCACAACTGTTCCCGGCAGTGGAAGCATAAAAAGCATAAAGAACAGCGGGAACCACATGACCTTAAGAGCACCCGGGCCACGCATCAGCAGCAAAATTGCGGCCAGCATCCAGATGAGCGAGCCCAATTCAAACAGCATGATTTGCTGGGAACGGCCAACGATATAGGACATCAGCGCCAGCACCAACACTGCCCAACCGATTGCGCAAGTAGGCTGATTCTGGCTCTTTTCCATCATCATCTGCCACTGACGATAGATAAGCCAGATAGACAACATGAGAATGATTGGGCCATGCGCTTGGCCTTCAGTCATCCACAAGCCGCTGAACAGATCGTAAAGCGTGGGCACGTACAATACCATCAACCCAAAAATAACAGGCGCCCATTCGGGAAGACCAATCCTTAGGATGCCGATCTTGGTTGGAGCCATAAGTCTACTCTCCGCCAAATCCACTTCGATTGGGCATGCGTACGCACATGAAAACGGATTCCCCAAGATCACCTTCATCCGACTTCAGAAGAGACATGGTCACTCTCTGCGTTCCTACTTTGCCGCAACCGGAGCTGATGCATTGAGGTATTCGATCTTGGCGGCCGCGCGCAAATGTGTGATCTCAGCTTTCGCCAATTCACCCACCTTTTTGTTGGTCAGATACTGGTCAATTTGCGCCGCCGCATCCTTTGCAGAGATCGGGTTGATCTTGATACTTGAAATAAGGTTGATCATGCTGTTCTCCCCCTCATTTACGATAAATATTTGCCCCTTCTGCATCTCCTTGAGTTTGGCAACCATTTGTTCAGGTAGATCAGTAGCAGCGCGGGATAACTGACCGCTTACGTGCCGCACATTGTGAGAGTCCATCCAGGCCACTACCGTATCGAGACTCTTGGCTGAATCCACAACCCCCCGAAGATCATTGCTGAAATCCTTGGTAGCGATAACCAACTGCTGGACATCATATTGCTTGCGCTGCGAAAAGTACTCAGGATGCTTCTGGTAATAGTCATCAATCTCGGCCGGAGTGGGTTTGGTGACCTTGCTATCCAGGCTTTTCAAGTATGCCTGTGCGATAATCTGTGCTTTGGCTCGCTCAATCGCCTGCACAACACCAGTTGTTCGGTCAACCTCGTTTCGCATCGCCTCTGCCAGAACCAACTGGCGGTCAATTAGCGACTCCAGCAGTTGCTTGGTCGCGACCTCTTGTTGCTCCGGCCTGACACCGGCTCGTTTCAGTTCGTCGTTCACCTGAAGAATAGTGATCTCTTCGCCATTCACCCTGACCAGAGCTTGTCCCGCCTTCTTTTCCTTGTTTCCGCAAGCAGTGATACTGAGCATGATCCCCAGTATCAGGCATAGGGACAAACCTCGCACCATGAGCGGCCGATATTGTTCCTTCGCGGGCGAATCAATATTAATGCAATTCAAAATATTCTCCCTTCAGCTTTCGTTAATTTCATCTCGATGCAAGTGGCAACGGCCAATCAATATGCATTATCACGGCGCAACACTACCCATACCGTGCGCATGATGATCCACAGATCAAACCATATGGACCAATTCTGAAGATAGTACAGATCATGATCGATGCGCCCCTGCATCTTCTCCAACACTTCGGTCTCGCCACGCATCCCATTTACTTGAGCCCAACCTGTTATTCCCGGCCTGACTTTGTGGCGCAACATGTAGCCTTTTATGAGCTTGCGATAGAGTTCGTTATGCGCGACCGCGTGTGGACGCGGACCGACAATACTCATCCGCCCCTGTAGCACGTTGATAAACTGCGGCAACTCATCCAGCGAAGTACGGCGCAAAAAAGCACCGATTTTGGTGACCCGGGGATCATTTTTTTGGGCCTGCACTACATGTTGCCCATCTTCCCTAACCGTCATGGAGCGAAACTTATAGACAGTGATTTCTTCTCCATTTAGACCATAGCGACGTTGCTTGAATATTGCAGGACCGGGCGAGGTAAGTACCACAGCCAACGCGATGCCAATCATAACCGGTGACAACAAGATAAGAATCAGGAAAGCAAGTACAAAATCGCTGACGTGCTTCACCACACTATCAACGCCTGAAAATGGAGATTCGCACGCAGCCACCACAGGTATGCCGCCTACGCTATTGAAGCGAGCTTGCATCAAGTCATAGACATAGACATCGGGCAGGAAATACACGGATGCGGTTGTGTCATGCAGATCGTCAATTATTTCTCGTATTCGGGGCTGGGCGGACATTGGCAAACTGATGAATATCATCTCGATATTGTGTTTGCGGGCATAAGCTGCCACATCTGTGATCCCGCCCAAACGCTGTCCGAGACCCGCAGGAACGCGTTCATCATTCCGCTCGTCAAAGAAACCTCGAATATCGATTAGCAGATACGGATATTCAGCAATGCGATTGGCCAATTTAAGACTGGTATCGTTGGCTCCAACAATCACGGCAGAGCGTAAGCCGCCCTCCTTACGCATCGTATCTGCTATCACGCGCACAACTATGTGACTAATCAACAGGGCAAAGGGAGTTACCACGAACCAAGTCAAGATAACTTGTTCTGAAAAGTGCCTTGAAAAGTTGGCCGCGTAATTCAGCAAGAGCAGAACCGCGATTATGATGCCCCAACCGACAAAAGTATCACGGATATATTCCAACAAATTGCCATTGCGCCACGAGCGGTAAATCGAGGTCTGCTCATATACGTAGGACGAAACAAAAAAGGTGATGATCATCAACACCAGGTAATACCCTGTGAAAACCTGGTCGTATAACCAAGTGACCAGAATCAAAATGCCCCAAGTAATAAAGGGATCAAGCACTCGCTTGAAAAAGGACACTACGGGAATATCATTAGCTGACATAGACTTTCAAATTCAAAAATGGGCTGACGATCTTGTGTAATGCTGAATACTCAAACAAAACAATCCAATTTATCGCCACTCCATTTCGGAATCACAAAGAAGTGGCCGGTTGAAAAGTTAAGCTTGGAATAGTCTCGCAAGTTAATTACAAATAATGCAAGTCACATTCAAATTGTTCACGAAGTTCCAGCATTCCCTCGTCGCGATACCGTTTAACATTTTAGCCCAAAACCCTACTGCTATATTGATTGTCAGGCTATTTGTCTGTTGATTCGCGAAACAGAGACTCCACAACGGCATGATTTATAGGATGTTTACAGCCAGCCATAGCTTGCAAGTCGGCCTGACGACTCATTATGCTGGAGTTGTAAAAACGAACCCCGCAATATTGCGGGGTCATCTGGATTGCATTTGCCTGGAATACATTTGCCTGGATTATCTTAATCGGCGCGATCGTCTTTCCGGCGACGTACACTCAAACCGAGCAACCCCAATCCGGCCAGCATCATTGCATAGGTCTCTGGCTCGGGGACCGGTGCCGGGACAAAATTCACACCAATCACAAAGTCATCGTAGTCGGCATCCCCAGTGTAGCTATCGTTGAACCCCAAAATGTAGTCAAAAGTGCCGTAGCGATTGGTTTGTCCATCCAGAATTGCAAAACCAAAGTACTGCTGCTGTTTATCACCATTCTTGAATGTGTGGCCGAGACCTGAGTTATCGGAGAAGCTGAAACTCACCGTGCCCGCCCCAACAGATTGGGAAACAGTGGCACCCAGTTTATTGGACTCCAACAAAGACCCATTCCCGAAGCCAAAAGCGAAACTGTCAACGTAACCGCTTTCATTGCCCAAATAAGTGGCAGAGAACGTACCTGCCGAAGTTGTAACCAGCGCCCCCCACAATCCATGATTCTCCGCACCGGTTGCCAACAGGGGTTGTCCATCGTAGTTGGAAAAGGTAACCATCGAAGAATTGGCCACCTGAAGATTGGATGCCTGAACAGCTCCACACGTTGATGCCAACAACATGCCGATAAATATGATTTTCATACAAACACCTCCGCTCAGAATTCAACCATGTAAGGCTCTTTGCAGCCATGACCGAATTGAAGCTTGATCAAGAAACCTGTATTAACAGGTCAGCGCGAGCACACGGGAGCAAGGTAATCACTTTCAGCATGTCGAACAATTGTACTGTGGTACAGGTGTACTTCAGTACAGCGAGGAATGAGCAATTGGCTTTAATGAAAAGTGAAGCACCTTAAGCACTTCCGTGAATGTCGAGCATTCCAGAAAGTGCACATTCGAAATCCATCTTTAATTGAAATCTTGTCGATGCAAGCCCGACAATCGACTAGCGGACACTGGGGTAACTGCTATTCGCGGCGCGCCATGACCCGATTAATATCACTTTTCGAGTAAGAAGAATAAATTGCTTGCGCCTCTTCAGCCGAAAGGACTTTGTTGTAAAACCTTACATCGTCTAGTTTGCCGAACCATGGCCAGCGCCCGGAACCGTCATATTCGCCCAAAAACAGATCATGATTCCAATTCACCAGCCAATTGGGCACGTTAGTGTGTTTTGAACCGAATGCTTTCCCGTCGATATAAAACTGGGCTTCGTGCCTGGTGTTATCCATGGAAACTGCAATGTGATGCCATTCTTTTAACGGCAACTGATACCCCGACTTCACATGTGCAAATCCATTACCCCAGGATATTCCAACGTCAATATCCCGAACTCCCTGAGTGGTGCTGCATAGCCACCAACCGTTGTAAAACGGCCATGAACTCTTGGCCATTATCGTGGGAATCTCCATATCATCCCGGTCTTGCCACACCCAAACCGAGATAGTAAATGCTTCAGTTGCAAAACAGCTGTTGTTTCCTCCGGATACCCACTGTTTCCCCCTGAACTCCAGACCATTTCCATCAACAGCCTTGATCACCGAAGGTTCTCCAAAATAAAAACCGAATCGATCCCTGAACCAATATTTGAACCTGCCCGGGTTATTGAATGAACCAGTATCCGGGGTAATGCCGCCGACAGCCTCGTCAAACTTCCAATGTGCGACCAAGCCATTTGCTGTGCATTTTTCGGCGCTTGCGGATGATATAGGCGGCTCGTTCCTGTATTGGCTGTAGGCACTTACGGTCAGAAAATATATTGTTATCACGAATAACAATCCTACCGAAGCACTGAGTGTCAGCAGCAAAACAATTCTCTTGTTCATAAGAACCTCACTTCCTTCCGGAAAATATATTCGGAGCCGGCGGCACAGTACAGTCTGAATATCCAATTTGCAATATTCTTAACCATACATCGCAGTGAGAATGTCTACACCACAGCCATTTATTCACTTGCCGTTTCTGCACTCCCAATGTGCTCTTTGGGCTTATTCTTTCTATTCACAGCCCCATCAACAACAGCCACAGTGGCAAAGTCAGCGCGGCCATCAACGTGCTCAACATCACCTGCGCCGCAATGGTGTCGCCGTCGCCCCCCATGCGTTTTGCCATCACATAAGACACCGTGGATACCGGCAGCGCAGCCATCAGTACAGCAATATGCAGATACACACCATTCAAGCCGAACAGCAGCGCCAATCCCCACGCAATGGCGGGCAAAACCAGCAGCTTCACTGTCACGCCGTACCAGAGTGTGCCGCGGTGACTGTGCAATCCCTGCAGACGCAAGCCCGCACCGACTGCTATCAATCCCATGGGCAGCGAAGCTTGCGAAAGATGTTTCAGCGTATCGTCGATAAACACCGGCAATCCCAATCCCAAAAGGCTGAAGGCTATGCCTCCGGCGGTGGACAGGATCAGCGGGTTGATCAATATCTCCTTGAGCCAATGGCTTTCACTGTGGCGCGCCAGCATCAGCACCGCGGCAACATTGGCGACCGGGACCATGAATCCCATCAACAAGCCGATGGCGGCCAGTCCGTCCTGCCCGTGCAAGCCGCCCGCTATGGCGAGACCCACATAGCTATTGAAGCGAAAGGATGACTGGAAGGTTGCGGCAAAAACTTTGGGGGGGGCATGAAAAATGAATTTCGCGATGTAACCCAGAACGATGCCGGAGAACATATACAACGCGGCCACCAGCAACATCGGCGTGGCCGCGCCAAGGTCGATCCTGAAATGCGAAAGGGAATTGAACAGCAGCGCGGGAAAGAATACGAAGTAGATCAACCGGTCCAGTTGCGGCCAAAAGTCCTCGCGCAACCCAAACCAGCGGCGCATGACCGCGCCGAGCAAGATCAGCAGGAAGATCGGGGTGATGACTTGTGCAACAAACATGCTGCGTAAGGCGTATCAGCCTGAACGGCGCATGAACAATGCCGGAATTTGCGCCTTGGGTTTGCTCACCGCGGGCTCTTCCGCCTTCTTCACAGGCACAGCAGGCGCGCTGATGCTGGGCACATAAGGTTTGTCGAACCACGGGTCATGATGCGGTTTGCTCGGCGCGGGCTTGTGGTATTCGTGGCTGCGCTCCGGCTGTTCGGCACGCGGCGCCCGCTGCGGCCTGACAGCTTGCTGCGGCAAATCGGCACGCTCTTTCTTGATCTCGGTCTTGATCAGCTTCTCGATGTCCGCCAGATATTTTTCTTCCTCAGGCGAAACCAGCGAGATCGCCGTGCCGGATGCACCAGCGCGACCGGTACGGCCGATACGGTGCACGTAATCTTCCGCTGCGTGCGGAATCTCGTAATTGATGACCATGGGCAGGTGGTCGATGTCCAGACCGCGCGCGGCGACATCGGTCGCGATCAGTACGGCGACCTTACCCTGCTTGAAAGCATCCAGCGCCTGCATGCGCTCCAACTGGGTCTTGTCGCCGTGGATGGCGTCGGCCGACACGCCTTCGCGCTGCAACTGTTTGGCCAGACGGCTGGCGGTGAGTTTGGTCTTGGTGAACACGATGGCTTGTTTCGCATCGTCGCCGCGCAGCAGTTGCGCCAGCAGTTGATGCTTGTCCGACTGTTGCACCAGATACACTTTTTGCGTGATGTTCTCGGCTGAGGCATTGCTGCGCGCGACTTCGATCAAAGTCGGGTAGTTCATGAAGTCTTCGGAGAGCTTCTTGATCTCGTTGGAGAAGGTGGCCGAGAACATCAGGCTTTGGCGCTGTCTGGGCAACAAAGCGAGGATGCGTTTCAGCGCGGGCATGAAGCCCATGTCCAGCATGCGGTCGGCCTCATCCAACACCAGCACCTGCACCTGATTCAACAACACCGTCTTCTGCTCGATGTGGTCCAGCAAGCGCCCCGGCGTCGCCACCAGGATCTCCACACCGGTCTTCAGATGCGGCGTCTGCGTTTTGATGTCGACTCCGCCATATACCACCAGTGAGCGCAGGTGCGTGTGTTTGGCGTAGGCTCTGACGCTCTCCTCAACTTGCACTGCCAGCTCGCGCGTCGGCACCAGGATCAATGCACGCACAGGATGTCTGGCTGGAGAAGTACTGGAACTGGCATGCGGCAGCAGTTTCTGCAGCAAGGGCAGTGCGAATGCAGCGGTCTTTCCCGTTCCTGTCTGGGCTCCGGCCATCAGATCGTGACCTTCCAGCACCACTGGAATGGCTTGGGCTTGGACTGGGGTAGGAGTGGTGTAACCGGATTCGGTGAGAGCCCTGAGGAGTTCGGGCGCCAGCTTCAGATCGGCAAAACTAACTGTGTTCAATTATCTTCTCTTTGTAGTATTCGGGGTTAAGTGGGCTCATTATACGCTCCTGCACCCGTACCGACGGGAACCGCCATAAAACACTATAATTTCCCGTCTTAACAACATCTTCCAGCACATGACAGACCTCAAACTCCAGCCCGCCCCCAACGTCGCCATCATAGGCGGAGGCCCAGCAGGCCTCATGGCGGCTGAGGTGCTGGCTCAGGCAAACGTTAAGGTAGACGTCTACGATGCCATGCCCAGCGTGGGACGAAAATTCCTGATGGCGGGCAAAGGTGGAATGAATATCACCCATTCCGAACCGTTCGAAGCCTTCCTCACCCGCTACGGTACTCGCCGCGCAGATATCGAACCGCTGCTAAGCGCCTTTCCGCCCGAAGCTTTACGCGAGTGGATACACAATCTTGGCATAGCCACTTTCGTCGGCACCTCAGGCCGCGTCTTCCCCGCCGACATGAAAGCGGCGCCGCTGTTGCGAGCCTGGCTGCATCGACTGCGCGAGCGCGGCGTGCATTTGCACGCAAGACACCGCTGGCTCGGATGGAATCAGCAGGGAGATTTGCGTTTCGGAACACCGGAAGCCGAGGTATGTACACGCCCCGATGCCGTGGTGCTGGCGCTGGGTGGGGGCAGTTGGCCGCAACTCGGATCGGATGGCAGTTGGACCCCGCTGCTGGCTCGGCGCGGCATTCCCATCGCGCCGCTACGTCCCGCAAACTGCGGTTTCGATGTTCAATGGAGCGCTCACTTGCGCGAGCGATTCGCCGGTGAGCCGCTCAAATCTGTCGCCGCGACTTTCGGCTCAGTACACAAACATGGCGAATGCATGATCACCGAACACGGCATTGAAGGCGGTCTGATCTATGCGTTTTCCGCCGCATTGCGCGACGAAATTGAACGCAACGGTGAAGCGACATTGCATCTCGACCTCTTGCCGGAATGGAACATAGAGAGAGTACATAAGGAGGTCGCCCACCCGCGCGGCGCGCGATCGCTCACCAGCCACCTGCAAAGCCGGCTCGGATTGAGGGGTTTAAAAGCCAACTTGTTGCGCGAAATACTGGGGGGCGAACAGATGCACGATTCAGAACTGCTGGCGCACACCATCAAGGCGCTGCCGCTGCGGTTGATCGCGCCGCGTCCAATTGCCGAAGCGATCAGCTCGGCAGGCGGCGTTCCTTTCGAGGCACTGGATGATCAACTGATGCTGAAACAACTTCCCGGCGTGTTCTGCGCGGGCGAGATGCTGGATTGGGAAGCGCCCACCGGGGGATATCTGTTGACCGCCTGTTTTGCAAGCGGCCAAGCAGCCGGAAAGGGGGTTGCGCATTGGCTAAACACCCCCGATAGAGCAGGGGTTTGAGATTGCGACATCGTGGGAGAGCCGCATTCATGCGTTACAATGCGCAGCACTTTTCCAATCCGACAAGGACAGACACATGAAGCAATACAGCAAACGCAGCGCCATCATGCACTGGCTGATTTTTCTGCTGGTCATCGCCGCCTTTTACTTCGGCCATCAACTGGATGAAAGCAAAGACGGAGCACAAAAACTTTCGATGTATCCGCTGCATTTCCTGATTGGCGACCTGACACTGCTGCTCGTGCTGGTCCGCATCTATTTCCGCAAGAAGGACGGCGAGCCCGCCCCGGCCAATGCCAGTCCGTTGCTGAACAAGCTGGCCAACGCCACACACGGCCTGCTGAATATTTCAATCATCGCCGTGGTGATCTCCGGCATGGCTACCGCCGCCACCTCCGGCGTAATCAACGCGCTGAAAGCAAACGACCCCGACCTCATTCCGGACTTTCACACCGTCGCCGCCAAGGAATTTCACGAACTGTTCATCGGCCTGCTGGTGCTGCTGGTCGTGTTCCATGTCGTCGCCACGCTGTATCACCAGCTCGTCGTCAAGGACAACCTGTTGCGCCGCATCATGATCAAGCGCTTTCCGGACTGATCCGCTCCACTCCGAGACGGGCGGCGTGATTGCCGCCCATTTGTTTTGGATTACCTGCCGATCAAAACCATCCATATCACCAGCGTAGCGATCAGCTATTCGCTGTTTTTCCTGCGCGGAGTGTGGATGCTGAGAGAATCAACGATATTGCACCGGCGCTGGGTGAAATACGCCCCGCACCTGGTCGATAGTGTGTTACTGGTGAGTGCGATCACGCTGGCCTGGCAACTCGGCATCTCACCGCTGGAGGCACCCTGGTTGGCCGCCAAGATCATGGCCCTGCTGCTTTACATCGTCATTGGCTCAATCGCGCTGAAGCACGGCAAGACGAAACACATCCGTCTGGCCGCATGGTTAACGGCACAACTGATATTTATTTACATGGTGAGTGTGGCTGTGACGCATGACGCCACACCTTGGCAGACCTGACAGAAAATCAAGATGAAGATACCGGCACGCTACAGCAACCTTCTTTTTGGAGCCCTGCTCTCCATCATCATGGTCACCATCATCTCCGGCACGGTGGTACTGATCAACCAGGGCTACGATGCGGACTTCTTCAGGCGCTGGTTCAAGGGGTTCATCACAGCCTGGCCCGTTGCCTTCCCCACCGTATTGGTGGTTGCACCGTTCGTGCGGCGCGTGGTTGCCAGAATCACGGAGTGATCAGCCTTTCTTCCAGCCAATCAATACGGCAAAGACCCCAAGGAACACGTACCCGGCCAACGCCCACTCGGGAAGACCGAACGTCAGAAATGTCCAGCCCTTGGCGGCGCACTCACCGGAGCCGTGCATCAACTCCTGCCAGACTTCGGACATCGGAAAGTGCTTCAGCATGAAATCGAGACCGGGGCCGCAGGCGGGAACCTCATCCTTGGGAAGATGCTGAATCCAGATATGGCGCGAGGAAACGCCAACGCCAATCATCGCAGTCACTGCGATCAGAACTGAATAGCCCCTGGCTCCGATCTGCTTCGCATTGTGAATCGCCGCGATAATGAACCACACTCCAATTACGATGAAGACAACGCGCTGCACCATGCACAGCGGGCAAGGATCTTCTCGTAGCACATATTGCATGAAAAGGGCGGCACAGAATATCACGCCGACCACTGCGGCACCGGCCAGGTACAACCAGCGCCGGGAAATGGCGTTCCATATCTTCAACATATCAGTCGGCTTCATCTATCCATGCTCCCTGGATCGCTTCCAGAACCTTCTCTCCGCCGCGGCTGTGATCATCGTCAAATCCGTCCAGGTCGACCACATAGTTATGCAGATCCACGAAGCGCACTGCCTTCGGATCGAGATCGGGAAACTTCTCAGTCAGCGCGATCGCGATATCGCGCACGTCTATCCATTTCATTTTGAATGACCTTCTTTTGCCATGTTGATGGTGTACTTGGGAATCTCGATCACCAGGTCGGTCTTGCCGACGATAGTCTGGCAACTCAAACGCGACCGTGATTCCAGCCCCCAGGCTTTGTCCAGCATATCCTCTTCCAGTTCCGTCGCTTCCGCCAGACTGTCAAAACCCTCGCGCACGATGACATGACAAGTTGTGCAGGCACAGGACTTCTCGCAGGCATGCTCGATCTCGATATCGTGCTCCAGCAACGCGTCGCAGATCGACGTTCCGGGCGCAGCCTCGAACAGCGCCCCTTTGGGGCACAACTCCTCGTGCGGCAAAACGATGACCTGCGCCATTACCCCTCCAGATCCGACAACTTGTGTCCGGCCAGTGCGGACTTCACGCTTTGATCCATGCGGCGCTGCGCAAATTCGGTGGATGCCAGGTTCAGTGCTTCGACTGCGCGCTTGATGGCTTGATGATCACTGCCGGCGATCACTTCGCGCAGCGCATCCATGCTGCTGCGAATAATCGCCCGCGCTGCCGCGTCCAGCAGCTTATCGCCATCCTGCTGCAGGGCATTATCCACCGCTTCCAGCAATTGTGCTGCCTCGGTCTGCTGTTCGCGCAAAGCGCGCGCCACCATGTCGTCACGCGCATGCTGCGTGGAGTCTTGCAGCATACGGGTGATCTCTTCGTCGCTCAGACCGTAAGACGGCTTCACCACGATGCTGGATTCCGTTCCGCTCGCCATCTCGCGCGCCGACACACTAAGCAGCCCGTCGGCATCCACCTGGAATGTGACGCGGATGCGCGCCGACCCAGCCACCATCGGCGGAATGCCGCGCAACTCAAACTTGGCCAGCGAGCGGCAATCGCTCACCAGTTCGCGCTCACCCTGCACCACGTGGATGCTCATCGCCGTCTGGCCGTCTTTGTAAGTGGTGAATTCCTGCGCGCGAGCGCTCGGTATCGTGCTGTTGCGCGGAATGACTTTCTCCACCAACCCGCCCATGGTCTCCAGCCCCAGCGACAGGGGAATGACGTCCAGCAGCAGCCAGTCGTCACCACTGCGGTTGCCAGCCAGCACATTCGCCTGAATGGCCGCACCCAGTGCAACCACCTTGTCTGGATCGAGATTATTCAGCGGTGCCTGCCCGAAGAACTCGCCAACGGCGTGCTGCACCTGCGGCATGCGGGTGGAACCACCGACCATCACCACACCTTTGATGTCGTTCACGGTCAGCTTGGCATCGCGCAACGCACGGCGTGTGGCCTGCAGGGTGCGGGTTACCAGGTTCTGTGTCATTTCGTAGAACGACTCGCGCGTAATAGTCATATCCACCAGCTCTCCGCCGCTCAATACCGCCGTGAACTGGGTCTGCGGATAGTCGGTCAGCTGCTCCTTTGCAGTTCGCGCATGCGTTAGCAAGAGTCGGGTGTCGTGTACATTCAAGGCGGAAAGTCCAGCCTTCTCCAGCACTCCGCAATACATGCGGTGGTCGAAATCGTCGCCCCCGAGTGCAGAGTCGCCATTCGTGGCCAGCACCTCGAACACACCTTTGGAGAGTTTTAAAATGGAAATGTCGAACGTGCCGCCACCCAGATCAAACACCGCATATACCCCTTCGGAGGCATTATCCAGACCGTAAGCGATGGCGGCAGCAGTGGGTTCATTCAACAGGCGCAACACGTTGATGCCTGCCAGCTTGGCTGCATCCTTGGTCGCCTGGCGCTGGGCATCATCGAAGTAAGCGGGCACGGTGATGACCGCACCGACCAGTTCGCCCCCCAGTGAGAGTTCCGCGCGTTCGCGCAAGACCTTGAGTATTTCGGACGAGACTTCGACCGGGCTCTTCACCCCCGTTGTTGTCCGCAATTGCAGCATGCCGGGCGCATCCACGAATCGATAGGGAAGATTGCCTATCTCGCCCACATCCTTCAGTCCTCGCCCCATGAAACGCTTGACCGACACAATGGTGTTTTGCGGATCATCCACCTGCACAGCCTGCGCCGATTGCCCCACCTGCACGCTACCATCCGCCGCGTAGCGCACCACAGAGGGCAGCATGGAACAACCGTAGTAGTCATTCAGCACGGTGCTGATACCGTTGCGCACCGTTGCCACAAGGGAATTGGTCGTGCCGAGATCGATACCGACAGCCAGGCGATGTTGATGGGGGGCGGCGCTCAGGCCGGGTTCTGCAATCTGCAACAGTGCCATATTCAGGAATCTAGTTCGTCAAATGCGGAGCCGATCTCTTCCGCCAGTTTCTCAAGAAATTTGAGCTTGCGCACTATACCGGAAGCCCCTGAGTAATCGTGAGTGTCGTCGATGTCGACGGCCAGCTGTTGTTGCAAAATACGCACTTCATGCTGCACGCGCTGCTCCATTTTTTCCAGCACCGTCGCGTCTTTGGTCTGTTTCGATTCCTCCAGCGCTTCCCGCCATTCCATCTGCTGCATCAGGAAATCGACGGGCATCGCCGTGTTACTTTCTTCCTGAGTGTCCACTCCCTGCAGCGACAAAAGATAGCGGGCACGGCTCAGGGGATTGCGAAGAGTCTGGTATGCCTCATTGGCCCGTGTCGCCCATTGCATGGACAATCGGCGCTCGGCCTCGGAAAGATGGGAGAATTTGTCCGGATGCACCCGCGCCTGCAGATCGCGATAGCCCTGCTCCAGCGCAATGCTGTCGATCTGAAAACGGGAAGGCAGATTGAAGAGGCGGAAATGATCCTGCTGAAAATCCGCTGCGTGCATGTCCATCACACTTTAAAGCTCTCTCCGCAACCGCATTGGTCTTTTACATTGGGGTTGTTGAACTTGAAACCCTCGTTCAAACCCTCGCGCGTGTAATCCAGCTCCATACCGTCGATGTACGGCAGACTGTGCTGATCCACCAGAATGGTCACACCGTTGCTGACAAATTGCAGGTCTTCGTTATCCACCGCATCGGCGAACTCAAGCTTGTAGGCCATGCCGGAACAACCGCTGGTGCGCACACCGAGACGCAACCCCACGCCTTTGCCGCGCTTGGTCAGGAAGTTTTGCACATGTTGCGCCGCATTCGTTGTTAATGAAATTGCCACGTCGATCTCCTATTTGTGTCCGCTACAGGCGGCAGTCTCGACCATCGCCCCGCTCTTTGCTTTGTAATCTGCCACGGCCGCCTTGATGGCGTCTTCCGCCAGAATGGAGCAATGTATCTTCACTGGCGGCAACGCCAGCTCTTCGGCGATTTGCGTGTTCTTGATGGCCAGCGCCTGATCCACCGTCTTGCCCTTGACCCACTCGGTGACCAGCGAACTGGATGCAATGGCCGATCCGCAGCCGTACGTCTTGAATTTGGCATCCTCGATGATGCCGTCCTTGCCGACCTTGATCTGCAGCTTCATCACGTCGCCGCAGGCCGGTGCACCGACCATGCCGGTTCCCACAAAAGAATCGTCCTTGTCCAGCGATCCGACGTTGCGCGGATGCTCGTAGTGATCCAGTACTTTTTCGCTGTATGCCATATTTCCTCCTTAACTTCGGGAGAGTCGATGATTTGCCCGGCTGGCTAGGCGGAGGTCAGCGCCGTTTACGATGATGTAAATAAGCTGGCCGACAACAACGCCAGACGGGCAAAGGGCGATTCTCTAATGTGCAGCCCACTCAATCTTGTTCAAATCCACGCCATCCTTGAACATCTCCCACAGGGGCGAGAGGTCACGAAGTTTGGCAATCTTTTCCTGCAAGAGTTTCACGGTGAAATCCACCTCTTCCACAGTGGTAAAGCGCCCGATCGTAAAGCGGATCGAGCTGTGTGCCAGTTCGTCGTTGCGCCCCAGCGCACGTAATACATAAGACGGCTCCAGACTGGCCGACGTACAGGCCGAACCACTGGATACCGCAACATCTTTGACCGCCATGATCAGCGATTCACCCTCGACGAAATTGAAACTCACGTTCAGGTTGTGCGCCACGCGGTGTTCCATGTCGCCGTTGAGGTAGACCTCTTCCATGCCGGAAAGGCCTTTCCACAAACGGTCACGCAGTGCGCGGATCCGCTCGTTCTCGGTCGCCATCTCTTCTTTGGCGATACGGAATGCCTCCCCCATACCGACGATCTGGTGCGTCGCCAGCGTGCCGGAGCGGAAACCGCGCTCATGTCCGCCTCCGTGCATCTGCGCTTCCAGGCGCACACGCGGTTTGCGGCGCACATACAGCGCACCGATCCCCTTGGGGCCGTAGGTCTTGTGTGCCGAAAAACTCATCAGGTCGACCTTGAGCTTTTGCAGATCGATCACGACCTTTCCCGTCGCCTGCGCCGCGTCCACATGGAACAGGATGCCTTTGGCACGGCAAATCTCGCCGATGGCGGCAACGTCCTGAATCACACCAATCTCGTTGTTCACCAGCATCACCGACACAATCGTCGTATCGGGACGCAACGCTGCTTTGAGCTTGTCCAGATCGAGCAAACCGTCAGGCTCAGGATCCAGATAAGTTGCTGAAAATCCCTGACGCTCCAGCTCCCGCACGGTATCAAGAATGGCCTTGTGCTCGGTCTGCACGGTGACGATATGTTTGCCTTTGTCGGCATAGAAATGTGCCGCGCCCTTTAAGGCCAGATTGTTCGATTCGGTCGCACCCGAAGTCCACACGATCTCCTTCGGATCCGCATTCACCAGTGCGGCAACCTGCTCGCGCGCATGCTCCACCGCCTCGTCGGCAACCCAGCCAAAAGAATGCGAGCGTGAAGCCGGATTACCAAACTTTTCGGTCAGGTAGGGGATCATCTCTGCAGCCACGCGCGGATCGACCGGTGTGGTTGCGGAATAATCCATATAGATAGGCAACTGCAACGACATTACTTCCTCCTATAGCCAAGACTATCCCCGGCGCTGCGGCCGGGGAGTCCAAGACTAGTGGTCATTACGATTGTTATATCAGGCGATAGCGCGCGCAGGATTCTCGCTCTTCGCCATTGTGACCGGCGTCGACTCTGCAGCGGCTTTATTCTGACCATCAACCAGTTGTTGCAGATTGATCTTGCCCAGATATTCGTGGATCGCTTCGTTCAGACCGAACCATAGATCATGTGTGAGGCATGGCTTGCCATCCTGACAGTCGCCGCGGGTTCCACAGTGCGTCGCATCCAATGCTTCATCAACTGCAACGATGATGTCCACCATGGAAATCTTGTTCGCCGGACGGGCCAGGCAATAACCACCGCCCGGGCCGCGCACACTGGCAACGACATTGTTGCGGCGCAACTTGCCGAACAACTGTTCCAAGTACGACAGCGAAATCTTTTGACGCTCGCTGATGCCTGCCAATGTCACGGGACCTTTGCCGCCGCGCATCGCCAGATCAACCATTGCTGTTACTGCAAACCGACCTTTTGTTGTTAGTCTCATTTTATTTCCCCTATTCTGTATTTGAATTTTTGCTACTTAAGCGAACTACCGCCACTTTATCCCTGCAATTTCTGAGGACATCATAGAATACCTGATGCTTTTAATCAACAATCTTATTTAAATGGTTCGGATCGAACTTATCGGCGGTTGCCCGTTCCTCCTCTACAGGCACCCCCATCTTTTCTAATTGTTGCAGGATAAAGTCTATTCGTTGGTCGACAGTTACGCTATGACCCAATAGT
Source organism: Sideroxydans sp. (assembly GCA_043744345.1). Taxonomy (GTDB): domain Bacteria; phylum Pseudomonadota; class Gammaproteobacteria; order Burkholderiales; family Gallionellaceae; genus Sideroxyarcus. The sequence goes on along the minus strand of JAYTUW010000066.1, from coordinate 31,102 downwards.
CCATGTATGGCCTTGGAGAGTGGGTCATCCTTGTCGTTACCAACACCGTATGCATTGAATCCATGAGATATTTTCTTTTCCTCATCCAGGATTCTGGCTGGAATTCCGGCTGCCGTGGCCCCCGCCGGAACGTCTTTGACCACAACCGCGTTGGAGCCGATCTTGGCTCCGTCACCTATATATATAGGACCCAGCACTTTCGCCCCGGCGCCGATCACTACGCCGTTGCCCAGTGTCGGATGACGCTTGCCCTCTTTCCAGGAGGTGCCGCCCAGCGTGACGCCGTGATACATGGTCACGTCGTCGCCGATCTCGGCCGTCTCGCCGATCACTACACCCATGCCGTGGTCAATGAAGAAACGTTTGCCGATGGTCGCACCCGGATGGATCTCGATACCGGTCAAGCCGCGGGCGATATGCGAAGTGAAGCGGGCCATCCATTTCAGGTTGGCGTGCCAAAGCGTATTGGACAGGCGATGGAAGATGCGCGCGTGCAGGCCGGGGTAGCAGGTCAGCACCTCAAAAGTGGTGCGGGCCGCCGGATCGCGGGCAAATACGCTGGCTATATCTTCGCGGATATTCTTAAACATCTTTGTGCTCTTGTTTATATCGTTCCCTTAGGCGAGCATTGTACTCGGTTGTTACGGTCAACATGCCGCGCAGGATGTTGATCTCCTCATCTTCCAGACGGGTGCGGGAATACAGTCGGCGCAACCGCTGCATCAGTCGCGCCGGGTTCTGCGTGGTGAAAAAGCCGATCTCGAACAGCGTTTTTTCCAGATGGGCGAACAACCCCTCGATACGCTCGTGCGTCGCGGGGGCGATTTCAGGCAATTCCGGCTTAAAGCTTTGCGCAGCAACGCTTAATTCATAAGCCATCACCTGCACGGCGGCCGCGATGTTGAGCGAGGAAAACTCCGGATTCGCCGGGATGTTCACCCCCAATTGCGCCTTGCCCATCTCCTCGTTGGTCAAACCGGACATCTCGGTACCGAACAGCAAGGCCACAGGATGCGTATCGGCTTGCTGCAACACCTCCGGCATCGCCTCGCGCGGGGCTTTCACTGCAATGGAGATATCGCGCAGCCGCGCTGTCATCGCCACGGTGAACACCACGCCCTGCAAGGCCTCGTCGATGGAGCTGCACACCACCGCGTTCTGCAGGACATCGTCCGCCCCGGCGGCCATGGCCGTTGCCTGCGGATCGGGAAAATAACGGGGATTGATGAGGTACAACCGGGTCAAACCCATCGTCTTCATCGCCCGTGCCGCCGCACCGATGTTGCCCGGATGGGTGGTGTGGCTGAGGACGACGCGGATATTATTGAACATATTTCTGGTTGGTAGTCGTTAGACTTTAGTCACTAGTTGGCGTAGTCCGCTGCGCGGGTTTGGGTCTGACTAACGACTAGCGCCTAACGTGTATCGTCTGTTCTGTTAAAATAGTGGCCGGATTTCCCCAGCTCATTAAAAAGGTCGTACTGATATGCACCCCATGCTCAACATCGCGGTGAAGGCCGCCATTCGCGCCGGCAAACTGATCTACCGTGCCGCCGACAACCTTGATCATCTCACCGTGACCAAAAAGACCCACGCGGATTACGTCAGCGAAGTGGACCGCGCCGCCGAGCGCATCATCATCGAAGCCCTGAAGGACGCCTATCCAACGCATGCGATTCTAGCAGAAGAGAGCGGTGCCCAAGGCGAGTCGGAATACGTATGGATCATCGATCCGCTGGATGGCACCACCAATTTCCTGCACGGGGTACCGCAGTACGCCGTCTCCATCGGCCTGCAGCACAATAGCGTGCTGACTCAGGCAGTTATCTACGATCCGACCAAGAACGACCTGTTCACCGCCACCCGCGGTCGCGGCGCTTACCTCAACGACAAGCGCATCCGCGTCAGCAAGCGCAAGGAAATGGCCGACAGCCTCATCGCCACCGGTTTCCCCTACTCCAATATGGAACACATGGATGCCTATCTGGGCATCTTCAAAGACGTCATGCAAAAGAGCGCAGGTCTGCGCCGCCCCGGTGCCGCCTCGCTGGATCTGGCCTGGACCGCGGCCGGCCGCTACGACGGCTTCTTCGAAACCGGCCTCAAACCTTGGGATCTCGCCGCGGGCGCATTGCTCATCACCGAAGCGGGCGGCATGGTCAGTGACCTGCAAGGTACGGAAAACTATGTAAAAAGCGGTCACATCTGTGCCGGCAACCCCTTCATCCACCCGCAACTTCTGGAAATCATCAAGCCGCACCTGACCTCGGGACTCAAAGCCTGACGCTAACGATTCCCTTTCAGTACCGTCATGGACACCACTCTCTTCGTCCTCGCGATCACGACCATTGTCATCGTCCTGATCTTCGAGTACACCAACGGATTCCATGACGCAGCCAACATCATCGCCACCGTCATCGCCTCGCGCGCGATGACGCCGGTGCAGGCGGTGTTGCTGGTCGCCTTCTTCGAGTTTCTCGGCCCGCTGCTGGGCGGTACCGCAGTGGCCAACACCATCGGCAAGTTCATCACGCTCGATGACCTGGACCGCACGCTGGCGCTGACCATCGTCTTGTGCGGCCTGGTCGGTGCCATCGCCTGGAACCTGGCGACCTGGTGGTACGGCATCCCATCTTCCTCATCGCATGCACTGGTCGGCGGTCTGGCCGGCGTGGTCGTGGTCGCGGCGGGTGCCGGACATGTGGTCTGGGGCTTCGGCGACTTACTGCACGGCCATCTGAACGGCGTCGCCAAGGTCATCGTCGCGCTCATCCTGTCACCCGTCATCGGCTTCTGGGTCGGCTTTGCCCTGCACAAGATCATGCTGCGGCTGCTGCGCGGAGCGCACCCGTCCATCAACCGCGACCTGCGCCACTTGCAATTCGTCACCTCCGCCGGTCTGGCCTTCGCGCACGGCGCCAACGACGCGCAAAAGAGCATGGGCATACTCACGCTGGTGCTGGTACTGGGCGGCTTCATCCCGACCTTTGAAGTGCCGTTCTGGGTGATGCTCATCTGCTCATTCGCCATCGTGCTGGGCATCCTTTCCGGTGGCTGGCAGATCGTGCGCACCCTGGGCTTCTCCATCTACAAGATCCGCCCCCTGCACGCGCTGGATTCGCAGATGACCGCAGCGGCCGTCATCTTCAGTTCGTCCGTGTTCGGCGCCCCCGTTTCCACCACCCATGTGGTCGCCTCATCCATCATGGGCATAGGCGCATCCGAGCGCCCCAAGGCGGTACGCTGGAGCAAGGCCTTCTCCATCGTCACCACCTGGGTGATCACTATCCCCGGCGCAGCGTTGATGTCGATTTGCTGCTATCTTCTTGTCCGCGCTTTAACCTGAGTGACCGCCATGCCCCAAGCCTCCAAAACAATGCTCGCCAGGATCCTGGACCGCGTCTTCCCCAAGGTGCCGGATTTTTTTCAGATGCTCACCGAGCAGACCATCATGGTGGCCAGGACCGTCGACCTGCTGGTCGATTACATGGAGAACGGCGATCCCAAAGTCGCCGAGGCGGTCAAACAGGACGTGCACGAAGCCGACCTCATCAAGATGCGCAACCTGCACGAATTGAACGACGCCTTCTCCACCCCCATAGACCGCGAAGACATCTACCGCGCCATCATCGCGCTCGACGACATCGTGATGTATTGCAAGACCACCGTGCACGAGATGGACGTGCTAGGCGTCACGCCGGACCCGTTCATGCGCGACATCTCGCACTGCATCAAGGAAGGCGTCGCCTCGCTGACCAACGGATTCACCAAACTGGCAACCAACCCGGGCTTCGCCGCCCAGGACGCCAACCTGGCACGCCAGGCCGAGCGCCATGCCGAAAAACTCTACCGCAAGGCCTTGCCCATCCTGTTCGAAGGTACCGACTACATCAACATGTTCAAGCGCCGCGAGATCTACCGCCACCTGACCAACGCCGCCCAGCACATGGCACTGTGCGCCAACCGCCTGCACGACATCGTGGTCAAGATAAGCTGAGCACTGCCGCATGAACGCACCTGAAAAATCCCAGCACACCCCCATGATGCAGCAGTACCTGCGCATCAAGGCAGACCACGCCGACAAGCTGCTGTTCTACCGCATGGGCGATTTCTACGAACTGTTCCATGACGACGCGGTGCGCGTCGCCAAGCTGCTCGACATCACCCTCACCCAGCGCGGCGCCTCCAACGGCCAGCCGATCAAGATGGCGGGCGTGCCCTATCACGCCGCCGAGCAATACCTCGCACGGCTGGTGAAGATGGGCGAATCGGTCGCGATTTGCGAACAGATCGGCGACCCCGCCACCAGCAAAGGCCCGGTCGAGCGCAAAGTCATGCGCATCGTCACCCCCGGCACAGTCACCGATTCCGCGCTGCTGGAAGAAAAGCGCGACAACTTTTTGCTGGCCTTGCACGAACGCCAGAACGAAGTGGGCCTGGCCTGGCTCAACCTCGCCTCCGGCAAGTTCTTCATCGCCGAAGTGGATGCCAAGCAACTGCCTGCCGAACTGGAACGGTTGCAACCGTCCGAGATTCTCTACGCCGAAAACTCCCTCTCCCCCCGGGAGAGGGCTGGGGTGAGGGAACAAATTTCAACGAAGACCCTCCCGACCTGGCACTTCGACCGCGACACCGCCCACCGCGCGCTATGCCAGCAATTCGGCACGCGCGACCTCGCCGGATTCGGCTGTGAAGATTTCACCGTGGGCCTGGAAGCCGCCGGTGCCCTGCTCGGCTACGCCAAGCTCACGCAAGGTCAGAGCATCACCCACATCCGCAGCGCGCAGGTCTACCACGCCGACGAATTAGTGCGCATGGATGCCGCGACCCGGCGCAACCTGGAAATCACCCAGACCCTGCGCGGCGAACCCGCGCCGACATTACTCTCGCTGCTCGACACCTGCGCCACCAACATGGGCAGCCGGTTGCTGGCGCATTGGCTGCACCACCCGCTGCGCAATCGCGATGTTCTGCGCGGCAGGCTGGATGCGGTCTCCAGCCTATTACTCCCCTCGCCCGCAAGCGGGAGAGGGGCTGGGGGTGAGGGTTCCCACAACGAAGCAACTACCTCATCGCCCCTCACCCCAACCCTCTCCCGCCAGCGGGCGAGGGAGCTTTACCCGGACGTGCATGAAGCCCTCAAACCCAGCGTCGACGTAGAACGCATCACCGCCCGCATCGCGTTGAAGAGTGCAAGGCCGCGCGACCTCTCCGGCCTGCGCGACACACTGAAAACCTTGCCGCAGTTGTACGGCACACTAGCGCAGTGCGACGCCGCGCTCATCCAGCAACTAGCCGCTGACCTCAACCTCTCCGAGCCCCACCGACCCGTTCGTCCTGAGCCTGTCGAAGGATCGGCGCGCAGCGCCGTGCAGACCGGCGCGTCCCTTCATGCTTCGACAGGCTCAGCACGAACGGATGAAATAGATTCGGCACTCACTGGAAACGTACTGGCCGACCTCCTGCAAAAAACCATCAAACCCGAACCCTCCTCCGTCCTCCGGGAAGGCGGCGTAATCGCCGACGGCTTCGATGCCGAGCTGGACGAACTGCGCGGCATCCAAACCAACTGCGGCGACTTCCTGATGGAACTGGAACTGCGCGAACGCGCCCGCACCGGCATCGACAAACTCAAGGTCGAATACAACCGCGTGCACGGCTTCTACATCGAAGTCAGCTTCGCCAATGCCAACAAGGTGCCGGACGACTACCGCCGCCGCCAGACGCTGAAGAACGTCGAGCGCTACATCACTCCGGAGTTGAAGGCGTTCGAAGACAAGGCGCTCTCCGCCAACGACCGCGCCCTGGCGCGCGAGAAGTTTCTCTACGACCAGTTGCTCGACCAGCTCGCGCCCCACATCCCGCAACTGCAAAGCATCGCCGCCGCCATCGCCGAACTGGACGTGCTCGCCACCTTCGCCGAGCGCGCTTCCACGCTCAACTTCAACGCACCGCAGTTCAGCGACGATGCGCAGTTGAGCATCAAGCAAGGCCGCCACCCAGTGGTGGAAGCGCAGGTGGAACAATTCACGCCCAACGACGCCACGCTCAACGACGCGCGCCGCATGCTGCTGATCACCGGCCCCAACATGGGCGGTAAATCAACCTACATGCGGCAGGTCGCCATCATCGCCCTGCTGGCGCATGTCGGCTGCTTCGTCCCCGCGCAGGAAGCCATGCTCGGCGCGATCGACCAGATCTTCACGCGCATCGGCGCATCGGACGACTTAGCATCAGGACGCTCCACCTTCATGGTCGAGATGACCGAGGCCGCCAACATCCTGCACAACGCCACCGACAAGAGTCTGGTGCTGGTGGACGAGATCGGCCGCGGCACCAGCACCTTCGACGGCCTCGCCCTCGCCTGGGCCATTGCGCGCCACCTGCTGGAACTCAACCGCAGCTACACCCTGTTCGCCACCCACTACTTCGAACTCACACGGCTGGAAGAAGAATTCAAACAACTCGCCAACGTCCACCTCGCCGCCGTCGAGCACCAGCACACCATCGTCTTCCTGCACAGCGTCAACGAAGGCGCGGCCAGCCAGAGCTACGGCCTGCAAGTCGCCGCGCTGGCAGGCGTGCCCAACGGCGTCATCCGCAACGCGAAGAAACAACTAGTAAGATTGGAACAACAGAGCGCCGCGCAGAACCCGCAGGGTGATCTGTTCACCGCCGCGCCCGAAGCGCCGGAACCGGAAGAGCATCCGCTAGTGTCGGCGATGCGCGATGTGCAGCCGGATGATTTGAGTCCGAAGGCGGCGCTGGAAAAACTATATCAATTAAAGAAGTTAGTATAAGATTCGCCTCGCCCCCCTCCCCCGTCTATAGCCAATCTATGACACAAAAAGTTTTCATCGATTTATTTGCGGGATGCGGTGGTTTATCCCTCGGACTCAAAAATGCTGGCTGGCAAGGTCTATTTGCCATTGAAAGAACCCCCGACGCATTTGAAACGCTAAAGCACAATCTCATCGAAAAAGATGTTGTGTCCGGCTTCCAATGGCCGGAATGGCTTCCGTGCAAGCACATGACAACATCCGAATTAATAGCAGGATATTCGGCACAACTCAAAAAATTGCGTGGCAAAGTTGACCTGATTGCTGGAGGGCCTCCATGTCAGGGCTTTTCATTCGCTGGGCGCAGGAATCCTAATGACCCAAGAAATCGCCTTACTGAAGAATACATACAAATTGTTGAGTTAGTAAAACCAGCATATTTACTGCTTGAGAATGTAAGAGGCTTCAAGGCAGCGTTTAAACAAAATGGTGCGGAAAAAGAAAAGGTATATGCTGAAATCGTAAAAGAGAAACTCGAAAAGATCGGATATCAGGTATTTCATCAAATAGTGAATGCCTCTAAATTTGGCGTCCCACAGCCACGCGCTCGCTTCATTATGATTGCCGTGCGCAAGGAGCAAGCAATTCAAACATCACCGTTTGCTCTGTTAGAGGAATTTCTTCCCCAATATCGCAAAGATAAAGGGATCCCTTCACAAAAAGATATAACAGTCCGAGATGCAATCTCCGACCTCGAAATCAAAGACACCCAACTCATCCCTAGCGTCGACACCAAAGGCTTCAAGCAAATTAAATACAAGGGAATAAAACTGAGTTCGTATCAACGCCTCATGCGGCATGGTTGCCCTGTCAACCTGGCCCCAAACAGTCTGCGCCTTGCACGACACAACGATGAAACAATAAAGAGATTCAATAAAATCCTTAAGTCACACACCAAAGGGAAAAGCCTGACGAAAGATGAACTTGAGAAATTAGGAACGAAGAAGCAATGTTTCACACCACTCCATCCTGACATGCTATCGAGAACAATCACGACGCTCCCTGATGATCTTCTGCATTACAGCGAACCGAGAATTTTAACGGTTCGAGAAAATGCACGCATCCAGTCCTTCCCTGATTGGTTCGATTTCAAGGGCAAGTACACCACCGGCGGCGCACGCAGAAAACAAGAATGCCCCCGCTATACGCAGGTAGGTAATGCAGTGCCACCACTCATGGCTGAAGCTCTTGGGAAAATTATCAAAAATCTAGATAGCAACACAGAAACCAACAAGGCAATTCAGCCCTAACAAATACAAACATACTCAAGTGGCTTTGCTTACCAACTCATACGGGATGAAATAACATCCTAGGAGATGCCAAGTGTCAAATGAACTTCGCTTTAAGACCAATACTCTGCTAAAGAATCTGGTAGGAAAGGATCTCATTAATGACGACAACATCGCCATTGTTGAATTGGTTAAGAACGCCTATGACGCGCTTTCGCCCTCTGTATCAATCCGATTTGCAGGGGAGTCTGGGCAAGGTGAAGCCACAGGAATCTCGAAAATCATAATCGTCGACAAAGGCGTTGGCATGTCCTTAGTCGACATCCGAGACAAATGGCTAAACATTGCCTACTCGGAAAAGAAACATGTCCTTCAGCCCAGCGGGGCATACTTCGCCGGCAACAAAGGGGTTGGAAGATTTTCCTGTGACCGACTTGGACGGCAGCTTGATTTGGTGACGCGCGTCGCGTCGGGAAAGTTGCTTCACCTCCCCATTAATTGGATGGACTTTGAAGTTGAGGGTGACAAAGACAAACTCATTCAGGATATCCCCTTATTCATTTCGGCGATCTCTGAAATTAAGGCTCAAACGATTTGTAGCCTAAAAGCTTTTCCTGAACATGGCACCGTGCTAGTTATTAGCAACCTCCGCAGTTCATGGGATAGGGATCGCTTACTTGACATCAAACGTGCCTTAGAAAAGTTCCTTAATCCAAACCAGCTATTCCAAAGGAATGCATTCAAAATAAAGCTGTCGGCACCAAGCCAAGCTGCCAAAGACAAAGGGCTGGATTATTACTCATCAGTCAATGGAGAAATTCGAAATCAAGTTTTTGAAAAACTCAAATTCAACAGCACATATATTGAATCGAAAATTTCCAATCAAGATTTAACCATTACCACTGAGCTTTACCACGAAGGGGAAGCTGTATTTCGCCTTGTCGAGAAACAAAAAACATATAGCAATCTGGGCGATGTTGGCGTCATCATCTACTACCTAAATTCCTATAAGAAGGCCTACTTTACTCGGCAAGCAGGGGTGCGAGTTGTTGATTTCGGTTCTATTTTTCTGTTTCTCAATGGTTTCCGTGTTGCCCCATACGGCGACAGAGGGAATGATTGGCTTGGTTTGGATGTACGAAAGTCACAAGGCCAAGCCCGCTTCCTAGGTAGTCGTGATTTAGTTGGAAGAATTGAGTTACAAGACTCAGAAGAACGCTACGCTCCAGTATCAAGCCGTGAAGGACTGAAAAATACCGACGAATTTAAGTTGCTCCGTGAAAGTTACTTCATGGATGTATTAAGGAAGCTAGAGCGCTTTGTGGTAGATGGATTGGACTGGGATAGTGTCCCACCCGCGATACGCCAAGAGTTAGCCTCTATCGATGGGCTCGACTGGGAAAGCACAGCAGAAACCTATGCTGAGTCTTGGGATCGGAAGAAGCGGCGCATCGTGCTCTCCATCTTGGGCTTAATTGGCGCAACAGCAGACAAAGTTGTGAGCTTCTGGTTTAACCCACGCTTACTTGAAGACATGGTCGAAGATCGTTCGTCCGAAGTAAGGCAGCTCATGGCTGAAATTGAGGGAATTGATGCTTCCAAGGTAGACCATGATCTGAAGGCTGGACTTGCTAAGATTCGAGACCTGATTGCTGAGAAGGAGGCGCAAGCAACTAGCGCAAAAAGCGAAGCTGCGAGCCTTCGAATCACTGTGTCCACGCAACAACAAAGAATCACCAAGCTCGCTGATGAAAAAGAAACATTTCGCGCACAAACACTATTTCTCCAATCTGTTGCCCCACACGAAGTTAAGGATCTGCTGGCTTTTCATCATCAAATCAATCATGACTCAACGATCACAGGCAATTACATCTCAATAGCAATTAAGGAAATTCGAAAACAAGAAGGTGGCTCAACGAAGGCATTAGAAGCACTACAAAAAGCAGCGCTAACAAACCAACGAATCGCTGCGGTCGCTAGGTTTGCAACAAAAGCAAACTTTCGTGCAGGCATGAAAAAGGAATTGACTGACATACCAGCATTCTTCGACCAGTACATCAGCAATATTGCAAAAGATTTCAGCGGCTCTAGCTTGAATATTATTGTAAAAAATTCCGTGCGAGAACCCTTCGAGCTAAAGGCCAGTCGTATTGAGCTATCAATCCTGATTGATAACATTATCAGCAACAGCACAAAGGCTCTTTCCAAGCGACTTGAGGTTGGGATAACGCTTAAGGGGAAAAATAAACTAAATATTTCCTTCAAGGATGATGGCCGTGGCCTAGCGTCAGCACTGCCAAATGCAGAGACCATGTTTGAGTTGGGAGTCACAACCACACCCGGCTCCGGGCTAGGTTTGTATCATGCAAGACGGATCGCAGAAGAAATTGGTGGAACACTTTCTGGTAATCCCCTATCCCCGCGCGGGATGGAAATACTCTTCGAGGTAGATAGATGAAACTTGAATACACCGTTTTGTGGTTCGACAATAGTCTGGAACTTTTTGACTCCCTCTCAAATGAAATCGATTATCTAAAGCAATCCATATCTGATTGGGGATTTATTCCAAATGTATTGCTGGTTAGTACTGGCGAAGAATTTATGACGCACGCACCGTTTGCCGATATTGACCTCGTTGTGGTCGACTTCAATCTTGAAGAGCATGGCGAAGGGAAGGAATTTATCAAAAAGGTGCGGGATAGCGACGTATTCTCCGAAATAATTTTTTATTCTGCGCAGGCAGCAGAGGAGCTTTGGGAAGCTATTAAGGACAAAAAGCTTGAAGGCGTATATGTCGCGAACAAGGACAATATAGTGCCAAAGATTCTCGGGGTTGGTGAATACACCTTACGAAAAGTTCTAGACCTTGAGAACATGCGAGGCATCGTAATGGCAGAGGTTGGTGATCTTGATAGGCTATTAGAGGAAATTTTCAGTCTAGCAATGAAAGGCATACCTGCTGAAAAGCAACAATACATATATGAAAAATTTCACGAGGATGTTAGCAATGGTTATACAAAAAAGCAGGAAGCTTTAGCCGATTTCATATCCAATCCGACCATAGAAAAATTACATGACTTTTGCGATAGTGATAAACGTTGGAGCAATTACAGTCGTGTAAAGAAGCATCACGAAATACTCAAGGGGAATAACTTAGTTGGTGACTACCGGCAAGATATCCTAAAACCCAGAAACGCTCTTGCACATGGCATACCTATTATTCAAAAGGATGGCACCCGAAAATTTGAACACAATGGAGTTGAGTTTTTGTTTAACGAGAGTGTTAGCCGTGCAATACGAGGGAAGATAATTCAGTACAAGAAAGCATTTCAGGAAGTGCGGGATATCCTTAATACGTAGCAGCACACACAGTTTCAATGCTAACGGGGTCAGCTTCGCATTTCCTCGCACCACAGCTGCCCCCTTACCCTCCCTCACGCTCAAACAGCACAAACCCCGCATACCGCTTCATGGCCCGCCGTTTCTCGGGCGGCAACAGGATACCCAGCACCGAGGTGATGAGCCGGACATGCCACGGGAATGGTGCGGGACGGCGCAGGTGCTCTGCTTCTTCCGCGAAATATTTGATCTCCTTCGGCTGCCACCCGGCTGCGGCGAAGAAGCCGAAATAATCCTTGGGCTCGAAGAGGAAGGGTGCGTTCTTCATCGCCCTGCTCATGCCGCTGCGTCTGCGGTATTCGTATGATGCGGGAGAGAAGTAGTCGACGATCCAGTATTTCATCGCGGCTCTGGCGCGCAGGTCTGCGCCGAGTGCGGCCACCGCCTCTTCGGGAAGGTAGGGAGTGACGGCTTCTGTCAGTACCAGCACTTTGCCGGAGCGGTTTGCCACATCATCCAGCAGTTGCCGCCGCGCCTGCGCATCGGCGAGATCGAGTGCGATCCTTTCAAGCTGGCAGCGCGGCAGTTCACCGGCGAGTTGTTCCTGCTTCCATTCGATGATGCTTGGGTGATCGACTTCGATCCAGCGTAGCGTTTCCGGCAGCGCCATGCGGTAGGGGCGCGTGTCCAGTCCGGCACCCAGATTCAGGATGGTGTCCACGCCTTGGGCGATGGCCTGCTGTATGAGTTCGTCGATGATGCAGGTGCGGATGATGACGGTCCATCCGCCCATCATGGCCTGGGGCGGCAGGCTGGCGATGATGTCCCTGCCCCGTTCGCCCGCCAGCTTGTCCGCGAGCGGATCGCGGAACAGGGCATGCGGGCGCTCGCTTTCGATGGCGCGATAGGCTGCCGCCATGAAGGCGGTATCCGGGACGTTTTGGATGTTGGTATCTGTCATACGGGGTTCCTGGGTGTCTGTGCTTTTGCATATGGCTCGTGACGCGCGATTTTATACGGGCTGCTATCACCAGGATGGATTTTCCGCAGGTAAAATCAGCTTCTTCGTTCTGCTGCGCGCCAGGTCGCGCAGTACTCATATCCCAAAGGCAAAACATCAATGCGCTGGCAAAGCTGGGCTGATTTTCAAAAACTGCTGCATACAGAGTTTCTGCATCTGACGACCGTCCACGCCAGCAACCGGCGCTGGCAGATGCCGTTCGCCGCGGCACTTTCCTCGGGCCTGCCACTGCTGATCGGCGTGTTTTTCGGCCACCTCGACTACGGCCTGGTTTCCTCGCTGGGCGGACTGGTGTTTCTGTACCTGCCCGAAACGCCGCTGCATCACCGCTTGGCCTTGTTGATGGCGTGCGCCTTCAGCATGGTGGCCTGCTATACGCTTGGGGTGATGAGTCATTTCTTTCCGGCGTTGATGGTGCTGGCGCTGACGTTCATCGCCATTGTGGTGACCATGGCTTGTCGGTTCTACAGAATCGGGCCGCCCGGCAGCCTGTTCTTCGTGATGGCGGCATCGATAGGTGCGTTTTCGCCGGTGGAGGTGATGCAGGTGCCGCTGTTGGTGGGGCTTTTCGTCATGGGGAGTCTGCTGGCCTTCCTGATCGCATTCTTTTACAGCCTTTACATTTTGCGCTTGCAACCACCACAACCGGCTGCGCCATTGCCGGCGGCAACGTTCGAATTCGTGGTGTTCGACTCGGTGGTGATCGGCGTGTTCGTGGGGATCACGCTGGTGCTGGCCGGATTGCTGCAACTTGAGCGGGCATACTGGGCGCCGGTGAGTTGTCTGGCCGTGATCCAAGGCATGTCGTTGCGCGCTGTCTGGATCAAGCAGATACAGCGCATCATTGGGACCGGTGTCGGGCTGCTGCTCTCCTGGGGGTTGCTGGCGCTGCCGCTGAACCAGCTGGGCATCGCCCTGGTAATGACCGCACTTTCTTTCGTGATCGAGACTCTGGTAGTCAGGCACTACGGACTGGCCGTGATCTTCGTCACGCCTTTGACGGTGTTTCTCGCCGAAGCGGCCAGCATAGGACACGGCACAGCCAATGCGATGATTCAGGCGCGCTTTTTCGATACCGTTTTGGGAGCGGTGGTGGGGCTGATCGGCGGCTGGTGTCTGCACAGCCCAGGATTTCGGGAGGTGGTGGGCCGTCATCTCAAGCGCCTGACGCCGACGCGCCTCATTCCGTAGGGTGAGAAAACCCGACTCACCCCACCCGCAGCACCAATATCTTCCCGAACGATTGCAGCCCCACCACTTCCTGCAACTGCAGCCCGCACTCATCGAACAACCGCCGCCATTCGCCCAGCGTCCTTTCCCGGCCGCGCGTGGTGGCGAACATCTGCATGTCGAACGAGGCGATAGGCAGGTCGGGATTCGAATCCGGCATGACCATCTCCAGCACGGCGATGGTGGCTCCCGAATCCTTGCCGGCCCTGACGAGGGTGCCCAGTGCGGCGATGCACTTATAGTCACTGAAGCCGTGCAGCACGGCACTCAGCAGGTAGATATCCCTGCTGCTCTGCGCCTGTGGCACGGCGGCGAGCACATCGCCTTCAGCAAAGCTCAAGCGCTGCAGCACTGCCACATCCTCGCGGCTTTGCCAGTGCTCCATCGCGCCCGCAATGACCTGCGCCCTGTCCACCACCAGCGCCTTGAGGTGCGGATGGCGTTTGAGGATGGCGAGGGATTTGCTGCCCTTGGAGCCGCCGACGTCGATGACGCGATCGAAGCGCGACCAGTCGAAGTCGGTGGCGAAGCTGTCGCCGACCAGCGCCTCGACGCTGTCCATCGCGCGGGCGAACAGCGCGTCGAATTGCGCGTGGGTGTCCAGATAGGCGTACAGCTCCTGCCCGTGGGTGAGCTCGAACGCCACGCTGCCTTCGCGCACGCCCTGCTCCAGCTTCTCGAACCAGGGCTGGCTCAATTCGGGCGAGTTGTGCATAAGGATCATGGCGCGCACGCTCTGCGGGTAGCCTTCGCGCAGGCAGTTGGAGAGCTTGTTGTTGCGGAACGTGTGCGGCGATACTTCTTCGAAGATGCCCATCGATACCAGCATGCGCAGCAGGCGCCAGACGGCATCGGGCTGGGCTTGGACGCGGATGGCGAGTTCCTCCGCCGAGAGTTGTCCGTCGGCCAGCACGGTGGCGATGTCCAGTTTTGCCGCGACGTAGAGCACTCGAGATTGCCAGTAGGAGGCGCTGATCTGCACGAGGCGGAACGGCGCGGGGGTGACTTTGTTGGGGATGTTCTGCAGCCAGGCGGCGAATTTGGTGAGCTTGGCGAAACGGCGTACGGGGCCGGGGTTCTTTTGCAGGGTCATGAATAATCCTTTCTATCAAATCCGTTCACCCTGGCCTGAAAAGTCCCTCGCCCGCGGGCGGGAGAGGGGTTGGGGTGAGGGGTGTTAAGGCGGGCGCTTCGTTGTGCAATCCCTCACCCCCGGCCCCACTCCCGCTTGCGGGCGAGGGGAGTGATGGGTGGACGGCTCACTTATCCGTTGTGTCCTGCGGCCATGCCTGCCACCAGCAGCTTGCCGTTGAAGGTAGCAAGCTCGTTGAGGAAAGCCTCGTCCATCTGCCCGCCCATCTGCTCCTCGAAGATATCCTTGAGCAGCATGGGCATCATGGAGAGGCTGACGAAGGTCATGCGCGCCACATCGGGGTTGATCGCACGATCGACCTTCCCTGCAGCCTTGAGCTCTTCCAGTTTGCGCGTACCGCCGCTGCGACCGCGTTCCAGCAATTGCAGGATGAATCGGCGACCCGGCCCCTGGTTGAGCGCAAGCACCTTGAGCATGAGCTTGGGGAATTCGGGATGCTTGCGCATGGTGTCGTAGTAGAAGCGCAGGTATTCGGCAAACCCGCCGACATCGGACATCACGCGGCTGTCGAGCATGTCCAGGATGGGCTTCATGGTGCTGCGGATCATCTCTTCGTACAGGCCTTCCTTGTTGCCGAAGTAGTAGCGGATCATGGAGATGTTCGCGCCCGCCTTGTCGGCGATCATGCGCGTGGTGACCTTGTGGTACTCATCAGCCAGGAAGCATTCCAGCGCGGCCTTGAGCAGGCGCGCCTGAACGGGGTTCTGCGTCTCCATTGCGGCTTCATCCATCTTTTTCTCCAGAGGCATTCAACGACTGCAGATTAGCACCGGCCGCGTGCAGCCAATAGTGGATTCGCCAATCAAGATCGGGGACTTGATTGATTCACCGTCTCACGCGCCGAACGCACTTGTCATCCGTCAACCGGCTCGATGCGTTATAGAAGAAGTGTGGCGCCCGTTCTTTTCTTGCGGATAAGGTGATGCGCCGGACACAAATACGGGCTATTACCCCTGTTGTTCGGCGAATGGTTCGGTTAGCTTGTATGCGAGGATGAAACTGTCTTCTGCTCAGCAAGGAGGTGTGAGATGACTGCCATCTTGATTGATATGGACGCATGCGATATCGCGTGTGAAGCATCGCTGCACGAAGAACGCAACGTGGATGCGAGTTGGGTGCCGCGCTTCCTGAAGTTGAAACGGTCGGCACGCATCACGCCACACCGTATCACCAGACTTTCGGACATGGATGAGGACATCGACAGCATCGGCATCGTACACGCCAAGGCCTTGCCGAAATGTCCGTGATCCGAATGCGGGGGCCGGGCTGACTTAATTTTTGATAAGCTGCGCCCTTCCCAATCCGCTTTTTCAGCCCCCGTGACCACGCTCATTGCCCTGCTTCGCGGCATCAATGTCGGCGGCAACAACAAGTTGCCGATGAAGGAATTGTCCGCACTGTTGGCGGGCATGGGATTGCGCGATGTGCAGACTTACATCCAGAGCGGCAACGTGGTGTTCAGCTGCGATGCCAGGACCAAGGCGACGCTGGCGGCAAAGATCAGTGCCGCCATCAAGGCCCAGCACGGCTTTGCGCCGCATATCCTGCTGCTGGAAGCGGCCGAGCTGAAGAAGGCGATGGCGGGCAATCCTTACCCGGAGGCCGAGGCGGAACCGAAGTCACTGCATCTGCTCTTTCTGGACGAGGTGCCGCAACAGCCGGACCTGAAAGCGCTGGAAGCCATCAAGGCGGATAACGAACGCTTCAAGCTGGCGGGCAAGGTGTTCTATTTGCACGCGCCGGATGGCGTGGGTGATTCCAGACTGGCGGCACGCGCGGAGAAATTGCTGGGCGTACCGGCCAGCGCACGCAACTGGAACACGGTGTGCAAGCTGGCGGAGATGGTTGGCTATTGATGTTTCCATAAATGATTACAAAGTGCCGAACGAATTCAACGACACGCAAGATAAGCACATCGTCATTCCGGCGAAGGCCGGAATCCAGTGCATTTTTTCAACATGCAATTGGTGTTGCCTCGCTTCGCGAGCGCTGTTCAACTATCTGGATTCCGGCCTTCGCCGGATAACCAGCGACTTGGCGAACGATGTTTGTTCGCTTAGTCGAATGGCTAGTTGTTTCATCAATGACAAATCGGGCTTGATCGGCGCTTCCCTGTGGTTTCCAGCTTGGTCGTATCGCGTTTTCTCCGGGCTCTATCCCAGCGGCGCAAACCGCGGTACGGCCTGTCCTTGGTGTTGCACGGTTTCAAAGAACACTTCCTTCGGCCGCGCCCAGATCAGGCCTTCGTCTGACTTGTAGATCATCAGGATGACGTTCGGGTCGGACTCCAGACGCGCCTCGCACGCGACCTCGTAGATGCCTCCCTTGTAATGCCGGTATTTCATTGTTGCGCTCCCCTGCTGAATTGGATCCGGCAAACAACATAGCCCGCTTGCGCGGGCCATGTCTACTACTTCAACCTTGGGCTTCGATCAGTAGAGCGATTTGCCGAACCTGTCAGTCCGCAACGCCCAGTTGTCCATGATGGCGGCGGAAACGAGGATGCGCTCGGCGCGCCCGATCAACACGCTGCGCGGGACGAAGCCGATGTAGCGAGAGTCGGCACTGTTGTCGCGATTGTCACCCAGCATCAGATATTGGCCCTCGGGGATGGCGACCGGTCCAAAACTGGCAGCATTGTGCAGATCAGGCAGCCACTGGACTGTGCGTTGTTTTCCGCCCAGATGTTCGGCGAGTTGCATTGCAGGCAGCGACTGGCCGTTGCTCATCGGCTCCAATGCAGTCTGCTGTAGTTCGTATTGCGCGGCCTCGCCGTTGATGAAGAGTCGTTTATCGCGCATCTCAACCACGTCGCCGGGCAAGGCGACCAGGCGTTTGATCAGGCGCTTGCCATCCGCGGGAGAGATGAAGGTGACGATATCGCCGCGCACGGGGTCGCCAAGGTGCTTCACCACGACATCGGTCAGCGGCAGCTTGAGATCGTAAGCCAGGCGGTTGACAAAGACGACATCACCCTCCAACAGATTGGGACGCATGGAACCGCTAGGGATGGGATTCCAATCGGCCATGGCCGTGCGGAAGATACCGAACAGCACCAGAAAGAGAATGAAACCGCGATTCTCATGCAACCATTTCTTCATGTATGCGCTCCTGATTGGGCCAGCGGGAATTTTCGCTCCCGGATTCGAACAGGAGGACAGTAGATAGTTCAACCGTCTTCCCAACTCTGCTCGTTTCACATTATTTTAATGAACAGGTTTGGCTTGTCGAGACTCGCCAGCAATATTTGGCTTCCCTGTCATCCAGGTGTATTCACAGGACGTTACATTATATGGGAACGCCCAATATGGATGCAGTCGCCACGTAAGGTGAGCGTAAGGTAGACATAGGTACTATTGCTTATATCTTTCGTCCACGCAGTCCGGTAAGTTGTTATCAAGGGCGCGTTTAGAGCCCGTCAAGGAGATGTGAAATGGACACCGTCGTAATGGGAAGTATCATCGAGCAGGAAGTACAGATCGTTGAAGAATACGGCGACGAGGTGTTGTGTGCAGAGTGGAATCCACAACTCGCACAGGCGGCCGAACTCCCTGAGACTGAACTCAACCGGCATGTCGTTTTGCCGGCCGACTTGGTCAAAGTGGATGTCGATACGTTTCTGAACAGAATGTACGAGCACCAGGGCTGACCTGGCGCGCTGTCTCAGCATTGCAAAATCCCGGGCGCACAGCCCGGGACTGAAGCTCCGATTGGCAGGGGCAAGGTTTCATCTCCTGTCCGTTGGTTGCCAGTCTTTTCCTGCAAAAAATCCCGCGCTACTGGGCGCCCCCCAATCCGGATCGGCATTGCCGCATTTGCCGAATGCCTGTATTTTTCGTTCCCGTGACAGCGCCCGCCGTGCGCCTGACCCGATACGATAACGACAACAAGGGGGATGTATGGGGAACGCCGACTGGATAGATCGCAAGGAATATCCTTTTGCATCGCACTATTTCCAGGCTGCCGCAGGCAAGCTTCACTATGTGGACGAGGGCCGCGGCGAAGTGGTGCTGATGCTGCACGGCAACCCGACCTGGTCGTTCCTGTATCGCAAACTCATCAAGCAACTCAGCCCCAACTACCGCTGCATCGCGCCCGACTATCTGGGCTTCGGCCTTTCGGACAAGCCGGTGGACTGGAACTATCTGCCCGAGGCGCATGCGAAGAACCTGGAAGCGCTGATCGAGCATCTCGACCTGAAGGACATCACGCTGGTGGTGGGCGACTGGGGCGGGCCGATCGGCATGCAGTACGCGGTAAGGCATCCCGCGAACGTGAAGCGCCTGATCGTGACCAACACCTGGGCGTGGCCGGTGAACAGGGATTTTCACTATATTTCGTTCAGCGCCTTGATGGGCGGCCCCATCGGTCGCTTCCTGATCCGCTACTTCAACTTCTTCGTCACATCATTCATGCGTGTCGCGTTCGGCGACAAGAGCAAACTCACCGCGCATGCCCACCAACACTACAAAGACGCCCTGCCCACGGCCAAATCGCGCAAGGGTTGTTACGTTTTTCCCAGGCAGATCATCGCCTCCACACCCTGGCTAACTCAGCTCTGGGGAAAGATAGGCGCGTTGAAGGACAAACCCACCCTATTTATATGGGGAATGAAGGATGTCGCGTTCCGCGAAAACGAGCTGAAACAATGGCAGCGGGGCTTGCCTAATTCGCTGACATTGCGGCTGAACACGGTCGGGCATTTCGTGCCTGAGGAAGCTCCCGAAGCGCTGGGGGAAGCCGTGGAATCCTTCCTGGCCGGAGGCGATCTCTCCTGACACGGCATTCCGGACTGGGAAGCCCGTATCTATTGGCTTGCGACGGAATTTCTGCCCGGCAACTGCAAGCCGACGCCTGAGAAATACCCTTTTTTCGCTCCGTGCTTGTTGGCAGATCACCTCGGCTGAGCGAAAATCTGCACTTATCCCCGTATGTCCATCTCTTCGACGGCAATAGTGCGGCAATCTATAGCCCCGGATGGGTATGTTTTGCGGGTCCATCGTGCAAGTTGGAACAAGCAGGGAGTTCACGTCAAGGACGGGGCCCCGCGATTAGATATTGGAAATGCAATGTTCACACGCAGTTTGATCCGGTTGGCGTTTTTGGCCGCCGCAGTTTCGATAGCTTCGGCAGCACAAGCGGAAGAAGCCGGGGGCTGGGCGTTTTCCGGTTCGGGTTTTTTGACTGTTGGCGCGGGATACATGCTGGGCGGAACGCACGGACAGGTGTTGGACAAGCACTGCCCGTGTTTCATCGCCGACTATGCGCAGAACGCCATTTACACAGAACGCGGCGGGCTACAGTTCGGGCCGGACTCCAAACTGGGTCTGCAGGGTACGGCAACCCTGCCCGATCCGCGTTTCTCCGCCACCGCGCAAGTGGTGTCGCGCGGCAGCCAGAACGGCAGTGCCGATCTGGAATGGCTGTACGGCACGTATCGCCTGACCGAGAACACTTCCATCCAGGCGGGACGCAAGCGCCTGCCTTTGTTCTACTACTCGGATAGCCAGGATGTCGGATTCTCGCTGCCCTGGACGCATCTGCCGCCGCAGGTCTACGGCTGGGAAGCGGTGAACTACAACGGCATCAATGTGCAACAGCGCGGCCAGTGGCGCGAGTGGGATTTCAGCATCAACGTCCTTGCGGGCAGCGAACACGTCAGGGATAGCGGCTACTGGAAGATATACAACGGCCAGTCCTCGCAAACGAATGTCGACTGGGAGAATATTCTGGGCGGAAACATGACCTTCACCCGGGACTGGTTCGAGACGCGTCTTGCCTACATTCAATCCGACACGCATCGCCACAATAGCAACGGCGGATGGGATAGCGCCACGGGACAATTGATACCGACCAGCGATCCGTTTCTGTCCGGAATATCCACGCGCCAGAAGATCTACACTGCCGCGTTCAACGCGGATTTTGAAGACTGGGAGTTGATGAGCGAGTTCCTGTTCATCGACCGGCCCGGTGCCAAGTTCAAGGACCATGCAAATCGTCTCGGAGCCACGCGCCACTTCGGGGAATGGGAAGCCACGTTCAATGTGTCGGAGTACCACAGTCAGGCCGTCACCTCGCTGGGGGCCGACTCACAGGGACAGGAAAGCCACATCGACCGCTCGCTGACAGTCCGTTATTTTCTGACTCCGCAAAGCGACGTGAAAGTTCAACTGGATGTGCAGCGAGATCGCGGCGGGATCAACTGGTCGCCCAGATACGGCGACGCAAGATTGCTCACGCTGGCGTACGACAGGATATTCTGATGATGCGCCGCCTGCTCTTCATATTGTCCTGCCTTGCAGCTTCATCAGTCTGCGCAGAACCCGAGATCGTCATCATCGCCCATACCAACAACGAAATGGGTGAACTCACACGCAAGCAGATCGCGGACATTTACATGGGCCGCATCACCAGCCTGCCCAACGGCAACATTCCGCTTCCCCTGGACTATCAGGGTGACTCCGCCGCCCGCGCCCGCTTCTACCAGTCCATCACCGGCAAGAACATGGCCCAGATCAACGCCTACTGGGCGCGTCTGTCGTTCACCGGACAGGCCAACCCGCCGCGCAGACTGGCCGACAAAGCGGCGATCCTGAAGGTGGTGGACAAGAACCAGGACGCGTTGGGCTATGTGGAAAACATTCCCCCCGACAGTAATGTGAAACCGGTGATGACGATCAAATGATCAGGCCGAAATTCAGCAGCCTGAAGATACGATTGTTCCTGATCGTCTTCCTCAGCACCGCCGTGATCGGCGGATGCACAGTGCTGTTGATGTTCTTCATTGCAGTCCAGAACAAGCTTCAGGAAGGCAAACAGCAGATCAACCAGCTTATGGATACGGTGGAATATTCGGCCGCCATCGCCAGCTACAGCAGCAACAAAGAGATTGCCAATGACGTCATCAAAGGCCTGATGCGCAGCGACAATGTGTGCCAGGCGAGGCTTTACAACAAGGAGGGGCTGGACCTCTCCTCGAAAAAGTATCCCTCGGTCGATCAATGCCCCGAGGTCATCACGCACAACCTGATCTCGCCCTTCGATGACAAGGAGATCATCGGCCACCTCGAAACGCGCATGGACAGTGCTCTCATCCGGACGCACGCCTACCGCGAGGCCGGACTTCTGGCGCTCAGCCTGCTCGCCCTGATCATTCTTCCGGGCCTGCTCATCTGGCAGTCCATCGCGCGCCTGATCACCATCCCCATCCATTTTCTGTCAAAGCAATTGCATCAAATCACGCCCGGAACCGGTGCCCGGGTCAGTTCGATGTCCAGCAAGCAGGACGACGAGATCGCGCAGCTGGTACACGATGTGAACCACTTGCTGGGTGTGGTAGAGATCACGCTCAGGGAAGAACGCGAGCAGCAATTGCTGATCAAGGAGATGAAGCAGAAATACCAGCATCTCGCCCATCACGACATGCTCACCGGTCTGCCCAACCGCTCGCTGCTGACCGACCGGCTGCATCAGATGCTTGCGCAGGCGAGGCGTAGCACAACGCAAGGGGCGCTAATCTACATGGACCTCGACAGATTCAAACCGGTCAACGATACGCTCGGGCACGATGTGGGCGATCTGGTGCTGAAGGAGATCGCGCAGCGCCTGCTGGCTTCGGTCCGCGAATCGGACACGATCGCGCGCATCGGCGGCGACGAGTTCGTGATATTGCTGCCCTCAATCGAAAACCGGCAGGATGCCAGCACCGTCGCCGAAAAAATCCGCGCCGCCCTGGCGTTGCCGTTCTTGTCCAACAGTCACACGATCCACATCGGCTGCAGCATAGGCATCGCCGTTTATCCGGAACACGGAACTGACGAGATCAACCTGATGAAGAATGCGGACATCGCGATGTACCAGGCGAAACAGAATGGACGCAACAACGTGCAGATTTTCCACGAAAACATGCCGGGATAACCCCGGTTGACCTGTCTCCCACCCCTCCCCCCGCTACAGCCGCACTCGCAGCCTTCAACTGTCCATTGCAGATTCCAGGGGGCGGACGTATCATAATATTAGTACCTTCTAATATTAAGGAGCGCGTCATGGAGATGGAACAGAAAGACTCAATCGGCGAACAGGCTTATACCAAGGCTCTCCGCTACGAACTTGACTACGGTTGCTGTCCGCAGTGTGTTCTGGCAACCGTGCAGGAAACAGTGGGAATCATCGACGACCAGACGATCAAGGCAAGCCACGGGCTTTCCGGCGGCGGCGGACTGCTCGGCGAGGGCGTGTGCGGTGCCCTCACCGGCGGTTTGATGGCATTGAGCGCAAAGTATGGCCGCGACCGCGACAAGCTGGATAGCGGACGCAATATCGGCAATTTCCAGAAAGCAAAAGAACTCACCGAGCGTTTCCGCCGGGAATTCGGCGGGGTCACCTGCCGCCAGTTGCAACTCGAATTTACCGGGCACACATACAACATGTGGAATGCGGACGAATACAAAGCGTTCGATCAGGCGCGCGGCCAGCAATGCGCGCATGCGACTGGAACAGTAACCAAATGGGTCGTTGAGCTGCTCTGATGCGCGATAGCAAAGAGACACTGCAGGAAAGCATCGCCCTGCAGCGCAAGGAGTTGCTGGATCTCATGCAGCAACCGCTGCAGCAGTTGGCCGCGCACTGCCCCGCGGTCTGGTCCGATCGCGGCAAGCTGGACGAGTTGCTGGCCGGTGGATTGAAGACCCTGCCTTACGGCAGAGCCTTGTATGCGGTGGACACCGATGCGATCCAGGTCAGCAGCAATGTCACTGCCGAGGGTCTGTTGCAGTCATCTCTTGGACGTGACCGTTCGCGCCGCCCCTACATGAGCGATGTTTTGCCAATAAATGGCACCTGGCTTTCCGAGGCGTACATCAGCCTGCTGTGGCGGCGCCCTTCCCTGACCGCGGTGCAGACCGTGCGCAATTCATCGGGAAAAGTGCTGGGGTTTCTCGGCACCGATTTCGATCTGCGCGACCTGCCGCTGACGCACAAGCTATATGATGAGCCGGTGGCGTGGCGACAACTCAAGGGCGACCCGTCAATCCGCGACACTGTCTTCCATCAGAGCAGGGCGGAAAGCATCATGGACCGGCACCTCGATACGGTGATGGGGGTGGTCGAAGAATTGATGGTCTACCACGGCGTGTACCACGTGAAGTTGCACTTCTCCAGCAACCGCGCGGTGATCTGGGAAATGGGCGACCCGTACCGTTACCGCATGCTGGATATCGACGCCCTGATCGATCCGGACATCTGTCTCGCCTATCCGATCACGCCCTATCCGCCCGATGCGCTGGTGCCGCTCGATCGACTGCGCGCCGTGCTGGATCTGTTCGCCAAGTTACGATTCATGGACGAGATGTTCTACCTGCGCTCCGGCACGCTGAATATCTTTAACGGCACGGTCGGGCTCACATTCTCTTGCGACGGCTCGCATTACATTCCTTACGAGGAATTCCTGAGTGCCGGCTTTGATTTCTGGGTCGGCAACAAGTAACACAAATCGGGAGTTCTCCCATCCGAGTCCTTTCCCGGATTTCTCGCTGTCAATATCACTGCCAGAAGGGGCATTAGGGCATGTGTACGCACTGTCTATATACGGCGTAACATAACCGATCACGTTGGTGATTCACTTTGCGTTACCTTGAAGCAGCAGGCTGCCGGTATGGACCTGACAATCGAAAGGAGCGGCCATGAAACATCACAAATACCTCGTCATCGGTGGCGGTATGACTGCTGACTCGGCCATCCGCGGCATCCGCAAGATCGACTCCAGTGGCAGCATCGCCCTGATCAGCGAAGAGCGCGATCCTCCCTATGATCGACCTCCCCTGTCCAAATCGTTGTGGAAAGGCAAAGCGCTCGAGACAATTTGGCGCAGTCCAAGTGGACTCAATTTCGACCTGCTGCTTGGCCGGAGAGCGATGCGTCTGGATGCCGCCGAGAAGACAGTGACGGATGACGCCGGAATCGAGTACCGCTACGAAAAACTGCTGCTCGCCACGGGCGGCACAGCAAGGCGTTTGCCGGATGCGGACGAGAGTGTGATCTATTTCAGGACGGCTGCCGATTACCGCAAATTGCGCGCCCTGTGCGAACACGGATCGGATTTTGTAGTCGTCGGCGGCGGCTTTATCGGTTCCGAAGTGGCAGCCGCGCTTGCCATGAACGGCAAACACGTCACGATGATCTTTCCCTCAAACGGCATCGGTTCACGCGTCTATCCGCCATCGCTTCTGGCATTCCTGAATTCTTACTATCGGGAAAAAGGCGTGACGCTGCTCGCGTCCGAAACGGTCAAATCCGTGCGCAAAACCGGCGGCAAAGTGGTCGTGATCACGGGCAAAGGAATGGAGATCACAGCCGACGGCGTGATCGCCGGGTTGGGCATTGAACCCGACACCACGCTGGCCGGACAAGCGGGGCTCAAGGTGGACAACGGCATCGTGGTGGATGAGCTGTTGCGCACCACGAATCCGGACATCTTTGCCGCGGGGGATGTGGCGAACTTTTACAGCGCAGCGCTGGACCGGCGCATGCGGGTCGAGCATGAGGACAACGCCAACGTAATGGGGGATCTGGCGGGCCGCAACATGGCCGGACAATCCGACATCTACAGCCACCAGCCCTATTTCTATTCGGATTTATTCGATCTGGGTTATGAAGCGGTGGGCGAGCTGGATTCCGGGCTGGATATCGTGGAAGACTGGAAAGAGCCGTTTCGCAAAGGCGTTATTTACTATTTGCGCGACAGTCGCGTGCGGGGAGTGCTGCTTTGGAACACCTGGGGCCAGGTCGCCGCGGCCACGCAGTTGATCGCGGAAAAATCAGTGCAATCACGCGCAACGCTGCTGGGACACATCAACGATTGAGGTTGTTACGATAACGGGAACGTTCCGCTCTTGCCGTCGAGATTGCCCCCGGTGGCCAAGCTGGCGATCTTGCTGAGCACGACGGACAGGTCTTTGACCTTGTCTTCCAGTTCGTCCGCGTGTTTGAGCAGACCCGCCATTTTGGTCTGATCCTGCTTGATGCTCTCCCTGAGCTGATCAACCAGCTGCGCGTACTCGGTCGATTTCTTCATTTCCTCTTCAAGAAGCGCATTCTTTTTGGCAAGCTGATTCTCTTCCACCTCGTCCAGCTTGTTCACTTTGGCTTCCAGCTCGATCTTCTTCCTTTGCACCTCGACCGATTTTTCCCGTTCCTGACTGAGGGTTGCCCTGAGCTGCTCGATGGTTCTCATGTATTCGAGCGAGAGCTTTTTTTCTTCCTCAAGCTGGGCGTTCTTCCTGGCGAGTTGATTGCCTTCCACGGTATCCAGTTTGGTCAGCCGGGTCTCCAGCACAGCCGCCCGTTCCTGTTCCTGCTTCAGGCTCTCGCGCAATTGGACGATGGTTTTCAGCAAGTCGAGCGACTTGCTTTTTTCCTCATCAAGCAAGGCGGTTTTTTTCTCAAGCTCGGCGACCAGGTTGCTCTCTTTCCCCTGCTTGCTTTCCGAAGTTTTCTTGTTTTCCGCGTCCTGGTAGGCGCGAAGTTTCAGTGTCTTATCCATGATTGATATTCTCGTGTAAGCGGGCTTTCAGCGCAACAAGGCGCCGGTTGGCCTGTTTTCAATTGGCCTTTATTTCAGGCAAGGGAGCGGGGAATCATTAGTTGCCCGGCTCGACCGGCGATGACAACGGTTTGCCGACCACGGGCACAGTTGGAGAATCTTCCTTGAGCGTCTGTGCTTGCGCCGGGGCAGCCACAGGACTGCTGGCCGGAACTGCAACCTTCGCGGGGACGGCTGCTGCAACTGCTGAAGCCGCAGGCTGCTTTGGTGAAATCTGCCTGGAAGCGGACGGGGGAATCACTTGCGGTTTCGCGGCAGTGCCGCCCGCAACAACCGCGGGTATTTGGAGCTTGCCATCTGTCACAGGTGGCACCGTGGCGGGTACCGGTGCAACCGGTCTGGGCGGCGCCATCACTGGTTTGACTGCAACGACAGCAGGTTTAGAGGCCTCTTTCGCGGGAGGATTCATCACTGCCTGAGGCGGCGGGGCAATTTTCTGGGCCACCACGGGCTTGGCGATCTCCGCGGGTGACGGTTTGGCAGGTTCAATCTTTGCCGCTGACGGCGCAACGATATTTTCCGAAATGTTCGCGGGAACGCTCTCATGCTCCTCTGTATGCCCAGGCACAGGAACTGCAATCCGCATAAATTCTGCTTGCCCTGCCGTGTACCAGTTCTGCAAAAGATAGATTGAAGTCGCCGCCGCCACGAATGCAAACGCCAGCCACATTGAACGCCAGAACGCGTCGTGCTTGCGAATGATGCGGACCCTGGCCTTGCCGAAAATATTATGGACGATCTGCGCCTCGCCAATCTCCCTGGAAAGGCTGACCTTGGGCTGCGTTTTGGAATCGCGCAGTTGAATGCCTGCAATATCAAGTTGACTGATCTCGTGACTCATTGACTCCGGCTCCGTGGATACTGCAGTTCGACATCCGGCATGATAACAAGTAATAGGCGGGATACAACATGGGAAATAACAACAAAACGCCCCTGCCGGAGGGAAATTTCCCATGATTTTCCGTATGTTGCATTTTGGCAATTCTTGCTGCGAAGCGCGCCAAAGACGACGCAGCTGCCCAAATGAAGGAAGGGGGCTGACGCCCCCTTCCTTGTCCACACTGCAGCTCGATCAGGTCGGCTGAATCTCGACCAGTGTCTCGTCCGGTGCCACGCTGTCGCCCTTCTTGACGTGGATGCTGATGACCACGCCGCTCTGCGGAGACTGGATCTCGTTCTCCATCTTCATGGCCTCGATGACCAGCACACCGTCGCCCGCCTCGACCTTGTCGCCTATCTTGGCTTTGACTTCGACGATGGTGCCGGGCATGGCGGTCGTCACGCAGCCCTGGTGGTGCGGACGCGGACGGCCCGCCGAGGACGCCGCGGCTGCCGCAGATTTCTTCTTGCCGTGGCCGTGGCTATTGCCGCTGGAGACTTCAATCTCGTTCAGGGTCTCGACGATGACTTCTTCCGAGATGCCGTCCACCGAAACATAGTAGGGACGCTGCGTCTCGCCCTGATGACCGCTGCCGGTGAGCTTGATATGAAAGGTCTCGCCGTGCAGCGTGACCTTGAACTCGTTGGGCGCGTAACGTTCGGCGGAAGGTGTCGCCGCTTCCCTGGGAAGCAACACCTCGGGCTTGAGTGTGTTGGCATTGCGCTCTTGCAGGAAGGTCTTGCCCAGATCCGGGAACATGGCATAAGTCAGCACATCTTCCTCGCTCTTGGCAAATGTCTCGCTGTCCGATTTGAGGCGGTTCATTTCGGCCTGCAGCACATCCGCCGGACGGCAGGTCATCACCTCGGCATCGCCGACCACCTGCTTCTTGAAGTTGGAATTGATGATGCCGGGCGCTTTGCCGTATTGGCCCAGCAGGTAGTTCTTGACCTCGTTGGTGACGGACTTGTAACGCGCACCGGTCAGCACGTTCAGCACCGCCTGGGTGCCGACGATCTGCGAGGTGGGCGTGACCAGCGGCGGGAAGCCCATGTCCTCGCGCACGCGCGGGATCTCTTCCAGCACTTCGTCCATGCGGTTGAGCGCATCCAGTTCCTTGAGTTGGCTGGACAGGTTGGAGATCATGCCGCCCGGCACCTGGTTCACCAGCACGCGCGTGTCGACGCCGGTGAAGGCGCTCTCGAACTGCCAGTATTTCTTGCGCACTTCGGTGAAGTAGGCGGTGATCTCCTGCATGGCAGCCAGATCCAAACCGGTGTCGTACGGCGTGCCTTTCAGCGCGGCGACGATGCTCTCGGTCGAGGAATGGCTAGCGCCTTCGCCAAACGAAGAGTTGCAGGTATCCAGCATGGTGGCACCCGCTTCTACCGCTTTCAGGAAAGTCATGCCGGACAAACCGGAAGTGGCGTGGCTATGCAGATGGATGGGCAGGCTGACCGCGGCACGCAAGGCCTTGACCAGTTCAAAGGCGTTGTACGGGGTGAGCAGACCGGCCATATCCTTGATGCAGATCGTGTCGCAGCCCAGCGCTTCCAGTTCACAGGCCAGGTTCACGAATTGCGGGATGTCGTGCACCGGGCTGGTGGTGTAGCTGATACAGCCTTCGGCATGCTTGCCAACCTTCTTCACCGCCTCGACCGAAACGCGCAGATTGCGCATGTCGTTCATCGCGTCGAAGATGCGGAACACGTCGATGCCGTTGTTGGCCGATTTGGTCACGAACGCGCGCACCACATCATCCGAATAGTGGCGGTAACCGAGCAGATTCTGGCCGCGCAGCAGCATCTGGATGCGGCTGTTGGGCAATGCCTTGCGCAGGATGCGCAGACGCTCCCACGGATCCTCTTTCAGGAAGCGCACGCAGGCGTCGAAGGTTGCGCCGCCCCAGGCTTCCAGCGACCAGAAACCGATGCTGTCCAGTTTGGAACAGATGGGCAGCATGTCCTCGGTACGCATGCGCGTCGCGATGATGGATTGGGGACCGTCGCGCAGGACTAGTTCGGAGATAAGGGTCTTGGCCATGATGTCAGCTGAGTGGTTGGGTTGATGTTAAATGCCTTCGTGCGCGGCGATAACTGCCGCGATCGCCGCCGCGCGCAGCTCCGGCGGAATCTTGGTGACGTAGTCGATCAGTTCGGGATGCGCCTCGACGAAACTGGTGTTGAAATCCGCATTCCTGAAATCGGGATGCTTGAGGATCTCCTGATAATACGGAATCGTGGTCTTCACGCCGTACACCACCATATCGCCCAGCGCGCGGCGGCCGCGTTCCACCACCCCTTCCCAGGTCAGTGCCCACACAGTGAGCTTGGCGCACATCGAGTCAAAATACGGGGGAATGATGTAGCCGCTGTACATGGCCGCGTCGATGCGCACGCCGGGACCGCCGGGTGCATAGTAGCGGGTGATCTTGCCGAAACTGGGCAGGAATCCGTTTTTGGGGTCTTCCGCGTTGATGCGAAACTCCATGGCGTAGCCGCGAAAGTGCACATCCTCCTGCTTGTACTGCAGCGGCAAGCCGTCGGCAATGCGGATCTGTTCCTGCACGATGTCGATGCCGGTGATGGATTCGGTGACGGTGTGCTCGACCTGTACACGCGTGTTCATCTCCATGAAATAGAAATCGCCGCTCTGGTCGAGCAGGAACTCGACCGTGCCCGCGTTCTCGTAGCCCACCGCCTTGCACGCCTTCACGGCCAGCGCGCCGATGAGCTCGCGCTGCTCGGGCGATATCTGCGGCGACGGGGCGATCTCGATGAGTTTCTGGTTGCGGCGCTGGATGGAACAGTCGCGCTCGAACAGGTGGATGGCGTTGCCGTGGCTGTCGCCCAATACCTGCACTTCGATGTGCTTGGGATTGACCACACACTTTTCCAGGAACACTTCCGGTTTGCCGAATGCCTTGCTGGCTTCCGAGATCACCCGGTCATAGTTGGTAAGCAGGTCTTTTTCGCTGTCGCACCGGCGGATACCGCGCCCACCCCCGCCGTTGGTGGCCTTGAGCATGACCGGATAGCCGATCTTGTTGGCCAGTACGCGTGCCTCTTCGAGGTCGGCCAGGTTGCCTTCGCTGCCCGGCACACAGGGAATACCCGCGGCGATCATGGCGTTGCGCGCCTGTATCTTGTCGCCCATCTGGCGTATCACGTCCGAATTCGGGCCGATGAACTTGATGCCGCGGCGCGCACAGATCTCCGCCAGCTCTGGATTCTCGGAAAGGAAACCGTAGCCGGGATGCAGCGCATCGCAGCCGGAAGTCACCGCGACGTTCACGATGTTGTGCGCATTGAGATAACCGGCGACCGGTTCGGAGCCGAGGTTGTAGGCTTCGTCCGCCTTTTTTACGTGAAGCGCATGACGGTCGGCATCCGTATAGATGGCGACCGACTTGATGCCCATTTCCGAGCACGCACGCACAATGCGCACAGCGATTTCACCGCGGTTGGCAACGAGTATTTTTTTGATCACGGGATAGTTCCAATTCAGTCGGCTCGCAAACCGAAGAATTGTAACATTCGATCCGGCGTAGAAAGACGGATTGAATCTACTTTCGCCTGTTTAAAAGCAAGCATTGCGCACCGCTATAAACAATATTGCCCGAATCAATGATCCGGGCAATAAGGGGGGCTTGAAACGACTCTGGATCAACCGATCAGCGCAGCGCCTGATTCACCCTCCCCAGATCCGCCTCGGCCAGATTCCCCGCCGCCGCCTTCAGGCGCAACTGGCTCACCAGGTAGTTGTATTGCGCCTGATACAGGTCGCGCCGGGTCGCATACATCTGTTGCTGG
>JAYTUW010000065.1:0-4987 GCA_043744345.1 Sideroxydans sp. | reverse complement strand
CGTAGCCGACGCGCAGTGCCGCGAGTCCGTAGGCCTTGGAGAACGTGCGCGACACGACCAGGTTCGGATAGCGTCCGAGCCAGGCGATGCTGTCGCAGCGGTCCGCCGGCTCCAGGTATTCGTTGTACGCCTCGTCCAGCACCACCAGAATCTCGGGCGGCAGGCCGCGCATAAAAGTCTGCAACTCGTCAGGAGTCAGGAAAGTGCCGGTCGGATTGTTCGGGTTGGCGATGAATACCATCTTCACCTTATTGTCTGCCGCCGCCTTTTGCATCGCGGGCAGATCGTGTCCATAGCCCGGGGCTGCGGGAACACTGATGCCGATCGCACCCACCGCCTGTGTTGCCAGCGCGTACACCGCAAAGGCATGCGCCGAATACACAACCTTGTCGCCCGGCGACAGGAAAGCACGCGCGGCGAGTTCCAGCAGATCATTGCTGCCGTTGCCCAAAGTCACGCTGGCATGTGTCACGCCGTAGCGTTTTACCAATGCATCTTTCAATTCGAAGCCATTGCCGTCCGGATACAGCGCGATGGTCTTGATCGCCTCCTGCATGGCGGCGACCGCAGCCGGGCTCGCGCCCAGCGGGTTCTCATTCGAGGCCAGCTTGATGATGCCGGTGATGCCCAGTTCACGCTCCAGTTCGGAGATCGGCTTGCCGGGCTGATACGGCGCAATGGCGCGGATATAGGATGGTGCCAAATCACAGTAATTCATTTGTTACCTTGCTTGTTGAAACGATTAGACGGCGACCGGGTATGAACCCAGCACCTTGACGAAAGCGGCTATCTGCTTGAGCTGTACCAATGCCGCAGCCACCTTGGCATCGGATTGGTGTCCCTCGATATCCACATAGAACACGTATTCCCAAAGCCCGGTGCGCGACGGACGCGATTCCATCTTGGTCATGGAAACACCATTGGTCGCAAGCGGGGTCAGCAAGTCATGCATCGCCCCCGGACGATTCGTGGTGGACATTGCCAGGGATGTCTTGTCCTTGCCGGACGGGGCCACATCCTGCTTGCCGATGACGAGAAAGCGCGTGGTATTGCGCGCATCATCCTCGATGTTCGGCACCAGCACTTTCAGCTTGAAGTGTTCGGCTGCTCGCTCGCCGGCAATGGCTGCGGAAAAGGACTCCTCCGCGGCCAGGCGCGCCGCGTCGGCATTGCTGGAAGCGGTGATGCGTTCGGCGTGCGGCAGATGCGTGTTCAGCCAGCCGGTGCATTGCCCGAACGATTGGGGATGCGAATAGACCTTGCGGATAAGCGACAGATCGCCCTCGCCGGACAGCAGGCATTGGTGCACTTGCAGCAGCACTTCGCCGCAGATCTTGAGATTACTGCTCAGCAGCAGGTCCAGCGTGCGTCCGATAGCGCCTTCCGTGGAGTTCTCCACCGGCACCAGTCCGTAGTTCGCCGCGCCGCCTTCCACTGCAGAAAACACGCCGTCGATTGAGTCAGACGGCATTCCCTCGGTCGCCTGTCCAAAACGTTGGAACACAGCCGCCTCGCTGAAGGTGCCGTGCGGGCCGAGATAAGCCACGCGCAGCGGCGCTTCCAGTGCACGGCATTGGGACATGACTTCGGTGAATAGCTGGGTCACGGCCTGATTCGACAGCGGGCCGTCGTTCCCCTGCGCCATGCGCTGCAGCACTTGGGCTTCGCGTTCCGGGCGCAACACCGCACCAGTCCCTTTTACACGGCCGATCTGCTGTGCCAATCCTGCGCGCTGATTGAACAGCTTCAGCAGTTCGTCATCAATGCGGTCGATCTTCTCGCGAAACTTCTTCAACTCTTCACTCATTTGTCCGCCTCCAACGGCAATGCCCGCACCACCAGCACGCCGGGAATGGCGGCGATCTGCGCAATCACGGAATCCGGCAGCGCGGTGTCGGTATCCACCAGCGTGTAAGCCATTTCACCGCGCGATTTATTGGTCATGTTATGTATGTTGATGCCCGCCTTTGCCAGCGCGGTGGATATCTGCCCCAACATGTTCGGCACATTGGCATTGGCAATGGCCAGCCGATACACCGATTCGCGCGGCATTGAAACATTCGGGAAATTCACCGCATTGACGATATTGCCGTGCTCAAGATAATCGCGCAGCTGCTTTACCACCATCGCCGCGCAGTTGTCTTCTGCTTCTGCCGTTGATGCGCCCAGGTGCGGCAGCGCGATTATCCTGTCGTTCGACAACGTCTTGTTGCCCGGAAAATCGCACACGTAGCAATGCAGATGTTTGCTTGCCAACCCGGCAATGACCGCATCCTCGTTCACGATGGCGTCACGCGAAAAATTCAACAGCACCGCGCCCTTCTTCATCACGTCCACGCGCTTCGCGTCGATCAGATTGCGCGTTTCATCCAGCAACGGCACGTGCAGCGTGACAAAATCGCTGTGCCTGAGCAGATCTTCGATGTCGGAAGCCTTTTTCACCTGCGAAGACAGCCTCCAGGCGGCATCCACCGTGATGTTCGGGTCGTAACCGATCACATGCATGCCGAGCGCGATGGCCGCATCCGCCACCTGCCTACCCACAGCCCCCAACCCCAGAATTCCCACGGTTCGCCCGCGCAACTCGGTTCCGGCGTAATCCTTTTTTCCATCCTCGACCTGCTTGTGCAGGGAGGCATCATCCCCCTTCAAGCCCGCGGTGAATCTCAATGCCGGAACGATCTTGCGCGCGGCCAGCAGCATGCCCGCGATCACCAATTCCTTCACAGCATTCGCATTGGCTCCGGGCGCGATGAACACCGGAACGCCGCGCTCGCTCAATTTCTTCACGGGGATGTTGTTCGTCCCCGCGCCCGCGCGAGCTACCGCCAGCACGCCGGAAGGAATCTCCATCTCCTGCATATTGAACGAGCGCACCAGAATCGCATCAGGATGCTCGACTTTGTCACCCACCTGATACACGGACGCAGGCAGGTGCTTGAGGCCGGCCGGCGATATCTTGTTCAGCGTGAGAACTTGGTAGGCTTTAGCCATGCTTGCCGGCGAACTCGTGCATGAAGTTGGCCAGCACCTGTACACCTTCCAATGGCATCGCGTTGTAGATCGAAGCGCGCATGCCGCCCACGGAACGATGCCCCTTCAGTTGCAGCAAGCCGCGCGCATCCGCCTGTTTGAGGAAATCGCCGTCCAGATTGGCATCCTTCAAGGTGAACGGCACGTTCATGCGCGAACGATCTGCCTTGTTCACCGGGCAATTGTAGAAACCGTTGCTGGAATCGATGGCCGCATACAGCGCCTCCGCCTTGGCGATATTGGTACGCTCCATGGCCCCGATGCCACCGTTCTTTTTCAGCCATTGGAATACCAGCCCGGCCATATAGATGCCATAAGTAGGCGGCGTGTTGTACATCGAGTCGGCATCCGCGTGAATCTTGTAGTCCAGCATCGTCGGCAAACGCGGGTCTGCATGGCCGATCAGGTCATCGCGCACGATGACGAGCGTCAACCCGGCCGGGCCGATGTTCTTTTGCGCCCCGGCATAGATCAGGCCGAACTTCCATACATCCGTCGGACGCGACAGGATATTGGAAGACATGTCAGCCACCAGCGGCACGTCACCCGTGTTGGGGATCCAGTTGAATTCCACGCCGCCTATGGTCTCGTTGGGACAGTAGTGCACGTAAGCCGCGTCCTTGTCCAGCTTCCAGGTATCGAATGCGGGAACATAAGTGCAGTTCTTGTCGGCGTTGCTCGCCACGACGTTCACATTGCAGAATTTTTTTGCTTCGGCGATGGCCTTCTTGGACCATTCCCCTGTATTCACGTAGTCGGCGGAAAGTTTGCCGCGCAACAGATTGAAAGGGATCATCGAGAACTGCAGATGTGCGCCGCCTTGCAGAAAAAGAATCTTGTAATTCTTGGGGATCGCCATCAACTCGCGCAGATCGGCCTCGGCCTGGGCATGGATTTCCATGTATTCCTTGCCCCGGTGCGACATCTCCATCACCGACATGCCGCTGCCGCGCCAGTCGATCAATTCCGCCTGTGCCTGCTGCAACACTTCCTTCGGCAATACCGCCGGGCCCGCGCTGAAATTGTAGATAGTCATTCTTTACTCTCCTAGAAAATCCAATGAAGGGATGAGGGATAAGGGTGAAAGGAAAACCGGCACAGCACACATTCCCGGTTGCCCCCGCTCTTTTTCCCCTTTATTCCTTCGCGTTATTGCCCTTCTTGTCCTTCTTCTTCCGGTTCCGCGATACGGCTCAAACCGGCCAGCTTCTCGCCTTCGCCCATATTCATCAGCGTCACCCCCTGGGTAGCCCGGCTCATTTCGCGAATCTCGTTGACTCGGGTCCGGATCAGCACCCCGCTGGTGCCGATCAGCATAATCTCATCCTCCGGCTTGACCAGCGTTGCGGCAACCACTTTGCCGTTGCGCTCCGAGGTCTGGATCGCAATCATGCCCTGCGTACCGCGCCCATGACGGGTGTATTCAACGATAGAAGTGCGTTTACCGTAACCGTTTTCGGTCGCAGTCAGCACCGACTGTTCTTCGTTCTCGGCCACCAGCAGCGCGATCACCTTGCCGCCCTTGGCCAGATTCATGCCGCGCACGCCGCGCGCATTGCGGCCCATGCCGCGCACATCATCCTCGTCAAAGCGCACCGCCCTACCCTCGTCCGAGAACAGCATCACGTCATGCTTGCCGTCGGTGATCGCCACGCCGATGAGGAAATCACCCTCGTCCAGGCTGATGGCGATAATGCCGGCCTTGCGTGGATTGGCGAAGTCGGACAACGGCGTTTTCTTCACCGTGCCTTCGCTGGTCGCGAAGAAAATGAACTGGTCATCGGCAAACTGCTTCACCGGTAGGATGGCGTTGATCTTCTCGCCCGTTTCCAGCGGCAGCAAATTCACGATCGGTTTGCCGCGGCTGATGCGCGTGCCCTGCGGCACGTCATAGACCTTGAGCCAGTACACGCGACCGCGGTTGGAGAAGCACAGGATGAAGTCGTGGGTGTTG
>JAYTUW010000064.1:0-66793 GCA_043744345.1 Sideroxydans sp. | reverse complement strand
CTGCGTGACGCGGTGGAAGACGTGGTGCTCAACCGCCATCCCGACGCGGGCGAGAAGCTGGTGAAGTTGGCCGAGACTGTGAAGGGCGGCGGCAAGGAACAAGTCGAAGATTTGGAATGGCGCAAGGGCACGGTGCAGGAACGCCTGACCCACGCACTGGTGCGCGGCATCACGACGTTCATCGTCGAGGACACCGAAGAAGCAAGACAGCAGGCCAAGTTACCGGTGGAAGTGATCGAGGGTCCGCTGATGACCGGCATGAACGTGGTCGGCGATTTGTTCGGTGCGGGCAAGATGTTCCTGCCGCAAGTGGTGAAATCGGCGCGCGTGATGAAACAGGCCGTGGCACACCTGATCCCCTACATCGAAGCGGAAAAACTGCGCTCCGGCGACACCAGTACCAAGGGCAAGATCCTGATGGCCACGGTGAAGGGCGACGTGCACGACATCGGCAAGAACATCGTCACCGTGGTGTTGCAGTGCAATAACTTCGAAGTCATCAACATGGGCGTGATGGTGCCCGCGCAGCAAATCCTCGATGCCGCACGCGAACACAAGGTGGACATCATCGGCCTCTCCGGCCTCATCACCCCGTCGCTGGAAGAGATGGCGCATGTGGCGAAAGAGATGGAACGCCAAGGGTTCAAGATCCCGCTGCTGATCGGCGGCGCGACCACTTCGCGCGTGCACACCGCGGTAAAGATCGAACCCAACTACCCGAGTGGCACAACCGTGTACGTGCTGGATGCCTCGCGCGCCGTCGGCGTATGCAGCAACCTGCTGAGCGATACGCTAAGCAAAAACTACGTGGCCGAGATCAAGGCTGACTATCAAGCGGCGCGCGAGCAGTTCGAGAGCAAGAAGGGCAAGGCGGTGCATGTGTCGCTGGAGGAGGCGCGGGCGCTTGGGCTTAAAACAAACTGGGGAAATGGAAAGCAAATCCCTGATGTAACTACTAGCCATTCGACTAAGCCATCAAAAAACGATGGCCAAGTCGCTGGTTATTCCAACCTCCCTTTACAAAGGGAGGCAACTTCAGCTTCCCCCTTTGAAAAAGGGGGACTGAGGGGGATTTATGCGCCTCCCAAACCCAAGCTGCTCGGTGTTCAGAAGCTGGAGAACTATCCTCTAGACATCCTCGTCGACTTCATCGACTGGACCCCCTTCTTCCAAGCCTGGGAACTCGCTGGCCGCTACCCGAAGATACTCGACGACGCAGTGGTCGGAGAAGAAGCGCGCAAACTCTTCGCCGACGCCCAAGCCATGCTAAAAAAAATCGTCAAAGAAAAATGGCTCACTGCCAACGCCGTGTTCGGCCTGTTCCCAGCCAACACCGTCAACAGCGACGACATCGAAATCTACACGGATGCGAAGCGCAAAAAAGTTGCCATGACCTGGCACAACCTGCGCCAGCAAACCAAAAAACCCGCCGACATCCCCAACTACTGCTTCGCCGATTACGTCGCGCCCAAGGAAAGCAAAGTGCCGGACTACATCGGCGGCTTCGCCGTGACCACCGGCATCGGCATCGATGCGCGCGTCGCCGAGTTCGAGAAGAACAACGATGACTACAGCGCCATCATGCTCAAAGCCCTCGCAGATCGCCTTGCCGAAGCCTTCGCCGAACACCTGCACCTGCGCGTACGCCGCGAGTTCTGGGGCTACGCAGCGGATGAGCAACTGAGCAACGAAGACATCATCGCCGAAAAATATCGCGGCATCCGCCCCGCCCCCGGCTATCCCGCCTGCCCCGAGCACAGCGAGAAAGGCCCGTTGTTCGAACTGCTACAGGCGCCAAAGAACGCCGGTATTACGCTGACCGAGAGCTTCGCCATGCTGCCCACTGCTGCCGTCAGCGGTTTCTACTTCGCGCATCCGCAGGCGCAGTATTTTGCGACGGGCAAGGTGGACAAGGATCAGGTGGCGGATTACGCCAAGCGCAAGGGATGGACGGTGGAACAGGCGGAGAAGTGGTTGGCGCCGGTGTTGGGTTACTAGCAATTCGGAGGGCGTATGTCAGAAGTAATGACGTCTGAGTCAATCATTGAGGCTGAATGGCTTCTGAAAGGGTATTGGTCTAAGCCAAGATATGTTTTCAAAACTGATAAAGGTGCTTGGAGTGATGTGGATGTCTTGTCATATAAACCAGAGACCAAGCATTTAGTAATCTCAGAGTCAAAAGTGCATGGTCAACGGAATTTGGTTTATGCATATACGACGACGACACAAGATAGGTATCCATCTATTGGCGAAGACTTTGGAAAAGAATATCTTTCATTTCTTCGCCACCTGCCAATTTTGTGCAGGAAAGGAACGATCTTTTCCAAAGATGTGCAATTCAAAGAGATGGTTAGTTCAATGACTGTCCAGCTTGTTTGTAACTATGTAATTGCTCCAGACATGAAAGCATACGTTGGTAACAAGCTACGCTCACTAATTCCATCAGGTTTGCCTATTGCAAAAGGGAAAATCGAGTTCCAGCTAGACTCGACCATTGATGTTTTTGCCCGCGTTATTGCAGAGGAAAAAAATTCTGAACAAAACAAGCGATATGGAAACCCCGTCTTAGACATCGCTAGAGAAATGAATAGGTACTTCGATCCAAAAATTCGCTATGCAGGGAAAGAAGAAAAATTAATTCGAGAAGAAGCCACAGCAAGGTTTCTAGAAGCTATTTGCAGCAGCAAGCGTAGGATGGGTTGAGCAACGCGATACCCATCGTTTGGATTGTTGGGTATCGCTACGCTCAACCCAACCTACATAATTTTCCAAATGGCAGGAAACACCAATGAGCAACCCGCAGCCACAATACAAATACTACTGGGAAGACTTCCAGGTCGGCAGCACCCACGAGTTCGGCAGCATCACCGTGAGCAAGGAAGACATCATCGCCTTCGCCACCCAGTTCGATCCGCAGCCTTTCCATCTCGACGAAGAGGCGGCCAAGGACAGTCTGTTTGGTGGTTTGTGTGCCAGCGGCTGGCATACCTCGGCGCTGGCAATGCGCATGGTCTGCGATGGGGGTTTGAGCGAATCCGCCAGCCTCGGCTCGCCGGGCGTGGACAAGCTGCGCTGGCTGAAACCGGTGTTTCCCGGCGATACCTTGCACATGCGCATCGAGGTGCTCGACGCGCGTCCGCTGAAAAGCAAACCGAATGTCGGCATGGTGCATAATCGCTGGGAGGTATTCAATCAGAACGACGAGATGGTGATGCAACTGGAAGCTCATGTCATGTACCGTCGGCGTCCGGAAACAACAAACAACGGTGCGTAAACGCACCCTACAATAATTCAATCACAACGGAGAAAAGCAGCATGACCACCCTCATCAAAACCGACACCAAACTGGGCGAAGGCGCCGAAGCGCAAGCCGGACAAACTGTGATCGTGCATTACACCGGCTGGCTGTTTGACGAAGCCGCGCCGGAAAACAAGGGCACGAAGTTCGACAGCTCGCTCGACCGCAACGACCCGTTCAGCTTCCCGCTCGGCGGCGGGCGCGTCATCAAGGGTTGGGACGAGGGTGTAGCGGGCATGAAGGAAGGCGGGCAGCGCACGCTGGTGATCCCGCCGGAGATGGGTTACGGCCCGCGCGGTGCGGGCGGCGTGATTCCGCCGAATGCAACGCTGGTGTTCGATGTGAAGCTGCTCTCGGTGATCAAGCTCGACAGCATCGACACCAAGGTGGGCGAGGGCGAAGAGGCGCAGGAAGGCCAGCATGTGACCGTGCATTACACCGGCTGGCTGTTCGACAAGAATGCGCCGGAGAACAAGGGTACGAAGTTCGACAGCTCGCGCGACCGCGACGAACCGTTCGACTTTCCGTTAGGCCAGGGTCAGGTGATCCAGGGCTGGGACGAAGGCGTGCAGGGCATGAAGGTGGGCGGGCAACGCACGCTGGTCATTCCGCCGGAGATGGGCTATGGCAAGCGCGGCGCGGGCGGCGTGATCCCGCCGAATGCGACGCTGGTGTTTGAGGTGGAACTGCTGGGCGTAAATTAACTTGCGCGGGGTGCAGGTATTGCACCCTGCAAATTACCGGGGAGACATTGAATGAAACGCATCGCATTATTGCCACTGGCCTTATTATTTTCTTTCAGCATTCTTTCAACCGGCGCCTGCGCGGAGCAGGGTGCGGTACCCAAGGGGAGCAGCAAAGTGACAGAACTCATCAAAACCGATGTCAAACTTGGCGAAGGCAAGGAGGCCAAAACGGGCCAATACGTGACCGTGCATTACACCGGCTGGCTATATGACGCCGCCGCACCCGACCACAAGGGCAAGAAGTTCGACAGTTCGCGCGACCGCAAGGACCCGTTCAAATTTTCGCTTGGCATGGGAAATGTGATTCAGGGCTGGGACACGGGTGTACAGGGCATGAAGATCGGCGGACAACGCACGCTCGTGATCCCGCCGGAGATGGGCTATGGCGCGCGCGGCGCGCGCGGCGTGATTCCGCCGAATGCAACGCTGGTGTTTGAGGTTGAGTTGCTTGGAATCAACTGACCTGCGCTGTTAGACTGCGGCCATGTTTTACCTCGAACTTTTCGCAGCACTTGATCGCCACAAGGTGGACTACCTGCTGATCGGCGGGTTGGCGGTTTCATTGCACGGTGTGGAACGTGCCACGATGGATGTGGACATTACGGTGGCGATGAGTCCCTCCAATCTGGCGGCATTGATCGAGACAGCGAAAGAATTGAAACTAACCTCGGTTCTTCCGGTGCCGCTGGAATCGCTGTCGAATATCCAATTGCTGCGTGAATGGCACGAGCAACGCCATCTTGAAGCTTTCGCATTGCGTACACCCGAACTGGCCGGGGTGACGATAGATGTATTGCTGTTTCCTCCTGTGGATTTTTCGGGAATGCATACACGTGCGGCGGAGTTCGAAGTGGCAGGAACAGCAATCAAGGTTGTTAGCATCGACGACCTGATTGCCCTCAAACGTGCTGTGGGACGTCCGATAGATATTTCGGACATCGAGCATCTGGAACGGGTCAAGCAGGCATGAAACAACCTTTCGATCCCGGCGACCGCACCTATTATGTAAGCGACGAACGTCTGCGTGCGTTCAAGGCGCTCACACCGGAACAACGTCTGCGCTGGGTTGAAGAGTTGGCAATGTTCTTGCGGATGGCGAAGGCCGGCAAGAATAAATCTACGCCGACCTGATCCATTCTTCACAAGTAG
Organism: Sideroxydans sp.; assembly: GCA_043744345.1. Classification (GTDB taxonomy): domain Bacteria; phylum Pseudomonadota; class Gammaproteobacteria; order Burkholderiales; family Gallionellaceae; genus Sideroxyarcus. The sequence continues at coordinate 61,600 of JAYTUW010000064.1, read as the reverse complement.
CTGCTGGCTCCTACATCATGCGGACGTGCGCATCAGGGTTGTGGCAGTAAATAGTGGGTCCTGCGCCGGGTCTTTACTCTTCCCGTGAAGAAGTCAGCACGCCATACCGCTTTACGACCCACAGATATGCCGAGGGCAGTACCAGCAACGTCAGCAAGGTGGCACTGATCAATCCGCCAATGACGACCACGGCCAGCGGCCGTTGTGTTTCCGCGCCGATACTGTGCGACAGGGCCATGGGCAACAGGCCGAACATGGCCAGAAACCCGGTCATCAATACCGTGCGCAAGCGCGACATGGCGCCGCTGTGCACCGCTTCCTCCGGACTCATCCCCGCTTCGATCAACTGGTTGAATACCGACACCATCACGACGCCGTTGAGCACCGCTTGGCCGAACAGCGCGATGAAGCCGATGGCAGCCGAGACCGAAAGCGGTATGCCCGTGATAAACAGCGCGACGATACCTCCTATCATCGCGAAAGGAATATTGGCCACAATCAACAGGGCGCTTCTGAACGAGCCGAAGGCATCGAACAGCAATACGAAGATCAGCAGGATAGATAGCGGCACGACCACAGACAGCCGGGCCATCGCGCGTTCCTGATTTTCGAACTCACCGGACCAGCTTATGTTTACGTCACTGGGAATTTTGACATTCGACCCGACACGATCCTGCATGTCGGCCACAACGCTACCCATGTCGCGCCCCTGGATGAATATCCCGATCGAGACCACGCGCTGACCATTTTCCCGGGCGATATCCAAAGCGCCCAGGGTTTGCTTGAAATGGGCAAGTTCGCCCAGAGGTATTTGCGCGCCGCCGGGGGCGGCGATCAGCAAATTGCCGAGCATGTCCAGCGCACGCTTGGGTTCGCTCAAGCGCACCACTACGGAAAAATGCCGCTCGCCTTCCCATAACTCCGTTGTTGCCTTGCCTGCCAGGGCGGCTTCCACCGTGTCCTGGATATCCCCGATATTGATGCCGTAGCGCGCCGCAGCCTCACGGTCGATATCGATGATCTGCTGCGGCAGATCGCCGTCGCGGTCGATGAACGCACGCGCGACACCGGGCACACTGGAAATCTGCTGCACGATGGAACGGCCGATGCCGCGCAGTTGCGTCAAATCATCCCCGTGTATCTTGATGACGATCTGCCCGTCAATCTGCGAAATACTTTCCAGCACGTTGTCCCGGATAGGCTGAGAAAACGTGCTCTCAATGCCCGGCAACAGGGACACGGCGTTGTCCATCTGTTCGATGATGTGCGCCTTGTCCATGTCCGGACGCCAAGTGCTTTCGGGTTTGAGTTCCACAAAAAATTCGCCCGAGTTGAAGATTTTCGGATCAGTGCCGTCGTCAGGGCGGCCGAACTTGGATACCACGGTATTAACCTCGGGAACGCTGCGCAAAGCGCCCCGGATACGCTGAGCCGCCAGTTTTGCCTCTGTTTGAGAAACAGAAGGCGGCAATGACACGTTGACCCAAATTGATCCCTCGTCGAGTTCGGGCAGGAATTCAGTACCGAGGCGGCTACCCAGCGCCAGTGCGGAAACCAGCAGCACAAGCGCCACGCCGATCACCTTGCCCGGTCTGGCAATGGCCCATTTGAATGCGGGTTCGTACAGGTTCTTGAACCACAACAAAAGGCGGTTGTCGTGGTGCGGGATGCGGTCGCGCAGCAGCCAGGTGCACAGCAGCGGCACCAGCGTCAGCGACAGGATCAGCGAACCGATCAATGCAGAGGTCACCGAGAACGCCATCGGCGCGAAGATGCGGCCTTCGGCGCGTTGCAGCGTGAAGATGGGAATGTGCGCCGCAATGATCACCAGCATCGAGAACAGCGTCGGGCGCCCGACTTCAATCACCGCGTTGTAAATGGTTTTCGTGCGTTGTTTCAGATCATTCTGCGCCTCGTCGCTCAGGCTACCCAGGCGCAGGAACACGTTCTCCACCACGATCACCGCGCCGTCCACAATAATGCCGAAGTCCATCGCGCCCAGCGAAAGCAGGTTGGCCGGCATACCGAGAAAGGTGAGGCCGAGGAAGGTGGATAGCACGGCCAGCGGAATGATGCTGGCCACAATCAGCGCGGCGCGCAGGTTGCCCAGAAATAGCAGCAAGATGGTCGTCACCAGCAGCGCACCTTCCAGCAGATTGCCGAAAACCGTGTGCAGCGTTTTGTCGATCAGCCATTGCCGGTCGTAGTAGGGTTTGATCTGGACACCGACCGGTAACTTGCGCGCATTCAATTCCGCAATCGTCTGCTTGATTCCCTTGAGCACCTCGGAAGGATTGTCGCCTTTGCGCATCAGGACCACGCCATTGACGATGTCGTCCGTATTGTCCTGTCCCACCAGGCCCTGCACCGGTGCGTTGGCTTCGATCACCTTGGCCACGTCGCGCACCAGGATCGGTACGCCCTTGCCGTTGTCGCCCACCACAACGCGCTCGACATCGGCCGAAGTGCGGAACAGGCCCAGCGAGCGAACCAGGAATTGTTGGCGACCTTGTTCCACTGCGCCGCCGCCTGCATTGGCGTTGGCGCGCGACAGCGCGCCGAACAATTGGCTGAGCGAGAGTTTGGCATCGCGCATGCGGCCCAGATCCGGATTGACCTCATACTGTTTGATGGCGCCGCCCATCGACACCACATCGGCCACGCCGGGCACTTTTCTGAGTTCTTTCTCCACCACCCATTCTTCAAGCTCGCGCAACTGGCGCGAGTTCAAATGGTCGCCTTTAAGACGGAACCGGAATATCTCGCCAATGGCCGTGGATAGCGGCTGTACATCGGGTTCCACACCGGGTGGCAGATCGATTCCGCGCAGGCGCTCGAATACCAGTTGGCGCGCCTCCTTGTCATTGGATTTGTCGTCGAACGTGATCATCATGAACGACAGACCGAACTGGGTATGGGTGAACATGCGCACGGTGTGCGGCATGCCGGTCATGGCCACCTCGATCGGGATGGTGACCTGCTTTTCCACTTCCTCGGCCGCATGCCCCGGATACAGGGCGACCACATTCACCTGAATATCGGACACATCCGGAAATGCTTCGATCGGCAAATTCTTGAAAGCGAGGATGCCGCCCAGAACGAAGATTACGGTACCCAGTACCACGAAAACGGGCTTGGTAAGGGCAAAATTGACGATCCGGTTGATCACGCTGGATACCCCTGTTTACTTGGCAGACGGTTTGATTTCAGCAGCGGTTTGCGGCGCGGCACTCGAACCTTCATCCAGCAATTTCTGCAGGAAAAGCGCACCGTCGACCACAATCTCGTCTCCCACATTCAATCCTTGCGAGATCGACACCCAGTACTCGTTGCTGGCCACAGGGTCGATGGTCTTGCGGGTAAATTGCCCGTCCGCGATTTTGATGAACACGTTCTGTCTTTCGTTGTTCAGGAACACGGCCTTCGCCGGTACGTCCATCATGCCGCGAGCGTGGCTGGTCAATTCGGCGGTGACATACATTTCCCCTTTCAGATGGCGCTGGGGATTGCGCAACCTCGCACGCACCTTGATGGTTCGACTGGCAGCATCGAGCGCATCGCTGATATGGTCGATCTGCGCCTTGAATGTTTCCTGCGGGAATGCGCTGGCGTGCAGTACGACTTGCATGCCGGGACGCAACATGCCGAGAGCGTTCTCGGGCGCATCGATCCAGCACCACAGATAGGTTGGATCGCTCACCACGAACAGCGGCGCACCTGATTGATCGGGTCGCCATTCCATGCCGGGATTGGCATTGCGCTCCACCACCACGCCTGCAATCGGGCTGCGCAACACAAAGTGCTGATCCACCGTGTTGGATGCGCCCAGCGATTTGAGTCGCAGGCTGCTGCGTTCGGCCTCGGCGCGGGCGCGCGCCAGATCAAGCTGCGCCTGTTCGACATCCTTGCCGGCAACTCCGCTGACCGCGTACAGGTCGTTGATACGCGCCAGGGTGCGCTCGGCCTGTGCCAGTTCTGCCTGTGCACGCGCCGATTCGGTCTGTGCGCTGCCGAGCTCGGGAGAATTCAAATAAGCCAGTGGCTGGTTGGCCGCAACCTGCGATCCCGGTTGAACCGCGATGCTGTCCAGGCGCCCTGCGATGGGCGAAGTTACGCGGCTGGTATGGTCCTCGTCCCACACGATACGCGCCGGCAGGCTGAGCACGTTCTCATGCGAAGCCTCTACCGGTACCGTGAGCAAACGGCGCGCCGTCGGCGAACCCGAAGCAAAGCGCACGGTGCTGCCCAATATTTCAGGTTCATCGAGCGGTGCGGTGGCTGCGGGCGGTTTGCCGCATGCGGCCAACAATAGGGCACACGCAGCGAGGAAGAATGTCGTTGCAGGAAATCGGGGTGAATTACTTTTTATCATCTGGCAGTTTCTCCGAGCGCCAAGGGTTGTGACGGTGTTGCGTGTGTTCCATTTTCTTTGTCTTGCGGTGCCGCATCCGTAGTGCGATTCCACCAGCCGCCGCCCAGCGCCTGATAAAGCGCGGCGGTATCGCCCAGGCGGTTGGTCTGCGCCTGGATCAGGTTGATGGAGGCTTGCTGGTAGTTCTGTTCGGCGAGCAGCACGGTCTGGTAACTCACATAACCGTATTGATACTGTTTGCGCGTCACCTCGGCGGCACGCTTCATGGCTGCTTCGGTCTTCGCCGCCGCCGCGAGCGACTCGGCATCCGACTGGATGGTATGCAGGGTATCGGCGACGTTCTGGAACGCAACGATGACCGTGCCGCGGTAGTCCGCACCGGCTTGCACCAGCGCCTCGCGTGCGGCACGTTCCTGTGCTCTCAAGGTTCCGCCGTCGAACAGCGTTTGCGACAGGTTGCCCAGTACATTGAAAAATCCGGCACCGGTCCTGAACATCCAGTCCGGTGTGCTGGCCATGCCGCCGATAACTGCGCTGAGCTGGAATTGGGGCAAGCGTGCGGCCACGGCAACGCCAACCTGCGCGCTGGCCGCGTGGAACTGTGCCTCGGAGGCGCGTACGTCCGGACGCTGTTCCACCAATTGCGACGGCAGCGTCAATGGCAATTCCTGCGGCAAATGCAGTGAGGACAATTCAAACGTTTCCGCCACATCCTCGTTAGGCAGATTTCCCGCCAGTGCGCGGATCAGGTTGCGCGTCTGCTCCAACTGGTTTTGCAGGGGAATGATCGATTGTTCGGCTTGGGCAAGAGCAGCTTGCTGCGCGAACACATCCATGCCGGATACAGCGCCGAGCTTGAGCTGTTTGTCGAGGATGTCGAGGTTGGAACGATTGAGTTCGATGATCTTGTTCTGGGCGCCGATCTGCGCGCGCAATGCGGCTTCCTGCAAAGCGGCCGCCACGACGTTGGAGGCCAGCGTGATGTAAGTGGCCTCAAGCTGGAAGCGCTGCATTTCCTCCTGTGCGCGCAGCGACTCGACCTGACGGCGATTGGCGCCGAATACGTCCGGTACGTAACCGATGGAGAATTGCGCAGTGTGGAAGTTGTAGTACGCCGGGCCGTTAAATTTGGGACCGGCCGGGTTGGAGTACGTCTGGATGACGGTGCCGTTGCCTTGTACACCGGGCGAGTTGCCGCCCATATTTCCGGCGAGTTTATTGCGCGATGGCGAGTAGCTTGCGCCTACCGTGGGATAAAAGAATCCCTGTTGTGCGGCAGTATATTGCTGTGCCTGACGCAAGGCGGCCTGCGCCGATTCGATGCTGGGGTTGGCCTTGAAGGCGCGTTCGATGAGCGAATTCAATTGCGGCGACTGGAACAGCGTCCACCAATCGAACGGTACGTCCTTCCTTGAATCGAAGCGTTGTACTTCGCCGCCTGCTACGGTGCTGGCCGTTGTTTCGCCAGGCGTGACTTGCGGCGTATAGCTGTTTGCCGTTGGCGCCGCCGGTCGCTTGAAATCGGGACCGGCAGCGCACCCGGTCAGCGCCGCTGAGATCAGCACCAGGGTCAAGGAAAACCTGTTGAATGACATGAAATTATTCCCGACGATAGACTCAAAAGGGACGACGACGATGGAGCGATACATCTTCCTGGGTTTGTACCGCTCAACAATCCAAGTTGGTATGATGGGCTTTCTTGCTGACCGTTTCCTGACCGCACATGCGCTTATTGTTGGTTGAAGACAGCCACCCTCTGGCTGACGTAATTTGCCGCGCGCTCCAGCAGGAGGGCTATGTCATCGATTGGGCCAGGACTTGCCAGGAAGCGGACGCATGGCTTCTGGGACAGAATTACGATGTGGTGCTGCTGGATCTGGGTTTGCCGGATGCAGACGGGTCGGACGTGCTGCGGCATTTGCGCGCATCCGGTGATCGCACGCCGGTTCTGGTCTTGTCGGCGCGCGAGGCAGTGGATGAGCGTGTGCGGCTGCTGGATCTGGGGGCTGACGACTATGTGGTCAAACCCATTGCACTGAACGAGCTGGAAGCCCGGATTCGTTCCCTGATGCGCCGCAGTCACGGCATTGCCGACCCGGAAATATGCATAGGCGCCTTGCGTATCGATACTGCGGGTCGGCGCGCCCTGGTCAATGACACCCCGCTTGAATTGAACGCCAGGGAACTGGCGGCGCTGGAGTACATCGCCGTTCGCGCTCGCCGCATCGTCACCAAGGAGCAACTCCTGCAAGCGCTGTATGGCTGGCAGGACGATATCAATTCCGTCAATGCCGTGGAGAAAGTCATTTCCAGGTTACGTTCCAAACTGGAAGGATCCGGCGTGATTATTCAAACCGTGCGTGGCTTGGGCTACAGTTTGGGCAGCGATGAGAATTAAGAAACCCAGTCTTGCGCAAAAACTCCTGCATGAATTATTGCCTTTGACGGCGGTGATTCTGGTTTTGGGCGGCGGCGTGGCCTATTTTGTTGCGCACCGGGCAGCGACGGTGGCTTACGACCGAGCCCTCATGGATTCGGCAGTGGCGATTGCCGCCCATGTAGAGGTCAGGGAGGGACACCTGAACTTGCAACTTCCCTCGATTGCGAAGGATATTCTGCTCACCGACACGTATGACCAGATATTTTACGAGATCGTGGATGCCAACGGCGGAACCATCGCCGGCAATAGCGGACTGCCCCGTCCGGAACAGCCGTTTGAAAATGCCAATCCCTATTACGACGGCTGGTTCAAGGGCAAACCGGTGCGTGTGGCAGCATTGCAGCAGGAAATCCACGGCATTCCTTTTACCATTCTCTCCGCCGAAACAAATGTGAAGCGCGACAGGCTGATAAGCGAAATCATTCTGGCCATGCTTATCCCCGAAGCATTGTTGATCATCGCGGCCATTTTCATGATTCGCAAAAGTGTCCGTCACGGACTTGCCTCCATTCTTCCGCTGCGCGAAGAACTGGAGCGGCGAACACATACTGATCTCAGCCAGTTGCCGCTGCAGGGTATTCCGGAAGAAATTTATCCCATTTTTGCAGAAGTGAACGAGTTGCTGGCGCGCCTGGCCAAATCCCTTGAAACCAACCAGCGCTTTGTCGCAGACGCATCGCACCAGTTACGCACGCCGATTGCCGCACTCCAGGCGGAGGCCGAGTTGGCTCTGCGTTCATCCGATCCGGCCGAGTCGCTTAAAAGGATCGTCGCCGGGACGCGCAGGATCACTCACCTGGCGCATCAACTGCTGACCCTGAGCCGCCTGGAACCTCAACAGGCGCATACGCTGAAATCCGTCGACCTCGCCCAATTGACCAGGGATGCTGCGGAACGCTGGATACCCATGGCACATGCACGCAAGATCGATCTCGGCTTTGAATTGAATCCGGCCACGGTCACCGGCAATCCCATCTGGCTGGAAGAATTAGCCAACAACCTGATTGAAAACGCGCTGCTCTATACCCCACCGGGAGGAGTCGTTACGGTACGCTGCAACAACACTGACGGCAAAACAATCTGGGAGGTTGAAGATAGCGGGCCGGGAATACCAGCCAGGGAACACGAACGGATATTCGAACGCTTTTACAGGCTCGATACAACCGGCGTGGATGGTTGCGGTCTTGGCTTGTCCATCGTGCGCGAAATCGCGTTTAACCATAACGCATCCATCGCAATTGAAACAGGCCCGACTTTGGGGGGCGCCTTGATACGCGTCACTTTTCCTTCGATCTAGCTTTTGTTGCAGGCACCGGTTTAATCCGTGGCCGATCAAAGCTCCGCATGAAAACGCAGCGCATAAACATTGATCGGTCCGCGATCGGCGTTGTAAGCCGGGCTCCGGATTCGTTGGTAGTCAGTGGTCAACCACAGGTTTTTGTTGAGACTCAGGCTGTAAAAGCCTTCAAATATCTTTTCCGGGCGGTAGTTCAGCTTACCGTCGCCGATAAAATACGATATGCCTCCAGCCTCAAGAAAACGGCGGCGCTCATCGGACAGGGTGTTGCGCATCAACGACAGGCCGACCGTATCCTCGTTGCGTTTCCAGTCGTTGCCCTTGATCAGAAAGCCGCTTGAGAAGGAGCCGTCAACTTCGGTAAAGGCATAGGTTTCCGTGCGCCCGTCGGCTTTCATCGCGCGCATGAAGAACCCCGTGCTGTCATTGACCTCTTGCTCTACGTTGATACCCACGCCGTATTTGATCTTTTCCGTATTGCGCACCGCAAACAGCGCATCGGGCCCGGTGTACTGACCCGGATGTGCATTGAGCCAGGCCAGCGCATCCGTGAAGCTGGCCAGCTTGGCGCGGTTTCTCCAGCTCAGCATCCGTACCTTGCCGGGGCGGCCGGACAACATGTGCGCATGTTCGACTTCGACCTGGTCTCCGTAGTGAATGGCAAGCGCGAGGTCAACGGGCAATTCATTCGGCTTCGTCGGACCCGACATGCGTCCGAAACGCAACGCCCAATCATCCTGATACCACTCTGCCGCGAAGCCCCAGCCGAAGCCGCGCGCATCGGCCGCATAGTCGTAAGCGGCATAGGTCCAGTTGCCCCAGTTCATGAATTGGGTGCGCGGATCCTTGGCATAACTATTGGGATCGAAGACATCCAGCGTCGAAAAATTCCCGGTCGTCAGCACGAAGCGGTTCTTATCTACATAGCCTGCCAATTGGTTCTGCCCCGGCTCGACATGCTGGGCACCACCGCCGTTGTTCCAGGTCTGGCGCAGGAACAGCTTCTGGCGATAAAGCGTGGGGTTCGTCCCGGCAGCACGCGTGATCTCCCCATTGGTGAATCCGCCGAGTCCGATCAGGTTCGTGGAAAAGGGAACGCCCTGGGAAATCTCTGGTGTCAAATAGACTTCGCCGCCTTCCCATGGGCGAAAACCCAGATAAGCGTCAGCGGTGAACGTGTACATGCTCTCGTGACCGGCAATGATGCTGTTCGGTCCCGAATAAGCCGCCTGAAAAGCCGGGTGTTTCTGCCAGTTGTAGGTCAGCTGATACCGCGCCGTCGTATCCTCTACTCCTTCTGTTTGCGCGCTGGCCGACACCGCAATGAAGCAGGCGGCGATGCACGGCAGGAATAGGGCTTTCTTCATTTTTACTGATTTCTGCGGGGGAAAGACTGGCGGTGGGGTAGCCTAAAAATTGAGCGGCGGGATTCTAGCGCAAACAGGGCTTGGAAAATGTGAATAATTTGTTGCTTTTGCAGAGCCAATGGCGGCTTGCGGGAAGGCTTCAAGTTGGCAACGGCCTGCAATCCCTTTACCATTCGCCGCCTGATATTGGAACGAAGGAATAAAACATGGGCATGATTTCGCAACCGCTGCTGGTCACGGCGCTAATGCTCATCGTCTCCAACCTGTTCATGACGTTCGCGTGGTACGGCCACCTCAAGAATTTTGCGCAATCGCCGTGGTACATCGCGGCGCTGATCAGTTGGGGCATTGCGCTGTTCGAATACCTGATCCAGGTACCGGCCAATCGTATCGGGTACACTGCGCTCGACCTCGGGCAGCTCAAGGTCTTGCAGGAGATTGTCACGCTGTCGGTATTCGTGCCGTTTGCCGTACTGTACATGGGGCAACCGCTGAAGCTGGATTACCTGTGGGCGGCGCTGTGCCTGATGGGCGCGGCGTATTTTATTTTCAGGACTTAGCCGTCATTCCGGCGAAAGCCGGAATCCAGCAATCAAATAAACTCCGCGAAGCGAACAAAACCTGACTGCATATTTAATAACTGCGCTGGATTCCGGCTTTCGCCGGAATGACGAAGGAAATTGGAACTTACGATGAGCAAACCAAAACACATCCACATCCTCGGTATCTGCGGCACCTTCATGGGTGGTATCGCCGCCATCGCCAAGCAATCGGGCTACCGCGTCACCGGCTGCGACACCAACGTTTACCCGCCGATGAGCACGCAACTCGAAGCACAGGGCATCGAGCTGATCGAAGGCTGGGGCGTGGAACAACTCGACCTTAAACCGGATGTGTTCGTCATCGGCAACGTGGTGTCGCGCGGCAATCCGCTCATGGAAGAGATACTGAACCGCAACTTGCCCTATGCCTCCGGCCCGCAATGGCTGGCCGAAACGCTGTTGCGCGACAAGTGGGTGCTGGGCGTGGCGGGTACGCACGGCAAAACCACGACCTCTTCCATGCTGGCGTGGATACTGGAATACGCGGGGCTGAATCCCGGTTTTTTGATCGGCGGCGTGCCGCAGAATTTCGGCATTTCGGCGCGCATCACCGAGTCGCCCTTTTTCGTGATCGAAGCCGACGAATACGACACGGCCTTCTTCGACAAGCGTTCCAAGTTCGTGCACTACCATCCGCGCACCGCGATCCTGAACAACCTCGAATTCGACCATGCCGATATCTTCCCCGACCTCACTGCCATCGAAACGCAGTTCCACCATCTGGTGCGCACCGTACCCGGCAACGGGCTCGTGGTATGCAACGGACGCGAAGAATCATTGGCGCGCGTGATCAAGCGCGGTTGCTGGACGCCGGTGGAAAAATTCGGCAGCGACGACGGCTGGAACATCGACGGCAACGATCAGGTGCTGCTGCACAACAAGGCGCAGGGCACTTTGCTCTGGGACTTGATGGGCGAACACAACCGCATGAATGCGCTCGCTGCGCTGGCTGCTGCGCGCCATGCCGGGGTGCCCATCGCACAAGGCCTCGCCGCTCTGGTCGAGTTCAAGAATGTGAAGCGCCGCATGGAAGTGCGCGGCACCATCAACGGCATTACGGTGTACGACGACTTCGCTCACCACCCGACGGCCATCGACACCACGGTGGCCGGGCTGCGCCGCAAGGTGGGCAAGGCGCGCATCCTGGCCGTGCTGGAGCCGCGCTCCAACACCATGAAGCTGGGCGTGATGAAAGATGCGCTGCCCGGCAGCCTGAATGATGCCGACCTGACATTCTGTTATGCCGGAAATCTGGGCTGGGATGCGCGCGGCGCTCTTGCGCCGCTGGGCGACAAAGCTGTGGTGAAAGACGACCTGAACGAATTGATCGAGGCTATCGCCGCCGTCGCCAAATCAGGCGACCAGATCCTGGTGATGAGCAACGGCGGGTTCGGCGGAATACACGAGAAGCTGCTAAAACGACTGCAATGACACTAGGACTGTTGCTTGCGTTCTTCCACCAGCGCATTCAGTCTGGTCAGGCAAGTGACTGTTCTTCGGGACTGCTCTTCGAAACTGCCCCTTAGTATTTCCAATGCGCGTTCAGTATCTCCAACCTGGTGGGCTTCAACGACTTTGGAAGCGTGCTGGTGAAACTTGGCATGTTCTTCCACCAGCTTGATGAAGGTTGGGTCGTTGCCGAATTCTGCCTTGCCTTCTTTGTGAATCCACTTGCCCAGCATACACATGTTATCCACCCGAATATTGTCGGGTTGCAGGTTTTCTTTGGAGCGACCTTCGAGATATTCAAACAGGCGTTTTTTCCACGCAGCATGTGCTTGCATGGCATCGTACATATTGATTACCTCGGTGACTTCTCCGGTTTGATTTTGTGTCAAACCCAATGCCGCGATGAATTTTTCGAACATATTCGTCCCGATTGACAGAAAGTTTTGAAGATATATCGCAAATGAAATTACTCGTCTATCACCCGTTTGCGTGCAAGAAAGCCACTCACTATTAAGGATCCAAACTTGCTGGCGATTTAAATATTAATATTTCACACTTCAATTGACTTCGCGAAACGCTAAGCCATTGAGTAGATGGCAGCTCAATACGAGCTGCGTGTCGACCCTTCGGCTACATACACCAAGTCAAATTGACCATTTCGGTCAGACTGAATATTGCCGACACAAAATTAATTGACGCTTAACTATTGAAGATAGGCTTGGGGATGCTGTTCGGCCCCGGCCGAGTCAAACTCGGCCGGGTCATCTTCGCAAGCCGGTAGTCGTCTGATGCCTGATGCATAAATCCGGATTTGCCACAGGCAAATCCAGCATGCTCACTGCAAGATGAATTCGATGATTTCGGTGGGTGATTCGGTAAAATGCTTGCCAAAACTCAGGGCTCCCGCGCCGTGCAAGACGATCGGCTGGTGGTTGAGCTGTATGACCTGGTTGTCGCTGAAGCGGACGTAGGTTCCGTTCACGCTGTGATCGATGAGCAGGAACTTGCCGAAGTTGTATTCGATGCGCGCATGTTGGCGGGAAGCAAGATTGTCGCGGATCATCAGGTCGACATCTTCACCCCGGCCCAGAACCAGGGATTTTTTCTTCTCGCCCAGAGTGATGACTTTCTCATGGTAGCGCAGCACCAGCTCGTTCCTGGCTTCGGCAGGCTTGCGGAACGCGGACATGCCGATGCGCGTGCGCGTTGAGTCTTCCTGTTCCCAGAAGATCTGGAAAATTCGTGTCGTTTCCGACTTGCCGCGGAATCCGGTACGCATTACCGAGCGGGCCTGGCCGCGCAATTTTTCCGGGAGCTGGTCGACCACAGCTTGTGTGGTCATGATCTGGCGGGCCCGGGTAATGGCCGTCACGCGCGCCGCGATGTTCACCGTATCGCCGTAGGCATCGCCTCCCTCCAGAATGGCCTCGCCATAATGCAGCCCGATGCGGATATAGATGGGATTCTCGCCGCCCGGTCGCAGCTGCTCGACCGCTGTTTGCATGCCCCGGGCAGCCTCGACCGCGCTGGTGGCATCCGGGAACAGGCACATGATCTCATCGCCGATGGTTTTGACCAGCGTGCCGTGGCGCGCGGCCATCTCCTTGGTGAGGATCTCCAGTGTTTTGGTGACCAGGCGCAACGCGGTCTCGTTTCCCAACAGGTCATACAGTGAACTGCTGCCGCTGATATCGGCAAACAGAATGGCGACTTTTTGCTGTGGCGCGTTCATCAGCCGTTCGCCCCGAACATCATGCGCCTGGCCACGAATCGCTTCGCGGGCGGAATGCTGTTCAACAGTGTGAGTGCCGCGGAGCGCACTTGGCCGAGCAGCGGCAAGTCGTTCGAGAAAAGCCGCACGAGGCCGTCGGTGAAGCGGATGCCCGCGTTGCGGTCGATGCGGCGCGACTTGCGATAGGCGGCACACATTGCTGCCGAGCCGATGCCGTCGGGCGCGCTATCCAGGATGACCTGCGCCAGTTCCCATGCGTCGCGTATGCCCATGTTGAATCCCTGGCCCGCTACGGGATGCAGCGTTTGCGCGGCGTTACCGATGAGCACGGTGCCCGGAAAGGTGATATCGGGCGCGCGCTTCAGGCGCAGCGGATAACAGTTGCGCGAGCCGACACTGGTGAAAGTCCCCACGCGGTCGCCAAAATGCTCCTGCAGGTTGCGCAGGAAAGTCGCGTCGTCCCAGTTCAGCATGTCCTGCGCAATCTCGTGCGGGGCAGTCAGCACCAGTTCGTATCCGTCCAGATACGGCAGCAACGCCATCGGGCCCTGCGGCGTAAAGTGCTCAAACGCCTTGCCGGGAACCGGTTGCGAACTGGTGACATGGGCAATCACGCCGCTTTGCCCGTAGTCGGTGATCTCGGGCGGATGCGCGGCTTCGAGCAATTTTCCGCCCTCGGCGACGACGGCAAGACGCGCATCAAGTTTGTGTTCTTTACCTTTGTGCAGATAAGTGAGGGTGGTGCCCGAGCCCGAACTGCGCAGGTCGCTCACGGTCGCACCATACAGGCAATGGATATCGGAACGCTGCAGGCTTTGTTGCAGCGCGGCATGCAGCGCGGTGTAGGGCAACACATAGCCCATTTCGGAGACGTTCAACTCGTCGGCACGCAGGGTGGTGATGCCGGAGGTGCTCTTCTGGGTGATTTCGATGGTCTGGATGCCGCTGACGTTCGGAATGGTGTCCCAGGCATGCAGACGCTGCAGCAGCAGGCGCGTGCCGTAGGCCAATGCCAGTGAGCGCGGGTCGGTGGTGTTGATCTCGGATTCGCGCGCTTCCAGCAACACCACATTCAGGTCGTTGCCCTGCAGGGCAACGGCGAGCGCCGCCCCGACCGGGCCGCCGCCGATGATCGCGATGTCGCAGGTGCTGCTACTCATGACGCATGATCTCTTCAATGTCCTTTACTGTCTTCGGCGCATCCAGCGTGAGCACTTCGTTGCCCGTGCTTGTGATCAGCACATCATCCTCTATACGGATGCCGATGTTCCACAATTCTTCCGGTATGCCGTCCGCCGGGCGGATATAACAGCCCGGCTCGACCGTGAGCACCATACCGGATTGTAACGGACGCCATTGCTCGCCGACCTTGTATTCCCCCACATCGTGCACATCCATTCCAAGCCAATGGCCTGTGCGGTGCATGTAGAACTGTTTGTAACTTTCGGTCCCAAGTACCGATTCTACAGAACCCGTGCAAAGTTTGAGGTCGATAAATCCCTGAGCCAGCACGCGCAGGGCAGCCTCATGCGGTTCGTTCCATGTTTTTCCCGGTAGCGCGGCAGCGATGGCGGCAGCCTGTGCGGCCAGCACGATCTCGTACACATCCTTCTGCGCAGAACTGAACTTCCCGTTCACCGGGAAAGTGCGCGTGATGTCCGAAGCATAGCCTTCGAGCTCGCATCCGGCATCGATAAGCAGCAAGTCGCCGTTTCGGAGTTGGGCGTTGTTGCCGACGTAATGCAAAGTGCAGGCGTTGGCGCCGCCCGCGACGATGCTGGTGTAGGCAGGTTGGCGCGCGCCATGACGGCAGAACTCGTGCAGGAATTCGGCTTCCACCTGGTATTCGTACTGCCCGGGTCGCGTAAAGCGCATGGCGCGGCGATGCGCCTCGCAGGAAATCTTCGCGGCGCGGCGCATGATGTCCTGTTCCTGCGCATCCTTGATCAGGCGCATCTCGTTGAGCAGTTCGCGCGCATCGCGAATCTCGCCCGGCGCATGGATGCCGGTGCGGGCCTTTGCTTTGACCGCTTCGCGCAGTTTGAGCACGCGCGCATCCCAGGCGGCATCGGCGCCAACCGGATAGAACAGCACGGGCTGGTTGCCCATCAGCTCGGTGAGTTTTTCGTCCAGTTGCGCGATGGAGTAGGCGGCATCAAAACCGAATTGCTCCCTGGCGGCGTCGGGCCCGTAGCGGAAGCCGTCCCACACTTCGCGTTCCGGGTTTTTGTCGCGGCAGAACAGGATGCTTTGCATCTTGTCGCCCGCGATCAGCACCAGCACCGCCTCGGGTTCGGCAAAACCGGAAAGGAAATAAAAGTGGCTGTCGTGGCGATAGTCGTAGTGCGCGTCGGCATTGCGCGCTACTTCGGGCGCGGTGGGCAAGATGGCGATGCCGTGCTGCATCTTGCTTTGCAGGCGTTTGCGGCGTTCGGCGTAGAGAGCGGAATCAGACATGTCGGGTATTTTGCGTTGCGCGCAGTTGCTTGTCGAGTTCATCGAGGCGCTGCGGCGTGCCAACATCGATCCAGACGCCGCGATGATGTTCGCCGCTGACGCGGCCGAGCGCGATCTGTTCGCGCAATATAGGAGCGAGCGGGGCTTTTGTGCCGCGCGGGATGGCTGAGAAGAGCGAGGGTTTGTAGAGGCCGATGCCGCTGAAAGTCAGGATGCGGGTCACAGGATACAGGGTACAGGATGCCGGTTCGGCTCCGGTAATGATGCGCGTGTCCTGGAGCAGAAAATCGCCTCTCGGGTTGTGTTCGGGGTTGTTCACCAACACCAGGTGCGCCATGTCGGCGCTGCTGGACAAGGCGGTGGCGCGGGCGGGCAGATGGGAGAAGTCGTAGTCGCAATACACGTCGCCGTTGACTACGGCAAAGACCTCATCGCCCAACAGTGGTAAAGCGAAGGCGATGCCGCCCGCCGTTTCCAGCGCCGTGCCTTCATCGGAATAGTGAATGGTCGCGCCGAATTGCCTGCCGTCGCCCAGAGCCTGCTCGATCTGAGCGCCCAGATGGGCGTGGTTGATCACGAGATCGGTAATGCCCGCGCGCACCAGCCGCTCGATATGCCACACGATGAGAGCTTTACCGCCTGCCTGCAGCAGCGGTTTTGGGGTGTGGTCGGTGAGCGGGCGCATGCGTTCACCGCGACCGGCGGCGAGGATCATGGCACGCATCAATCCGATGTCCCCGCCTGTTGAGCGTGTATCTCCAGCTCCATCAACAGTACCAGCAGCGGCTTGAGGTCGATATAGCGCTCGCAGGCGCGGCGCAGGTAGTCCATCACCAGCGGCATATCCTTCAGGTAACCCTCCTTGCCATCGCGGTGATACAGGCGGGCGAAGATGCCCAGCACCTTGATGTGGCGCTGTACGCCCATCATCTCGTAATCGCGGTAGAACTCGCCGAAGTCCTCGCGCACGGGCAACCCGGCTTTGCGCGCTCTTTCCCAGTAGCGGATGAGCCAGTCCATGACTTCTTCCTCTTCCCACTTGATGTAGGCGTCCTTGAACAGCGAGGCGAGGTCGTAGGTGATGGGGCCGTAGACGGCGTCTTGAAAGTCGAGAATTCCGGGCAGGGATTGAAAATTGCTTTTCTCGTTCGCTTCCTCTCCCGCTTGCGGGGGAGGATTGAGGAGGGGGGAGTCGACAACCATCAAGTTGCGCGAATGGTAATCGCGGTGCACATACACACAAGGTTGCGCCAGGTTGTTGCGCAGGATGCGCTGGAAGCATTCTTCCAGTTTGGCGCTTTGCTTTTCGGTGAGGGTGACGCCGAGGTGTTTGGCGATATACCACTCCGGGAACAGGTTCAGTTCACGGCGCAGCAGGGCTTCGTCGTAGGGAGGCAGTTCGTTTTCTTTCGAGGCGAGCTGAATTTTGATGAGGGCGTCAGTGGCCGCACCGTAAAGTTGGTCGGCATCGGCCTTGTCCTTGAATGCCTGCAAATAGGTGGTGTTGCCGAGGTCTGACAGCAGCAGGAAGCCCTGCCCGAGGTCTTGCGCATGGACATGCGGCACATGTGTTCCGGCTGCTTCGAACAGTTTGCCGACGTGGATGAACGGTTTGCAGTCCTCGTGCTGGGGCGGGGCGTCCATCACCACCAGTGTGCAGCCCCGACACGGTGCGGTGGAACCGTCCGGTGCGGGAGGGGCTGCTGGGCGGTTGTTCCCACAATCGGCTGGCTTCGCCAGTAACGTGTTACAACCGCCATTGGCAAAGGTGGCGCGGAAGTAACGGCGGAAGCTGGCGTCGGCTGAAGCGGGGGCGAGGGTGAAGGTTTCGTTGGGATACAGGCCGGAAAGCCAGTCGGTAAGCTGCTGTTGACGTTGCATTTGATTGCCTTAATGGTGGTTTTGTGCGATTTTAGCACCTTAATATATATGCCCCGCACCATGCCTTTTCGCATTTCCCCAGTTGCACTCCTTATTGTTGGGTTGTTTCCGCTTCTCGGCCATGCCGCTGGAAGTGCATTGCCGTTGAAACTGGATCGAACCTTCAAGAAGCATCCGGTCTCGTCCGAAGGGACCGCCGCTTTCATCGAAGCCAAGCATGTGGAGGCAAAAAAGGGGGAGCAACTGGAGGCGAGCGGTGATGTGGAGCTGCGCCAGAATGGTCAGGTAATCAACTCCGCCTATCTTCTTTACGGCCAAGTGAGCAAAGATGTGTTGGCAGAGGGGGCAGTCCGGCTTGAGCAGCCCGGTGTGGTGTTGATGGGGCCCGTCCTGAAATTGAACATGGATACCGAAACCGGCGAGATGAGCCAGCCCCAGTTCGAATTCAGCGAAAACCATGCGCGTGGCGCGGCCGATACCATGCACATCGCGGGCAGGAAGAACTACACCTTCGACGATGCGACCTACACGACCTGTCCCGCGGGAAACGACGATTGGTTGTTGCGCATGAGCCGTCTGGACATCGACCGCTCCACCCAGGTCGGGGTGGCAAGGCATGCGCGCGTGGAATTCATGGGTGTTCCCATCCTCTACACTCCGTGGATGGACTTTGCGCTGAACAGCAATCCGCGTTCAGGTTTTCTGGGGCCAATCATCGGCAGTTCCAACAAAGGTGGCGCGGAACTCACCATGCAATATTACTGGCGCATCGCAAATAATTTCGACGCGACGTTTGCGCCGCGCTTTATCGCCAAACGCGGCACTCAACTCAACAACGAGTTTCGCTACCTGGAACCGAACTACCGGGGCGAGATCCACGCCGATGTGCTTCCCAACGACCGTCTGGAGAAACTTACCCGTACCCGCCAGTCGTGGGTGCACGGTCAGAATCTGGGCGGAGGCTTCGGTCTGGCGTTCAATGTCAACCGGGTTTCGGACAACACCTATTTCAGCGATCTGGCCAGTTCAGTGAGCGGAACGTCGCAAGCCCAACTATTGCGGGATGGAGCGTTGAGTTACGGCGGAGGCTGGTGGTCGAGCGTTGTGAGGGTGCAGCGTTTCCAGACCCTACAAGGGGCGCAGGTTTATAGACGCCAGCCACAAGTCACATTGAATGCCCTGCAGTCAGCGGATTCTTCAAACATCACATTTACCGGCGAGTACGCCGATTTTCGCCACGACACTTCGGTCAGCGGCGAGAGGGTGGTGGCCTACCCTTCACTCAGTTATAGCCTTTTGAATGAATTGGGATATTACATCACGCCAAGGCTGGGTGTGCATTACACCCAATACAGGCTGGGTGCCAACAACGCGACCGGTGTGCCGGATGCGGCGCGTACCCTGCCGATCTTCAGCGTGGACAGCGGTATGTTGCTGGAGCGTGATGTGAAGTCGTTCTTCGGCAGCGACTATTTGCAGACACTGGAGCCGCGCTTTTTCTACGTCAATATCCCGTACAAAGATCAGGATCAGTTGCCGGTTTTCGATACCGCGCAGGCCCCGTTCAACTTCAGCCAGATCTTTACCGAAAACCGCTTTATCGGAAACGACCGCATCGGCGATGCCAACATGGCGACAATGGCAGTGACCACGCGTCTGATCGACGACGAGGGCGGTATGGAGCGATTGCGCGTGATGCTGGGTGAGCGTTTCAGCTTCCGTGCACCAAGGGTGAATATGCCCGGGGTGTTGGCCGACAATACCAATCGCTCTGACATTTTGATGAGTCTTGGGGGAAGAATGAGCAAAGCGTGGTCTCTGGACAGTCTGTTCCAGTACAACCCCAACCAGACACATACCCAATCCTACAACGTCATGGCCCGCTACCGCCCCGAGGCGGGCAAACTGCTCAATCTTGGCTACCGTTTCGACCGCAACCAAACGCCCCTGCTGCGCCAGATGGACCTGTCGACACAATGGCCGCTTTTTGGCCGCTGGCAGGGCGTGGCGCGTCTCAACTACTCGTTGCCGGACCGGCGTACTGTGGAGGCATTGTCCGGGCTTGAGTATAATCAGTCCTGTTGGGCGGTGCGTTTGGTGGCACAAAGTTTTACAAACCTGACCCGCGAGCGCTCCACTCAGATTTTCCTGCAACTGGAGTTGAACGACCTGGTGCCTATCGGTTCCGACCCGTTGGGTGCCCTGCGCACAAGTATCTTCGGATACACAAAGATGAACAGTTTGCCCGCCGTGCAGCCGGATCAAGGCCTGCGTTGATACACCGATAACCGAAAGAAGATATGTCGAGAAAGATTCTAGCGTCCATTTTGATCACCTTCGCGACTGTGGCCTATGCCGCGGGGCCGCAAAAGCAGGTTTCTCCCATCGACCGCATCGAAGTCGTGGTGAACGACGACGTGATCACCCACCACGAACTGACCACGCGTGTGGCCAGCGTGACGAAGATGCTGGAAAAGCAGAAGACCATGCTGCCGGACCGCAACGTGTTGGAAAGACAGGTGCTGGAGCGCATGATCAACGAGATGCTGCAGGCCCAGTTCGCCAAGGAGAGCGGCTTGCGCGTCGACGATGCATTGCTGGACAAGACCATCTTGCGCATCGCCCAGCAGAACAAGTTCGCCTCGGTCGCGGCATTCCGCGCCAAGCTGGAGGAAGAAGGAACGGATTTCAAGGAGTTCCGCGAAGAGATCCGCAACGAGATGATCTCGGCGCGACTGCGCGAGCGCGAAGTCGATAACAAGCTGGTTATCAGCGAAAACGAGATCGACAACTATCTGAGCAACCAGGACCGCCAGGAAGGCAAAGGCGAGGAAATGAAACTATCGCATATCCTGATCGTGGTGCCGGAACAGGCCAATGCGGAGAAGATCAAGACTTATCGGGCCCGTGCAGAACAGGCGCTGGCCAAACTGCAGGGCGGAGCACCGTTCTCGCAGGTGGCGGCGGGATTTTCAGACGCGCAGGATGCGCTCAAAGGCGGCGAACTCGGCTGGCGTCCAGCCGACCGTTTGCCGCCCCTGTTCGCCGAGGAACTGCAGAAGCTGAAACCGGGTGAAGTAAGCTCCGTGCTGCGCAGCCCCAGCGGATTCCACATCATCAAGTTGCTGGACAGGCGCAGCAAGGACACACCGGTCGTCATTTCGCAGACGCATGCACGCCATATCCTGATCAAGACCAGCGAACTGGTGTCCGAGAACGATGCCAAAAGCCGCCTGCAGGAGATCAAACAGCGCATCGACAAAGGCGCAAACTTTGCCGAACAGGCCAGGCTGTATTCCGAAGACGGCAGCGCCCCGCAGGGCGGCGATCTGAACTGGCTCTCGCCGGGCGAGACCGTTCCCGAGTTTGAGAGTGCGATGGATGCCCTGAAGGTGGGGCAAGTGAGCGACCTGGTGCAGTCCGGCTTCGGCTGGCACCTGATCCAAGTGCTGGAGCGCCGCAACACCGACGTGACCGTGGAGCAGAAACGCCAGCGCGCACGCGCCTCCATCCGCACAGTGAAATCCGACGAAGCGCATCAGGACTGGCTGCGCCAGCTGCGCGACCGCGCCTTCATCGAATACCACAACGACACGAAATAATGCAGCGACCACTCGCCGTCACCGCTGGCGAACCTGCGGGGATAGGCCCCGATCTCTGCCTGCAACTGGCACGGCATGAACACCCGCTGGTGGTCATCGCCGACAAGAATCTGTTGCAGAAACGTGCAGTACAACTCGGTATCGACATCCAACTGCATGATTACCTCCCTCCCCCCCCGGGAGAGACTTGGCCTGTCTTGAGCTTGCCGAAGAAGGGTGAGGGTCTCTTCAGCTCGGGCAATCTCAATGTGCTGCATATTCCCCTGACTCAACCCGCGCAAGCAGGCAAACTCGACCTCAGGAACGGCCGCTACGTGCTGGAAACCCTGCGCCGCGCGCTGCAAGGTTGCGTCGCCGGAGAGTTCGCCGGTATGGTCACCGCACCGGTCCACAAGGGGGTCATCAACGAAGCGGGCATTCCTTTCACGGGTCATACCGAATTTCTCGCTGAACAGACAAACACACCCTTGGTAGTGATGATGCTGGCAGGTGGCGGCATGCGGGTGGCTTTGGCGACAACGCATTTGCCGCTGCGTGAAGTGGCCGACGCGATCACACAACCCCTGCTGGAAAACATCCTGCGCATCCTGCAGCGCGATTTGCAGCGCCGCTTCGGCATCCCCAAGCCGCGCATCTTCGTCGCCGGACTCAACCCGCATGCGGGCGAAGGTGGCCACCTCGGACGCGAAGAGATCGACGTCATGATTCCCGTACTCGACAAACTGCGCGCCGAAGGTTTCGACGTGAGCGCACCGATCCCTGCCGACACCCTGTTTGCCGCACACCGCCTGAAGGAATGCGATGCCGTGCTGACCATGTACCATGATCAGGGCTTGCCGGTGCTCAAGCACGCCAGCTTCGGTGAAGGCGTCAACATCACACTGGGCCTGCCCATCATCCGCACCTCGGTTGATCACGGAACGGCGCTGGAACTGGCAGGAACAGGCAAGGCCAATGTCGGTAGCTTGCTGGAAGCGATCAAGGTCGCGACGGAGATGGCGCAGCATGAACGGACATAAAGCAGTCGCCGTCATACCGGCGGAGGCCGGTATCCAGTGTCGCGCAAAGCGCGACGTTGTCGAGAATGAATTGAGGCATGAACCATGAGTCATGAAGCCAAAAAGCGTTTTGGTCAAAACTTCCTCGTCGACCAGACCATCATCGCCGACATCGTGCGCGCCATCCGCCCCGAAGCCGCCGACAACATGGTGGAAATCGGCCCCGGCCTCGGCGCGCTCACGCGCCCGCTGCTGAAAATATTGAACAAACTGCACGTCGTCGAAATCGACCGCGATATCATTGCCCGCCTCAAGACCGATTATCCGCAAGACAAGATCGTCATCCACGAAGGCGACGCCCTGAAGTTCGATTTCGCCACACTGGGCACGCCGCTGCGCATCGTCGGCAACCTGCCCTACAACATCTCATCGCCCCTGTTGTTCCATTTCGCCGACTACGCCGCGCAGATCACCGACATGCACTTCATGCTGCAGAACGAAGTGGTCGAGCGCATGGTGGCCGAGCACTCCACAGCGGCCTACGGGCGGCTATCGGTCATGCTGCAATACCGTTTCTGTATGGAGAAACTGATCGACGTACCGCCGCAATCCTTCCGCCCCGCCCCCAAAGTTGATTCCGCCATCGTGCGCATGATTCCCATCCCGGCGGACAAGATCGCTGTAAAGGACGAAGTGCTGTATGCGCAAGTAGTCGCCACCGCTTTCGGGCAACGGCGCAAGACTTTGCGCAACACCCTGAAGGGTTATTTAGCGGAAGCTGAATTTGCGCAGCTTGGAATCGACGCGCAATTGAGGGCGGAGAATCTGGGTGTAGAGGAGTTCACGCGGATTGCGAATTACCTGAGCGGGCGAACAGGGCAGCGTTGCTAAACCGATTGCGGTGACTCCATTCATCCTTAAGGATTGCTTAAGGTGGCGGGCGAATGATATGCACACTTGATGGAGCAAAGGAACCAAAGTGTTGCGACAGCCTGAGCCGTTTCCGGATACATGATGTTAAAGCCTGGAGGTGAGTTTGGCCTCAACGGTACCAGCCTTAAGCGGGGTGCAGAGCCCCGGCCCAGACGAACTTCACCAGTATGCTGCCCTCTTGGATTCCCTTGTCGCACTTCCGTCTGCAGCCGAGAGTAATCATTTCGGTGGCGAAGATAATATCTTGTTGGGTAACCGCGTCGCGCAGCCGACTGTCGCCAGGGATGATTTAACGCCGCCGAACGAAGTGCCGTCCGCTTATCGTACCGAGTGCGGCAGCCGCAAAGACCCGGCACGGCCCCCTTCAACGCTCTGGTTTCGCCGTACTCATGGCGCGGTGAAGATGTATTTTGTGTATACCCGCGTGCGGAGTCCGGCAAATTGCGCGGCTTGTCATCCACGGGCAGAGCGCTGGAACTACGCCCCGAATGAAGTTCGCATGCCGAGAGTTTCGCTTCGTTAGTGACACTACTGTCTGGTAGCTATGCTGGCATATGACTGCCAATTCGAAAAAGGAGAAAACATGAAATGCCCTGTTTGCCCGAATACAGATTTGCTCATGACCGAACGCTCGGGCATCGAAATCGATTATTGCCCTCAATGCCGCGGTGTCTGGCTGGACCGGGGCGAGCTGGACAAGATTATCGAACGCAGCATGGGAGAACCTGTGCATGCCGCATCCGTTCCCGGGATGCAGATACCGCAACCGATACCACAGCAATATGACGGCAAACATGGTTACCATGACAAACAGCACGATGACCATCATGGCTATCGCGGCAAGCAATCATTCTGGAGAGAGTTGTTTGACTGAGCGAGAATACGCGACGTTCCCGTCAAAAATACAGAAATGAATTTGCCGCTTTCCAAACATGAGTATGCTGCTTTAACTTCATGCTTTATGGCCTTTCCACCTTGATTGAACACATAACACAATGAACCCACACAACCTGATAATCATGGCGATTCCCGCACTGGTCGCTCTTGGCGGTGGCGTTCTTGCCTCATTCTGGAATCCGGGTCACCAGATGCGCAGCCTGATCCAGCATTTCGCTGCCGGGGTGGTGTTGGCGGCGCTGGCAGTTGAATTGCTGCCCGAGATCGGTCGCGAACATGCCCCCGGTCTGGTTCTGGTCGGCGCATTCGCACTGGGCAGTTTGTTCATGTACGGATTGAAGCTATGGACGATACGTTTGGAACACCAGGCGACCATCAGCAACACCGCTGCGGGGCTGAGCACCGGGCTGCTTCTGGCCACCTTCATTGATGTGGCCACGGACGGTTTTATCATCGGCGCCGGTTTTGCCGCGGGTGGCGAGACAGGCACGATTCTGGCGCTGGGTTTGTCGGTCGAATTGTTGTTCCTCGGCTTGGCGCTAACCTCCGAAGCGACCGCAGGCTGGCGCATCGTCGCCATCTCCGGCGCTCTGGGCGGAACGGTTTTGATCTTTTCGCTCATTGGCAATGTGCTGCTGACCGGCGCATCGCATGCCGTGATCGGCGGCGCACTGGCCTTCAGTGCGGCGGCTTTGCTTTATCTGGTTACCGAAGAATTGCTGATGGAGGCGCATACAGTCGAAGAAAAACCGGTTTCGACCCTGGTGTTGTTCGGCGGATTCCTGGCCTTCTGGAGTATCCAGTTGCTGGGGCAATAGGTGGCGTGACGTTAAGGTCAGCTTAAGCTGGTCGGCAAATACTGTGCCCACTCGATAGCGGGAGAGGGACTACAGTGTTGCGGCAACAAGCTACTTACAGACCTGTCAACCATCCCGATGCAGGGATCGCATTGCTTTCCGGGAGTATAGGGACATGACTTCGCTCGTTCTGTTGTTCTGGATTGTGTCGGGCATCGTGGTGCAGCTGGCGATCTTTCTCGGCATCGGTTTCTGGCGCCATTGGCAGGGTTATCAGGCCTTGCGCAACGGCGCTGAAGAATTGAATTTGCCGGTGAGTCGAGAGGTGCCGGCAAAGGAAGAGACCAGTCCGGCTGTTGCCGCCTGGTCGGGTTTCAGGATATTTCTTGTCGAGCGCAAGGTCGCCGAGGATGCGTCACAATCGGTCTGCTCGTTTTACCTCAAGCCGGAAGATGGGCAAGCGTTACCTGACTTTTTCCCCGGACAGTTTCTAACTTTTCAACTTGAAATGCCGAAGCCTGCGGGAGGAAGCGAACAAATCCTCCGTTGCTATTCGCTGTCCGATGCGCCGCGGCAGGATGGTTATCGGATCTCGATCAAGCGCGCGCCTTCGCCCGTCGGGAGCAGCATGCCGCCGGGGCGATCCTCCAATTTCTTTCACGATCATGTTGCGGTTGGCAGTCGTTTGCAGGTTCGCGCACCGGCCGGTCATTTTCACATCGACCGCAGCGATGCACCGGTGGTGCTGATCGGTGGCGGCATTGGTATTACACCGATGTTGAGCATGCTGAACTGGTGCCTGGCAGAACAACCCAAACGTGAAGTCTGGTTGTTCTATGGTGTGCGTCATGGTCGGGAACTGGTGATGAGATCGCATCTCGAAACGCTGGCGGCGGCACACCCTGATTTCCATTTGCGCTTTTGTTTCAGCGATCCGCTTTCCGATGACATTGCCGGGCGCGATTACCACTACCGGGGCCGTATCGACGTGCAACTGTTGCGCATGCAGTTGCCACTCAAGCCTTACCACTATTACATTTGCGGACCGACCCCCTTGATGGAAAGTCTGGTGCCGGCATTGGAGGACTGGGGCGTGCCTGACGCGCATATCCACTTCGAGGCTTTTGGCCCGGCATCGATCAAACGCAAACAGCCTGCAACATCCCTGGTTTCCACTGCGGCGGATAGCGACATTGTTGTAACCTTTGCACGATCCGGCAAACAGATGCAGTGGCAACCCGAGACCGGCAGCTTGCTCGATTTTGCCGAATCGAACGGTATTGCCGTCAATTCCGGTTGTCGCGCGGGAGGCTGCGGCACTTGCCAGACGACGATCCGTACGGGCGAGGTGTCTTACCGCCAGCCGCCGGAATTCGATCCGGAACCGGGCAACTGCCTGCTCTGCGTTTGCGTTCCCAAGACCAGCGTTACCCTGGAGATATAAATGAACACTTCGCTCTGGCGCCGGCATATCTTGCCCTTCAGCCTGATGCTTGGCGTGCTGGCGGCAGCCACCCTGCTGGGCGACTATTTTCTGCACCGGATGAACCTAGTGTGGATCGGTCGCTATCTGGGCATCCCGGGTACGCTCCTGATCATCGGCTCGCTGACCTATTCATTGCGCAAGCGTAAATACATCGCCTCGGGAAATCCGAAATCGCTGCTGAGGTTTCATGAGTACAGCGCGTGGTTGGGCTCGCTGATGATATTGATTCATGCCGGTGTGCACTTCAATGCCATCCTGCCCTGGCTGGCAACGGCTGCCATGGGAGTGAATGTGGTCAGCGGCCTGGTCGGCAAATTGCTGCTGGACCGGTCGCGCCGCCATGTGCAGGGGCAGCGTGAGCACTTCCAGTTGCGCGGACTGTCGAAGCCCGAAGTGGAACAGGCCGTGTTTTGGGATGCAGTCAGTCTCGACAGCATGACCAGGTGGCGCAAAGTTCATATCCCGATCTTCATCGCTTTTGCGGTGTTGTCGCTCGGCCACATCATCAGCATCTTTTTGTTCTGGGGTTGGATATGAGCCGAATCGTCAAGGTCATTCTGGCTGCCAACCTGATCGTGCTGGCGGTAGTGGTGTTTGTCTATCCCAACCTGATGGTCGGGCCGGGCAAGCTGATACCCGGCCACAAGCAATTGGAAACGGATTGTTTTGCCTGTCACGCGCCGCTCACCGGTGCGGCTTCGCAACGCTGCGTTTCATGCCACAAGCCCGGCGAGATCGGTCGACTGACATCGGCCGGTCAGCCAGTCTCCAAACCGCTGACCTCGACCCCGTTTCACCAAAAGCTGGTCAGCCAGGATTGCGTGGCCTGTCATAGCGACCATGCGGGTGTGAAACGCTTCCGGCTACAAGGGCGCTTCGATCATGCAATGCTGGAAAAAGCAACGCGCGACCAGTGCCAGGGTTGCCATAAATCGCCGAACGACTCTTTGCACAAGCAGATCAGCGGCAATTGCAGCCAGTGCCACACCCAGGAAAAGTGGGTTCCCGCGACTTTCAACCACGACAAGTATTTCACGTTAGACCGGGACCACGACACGCGCTGCGCAACCTGCCATGTGCGCAACGACTACAGCCGCTATACCTGTTACGGTTGCCACGAGCATTCGCCTTCGAACATACGGCGCGAGCACGTCGAAGAGGGCATCCGCGATTTCGACAATTGCGTTGAATGTCACCGCAGCGTCAATGAGCATGACATTCGCGGCGGACGCGGGGAAGGTCGCGGCAAGGGTGAAGGCAAGCACGGAAGAGAGCGTGAGCACGAGGACGACTGACTGTGATTTATGGCGGTTTACCGGGGCGTGCCAACATTGCCATGTATGAAGCAAAGGATGCCGGGCGAAATTGTGTTGTGTTTAAACCTGCTGACAGCAGCAAGGATGATAACGTGAATGAAAGTGGCAGATAACCGCGTAAGTGCAGACAACGACCCCAAAGTGCTTGAGATAGTTTGGGGATAAACACCCTTTGTCGGCCCAATATTGTCCATCCCCGAGCCACGCCAACCTTTTGAGCGGGCGCGCATAACGCCGGTTTCGGTTAGAATCACGGCTCATCAGAACAGAGCCAGCAAGGCCTTCCATCATGTCCGACATTCCACCTATCGTTCTTTCCTTTGCCGCCACCGATCCCAGCTGCGGAGCGGGTATGCAGGCCGACATCCTGACCATCGCCAGCATGGGGTGTCATCCCCTGTCCGTGGTCACCGGCATCACCGTTCAGGACACCAGCGGCGTGGATGATGTGCAGCCTGTCGATCCAGACTGGGTCGCGGACCAGGCGCGGGCAGTGCTGGAAGACATGCCGGTCGCCGCGTTCAAGATTGGCCTGCTGGGCAGTCTGGAAAACATCGCCGTCATTGCCGAGATCATTTCGGATTACCCCGATATTCCGCTGGTGTTCGACCCGGTGCTGGCCTCGGGCCGCGGCGACGAACTGGCCAACGAGGACATGCTGGACGCGATGCGCGAGCTGCTATTGCCGCAGACCACCATCCTCACCCCCAACAGCATGGAAGCGCGTCGCCTGATCGTGGACGAGGACAACGAAAAGGACGATCCGGACTTGGCTGAATGCGCCAAACGCATTCTGCGTCTGGGCTGCGAATATGTGCTGATCACCGGCACACACGAACACACCCCCAAAGTCGTCAACACTCTGTACGGAGAACGCGGACTGGTGCGCAGCGACAGCTGGCCGCGCCTGCCCGGCATTTACCACGGCTCCGGCTGCACGCTGGCCTCGGCCATCGCCGCTTTGTTGGCGAACGGCTTGTCGATGGAAGACGCCGTGCATGAAGCGCAGGAATACACCTGGGAAGCCTTGAAATACGGCTTCCGTCCCGGCATGGGGCAACACATCCCAGATCGCCTGTTCTGGGCGCGTGATGAAGACGCAGAAACAGACGATGAAAGCGAAACCCGGCACTAAGAGCAGGGATTCAAGATTGCCTTTCTCGATTGCCTCCTCTCCCGCAGGCGGGAGAGGATTGAGGTGAGGGTAGAGGTTCGGAGAGCAACTTGGGTTACCTTCACGCAATTTCTGGCCTCTATGCCATCACGCCGGACATTTCCGATACAGATGAGCTATTGCGGCGCGTTCGTCTGACCTTGCAAGGCGGCGCGCGCGTCCTGCAATACCGCAACAAATCCGCCAGCGCGGCATTGAGGTCTCAGCAGGCGCTGGCTTTGCGCCAATTCACCCGCGAGTTCGATACCACCTTCATCGTGAACGACGACGCGCAACTGGCCGCGCAGGTTGGTGCGGACGGCGTGCACCTCGGCGGCGAGGATGGCAGTGTCGCCGCCGCCCGGGCTGTTTTGGGCAATGCGGGGATCATCGGCGTGTCTTGCTATAATCGCGCTCCCCTGGCGCTGGAAGCGGCGCGGCAAGGCGCGGATTACGTGGCCTTCGGCGCGTTCTTCCCGTCGAGCGTCAAACCCGAAGCAGTGAAAGCGGACGTGCAGTTGCTCCGCTCAGTGCGCGGCGAATTGAATGTGCCCATCGTCGCTATCGGCGGCATCACGCTGCAGAACGGTGCCGCACTGGTCGAAGCGGGCGCAGATGCGCTGGCGGTGATCACGGCTTTGTGGGACGCGGCGGACATCGAACAGGCAGCAAGGGAATTTTCCAATCTAATCAGGCAAGGCAGAACAGCATGACATCGCATAACCAGGAACTCTTCGACGCTTCTCAAAAACTCATCCCCGGCGGCGTGAACTCGCCGGTGCGCGCATTCAAGTCGGTGGGCGGCACGCCGCTGTTCTTCAAGCGCGGCAAGGGTGCCTATGTGTGGGATGCTGACGACAAGCGCTACATCGATTATGTGAATTCCTGGGGCCCGATGATCGCGGGGCATTGCCATCCCGAAGTAGTCAAGGCGGTGCAGGCCGCCGCTGCCGAAGGGCTGGGCTTCGGCGCACCGACTGCGGCCGAACTGGAGATCGCAGAGACGCTGTGCAAGATATTGCCGTCGCTGGAAATGGTGCGTCTGGTCAGCTCCGGCACCGAAGCGACCATGACCGCGATCCGTCTGGCGCGCGGCTTCACCGGACGTTCTCGCATCATCAAATTTGAAGGTTGCTACCACGGCCATTCCGATGGTTTGCTGGTCAAGGCCGGTTCCGGCGCGCTGACGTTCGGCCAGCCCAGCTCCTCCGGCGTGCCCGCCGAGATTGCCGCGCTGACCACGGTGCTGGATTACAACGATGCAGCCGGTCTGGAAAAAGCCTTCACCGAGTATGGTAACGAGATCGCTGCGGTGATCGTCGAACCCGTCGCCGGCAACATGAACCTCATCCTGCCCAAGCGCGAGTTCCTCGATGCGATGCGCAGCCTGTGCACCAAGCATGGAACGGTGCTGATCCTGGACGAGGTGATGTCCGGTTTCCGCGTCGGTCTGCAGGGCGCGCACGGCCATTACGGCATCAAGCCGGACCTGATTACGCTGGGCAAGGTGATGGGCGGCGGTCTGCCCGCTGCTGCATTCGGCGGTCGCCGCGACATCATGCAATGCCTCGCGCCGCTGGGTGCGGTGTATCAGGCCGGTACGTTGTCCGGCAATCCGGTGGCCGTGGCGGCAGGCCTGACCACGCTCAAGCTGGTGCAGGCACCCGGCTTCTACGAGCGCCTCACCCAGCTCGCCAAACAAATGACCGAAGGCATCAGCGCGAGTGCGAATAAACACGGTATCCCGTTCAGCGCGCAATCCATCGGCAGCATGTTCGGTCTGTACTTCAGCGCGAAGGTACCGACCAGCTATGCCGAGGTGATGGCCAGCGACAAGGCGGCTTTCAACCGCTTCTTCCACGCCATGCTGGCCGAAGGTGTGTATCTCGCACCGTCCGCGTTCGAGGCTGGTTTCGTGTCTGCAGCGCACACGGATGCCGATATCGCGGCAACCATCGCGGCGGCGGACAAGATCTTCGCGGCCTGGAAATAATGGGACTCTTCTCGCAGGCCGAGTTCTACACCACCGTCAATCACATGAAGGACCTGCCGTGGCATGGCGGCAAGGAAGTGGCGTTCGTCGGCCGCTCCAACGCGGGCAAGTCGAGCGCCATCAACACACTGGCTAACCACACGCGCCTGGCCTACACCAGTAAAACGCCGGGGCGCACACAGCACCTGAATTATTTTGCGCTGGGTGAAAACAAATTCCTGGTCGACCTACCCGGTTACGGCTACGCCAAAGTGCCCCCCGATATACAAGCGCATTGGGAAGCATTGCTGAGCGAGTACCTGCAAACCCGCGAAGAGTTATGCGGCCTGGTGGTGATCATGGATGCGCGGCATCCGATGACCGAACGCGATCAGGGCATGCTGGGCTGGTTCGCACCTACCGGCAAGCCCATCCATATCCTGCTGACCAAGTCGGACAAGCTGAGCCGCCAACAGGCCACGCAGACTTTGCGCGATGTGAAAGAGTTTTTGCACGAACACTTCCCGCAATGCACGGTGCAACTATTTTCCAGCCTGAAGAAGTTGGGAACCGATGAGGCGGAAGGCGTGATCGCGAGCTGGTTCTACACACAAGAAGAAAACCCGAACGAATAAACCAGGTTTGGTGTCTGCAATTCTGATTTCCGTGTGGAAAATTCAAATGGCTAAGCCAGACAAGGCGCCCGCAGGAAAACCGCCGCGCCGCATACATTGAGTATGCAAGCAAGGTTTTCCGAGGGCAACGCCGTTTGGCGACGCCATTTGGATTTTATAGGCAAAAAAACGCCCCTGGACCAAAGGGGGAGGTCAGGGGCATGAAAGTCTTAACAGGGGTTAAGACACCCGCTCAGGGAGGAGAAACGGGAAGCAACTTGCGTTGCTCGTACGTTCAGACGGGACTATGCGAAAATAGTTCCAGTTTCGATCCAAATTTCAGGAATAACCATGCAAACACTCGGACAATTTCCCCAATCCAGAATGCGCCGTATGCGCCGCGATGCCTTTTCACGCGACCTGATGCGAGAGCACATACTCACTTCAGCTGATTTCATCTACCCCGTCTTCGTGCTCGAAGGCAGCAACAAGGCAGAGGATGTGAAGTCCATGCCCGGCGTGCAGCGCAAAACGCTGGACCTTTTGCTCAAGGATGCCGAGCAATGTGTGAAGCTGGGTATCCCGGTGATGGCCATTTTCCCCGTCATCGACACCCCTTTGAAGAGTCTGGATGCGCGCGAAGCCTTTAATCCGAAAGGTCTCGTGCCGCGCGTCGTGGCTGAACTGAAAAAGAACTTCCCCGAACTCGGCATCATGACTGACGTCGCGCTCGATCCCTACACCACCCACGGCCAGGACGGCCTGATCGACGACAGCGGCTATGTGCTAAACGACGAAACCGTCGTCGTGCTGGCCAAACAGGCGCAATGCCATGCCGCCGCCGGCGCCGACATCGTCGCACCGTCCGACATGATGGACGGCCGCATCGCCGCAGTGCGCGCGGCGCTGGACGCCAACCACCACATCTACACGCGCATCATGGCCTACTCCGCCAAATACGCCTCCAGCTTCTACGGCCCGTTCCGCGACGCGGTCGGCTCCAGCGGCAACCTGGGCAAGGGCAACAAATATACTTACCAGATGGACCCCGCGAATTCCGACGAAGCGTTGTGGGAAGTCGGCCTCGACTTGCAGGAAGGCGCCGACATGGTCATGGTCAAACCCGGCATGCCCTACCTCGATATCGTGCGTCGCGTGAAGGACGAATTCAAAGCGCCAACGTTTGTTTATCAGGTGAGCGGCGAATACGCCATGCTCAAGGCGGCAGCGCAGAACGGCTGGCTGAACGAAGAAGCGTGTGTGCTGGAAGCGTTGCTGGCGTTCAAGCGTGCCGGGGCGGATGGGATACTGACTTACTTTGCGCTGGATGCGGCGCGGTGGTTGAAGGGCCAATAAACATCAGGAACCAATCCTGTTATTGATGCTTTCGATGCCCGCAAAATTCAGGTGCTACACCCATGGCCAATGTGTCGATCAATCTGCCTATCTGCTGAATGATCTCCCGTATTTGGCGAGACTGCGTTGGTTCCGTCTTTTTGCGCTCCCGGCGATATTGATTTTCTTGTCAGCTTGCGAGGAGCCTTTGATGACCAAGTATGTTTTATTTTCCCCGGTGTCCGCAAGAATAGTGATTGCAGGTAAGCCGGTGGCGGGAGCAACGGTGAAACGCTGGTATCGCGGTGGCTTCAACGACAAGGAGTCCACCGACACCGTTTCTACCGATGCATCGGGAAACTTTTCATTTCCACCAGCGACCTTCAGTTCGATCGCTGCCGGGTTCTTGCCGCACGAGCCCGTGATAACGCAGAAGATGTTCGTGGTGATCAATGGCACTGAAACGTTGATTTACGCAACAATCAAGCGCAATTACGACAACAATGGCGAGTATGGCGGTCAGCAGCTCAGTTTTGTGTTTGACCCCACGTCTGAACCAACCTTCGTCGGGCCTTCGCCTTCCATACGCGCGACCCTGTCAGCACATCAACCTGCCCCCTAGCGCAGTTACGTTCTTTACTTCTGTCGCACTGACAGCTCGTAGGGTGCAATAAGCGTAGCGCATTGCACCGGATGTTTTGGTCTCACGCATACTCTAATACTGCGCAATACCCGTTGGTTACCTCGCAGAGGTTCTTGCACCCTTTGGGTGTTGCTCCCTACCACTGAAATAGACGAAAAAATACCGGCTCAAGGCCGGCATTTTTTTGAGTACAACAAGTCTACGCAGTCGCCGGTTGCCCGATCACCGAGCTGATGATGTCCAGTGCTTCCATGGCCGCGGTCGGTGCCACGCGCTCATAAGCAAAACCGCCGGCCTGCACCAACACATAATCACCCAGAGCCAACGGACTATCCATCAGCATCAGGCTCACGTCGCGCTGTTCGCCAAAACATTCCACGGTGGCCATTTCACCTGAAAGAGCAACTACGCGGGAAGGGATCGCCATGCACATGGTCAGGCCGCTTTGGGAAGGCTGCTTTTGACGGTCACGCCGAGCTGGCTCAACACTTCAAGCACCATCTCCATCAATTCCGGCAGGCGAGCTTCCACTTGCGGGGTGAGCTGCATGCCGGTTTCCAGCGACACCGGCTCGACACCGATGACGGTGACGCCGCCGGGTTGTTCGCCGATGAACGCCAGCGTGGCCAGCACGTCCGACAGGCCGATCTGGTGCGGTGACAATTTGGTTTTGAAGAACACCGGCACCTGATCGCCCACCAGCTTGATGATGGAGGCGGGCGCTTTGCCGCCGCGCACCGCATCGAGAATGATGATGTGATCCGCGTTGGACAAGTCGTCCAGCATCTCCATGCCGGTGGTGCCGCCGTCGATGATCACGACCCCGGGTGGGAGGTCGTAATCCTGTTGCAGCTTTTCGATGGCGCGCACGCCGATACCTTCATCGGAGAGCAGGGTGTTGCCGACGCCGAGAACGACGATACGCATTACAGTGCTTTCACCTGTACAACCGGATTGCCTTCGGCGTCGAGCACGTGCACGGCGCAAGCCAGGCAGGGGTCGAACGAGTGCACCGTGCGCAGCACTTCCAGCGGACGCTCTGCATCGGCGACCGGTGTATTCAGCAGCGACGCTTCGTACGGGCCGGGGACGTCGCCTTCGTTGCGCGGTGCGGCATTCCAGGTTGTGGGTACAACGCATTGATAGTTGGTGATCTTGCCGTCGTCGATCACGACCCAGTGCGACAGTACGCCGCGCGGGGCTTCGTGGAAGCCGACGCCACTGACTTCGCCCTTGGGGAACACGGGCTTGTTGAAGGTGGCGGTGTCGCCCTTGCCGATGTTCTCCACCAGCAGGTTCCACTGGTTGGCCAACTCGTCCACTTGCACCGCGCAGGAAACGGCACGGGCGGCATGGCGGCCGATGGTGGAATGCACCGCGGCCAACGGAATCTTGGTCTTGGCGATAGCACCGGCTGTGTCCAGAACGCCGGTCAGGTACTTCAATGTGGGTGCATGGTTCTGCGCTGCCATGGCCAACACGCGCGACAGCGGGCCGACCTGGGCCGGGTTGCCGTAGAACGTGGGCGACTTGACCCAGGAATACTTGCCGTCATCCTGGAAGTCGGTGTAGTTGGGGATGGTCTCACCCTTGAATGGATGCAACGCACCTTTGCCACC
This sequence comes from Sideroxydans sp., assembly GCA_043744345.1. Lineage (GTDB taxonomy): Bacteria > Pseudomonadota > Gammaproteobacteria > Burkholderiales > Gallionellaceae > Sideroxyarcus. Next base: position 26,638 of record JAYTUW010000064.1, on the reverse strand, counting down.
CTTGTACCAGGAGTGCTTGACGCTTTCCTGCACGCCGTCGCGGAAATATTTGTCATTGAAGGAAGTGATCGGCTTGATGCTGGCCAGATCGCCGGCTTTGACGAAGCCGCCGGGCAGGGCGAACTTGGTGCCTTTGGTGTCCAGCGGCAGGTCGGGTACGCACAGGTAATCCGTCACGCCTGCACCGATCGCGGTCCAGTCGGCATAGAACGCACCGATGGCAGCCACGTCCACAACGTACACGTTCTTGATGAAGTCATCCAGTTTGTCGATCCATTCCTTGACGGCGAGCAGGCGCTCGATGGTCAGTACCGACTGAGAATCCGTTGCGATGGGATTGGAGACACCGCCCACGGCCATGTTCTGGATGTGCGGCGATTTGGAACCGAGGATGCTCACGATCTTGCTCGCATAGCGCTGGACTTCCAGAGCCTGCAGATAGTGGGTGACAGCCAGCAGGTTCACTTCCGGCGGCAACTTCATCGCCGGGTGGCCCCAGTAGCCGTTGGTGAAGATGCCGAGCTGGCCGGTGCCGACGAAGCCGCTCAGGCGCTCCTTCACCTTGGTGAATTCCTGTTTGCTGTTGCCGCTCCAGTTGGACAGGCTGCCTGCCAGTGCTGCAGTCTTGCCCGGGTCGGCCTTGAGCGCGGAAACGACATCTACCCAGTCCAGCGCCGACAGATGATAGAAATGCACGATGTGGTCGTGGATGGCGTGCGCCGTGATGATCAGGTTGCGGATGTACTGCGCGTTCAACGGCACTTCCATCTGCAACGCGTTCTCTACCGCGCGCACCGAGGTGATCGCATGCACCGTGGTGCACACGCCGCAGATCCGCTGTGTGATCGCCCAAGCGTCGCGTGCATCGTGACCCAGCAGGATCTGTTCGACGCCGCGCCACATCTGGCCGGATGCCCATGCTTTGGAGACCTTGCCATTGTTCACTTCGCAATCGACGCGCAGGTGGCCTTCGATGCGGGTGATCGGATCAATCGTTATTCTTTTTCCCATTTCAATTCTCCTGATTTACCTGTTTACTTATTTGGTTACTGCGGCAGTTGATTCGTTGTTTCCGGCCAGGATCGGCAGGTAGCGCACCAGTACGATGTATCCCAGCACTTCCAGTGCGATCAAACCGATGGAAACCATCATCTCGGACACGGACGGGAAGTAGTGCCAGCCGGGGCCGGTCTCGTAGCCGACCAGATACGAATTGATGCGCAGGATGAAACCCGCCGCCATCAGTGAGCAGGCCGCGATGAACAGCTTGGCCGGTTGTTTGCGCGCCTGGGGTTTGGCCAGTATCGCCAGCGGGGCGATGAACAGGGCGGTTTCAACCCAGAACATGAAGGCTTCGATGCTGAACTCGAACATGCTGCCCAGCGCGCCGCGGAAGGCGAGATCGGCGAAGCGCACAACGAGATAAGCCGTGAGCATCCCCAGCATGACCTTGGACAGTTTGCCCAGCAGATGCATCTCCAGAGGGCGCCTGAAGCCGGACGAAGACAGGCAGGCCTCGAAGATGACGATGGCGAAACCGATGGTAAGCGCGGTCATCAGGTACAGCAGCGGCAACAGCACGCTTTGCCACAGCGGGTGGATCTGGTAGCCGAACACCACCAGCAGCGAACCCAGCGATGACTGGTGCATGGAGGGCAGCACGGTACCGAGCGCGATGATGAAGAACAGGACCTTGTTGAGCTTTTTCTTCATGTCCTTCTTGCCGAACTTGTCCAGAAACGCGGGCGAAAACTCGATCCACATCACCAGGATGTAGGCCGAGATGCACAATGCCACTTCGAACATTACCGAGTTGGGTTGCGCGTAGCCGGGCCAGAAGATGTGCCAGAAGTTCCAGTAACGGCCCAGGTCGAAGATCACGCCGACACCGGCCAGCGTGTAGCCGAACAGACTGGCCAGCAGCGCGGGGCGCACCATCGGGTGGTATTCACCCTTGTTGAAGATGTACACCAGCAACGCAACGGAATAGCCGCCGCACGCGAACGCCGAGCCGATCACCACGTCGTATACCACCCAGATGCCCCAGGTGTAGCCGTCGTTGATGTTGGCCACCGCGCCGATGCCCAAGATGAAACGTACCAGCAGGATGACGCCGGCGATGGCGACCAGTGCAGCGAGGATACGCGTCATTGGAGTCCACAGCGGTCCGCCCAGCGGGGCGGGAGCGGGATGGTTATGGAATGCAGACATCGTTCTCTCCTTATTCTTTCTTGTCGTCGGCGGCATCGTCGTGTTTGACGTTGCGTTTGGCGACATAGGTCAACACACCGAGGAAAGCCAACGGGATCGCCAGCGCGTTGCCGTACAGGGTGTGTTGCATGGTTTCGGAGGTGGCCGCGTAGGATCGCTCCGGCAGTTTCGGCATGCCCAGTTTTTCAAACGGGACTGCGGACAGCTTCAGCATCTGCGTGCCGCCGAGCTCCTTCTCGCCGTAGATTTGCGGCAGATACTTGGCTGCCTTGGCCGTGTGCGATGACTGGTCGTGGGTATTGAGGTTGCCGCGCGGGAATTTGGTTTCCTCGCCGGGTTTCAAGGCTACGCGACGCTTAGCTTCCGCATGCAGATCCTTGACCTTGCCGTACAACGTGGCACCGGTCGGGCATACTTCGGCACAAGCTGCATACTTGCCTTCTGGCATACGGTCCTTGCACAACTGGCATTTGCTGATCTGCGGTATCGCCTTGTCGTATTGGAAGCGCGGCACGCCGAACGGGCAGGCCGCCACGCAGTAACGGCAGCCGATGCAGGCGTCCTTGTTGTAGCCGACGATGCCGGTGATCGGATCCTTGGTCATGGCCGATACCGGGCAGGCGGAAACGCACGAAGGATCCACACAGTGCAGACAGGACACCTTCATGAAAGCGAAGCCGTCTTTCTCGGCGTCCTTTTTTTCGCAGGTGCCGTCCTTGTAGACCTTGATGACATTGAGCGTCTTGCCCGAGATGTCGAGCGGGGTGTCCCACAGCATGTCTTCGCGGGAAAATTCCGGCGGCATGTTGTTGACTTCCTTGCATGCGGATACGCACGCCTTGCAGCCGATGCACAGGGTGCTGTCATACAGCAACCCCACGGCCTCTTCCGGCATGGTCTTGTTTTCGCGCGCCTCGGCGGGCGCACCCGTTGCAAGCAAGGTGCCCCCGGCCAGCGCTCCCTTGAGGAAATTGCGCCGGCTGATGGTCATGATGGGTTCCTTTCCTCTGGCTTGCCGTCATCGATGGGCACGTTCTTGCCGAGATTCTTCGCCATCTTCGCGCCTGCACCTGCGGCCAGTCCGGCAACGGCGGCTGCCAGTACGGTCGCACCAATCGTAGCACCGACCCCCTGGTTCTCGACGATGTTGGGGAAGCTGACCGGCGGACGGATGGTCTTCACATCGGCCAGTGCATGGATGGGTTTGGTGAAAGCGACGCCCTGTTCGGTACAGCCGATGCACGGGTGACCGGTACCGACCGGCCAACTGGCGTTGCCGACATCGCCGAACAGGATGGCCGGGCAGTTCGCGTAGGTCTCGGGACCTTTGCAACCCAGCTTGTACAGGCAGTAACCTTTCTTGTGACCGTCGTCGCCGAACTCAAGCGCGAAGCGGCCTGCATCGAAGTGGGCGCGGCGTTCGCAGTTCTCATGGATGAGGCGCGAGTAGGCGAATTTGGGACGGCCTTTGCTATCCACATCGGGCAGTTTGCCGAAGGTCAGGAAGTGCACGACTGTGGACAGGAAGTTGTACGGATTGGGTGGGCAGCCGGGGATGTTGGGGATCACTTTGCCGAGAACCTCGCCCGCGCTCTTGGCACCGGTGGGGTTGGGCGGCGTGGAGGGCATACCACCCCAGGAAGCGCAGCTACCGATGGCGACCACGGCGGCGGCATCGGCGGCGCATTCTTTCAGCATCTCGATTGCGGTCTGGCCGCCGATCTTGCAGTAGATGCCGTTGTCCTTGGTCGGGATAGCGCCTTCCACTACCAATATGTACTTACCCTTGTTGGCCTTCATCGCCGACCGGCGTGCCGCTTCGGCCTGATGGCCGGCTGCCGCGAACAGCGTTTCGTGGTAATCGAGGGAGATGATGTCGAGGATGAGTTTTTCCAGTGTGGGATGCTCGGCGCGCAGCAGGGATTCGGTGCAGCCCGTGCATTCCTGGAAGTGCAGCCAGATTACGGAGGGTCGCTTCTTGGTTGCGACTGCCTTGACCATCGCGGCAGCAGCATCGTTGGGTAAACCCATGGTGGCGGCCATTGCGGCACACATCTGCATGAAACTGCGGCGGGAAATTCCCAACCGTTTTTCCAGCGCTACCATGCTCTCGTCGTTCTCGAAATCGTTCTCGTTCATAGCCAAACCCCTTGTTATCGTTTACTTCGTGGAACCTTAATAACAAGAACCATGCCATTGCAGCATTTGCTATTCGAAACAATAGAACGTTAAGGAAGCGTGATGATTTCCGGTTGCATGACGCAATCGGACTGATCGCCTTTGCCAGCCAACTGGAAAGATTGTTTACACCTACTATACTTGAGGGATTTTATAGGTAATTGTATTACTTGATAAATTTACTGCAGAAAGGATTTGTCCTCAAACCCCAAGCATGGAAAACAGGATTGCAAGCAAGCGCGCCTGAATCAGAAAACCCATCCGGCAGTGAGTTCGGTAAAAGTGTTGTTCGATGCGGGCTGAAGAACTTTTCCGGCCGCAGTGCTTACTGCTGAGGAGTTTGAGCGGTTGATTGCCACGGTGAGACTGAATTTCTCATTGAACTGGAGATCCGCACCCAGCCGGATATTCTTGAGCTCCTGTTCCAGAATCGTGGTGGTTTTGCCGGATGAGAGATCCAGTGTCAGTTTCTTGTGCGGCTTCCAGCTCATTCCCAGCGTATTGGTCTTGTCCGGAAAACTGACCAGCGTGAAAGCGACCCTTGAGGCATTGACAGTGCGCCGGAACAGGGCGATGGCAAGCACCCTCAGGTCGTGGTTGAAAGTCTGATAGCGCTGATAGTCAAATTGGTCATGCGTCGCATAGACACTGAATGCCGGGGTGATATCCTGGCTGAGGCCAATGCTCTTGCGATTCTGCGTCAGCGTCAGTTTGCTGGCCAGTTTGGCTCTGGCGATGGTCGTTGGCGTGTAATCGAATTCTCCGTAGCCCATATTCAGCGATGTGTGCAGGTCGCCTTCCCAAAGCGTGTCCAGCCCGAAAGAAAGGCCGCCTTCGTTGCCTGCCACGTCGAACGTACCGTCATCGATGGAAGAGCGACGATAGTTCGTAGAGAGCAATTCTGTCGCGTTCCAGGTCAACCCCGCGCCCGACTCCTTCATTTCATTTCCCCCGGTGGTGTTGGCCTGGAAATGGTCCAGATCAAGCTGCAGCGGGAGATCGAAAATGCCCACGCCGGCCTTGAAGGCGTAGGAGCGATAGTCGTTCGGACCCGAACCGAAAGTCAGCGAGGCATCGGCACAGGCCAATGCAGGCAGCGTAAGGAGAAACACCGCAAGCACGGGTTTCAAAGTTGTGGTCAGGCTGGAGACAGTCATGGCTACCTCGGGTTCGTTGGACTGGTTGTCAGGGATTGCGACGTGCTCGGGCACGATGTTCGATGTGTTTCTTCTTCAGATCTCGCGGATTCACATCAGAGTCCCGGTCTCCGGGGCTCTCACGCCTTTCGGTCATGTGATCCTTCACGCTCTGCCGGAGGCCTTCCCTGCGCTGCGGAATCCGGCTTTCGAGCTTCAGCGCGCGCTGGTTCACGAAATCCGGATCGCGGGCAAGCAGTTTCGGCGCGATGCCGGGCTCGCGTGATGCGAACGCATGCTCGCCGGGGTGAATCTCGATGCTGCCGTGCGGGGTCTGCATCACGGTGACGCCTTCCAGCACAGTATCGAAGGTGCCGGGCAAATCGTTTCCGGATAGGGTCTCGATGACTGTCGTTTCATGGTCGGTACCGCGCACGCCGATGGTCGCGGTCGGTGTATTCAGGCGGTAAACCGCGGGATTGCGTTTGGAGATCCAGCCGGTGATGGAGCGCAGGGCACCCTTGAACAGGGAAAACACGACCTCGTCCGAGGATTCGCCCTTCGCCTGATAGCGGTCGATGCGGAAGCGGCTGTTGGGGCGCAGTGCGATGAGACCGCTGTCCACCGTGACGATATGCACTTCGCCGTCGGCAGCGGTCTGGATGGACTGGCCGGTAAGGATCTTCAGACCGGTGGTGACCGGCTGGCTGGTTCCGCCGGTATCCGACACGGTGGCATCGCCCGAGACGGCTTCCACGGTGCCGAAGAGTTCCGCCGCGCAGACGGTTTGGGTTAACAACATGCCGAGCAAATAGGCCGCCGGGAATTTCATCTCTATCGTCTCTCCCTGAACCAGATCAACAAATACATTTGAACGAAACCAAGATAAGGAGCCGGGCTCCTTATCTTGGTTTTCTCTGCATACGTTCCAGTCTTCGGCGCTGGATCCGATCCCGCTGCTCGGGGGTCATGTTGCGTACCTTGTCCCGAACTTCGGCCCTTTGTTCCGGGGTCATGCGCTGCCAGCGTTCTCGCAGCTCCTGGCGTTTCTCCGGAGGCAGCTCGCGAAATTCGCGCATGCGTTGCTTCACGGATTCCTTTTCTTGCGGCGAAAGGTTCTTGTAGCGCACCAAACGCTCGCGAGCTTTGTCGCGTTGCTCGGGAGTCATGCCCGCCCACTTGGTCGCACCTTTGCTCAGGCGCTCCTGCCGCTGTGGCGGCAGGTTGTCCCAGCGGTCCTTCATGGAAGCCAGTACTTGTTGTTGTTGCGCGTTCAGATCTTTCCAGACGACGCCTTCGGCGACGGCGCTTGTCGGGGCCAGCCCGATAGCCAGAACCAGTGCCAGGCCAGGCCAGCAACGGCAAAGTGCAAACACGAATCTATTCTTCATCTTTCACCTCCTGCGGGGAAGCAATCTTCTCGTTTAGTTTTTCTCCGATGTCGGACATCGCGATATCCAGGGCGACCTCCTCATCGTCAAGCTCGCCAAGCATCTCGATCACTTCCAGCGACGCATCCTCAGCTTCCGCCGCGTGAGCGGACGGGAACAGGTACAGTAAACCCAGCATGAGCCAGTACCTAGCCGGCATGGTTGGGCTCCTCTTCTTCAAGCAGTGTCATGTCCATCCATGCGTAAAAATCCGGGTCGCCGAGGTCTTCATGCTCGTCATCGCTGAAGAGGACTTCCAGCGCCATATCGCCATCCTGTTGCGCCAGCTGAACTTGTGTATTCCGGCTTGGTTGGACGAGGAACAAGGTCACGGCGACAACGGCGACCGTGGCAAAAGCAGTGAGCGGCATCCAGCTATCAAGCGACAACCAGCGTGACCAGAACGGTTTGTGCTCGAACGCCTGTGCGCGCATTCCGGCAAGCCGCCGACGCGTCGCACCATCAATGCTCGTGACGCCGGAATCAAGCGCGGATCGGACGCGTTGCTCGAAATCCTTTTCTGATTCGTTCATCGAAGTTCCTCCAATCTTTCCCGCAACCTCAGCAGTGCTCGCGCGTGATGTGTCTTCACGCTGCTTTCAGAACACTGCATCACTGCCGCCGTTTGTGCGATGTCCATACCTTCCCATACGCGCAGCAAAAATACCTGCTGTTGCCGGTAGGGGAGTTCGCCCAATTCCCGGTTCAATAGCTGCATGAACTGGTCGTTCTCCAGACTGGCGGCAGGGTCCCACGAAGTATCGGCGGGTGCCTGTTCAAGCGGATCCTCTGCTTCGTCTTCCTCATGCCATGCGAACCAGGTCCTGAACCGGTTGCGCACGGATTGTCGCCTGTGCCAGTCCCGTATCCGGGTTTGCAGGATGCTGTAGAACAGGGCATTCCACTCTTCGGCAGTCTTGTCGGCGTAGTTCTGCACCAGCTTCATCATGGTGTCCTGAACCAGTTCCAGCGCATCGTCGCGGTTGTGCGTGGCAAACTGGGCAATGCGGAAGGCGCGACCCTCGATACCCGCAAGAAAGTCCTGCATCTTCTGCCGGTTATCATGCTCGTGCCCCATAGGCTTCGCCAGCTTGCCGCGTCAGTTAGCCGGCCTTGTGGGCGCGCCGGTCGAGGCGGTTATTGATGCGCTCGCCCTTGTTGTCCAGATGGCGGTCTACGCGTTCGCCCTTGCGGTCGAGACGGTTGTCGATACGGTCGCCCTTGCGCTCAAGTTTCTCGGCCTTTTCTTCATGGCCGGCGGCACGGGCCTTGTCGGCTCTGGCATCCAGACGCTCTTCGATGCGATCGCCTTTTTTGTCCAGACGCTGTTCGATACGGTCGCCCTTCCTGTCCAGCCGCTGTTCAATGCGGTCACCGCGCTTGTCCAGCTGTTCCGGGCTGGCTGAGGGAGAGACATCCGCATATGCCAAAGTGGACATTGCCAGTGTCAGGAAAGAACCTGCAAGAATCTGTCTGCTGTTCATTTTGTTGCTCCTTTTCAATCAGTTTGAGGTCTCGCACTCACGATCAGTTCGGGGTGCTTACAGTATAGAACGCGATCTTCAAATGTTTGACGACAAGACGGGTGAAAAATATGTTCAGGCGGGTGTGGCAGCAAGCAGAGTTTCAACCGCAGTTGTATCCGCATGGGTCTCCGGATGGCGACTTCCGCTGTGCTGGGCGTTCTCGGGTAGGACGATGATATGGGTCTGGGCGCCGGATTCACTGGTCAGGGTGTAGCTCGGGACGGTTTCCTCGCGCCCGCCTATCCTTGTGGTCCATTCCCCGTCCTCGAATTCGAGGTTGTGTTTGAGCAGGAACAGCAACACGGCTTTTTCATCATCGCTGAACAGCATCAGGTTGATGTCGGAGTGCTCACCCGCGGTACCGCTCAGGACAGAGCCGGTGAGATAGGGATGAAAAGGAGCGAACATCTGCATGGCTTCAAGCGCTTCCGTGCGCAACTGATACAGGATGTCGGGGTGGCTGTCTTGCTGATACAGCATGCGGTAGCTGCGCAGAGCCTCGTCTACTTCCTGATTACTGGGCAGATGCTGAGTGTCCGAGGCCCCCAGCTGTTTCGCCGCTTTGCGCTTGGCGTAGGCGTGGTCGGTGATGCCGTCTTCGGCCATCAGTTTGGCGGCCTGCTGTGCGAGTTGTTCGCGCATCAGGTCGCGACGCATTGCGTGCGGTTTGCTCATCTTCCTCTCAGAAGAGCTGGTCGTTGGTCGTGCCGGGCTTGCTTTCTTCCGTGACGATCTCGCCCTGTTCGGGGGGGGGATTCTCTTCGTAGAAGTATTCGATCCGGCTGCCGTTGGGGTCGCGCAGGCCATTGTCGTTGATGCGCGTGGCAACGATGCCTTCCGGAACGGTGTACTCGACCTCGGGTACGCCCTTCAGCATCTTGTCCATATACCCCATCCAGATGGGCAATGATGCACCGCCGCCGGTCTCTTTCTCCCCGAGACTTTGCGGGTTGTCATATCCCACCCATGTGACAGCAACCAAAGTGGGATGGAACCCGGCGAACCATGCGTCCCTGGAATCGGTCGTCGTGCCTGTCTTGCCGGCCAGATCCTGCCTGCCAAGCTCCATGGCGCGCATGGCGGTACCGTGCTTCACCACGTCTTGCATCATGTTGACCATGGTGAAGGCGTTGCGCACGTCGATGACCTGCTCCGCGCCCTGTCCCGCGACAACTGCAGCCGCCTGCGACACCAGTTTGCCCTGTCCGTCTTCGATGCGCTGGATGAAATACGGCATGATGCGGAAACCGCCATTGGCGAAAACGGAATACCCAGTCAGCAATTGCATGGGCGTGACCTCGCCGGCTCCCAGCGCCATGGTCAGGAATGGCTTGATCTTGTCTTTGCTGAAACCGAACTTGGTCACGTAGTCCTGCGCGTAGTCCAAGCCTATCGCTTGCAGGATGCGGATAGAAACCAGATTCTTGGAGCGCGTCAAACCCTGGCGCAGACGCATCGGCCCCGCAAATTCACCGTCGAAATTCTTGGGTTGCCACAACTCTTCCCCGGTCTGGGAAAGGTCGATCACCAGCGGGGCATCGTTGATGACCGAAGCGGGGGTAAAACCCTTTTCCAGCGCGGCGGAATAGATGAATGGTTTGAAACTGGAGCCGGGCTGGCGCCACGCCTGGGTAACATGGTTGAACTGGTTGTTGTAGAAATCGAAGCCGCCGACCAGCGCATAAATGGTCCCGTCGCGCGGATTTGCAGAAACAAATGCCGCTTCGACCTGCGGCAATTGGGTAATTTCCCAGAATTCCTTTTCGTTCTTGTACACACGCAGCAGCGAACCGGCACGGATGCGGTGGTTAAGTGCCAGTTTGTTGCCCAATGTCTGCTGGGCGAACTGCAACCCATCACCGCGAATTTCCACAACCTGTCCGCCTTTGCAGTGAACTGTGATGCCTTTGGGGTTGATGGATTGCACCACGGCCGGAATGAGGTCGCCGCTGTCCGGAACGTCTTCCAAAGCCTCGTCGAGCTGCTCATCGCTGGTGATCTTTTTCAAGTCGACGTAGCCTTCGGGACCGCGGTAGCCGTGGCGGTGGTCGTATTCCATCACCCCTTTGCGCACGGAGGCATAGGCCACTGCCTGATCCTGTGCGCGGATGGTGGTATAGACGCTGTAGCCCTGGGTATAGGCATCTTCCTGAAAACGGTCGTACATCTCCTGCCGCGCCATTTCCGCGACGTAGCTGGCATTGACCGCGAACTCCTGGCGATGATTGTTCGGCTTTGTCGTCATGGGCTCGTTCTGCGCCAGTTCGAATTGTTCCTGGGTGATGTAACCCAGATCATGCATACGACGCAGGATGTACATCTGGCGGACTTTGGCGCGCGCCGGATTCACCACGGGATTGAAGGCGGCTGGGGCCTTCGGCAAGCCAGCCAACATCGCCATCTCGCCGAGTGATACCTGGTTGAGCGTTTTGGCGAAATACACCTGGGCGGCTGACGCGAAGCCGTAGGAGCGCTGGCCAAGATAGATGTGATTGACATACAGCTGCAGGATCTCGTCCTTGGACAGATTGTGTTCAATCTTGAACGAGAGAAGCATCTCGTTGAATTTTCGCGACAAGGTCTTTTCCTTGGAAAGGAAGAAGTTGCGCGCGACCTGCATGGTGATCGTACTTGCGCCCTGTTTGACACCGCCCGAGGTGAAGTTGGAGTAGGCCGCGCGCAGGACGCCGATGTAGTCAACCCCGCCGTGTTCGTAGAATCGGTCATCCTCGGCCGCAAGAATGGCCTTCTTCATCAGGTCGGGGACTTCCTCGATCTTGACCAGCTCACGCCGTTCCTCGCCGAATTCGCCAATTAGCGTCCCTTCGGCGCTGAATACGCGCAGCGGCATCTTTGGACGATAGTCGGTTAGTGTTTCCAGCGTGGGCAATGTCGGATAAGTGATGATTGCCGCGAAGACGAGCAGCAAAATCGGCAACAGAGGCAGAGCGAGGACGGCCAGAGCAGGGTAGAACCACCAACGAGAAGTCATGACGTGCGTTTAGGGTTTGTTTTAGGTATTTCGCGATTATATCGTTCCAGACGTTAAAATCGCGTTTGTAGAAAAAACTTTACACCCGCGGGAGTTATTGCTAGGATTTAAACCACTTTGTACGAAAAAGCGCTAACCAGTCTATGATCAAAGGAAATTTTGATATCCCGTTAGACTTCCTGAGCACCTCCACCCCACCTTTGATCGGGGTGGATATCAGCTCATCCTCGGTCAAGATGGTGGAGCTGAGTCAGGCGCCGAAAAAGGGCGGATACGTGGTAGAACGCTACACCATCGAGATGCTCCCGGTTGATGCTGTGAGCGATGGCAACATCAACAACTTGGATGCGGTCTCGGATACGGTCAAGCGCGCCTGGAAGCGTCTGGGTTCCCGCATCCGCAACGTCAGCCTTGCCTTGCCTGCCGCGGCAGTGATCAGCAAGAAGATACTATTGCCCGCCGGTTTGCGCGAGGACGATCTTGAGTATCAGGTCGAAAGCGAAGCGAACCAGTACATCCCGTTCGCACTTGAAGAGGTCAACCTGGACTTTCAGGTAATCGGACCGGCCCCGAACAATCCCGAAGAAGTTGAAGTCCTGTTGGCGGCCTCGCGCAAGGCGAATGTCGAGGATCGTGTTGCAGCGGCACAATCCGCGGGCCTGAAAGCGATCGTGGTGGATGTCGAGCCCTACGCTTCGGAAGCGGCATTCGACATGATTCGGACCCAGTTGCCGGGCGGAGCTAACGATCAATGCGTTGCACTCGTGGACATCGGTGCCAACGTGATGAACGTCAACGTGCTGCGCAACGGCCAGTCGGTCTATATGCGTGACCAGCAGGTTGGCGGCGCCCAGTTGACACAGCAGATTCAAAGCGCGTTCGGGTTGTCTGCCGAAGAAGCGGAGTCGGCCAAGCGCAATGGCGGGTTGCCTGAAAACTACGAAAGCGACGTGCTGCTGCCGTTCCGCGAGAATATCGCGATGGAAGTTTCGCGCGCACTGCAGTTCTTCTTTACCTCGACCCAGTACAACGAAGTCAGCTATGTCGTGCTGGCCGGCGGATGCGCCGCACTGCCCGGACTGGATGAGGCGGTAGCGACCCGCACCCAAGTCAGCACGCTGGTGGCGAATCCGTTTGAATTGATGACATTGTCCAGTCGCATCAAGCCGCGCCAGTTGCAAATGGACGCGCCCGCACTGATGATCGCCTGCGGTCTGGCCATGCGGAGGTTCGATCCATCATGATTCGTGTAAACCTGTTACCGCACCGCGCGGAAAAGAGAAAAGCCAGGCAGCTGCAGTTCGTGCTTCTGAGCATCATCTCGGTAGTACTGGGGGCAGTGCTGGTCGGCTTCGTGCATGTTGCGATCAGCACACAGACCTCCTATCAGGAACGGCGCAATGAATATCTAAAACAACAGATTGCCGTACTCGACAAACAGATCGAGGAAATCAAGAAATTGCGCGAACAAACCCAGGCGCTGCTTGCGCGCAAAACGGTGGTCGAGAATCTGCAGAGCACCCGCTCGGACGTGGTACACCTGATGGATCAGATGCTGCGCATTTTACCGGACGGCGTATACCTGAAGTCCCTCAAGCAGACCGGTTACAAGATCAACCTGGTTGGTTATGCGCAATCAAGCGCACGGGTTTCGACTCTGATGCGCTCGATCGAAGACTCACCATGGCTGGACACCCCCATGTTGATTGAAGTGCATTTGACGACTCTGGGAAGTACTCGCTTGAGCGAATTCTCCCTTTATTTCAATTTGACCAAGACTACAGCACCGGAAGTCGACGCTCCCGTTCCGGCGAAAGCCAATCCTGCCGTGGCAGCCCCTGGCGCTAAGGGATAAAGGACCAACATGACTTTTCTTGAAGAATTAAAAAATGTCGATCCAAAGACGCCGGGAAGTTGGCCGTGGCTGGTAAAGATCGCGTCCTTCGTCGCGATGTTCTTTGTGGTGATCGCCGCGGGTGCACTGCTGGATTGGCAGGGCGAGTGGGAAAACCTCCAGAATGTGCGGCAACAGGAAGAAAAGTTGCGCGATAGTTATCTGACCAAGAAGCGGGAAGCCATCAATCTGGATATCATCAAGAAGCAACTCATCGACACCCAGCAATCCTTCGGGGCCTTGCTCAAGCAGTTGCCAAGCAAATCAGAGATGGATGCGCTGCTGACCGATATTAACCAAGCGGGGTTGGGGCGTGGATTGCAGTTCGAATTGTTCAAGCCCGGGCCGGAAGTGGCCACGGGTGTATTCACCGAACAGCCGATCACGATCAAAGTGAGCGGCAACTACGACGACCTTGGGAAATTCTCCAGTGACATCTCCCAGCTACCGCGTATCGTGACGCTCAACGATATCAACATCGCACCCGATGGAAAGAGCGGAGGCCTTGTCATGGACGCGGTGGCAAGAACTTATAGATATCTGGATGATGACGAACTGGCAGCCCAGAAGCGAGCAGCCAAAGCAACAGACAAAAAGGCCGTGAAAAAATGAGAGCGCCACAATACCTGCTGCTGACATTCTTGCTGCTTTCGGGTTGCGGAGGCGAAGAGTTTCAGGATTTGCGCGACTTTGTGAAAAACGCCGGAGTGGATATGCGCGGAAAAATCGAGCCGCCTCCCGACGTCAAACCGTATGAGCCTTTTACATATGAGAACGAAACCAGTCTGCCGGACCCGTTCAAGCCACGCAAGCCGGATGCGAGAAATTCGAACCGTAGCGGATTGAACCAGCCCAATTTGAATCGTCCCAAAGAAGAGCTCGAGGACTTTCCGCTTGAGAGCCTGAAGATGGTCGGCTATCTGTATCAAAAGGGCGTCGGACATGCGGTGATACGTTCTGCTGAGGACAAGATCCACCGCGTCAAAGTCGGCAATTACATCGGATTGAATTTCGGGCAAGTCATTTCGGTGACCGAGACCGAAGTAAAAATCAAGGAAATGGTACAAGACAGCGTCGGAGATTGGTCTGAACGCGAGAGCAGCCTGCAGTTGGCTGAGTGATTAGGAGTGAATGATATGAAACAGTTCAGCAACCCGATTCGTAACACCATCCGGCTGGTTGTGATGGTCCTTTCCCTGGGGGCACCCGCTGTGCATGCCCAGGACACAGCGAATACAGATGCGTTGAACAGCATCCAATCTATCAATGCAAGCAATGAGCCCGGCGGCAAAGTGGTAATCACCGTAGGGATGAAAAATGCGCCCGGCGGACAGCCCGCCACATTTACCATCAACACCCCTCCGCGTATCGCTTTTGACTTCCCCAATACCGAGAATGGATTGGGGAAATCCACACAGGAATTCGGAGAGGCGAACCTGCGTAGTGCGAATATCGTCCAGGCGGGTAACCGCACGCGGTTGGTTGTCAATCTCACCGAGATGTTAAGTTTTGAATCCAGGATCGACGGGAACAACCTGTTGATCACGTTGCAGCGAAAAGAAGTGTCCAGTGGCGCCGCTGCCCCAGCGCTTTTTGCTGAAGCAAGGCCCGGCAAGCAACAGAAACACAGTCTGAGGGATGTGGATTTCCGCCGTGGCAAAAATGGCGAAGGACGTATCCAAATCGACTTGTCGGATGCAGAGGTCGGAATCGATATCAAACAACAGGGTCGGATACTGCTGGTGGACTTTCTGCACACAACCCTGCCCCGCAATTTGCAGCGCAAGCTGGACGTGACCGATTTCGGCACAGCGGTTCAGATGGTGGATGCATTCAGTCAGGGAGACAGTGCTCGACTTGCGATCGAACCCAAAGGAATGTGGGAGTACTCGGCATACCAAACCGATAACAAATTCATCATCGAGATCAAAGCGATGGTGGAAGATCCCAATAAGTTGGTGAAGAGCAACCAACCGGGATATGCGGGCGAGAAGCTCACGCTGAACTTCCAGAATATCACGGTACGAGAGGCATTAAGCGTAATTGCCGACTTTACCAGCCTGAATATGGTGATCAGCGACACCGTTTCTGGCAATCTGACTTTGAGATTGAAAGACGTGCCTTGGGATCAGGCTCTCAGCATCATCTTGCAGAGCAAGGGGCTGGATATGCGCAAGAACGGCAATGTGATCCAGGTTGCACCAAGCGAAGAAATTTCCAGCAAGGAAAAGGTCGAGCTTGCAGCCAAACAGGAAATCAGCGAACTTGAAATAGTGCGAACCGAGAGTTTTCAGCTTAGCTATGCCAAAGCTGAAGACATGGCAAAATTGCTTAAGAACAAAGATGCCGCCTTGCTTTCCAAGCGGGGTACGGCTGTTGCCGATATCCGCACCAATACATTGTTCGTGCAGGATGCACCATCGAAGCTGGAGGACATTCGTCAGTTTATTAAGCAACTCGATGTTTCAGTTCGGCAGGTGATGATCGAGGCGCGTTTTGTTGAAGCCGGAGAAACGTTCAATCGTACTCTTGGTGGGCGCCTTGGTTATTCCGGACCGGAATCCACTGTGGCAGGAGGCGGGTTCCCTATTTCGGCCGGTGGCGCTGCCAGCGGATTGCACGGCGCCCTATCGACTACCATGACGCTGCCTATACCTACGAACAAAGTGACAGGGGGCATGACCATGACCCTGTTCAATGCTTTGGCTACTAAGACACTGACTATGGAGTTGAATGCAGCGGAAACTGACGGTACGACAAAAAATATCGCCAGCCCGCGTGTGGTCACAGGCGACAAGACTGAAGCAAGGATTGAACAGGGTGTCGAGATTCCCTATTTGCAGGCATCCAGTAGCGGCGCGACCAACGTGGCGTTCAAGAAAGCGGTGCTGGGTCTTACGGTCACCCCCCAGATCACTCCAGATGACCATGTAGGCATGAAAGTGCTGGTCAGCCAGGACACCGTGGGTCTAATCTTCTTCCAGATTCCGAGTATCAACATTAAGAAAGTCGAAACCCAGGTATTGGTGGAGAATGGCGGTACGGTAGTGATTGGCGGTGTTTATACTCAGGCGCTGACCGACGCAACAGACAAGATACCGATGCTTGGCGACATACCAATTCTCGGCTGGTTGTTCAAGTCCAACAACATCGATACGGCCAAGAAGGAGTTGCTGGTATTCATTACACCCAGGATTCTCAAGGATAGCTTGGGTTTGAACTAGAATAAGCGCAGTCAAAAAAGCCCGGCGTTGCCGGGTTTTTTTTTGGCAAAAGGCGGAAGCCGAGTTTCCGATACAATCGCGGGCATGGGCAACAACACACAAGGCAGGCGTACTTCGGGCAATATCATCCTGGTCGGCATGATGGGAGCCGGGAAAACCACGGTGGGAAAGCTGCTTGCCAGGCACCTGGGTAAGACTTTCATCGACAGCGACGAAGAGATTCAGCGCCGCACCGGTGTGACCATCCCGCACATTTTTGATGTGGAAGGAGAAGCGGGATTTCGCGCACGGGAAAGCAGCATCATTCAGGAGTTGCTTAAGCAGGACAACATCGTGCTCGCCACTGGTGGCGGAGCGATCCTCAGCCCGCACAATCGCTCCCAAATGAAAGAGAATGGGGTCGTGGTATACCTGAAGAGCAGCGTACATGACCTGTGGCAACGCACCCGCCATGATCACAATCGTCCGCTTCTGCTAACGGCGAATCCCCGCGCCAAACTGCAGGAACTCCACGAATTGCGCGACCCGCTCTATCTGGAAGCGGCGGACATGGTCATTCCGACCGGAAAGCAAAGCGTGCAGATATTGCTGGAACGGTTACAACAGAAACTGGAAGACATGAAGCAAATGACAGGAAATGAAAATACCATGCAAACCCTGACCGTTGGTTTGGCAGAGCGCAGCTATCCCATCCATATTGGCAGTGGATTGCTGGATCGCGCCGATTTGCTGCTGCCGCATATTCCGCGCAAACGCGTGTTCATCGTCAGCAATACCACCGTAGCCCCGCTCTATCTGAAAAGACTGAGCGAAGGACTGGCTGCGGGTGGCGTGCAGGTTCAGTCCGTCATCTTGCCTGACGGCGAACAATACAAAAGCAGCGAATCCCTGGGTTTGATCTACGATGCATTGTTGACTGCACGCAGCGAACGCAGCACGCCGCTCATCGCGCTGGGTGGCGGCGTCATCGGCGACATTACCGGTTATGCGGCGGCGACCTATTTGCGCGGCGTCCCCTTCATCCAGATTCCCACCACCCTGCTGTCGCAGGTCGATTCTTCGGTCGGCGGCAAGACAGGCATCAATCATCCCCTGGGCAAGAACATGATCGGCGCGTTCTACCAGCCGCGCGTGGTGCTGGCCGACACCACTGTGCTCAACACCCTGCCGGACAAGGAGTTGCGCGCGGGAATCGCCGAAGTCATCAAATACGGCTTGATCCGCGACCTGCCATTCCTCGAGTGGCTTGAGACCAATATGGAAAAGCTCCTGACTCGCGATACCGAAGCGTTGCAATACGCGATTGCACGAAGCTGCCAGAACAAGGCGGAAGTCGTCGGCAACGACGAGCGCGAAAGTGGCGAACGCGCCCTTCTCAACCTCGGGCACACCTTTGGGCATGCTGTTGAAAATGGTATGGGCTATGGCGCTTGGCTGCACGGCGAAGCGGTCGCGGCGGGAACGATTATGGCGGCTGATCTGTCGCAAAGGCTTGGCTGGCTGGGTGCGGCGGATGTTCTGCGAGTACGCAAACTATTTGAGCGCTCAGGCTTGCCGGTGATCGCCCCCAAACTGGGTGCGGACAAATACCTGCAACTCATGGGCCTGGATAAAAAAGTGTCGGACGGCAAGATACGTTTCGTCCTGCTGAAATCGCTGGGCAATGCAGTCATGACTGGCGATGTACCACAAACCATGCTGGAGCAGACGCTGGAGGCATGCAGTGCGTGAACTGCAACTTGCCCCTTATGCGGTCAGTGTAAACGCACACCCCAGAAAGTACCCCGAACCGGCACCTTCTGGCCGCAGCGAATTCCAGCGCGACCGCGACCGCATCATCCATTCCGGTGCCTTCCGGCGCCTTGAGTACAAAACCCAAGTCTTCGTTAACCACGAAGGAGACCTGTTCCGCACCCGCCTCACCCACAGCGTCGAAGTGGCCCAGATCGGACGATCAATCGCGCGGCAATTGGGGTTGAATGAAGATCTGGTAGAAGCGATCTCGCTGGCACACGATCTGGGCCATACCCCTTTCGGCCATGCCGGTCAGGAAGCGCTGAATACATGTATGAAGGACTACGGCGGATTTGAGCACAACCTGCAATCGCTACGCGTGGTGGATGTGCTGGAAGAGCGCTATGCCGCATTCGATGGATTAAACCTTTGTTTCGAAACGCGCGAAGGCATACTCAAACATTGCTCGCCGGAGCATGCTGCCCAGTTGGGTGAAGTGGGTGAGCGCTTCCTGCAGAACCGACGCCCCACACTGGAAGCCCAGATCGCCAACCTCGCCGACGAGATCGCCTACAACAACCACGATGTGGACGACGGCCTGCGCTCCGGCTTGATCACCTTGGAGCAACTGTCTTCAGTGCGTTTGTTCTCCCGGCACTTGGACGAAGTGAGAGCGGCCTTTCCCGGGCTGGTCGAGCGCCGCGTCGTACACGAAACCGTGCGCAGCATGATCGGCACCTTGGTCACTGATCTCATCGCCCAGACTGAAAACAACCTGCGAACCTATGGACCACAGAGTGTGGATGACGTCCGTACCTTGCCTTCGATAGTGGCGTTCAGCGAAGAAATGCGCGAATTGAATCGCGAACTTAAGGCTTTTCTGCGTACTTATTTGTATCGGCATTATCGCGTCATGCGCATGACATCCAAGGCACGCCGCATCATCGGTGACCTGTTTGGGGTTTTCATGGAAGATCCGCGGTTGCTTCCCCCCCAGTTCAATACCCAGGCTGATTCCGAACTAGCTCGATCGGTAGCCGACTATATTGCGGGTATGACCGACCGGTATGCTATCCGCGAGCATCGGCGCATTTTTGCGGTGGAAGAAATCTGAACGTTGCGATGCACAAACAAAGAGGGCATCCATCAGGATGCCCTCTTTGTTTGTAACTGGCTAAAGTATTAGTTGAATGGCGAGTCAGCAAGCGGGCAGGGAGAAGCGACGTCTGTTGCCAACGCTTTCATGAATAAATAGGTGACTGCCTGAGACTGGTTGCCCTGAACCTGAGTAGTGGCACGCAGACGAACCGTCATCCAATGTGCATATTCCTTTGGATATATCCAGTTGAAAGTTGCTGTGCCATCCGCGCCAGTTGTTACAGTTGAAGGGATGGAGCCCGCAGATGCAAGGGGAGGCCAAAGCAAATGATCGCCAGTGCCAAAGCCTCCAGCCGCAAGTCCGCCGGGCCCATCGGTGTCCTCGCCAGTGTCAAGGATCAGGTTCTCATTTACATCCTCATTGGGGAACTCGGTGTAAAGCACAACAGGAGGGCCGGCCGCTGCACCCATATAAATGGGCGCACAAGTCAAGGTGCGGACTCCTTTGTAGTATTTATGCGGCCATAAAGATAGTGATACAACAGCACCTTGCAGCGCGCCGCCGTTGGAGTCGGTCACGAATACCGAGACGGGTATGTTATATGAGGTATTGTTATTCACCGAACTCATTGTTGTGCTTGAAGTAATAGCGATCGACCCGGCTGTTCCACCAACTGTGATAGGTGCAGTTGCAAAAATGGCTGCATTGGTAGCGAGTTCTGCTTTGACTGATGCACCTTGTGTGGTTGAAGTTCCTGCTGTGAAAACTGCTTTGGCGCGTCCGATCTGATGGGTGGCGTCATTCGTGGAGTCGGTCGCAATCAGGGGGGGGGAAATAGACTCGCCAGTGCCTGAAGTACCCACATGCGAAAATATCACGTTTGCACCGCCGACCGGGTTGTTACTCGCATCCCTGACGAATGCCGAGAGAGTGGCGGTAGCCCCAGGCGTCAGTACTGACTGGCTGGATTGCAGGGTGATGCCAGCAGCACTGGAAGCGGGTGCGCTGATTGCCAGCACTATCGCGGCTGTACCTAATACATTTCCGCCGACATCCAGCGCATCGATTTGAACATTGGCATTGCCTGCGTTCAGTGTGCCAGGAATGAAGGTCTGGGTATCCTGCGGGAACAAAGGTGTAACAGTAAGAACTTTTGTGCCACCTGTCCAAGAGCCAAGAGTTGAAACGTATCGAAGTTTGCTAACCGCCACAGAATTGATGTTGGCAGGTACGTTGACGATCACGCTTTGACTTCCACCCATGGTTACAGCGAACGGCGAGCTAGCAGGCGTTGCGACAGACAGCGAACCACCTGCAACACCCGCGACTGTGAATGACTGTGTTGCGGAGGATGTTACTGTGGTTCCACTCATCCATTCGACAAGGACATTCAGCGAGCCGGAAGATGTGCCAGTCACATCAACTGTCGCAGTGCCAGTCGAATCAGTCGTCCCGCTGGATGTGCTGAGGTTGCCAGTGCCGACGCTCAGCGAGTAGCGCAACGATTGACTGGAAACCGGGTTGTTAGCTGCATTCTTGGCGACTATGGTCAGCGTTACAGGTGTCCCGGCTGTAAGTGAGGTGCCGGGCGCACTCAATGTCAACGTCGAACCTGTGATCTGGACCGGAATGCTACCTGAGACTGAGGTTCCTGCAATAGTCGCTGTGATGGTTGCTGTGCGATTGAATCCAGCTGTGCCTCCGGAGAAAGAGAATGTTACCTTTCCGCTGTTGTCGGATGTCCCGCTGGCTGTGCTGATTTGACCTGCAGTAGATGAAAAGGTCATGGCTACACCAGAAACAACAGAATTTCCTGAAGTCAACGCAGTAGCGGTGATAGTTGCGGAATCAGAATTGTCAGACTTGACGCTGGCAGCGGTGGTTGACAGTGAGATAGCGGCAGCATTTGTGTTTGCTGCGGTCGTTGTCGAACTTGGGCCGCTGGCACCGCATCCGGCTAATCCTGCGAATAAACCTGCAGTTACAACCAACATCAAAACAGTCAAAAGTCTTGCGGAATTCGAGTAGATGGTTCGCACGGAAACCCTCCAATTTGAGGTCAGCAAATTCGCCCAATTGCGAAAATGTATGAACGACATTCTATAACCCCTAGTTTTAATTGCGCAACTTATATTTTGGCGGGGTTTAGAGGTGGGGATGCAAGAGCATGCCGAGCAAAAGCTCGGGCATGTTGCCCTGCATGGCCGGAACGGGTAACATCGCCGCCCTTTCGCATAAAATTTTGGAAGGCGGCCCTGTGGCCGCCCTTTTTGTCGGTTGATCGAGGTGAGGAGCAAGGTGAACAATTCTTCGTTGCCAGCGCAGCAGGGTCTATACGATCCGCGCAATGAACATGATGCATGTGGTGTCGGTTTCGTCGCACATATTAAAGGTCAGGCAAGTCACGACCGCGTAAGCCAAGGATTGCAGATTCTGGAGAACCTGACGCACCGCGGTGCGGTGGGTGCCGATCCGCTGGCGGGTGACGGTGCGGGGATTTTGGTGCAAGTGCCGGATGCGTTCCTGCGCAAGGTATTGGCCAAAGAAGAGGTCACTTTGCCGTCCGCCGGAGAATATGGTGTGGGCATGCTGTTTCTGCCGCGCGATGCCAAAGCCCGCGCCGCCTGCGAAAAAATCATCGCCGACAAGATCAAAGCCGAAGGCCAGACTTTGCTGGGTTGGCGCGATGTGCCGGTGGACAACTCTGGCCTGGGCGAAAGCGTGAAAGCGGTTGAACCCGTCGTGCGCCAGGTGTTCATCGCCCGCGGCAAGAAGACAGCGGATCAGGACGCTTTCGAGCGCAAACTGTTCGTCATTCGCAAGACCGCCGAACACGCGATCAGTGCGCTGCCCAAAGGACAGGGCAAAGGTTTCTATGTTCCCTCGATGTCGTCGCGCACCTTGGTCTACAAGGGCATGCTGCTGGCCGATCAGGTAGGCAAATACTTCCTCGACCTGCAGGACAAGGACCTGGTCAGCGCTTTCTCGCTGGTGCACCAGCGCTTCTCCACCAATACCTTCCCCACTTGGAATCTGGCCCACCCGTTCCGCATGATCGCGCATAACGGCGAGATCAACACGCTGCGCGGCAACGTGAACTGGATGGCGGCGCGCCACGCGGCGATGTCGTCCAAGTTCCTGGGCAAAGACCTGGATAAACTGTGGCCGCTCATCGTCGAAAACCAGTCCGACTCGGCCTGTTTCGACAACGCGCTGGAACTGCTGGTTGCGGGTGGTTACTCGCTGCCGCACGCCATGATGTTGCTGATTCCCGAAGCCTGGGCCGGCAATCCGCTGATGGACGAAGAGCGCCGCGCGTTCTACGAATACCATGCCGCGCTGATGGAGCCGTGGGACGGCCCTGCCGCCGTGGCCTTTACCGATGGCCGCATGATTGGTGCGACACTGGACCGTAACGGCCTGCGCCCCGCGCGTTACCTGATCACCGATGACGGTGTGGTGCTGATGGCTTCCGAGATGGGCGTGCTGCCGATTCCGCAGAGCAAGATCGTGAAGAAATGGCGTTTGCAGCCGGGCAAGATGTTCCTCATCGACATGCAAGCCGGACGCATCGTGGACGATGCCGAACTGAAACATCAGATCGCTACCGCCAAGCCGTACCGCAAGTGGATCGAACAATCCCAGTACATCCTGGACGACTTGCCTGCTGTAAAAGACAAGGCGACCGCGCAAGTCAGCCTGCTGGATGCTCAACAAGCCTTCGGTTACACCCAGGAAGACCTCAAGTTCATCATGCTGCCGATGGCGTCCGCGGGTGAAGAAGCCACCGGTTCCATGGGTGCGGATGCAGCGTTGCCGGTGTTGTCGAGCAAGAGCAAGGTGTTCTACAACTACTTCAAGCAATTGTTCGCACAGGTGACCAATCCGCCTATCGACCCGATCCGCGAAGAGATCGTGATGTCGCTGACTTCTTTCATCGGTTCCAAGCCCAACCTGCTCGGCGTCGACGAGACCAAACCGGCACCACGTCTTGAAGTGCATCAGCCGGTGCTGTCACATGAAGACGCAGCCAAGCTGCACAGCATCGACAAGCTCACCAAGGGCAAATACAAATCCACCACACTGGATCTCACCTATCCGGTGAAGAACGGCGCGGCCGGTTGCGAAGCCGCCATCAAGGCACTGTGCAAGGAAGCCGACAAGGCAGTGGCTGCAGGAATGAACGTGCTGATCCTGTCCGACCGTGGGTTGGATGAAAAACGCGTGGCGATCCCTGCTTTGCTGGCAACCGCAGCCGTGCACCATCACTTGGTGAAAGCCGGATCGCGTACCAGCACCGGTCTGGTCATCGAGACCGGTTCGGCACGCGAAGTGCATCACTTTGCCCTGCTTGCAGGTTACGGTGCCGAGGCGGTCTATCCGTGGTTGGCCTTCGATAGTCTGGAAGGACTGGAATCGCCTGCCGGTGTGACCGCCAAGGATGCGCAGAAGCGTTTCGTCAAAGCCATCAACAAGGGCCTGCTCAAGGTGATGTCCAAGATGGGCATCTCCACTTACCAGTCGTATTGTGGCTCGCAGATCTTTGAAGCCATTGGCCTCAACAGCGATTTTATCGGCAAATATTTCCCCGGCACCGCGACGCAGATCCAGGGTATCGGTCTGAAAGAAGTGGCGGAAGAAGCCGTGCGCACCCATCAGGACGCATTCGGTTCCGATCCCGTGCTGGCCAACATGCTGGACGCAGGCGGCGAGTATGCCTGGCGCACGCGCGGTGAAGAGCACACCTGGACGCCGGAATCCATTTCCAAGTTGCAGCACGCGACGCGTTCCAACAACGCGGCGACCTACAAGGAATACGCCAAGCTCATCAACGATCAGACCCAGCGGCAGATGACGTTGCGCGGCCTGTTCGAGATCAAACCATTGGGCAAGGCAGTGCCGCTGGATGAAGTCGAATCCGCAAAAGAGATCGTCAAACGTTTCGTCACCGGCGCCATGTCGCTGGGTTCCATCTCCACCGAAGCGCACAGCACATTGGCCATCGCCATGAACCGTATCGGCGGCAAGTCGAACACGGGCGAAGGCGGTGAAGATGCGAACCGTTTCAAGGTGCTGCACGGCGGCGAGAAGCTGTCCGACATCATCGGTAAACATCGTATCGAAGCCGACCAGACCATGAAGGCGGGTGACTCGTTGCGCTCGCGCATCAAGCAAGTCGCATCCGGACGTTTTGGCGTGACTGCGGAATACCTGAGCAGCGCCGACCAGATCCAGATCAAGATGGCGCAGGGTGCGAAGCCCGGCGAAGGCGGCCAGTTGCCCGGCAGCAAAGTGTCGGAATACATTGGCAAGCTGCGTCACTCGGTGCCCGGTGTCGGTCTTATTTCTCCACCCCCGCACCACGACATCTACTCCATCGAGGACTTGGCGCAGCTCATCCATGACCTGAAGAACTCCAACCCGTCCGCTTCCATTTCCGTGAAGCTGGTGTCGGAAGTCGGCGTGGGTACGGTGGCTGCCGGCGTGTCCAAAGCCAAGGCAGACCACATCGTCATTTCCGGCTTCGACGGCGGCACCGGCGCATCGCCGCTGTCTTCCGTGAAACACGCGGGTACGCCGTGGGAACTGGGTCTGGCCGAAGCACAACAGACGCTGGTTCTGAACCAGTTGCGTGGCCGTATCGGCCTGCAAGTGGACGGCCAGTTGAAGACCGGCCGCGACGTGCTGATCGGCGCGTTGTTGGGCGCGGACGAGTTCGGTTTTGCCACAGCACCGCTGGTGGTTGAGGGCTGCATCATGATGCGCAAGTGTCACCTCAATACCTGCCCGGTCGGCGTCGCCACACAGGATCCCGCACTGCGCAAGAAATTCACCGGCCAACCGGAACACGTGGTGAACTATTTCTTCTTCGTCGCCGAAGAAGTGCGCGAGCTGATGGCGCAGATGGGTATCCGCAAGTTCGAAGACCTGATCGGACGCAGCGACTTGCTCGACACGCGCAAAGGCATCACGCACTGGAAAGCCAAGGGACTGGACTTCTCCAAGGTGTTCCATCAGATGGATATGCCCAAGAGCGTGGCGCGTCGCCACGCCGAAGAGCAGGACCATGAGCTGGACAAGGCGCTCGACAACGACCTCATCGCCCAATCCAAGGAAGCGCTGGATGCAAAACGCGTGGTCACCATCGAGACCACCATTCGCAACGGCAACCGCACGGTCGGCACCATGCTGTCGCATGAAGTCGCGAAGCGTCACGGCAGTGCAGGTCTGCCCGACGACACCATCCGCGTCAAACTGGTCGGCACAGCCGGTCAGAGCTTTGGCGCGTTCCTCGCGCACGGCATCACCTTCCAACTGGAAGGCGAAGGCAACGACTATGTGGGCAAGGGTCTGTGCGGCGGTCGCATCATCGTCAAGCCGTCCTATGACAGCAAACTGGTGGCGGAAGACAACATCATTGTCGGCAATACCGTGTTGTACGGTGCGACTTCGGGTGAAGTGTTCTTCCGCGGCGTCGCAGGTGAGCGCTTCGCGGTGCGCAACTCCGGTGCCACTGCGGTTGTGGAAGGCGTGGGCGATCACGGTTGTGAATACATGACCGGCGGTCTGGTGGTGGTGCTGGGTCAGACCGGTCGCAACTTCGCAGCGGGCATGTCCGGCGGCGTCGCGTATGTGCTGGATGAAGAGGGTACGTTCTCCAAACGCTGCAACATGTCTATGGTGCAACTGGAGGCCGTTCCCGAGGAAGTGGCAGCCAGCGAGACCGGCGAAGTGGAAGCGCATGGTCGCGTGCACTTCAACCACCTGAACAAGGCGGATGAAGCGGTACTGCGCGGCAAGATCGAGAAGCACCTGCGCTACACCGGCAGTGCGCGCGCCAAACAGATACTGGATAACTGGAAAATTTATCTTCCCAAGTTCGTGAAGGTCATGCCGACCGAATATCGTCGTGCGTTGCTCGAGATTGCGGCGCAGCAGAAGAAGGAGGCCGCATAATGGGCAAGCCAACCGGTTTTATGGAATTCCAGCGCGTCAGCGAAGGCTACGCGCCGGTCGAGCAACGTTTGAAGGATTACCGCGAGTTCGTTGGGCATCTGACGGATGCCGAAGCCAAGCAGCAAGGTGCACGCTGCATGGATTGCGGCATCCCGTTCTGCAACAACGGCTGTCCGGTCAACAACATCATCCCCGACTGGAACGACCTGGTGTATCGCAACAACTGGCAGCAGGCGCTGGAAGTGCTGCACTCCACC
>JAYTUW010000063.1:0-18819 GCA_043744345.1 Sideroxydans sp. | reverse complement strand
CTCTTCACGAATCCAATCTGACCAGTCTGAAATTCCTTCATCGCGGCAAGGTGCGCGATCTGTATGAAGTGGATGCGGACCACTTGTTGATCGTGCAGACAGATCGTCTTTCTGCTTTCGACGTCATTTTGCCGACGCCAATCCCCGGCAAGGGTGAAGTGCTGACGGCCGTCTCGAATTTTTGGTTCAAGAAACTGGCGAACGTGATCCCGAATCATCTTTCCGGCATCGACCCCGAGTCCGTGGTGAAGACCGAAGCGGAAAAAGCGCAAGTGCGCGGTCGCGCCTTCGTCACCAAGAAACTGAAACCCCTGCCGATCGAGGCCATCGTGCGCGGCTACCTGGTAGGCTCCGGCTGGAAGGACTACAAAAAGACCGGCACGTTGTGTGGACTCCAATTGCCCGCTGGGATGCAGGAAGCGCAAAAGCTGCCCCAGGCCTTGTTCACACCTTCCACCAAGGCAGCCGCCGGAGAGCATGACGAGAACATCTCGTTTGAGGAAGCCAAGAAGTTGCTGGGAGCCGACATGGCCGAACAGGTGAAAAACGCCACCATCGCTCTTTATACGCAGGCCGCTGAATACGCACTCACACGCGGCATCATCATCGCCGACACCAAGTTCGAATTCGGCACTGACAGCAACGGCAAGCTGTATCTGATCGACGAAGCACTGACACCCGACTCATCCCGATTTTGGCCCGCCGACCAGTATAAGGTCGGCAGCAATCCGCCCAGCTTCGACAAACAGTTCGTGCGCGACTGGCTGGAGTCATCCGGCTGGAACAAGCAACCGCCCGCCCCGCAGGTTCCGGCCGATGTACTGCAAAGAACCGCAGACAAATACCGCGAAGCACAGCGGCTCCTCACGGGCGCATGACCGACACTCCCCGCAAACTCGTCGAAGGATTCAGCCGCTTCCGCGAGCAGCATTTCGAGCATAACGACAGTCTTTACCAGCAACTCGTCAAGGAAGGCCAGACACCCAAGACGCTGGTCGTTGCCTGTTGCGATTCGCGCGTAGATCCGGCGCTGGTGTTTGATTGCGACCCGGGTGATCTGTTCGTTATCCGCAATGTCGCCAATCTGGTTCCACCCCTTGAAGGTCATAACGGCCACCACGGTACGACGGCCGCCATCGAATATGGCGTCTGCACACTGGGCGTGAGGCACGTCATCGTATTGGGACACGCGCATTGCGGGGGCATCAATGCTTTGGTCAAGACGGGCGGAGTTGGAACCCCCGGTTCTTATATCGACGACTGGATGTGTCTGGTCGAAAGCGCGCGCGCCGAAGTGATCGCGGAGATGCCACATGCGACGACAGCCGAACAGGAACGCGCCTGCGAGAAGCGCGCGATCCTGGTCTCACTTGGCAATCTGATGACGTTTCCGTGGATACGCGAACGCGTGGAGCGGGGTGAATTGAATCTGCATGGCTGGTATTTCGACATCAAACACGGGCAGTTGCAGCGTTACGATGCAACTGCCCGCGCGTTCCTGGCACTCTGATCAATTGGGCAGAGGAATTTTGCCCTTCAACTCGCGGAAACGTTGCTTATCCGCTTCATACCGTGCTTTTACAGCATCCATTTCTTTCTGGCTTGTATCCAACTCCTTTTGGCGTTTAGCGACAAGCGCCTCGCCATCGGCGATATCTTCAGTGAGAGACTGCGGTATAGGCCGATTTTTCTGGGTAAGCGCATCGAATTCTTTGTGCAAGCCATCCAGCGTGGCGTTTGCCGATTTCAACATCGTGGTGTAACTGTTTACTCTGGCCTCGATTTGCAAAAGACTGCGGTCGCGCGCGAGGTCAATTTCCTTTTCATTGCTGTAACTGTTCAGCAATGCGTCGTCCTTGCGGCGCGCTTCGAATGCTACTTTGTCTTCGGCAGACTCCATTTTCACTGAATTCTTCTTCTCCGAATCGAACCCATCCTTGCGGTCGATCACGCGTCCTTTGTCGAGTTGCTTGGTGTCGCGGTTGGCATATTCGGGAGGAATAGTCTCGCCATAGTGGGTGATACCCTGGGCATCCACCCACTTGTAAAGCTTGGCATCCGCATTAAAGCTGATCGCGGCACACAACGCGGCACCAGCAAGAATAAAATTAGTTTTGCTCATTATTCACCCCATAACGGTCACGATAGATTTGGACCGCCTTCAGATTCTGCACCAAGTTTGTCTCGCCCTGCAAAAAACCGAGCAGATCATCCAGCGCGGCGATAGAAATAACGGGAATGCCATAGTCGCGGTTGACCTCCTGCACGGCAGAAAGATCACCCTGGCCGCGTTCCATCCGGTCCAGCGCAATGACTACACCGCACGGTGTTGCTCCGGCGGCGCGAATCAGCTCGATGGACTCGCGCACCGAGGTTCCCGCCGAGATCACATCGTCAATAATGAGCACCCTGCCGTGCAGTTTCGAGCCCACCGTGTTGCCGCCCTCGCCATGATCCTTGGCTTCCTTGCGGTTGAAGCAGTAAGGCACATTGCGCCCCTGCTCGGCCAGCGCGATGGAAGTACCCGCTACCAGCGGAATCCCCTTGTATGCCGGACCAAACAGCATGTCGAACTGAATCCTGGAAGAGATAATGGCCTGTGCGTAGAACTGGCAGAGTTCACGCAATGCCGCGCCATCCTGAAACAGCCCGGAGTTGAAAAAATACGGGGACAAGCGTCCCGCCTTGGTGTGGAAATCGCCGAAGCGCAGAACGTTCTGGGAGACAGCGAAGCGGATGAAATCCTGACGGTAAGCGTGCATAAAATGCGATGTGACGAATTGAATGAAGACACCATTATAATACCCGCACCAACCCAAAGAGAAATTACATGCGCATCATCACACTCAATCTCAACGGCATCCGTTCCGCGTACAACAAAGGTTTGCTGGAATGGTTTGGCAAACAACACGCCGACATCCTCTGTGTGCAGGAACTCAAGGCCCAATCTGCTGATATGACAACGGATATGTTTTCTCCGCACGGCTATCACGGCTACTTTCACTATGCCGAAAAAAAGGGCTACAGCGGAGTGGGTATCTACTGCAAGCACAAACCCGATAACGTGATCGTCGGCCTCAACATCCCCGAATTCGATGCCGAAGGCCGTTACATCGAAGCCCAGTTCGGCAACCTCAGCGTGGTGTCGCTCTACCTGCCTTCCGGCACCAGTGGAGAAGAACGCCAGGCGGTGAAGTTCAAGTTTATGGAAGCATTTCTGCCCCACCTGGTTGCATTGAAGCAAAGCGGCCGCGAGGTCGTGGTGTGCGGCGACTGGAACATCGCCCACACCGAAAAAGACCTGCGCAACTGGCGCGGCAACAGGAAGAACTCCGGCTTCCTCCCCGAGGAACGCGCCTGGCTCACCAAGCTGTACAACGAAGTCGGCTTCGTCGACGTGTTCCGCAAATTGCATCCAGAGTTGGAGGCCTACACCTGGTGGTCGAATCGTGGCCAGGCCTGGGCCAAAGACGTGGGCTGGCGTCTCGACTACCATGCGGTCACACCGGGCATGGCCGAGAAGGCGGTATCGACAGGCATCTACAAAGACCAGCGCTTCAGCGACCACGCACCGATGATGGTGGATTACGCCGAATAACAATAACCGATTGCCAGTCCCCTCGCCCGCACGCGGGAGAGGGTCAGGGTGAGGGTCGTTTAGCAATAACGTAAGTATCTTCAACGCATAGTCCCTCATCCCCAGCCCTTCTCCCGCGCGCGGGAGAAGGGAGTCAAACGATGAAATGAATCAGAGGCCAAGGGAAAATGAAAACCACCAACGAACCCATGATATTGCTTGTATCCGGCCTCATCCTGCTCGGTGTTACCGCCCTCCACCCCCACGACTACCCCACCTGGTGGATGGAGACTGCCCCCATCTTCATCGCCGCACCCATCCTGATCGCAACGTACAAACGCTACACCCTCACCCCGCTGGTTTATCGCCTGCTGTTCGTGCATGCCCTCATTCTCATGGTCGGCGGTCACTACACCTACGCCGAAGTGCCGCTGGGTTACTGGATGGAAGACTGGTTCGGGTTCGTGCGCAACGACTACGACAAAATCGGCCACTTCGCGCAAGGCTTCGTACCTGCCATGCTGTTCCGCGAACTGCTGCTGCGCAGCTCGCCGCTGCAACGCGGCAAGTTGCTGTTCACGCTGGTGACAGCCTGTTGTCTGGCGGTCAGCGCCAGTTATGAACTCATCGAGTGGTTCGCGGCGGTCATGCTGGGGCAGGGGGCAGATGCGTTCCTGGGTACGCAGGGCGATCCGTTGGATACGCAGACGGACATGTTGATGGCGTTGAACGGGGCGATCTGTGCACAGGTGATATTTGCCAAGATGCAGGACAGGCAGCTTGAACATCGTAGGGTGCAATAAGCGTAGCGCATTGCACCGGATGTTTTGAAATTAACCATACGGCGCAATGCCCGTTGGTTATTGCGCCCTACGCGGGCTTCGTGCCCACCAAAAGCCGGATTAGGGGTTAGAGTTCATTCTTTACGAGGACGCCGATAGGTCTTTTCATAAATTCGCGGAGAATCATCGCTAGGTTCCAGCAACCACTGACTATTTGACAAGACAATTCTGTACTTAACAACCTCCACTCCGCCGCTGGGATGAGGAATTATGTCTTTAAGGGTAACTGTGTCGGTAGGAACATAGGTGAATTGAACTTGAGCCACACAGCTCGTTGGCAAACAAGAAATATTCTGAAGCTTGTAGTCTTTTACAAGATGCACAACGTCCCAACCAGGCTCATCATATTCACCTGGTTTTACAGCCAGATATTTGCTAAAAGACCAAGGTTTAAGTCGCCCGCCCTCAAGCTCAAATATAAGGAATTGCTGGATAGCTGTCTTTGGTGAATTCCAAGCATAAGCTCCCTGAGTAAAACAGAGAGCGATAATCAGAAATAAGAAGCGAACTCGCATGAATAAGGATGAGTTTCAATTTGCGGAAGCAACTAGGAGTTCTCTCACCAAGTGAATGTAATCAACGCGGTGTATCCTGCACTGAAGCGCCCCACGGCGCCACCTTCAACAACAACAGCATCCCCGGCACCGCCAGCCCCGCACACAAGAAAAAGAACATCGTCCATCCCATCGACTCAACCAGCCACCCCGTCGCCGCATTGGCGAAGGTGCGCGGCATGGCCATCAAACTGGTGAACAGCGCGAACTGCGTGGCTGTGTAGGCCGGATGCGTGGTGCGGGCCATGAAGGCGACGAAGGCGACTGTGCCCAGGCCGACGCCGATGGCTTCCAGTCCGATGACGATGGCGAGTTGCACGCGTTCGGCGGTGCCGATGCTGTCGAAGTGTCCCTGCGAGGCCAGCCAGGCGAAGCCGAAGATAGACACTACCTGCACCACGCCGAACAGCCACAGCGCGCGGTTGATGCCGATCTTGACCATCCACAGTCCGCCGATCAAACCGGCGATGATGGACGGCCACAGGCCTGCATTCTTGGCGATGAGGCCGATGTCGGATTTGGAGAAGCCCATGTCTAGGTAGAACGGCGTTGCCAGCGCGGTGCACATGCTGTCGCCGAGTTTGTAAAACAGCAGGAAGGCGAGGATCAGCAGCGCGCTTTGCCATCCTTGCCTGGTGATGAATTCATGGAACGGCTCGACCACGGCTTCGCGCAGGGTTTTGGGCGGCGAGGCGCGGTGCGGTTCGCTCACCATCAGCGTCATGGCCATGCCGGGCAGCATGAACAGCGCGGTGACGATGAACACCCAGTCCCACGCCATGTGGTCGGCGAGGATGAGCGACAGGGAGCCGGGCACCAGGCCTGCAATGCGGTAGGCGTTGACGTGGATGGCGTTGCCCAGCCCCAGTTCGGTATCGCTCAGCAGTTCACGGCGATAGGCGTCCAGCGCGATGTCCTGCGTGGCGGAGAGGAAGGCGAGCAGGGTGCAGAACAGCACAATTGAGGTCATGTCGGTCTGCGGCGAGAAGCCGCCCAGCGCAGCGATCACCAACAACAAGCCAACTTGCGACAGCAACATCCAGCCGCGCCGACGACCCAGCACGGGCAGTACGAAGCGGTCGAGGAACGGCGACCACAGGAATTTCCAGGTGTAGGGAAACTGGATCAGCGCGAACAGGCCGATGGTTTTCAGGTCAACATGCTCGCTGCGCAGCCAGGCTGGCACGAGGTTGAACAGCAGGAACAGCGGCAGGCCGGAAGCGAAGCCGGTGAACACGCAGATGAGCATGCGTTTGGTGAAGAGTTGTTGCCAGA
Source organism: Sideroxydans sp. (assembly GCA_043744345.1). Lineage (GTDB taxonomy): Bacteria > Pseudomonadota > Gammaproteobacteria > Burkholderiales > Gallionellaceae > Sideroxyarcus. Next base: position 12,571 of record JAYTUW010000063.1, on the reverse strand, counting down.
CGGTCATGGGGTTTGCACTTTGATGACTGAGTGATCCCTCACCCTAGCCCTGATGGAACTACTAGCCATTCGACTAAGCCCGCAAGCGGGCAAGTCGCTGGTTATCTCCCGGAGGGAGAGGGGACTTGCTCCTTCCCCCTCCGGGGGAAGGCCGGGATGAGGGAGAAATTGATCAAACATCCCGCTTGAATCGATAAACTGCAGTGCTTCCCAACAGATTCGGCATCACACGCACATCTTTTCCTCCGGCCATCACATGCCGCCCGAGGATGCGAATCTGCAGGTGGGAACAAATGATCTCAAAGTCATCCAGGGTGCACAGGTGAACATTGGGTGTGTCGTACCATTGATAAGGCATCTCGTCGGACACGGGCATGTTGCCCAGCATCACCTGAATGCGGTTCTTCCAGTAGCCGAAGTTGGGAAAGCTGACGATGCCTTCGCGGCCGACGCGGATGATCTCTTTCATCAGCGCCTCGGTGTGGCGCGTGGCCTGCAGGGTCTGCGACAAGATGACGAAGTCGAAGGACTGGTCCTCGAAATCCGCGATGCCGGATTCCAGGTCGTTCTGGATCACGTTCACATTATTGGCGATGCAGGCGGCGACATTTTCGTCGCTAATCTCCACGCCGTAACCGCGCACGTCCCGCGTCTCGCGCAGGTAACGCAGCAGACTCCCGTCGCCGCAGCCGAGGTCGAGCACGGAAGAACCCTGAGGTATCCACGCGGCTATCGCGGCAAAGTCGGGGCGGGCTTCGATGATGGAGGTGTTCATCGCAAATATTTAGTTGGGTAGGTTTCGTAGGAGCTAGCTTGCTGGCGATTGGCTGCAGTATTTTCGCCAGCAAGCTGGCTCCTACGGAAGGCAATTACTACGGACAAATGGATTCTGCTCATATGGCTTCCTCTGCCACGCGATTCAAATAATTCCGCATCACCGCGAAATACTGCGCATCGTCCATCAGGAAAGAATCGTGGCCGTGTTGCGAATCGATCTCGGCATAGCTCACGTCGCGCTTGTTGTGCAACAGCGCATGCACAATCTCGCGCGAACGGCCCGGTGCGAAACGCCAGTCGGTGGTGAACGAGACCACCAGGAACTTGGCCCGTGACGGGGCAAAGGCGCGGTTCAGATCGCCGTCCAGATCGCGTGCCGGGTCGAAATAGTCCAGCGCCTTGGTCATCAGCAGATAGGTGTTGGCGTCAAAGTAGGCGGCAAACTTGTCGCCCTGATAGCGCAGGTAGGACTCGATCTGGAACTCGATGTCATAGCTGAAGTTCAGTTTGCCGGTGCGCAACTCGCGTCCGAACTTGTCCGCCATCGCGTCGTCGGAAAGGTAGGTGATGTGCCCCAGCATGCGCGCGAGGCGCAGGCCGCGCGTGGGCACCACGCCGTGCTGGTAGAAATCGCCGTTGTGGAAATCGGGATCGGTCAGGATGGCACTGCGCGCGACATCGTTGAACGCGATGTTCTGCGCGGTCAGGTGCGGGGCAGAGGCGACGGTCAGCACATGGCGCACGCGCTCGGGATATGACAGCGACCATTGCATGGCCTGCATGCCGCCCAGGCTGCCGCCGATTACGGCGGCGAACTGGCGGATACCCAGATGGTCGGCCAGACGCGCCTGGGATTCCACCCAGTCTTCCACCGTGATCACCGGAAAGCTGGCGCCGTACGGTCTGCCGGTCTGCGGATCGAGGCTCGAAGGCCCGGTCGAGCCATGACAGCCGCCGAGGTTGTTCAGGCCCAGCACAAAGAATTTGTTGGTATCGATGGGCTTGCCCGGCCCCACCATGTTGTCCCACCAGCCGATGTTTTTGGTGTCGTTTTCGTAATATCCGGCCACATGGTGGTGGCCTGACAGCGCATGACAGATGAGGATGGCGTTGGACTTGTCGGCATTCAGCGTGCCATAGGTCTCGTACACCAGTTCATAGCGCGGCAGGACAACGCCACTCTTGAAAGTGAGCGGCTTGTCGAAAGTGGCGCGTTGCGCCGAAACGATGCCAACCGAAGTGTTCAATCAAACTCCAAAAGAAAAACCCGCACAGCTTGGGGCTAGAGCGGGTCTTCTCGCTTTAGCTGGTATATTTAAAGTGCCCCGCAAGCTGATTCAAATCGGCACGGGACAGAGTGTCCGTGTTTTGACAAATCGTGTCAATGACCAATGGTGATATCTGTTTTTTGTTCAATTGGCTGTCTGCGGAAAGTTCGCAAAGTGAATTGCTTAGTATCAAAATCACAACGGGCATTGACAACAATTCTAACTATATGGTTATTGTCGTAGCCATTGTTTACAAGAAGGGGGTGTGGAATGGATGCTCGGAGGCAGAAACAGCTAATGAAGCAGTGGATGGCGCGGTTGATTGTCGCAATTGCACTTGCAACAACATGCGAAGCTCAGGCTGATTCGACGAAAGCATGTACACGTTGGCCGGCAAGGGGAAATCAATTCTTTACCACCCCCTTGGAAGCTGCGCAAGTTATAGTCGATGATATTACTGCCTATGTAGCCAATTGGAATGCTACCCACCCATATGGAATAGACCATCATGTATATGTCTTTCTCGGTTGCAATGGATACATTTTTGATAATGGCTTCTTAGAAGAAGCTTACTGCTCATATAGAATGGATTACAGCGATTATGGACTATATTGGATTGGGGGCACTTTTTCGTTAAACCTTCAATGTCACTATCTTAAGAATTTGACCATCTCACTCTCCGGCGGCACCGAAGTTGAGCCCTCAAACGGCCCGACCATAAATACACTGCCATTTATTGCCACTGTCAAACAGAGCGACGGCCATCCGCCCACAAACCCCGTTGACGTAAAAATCAGCCTCAGAGTTGATTCCACCAGCGGAGGGCACGACCACGGCACCAGTGATCGACCAAGAGGTGGTATTGCTGATCTGGAAAAATGTTCTTCAGACGACGTTTGCAAGACAATGCAAACAGACGGAAACGGACAGGCGGTATTTAATTTCAATCCTACGGAAGCCTCAGGAACGCATACTATTTCTGTAACCTGTGAGGGATGTGGCAATACTGATAGCAAGTCGGTGGATGTGAAGGTGAAAGATTTGTGGCCGATAGCTGCTTCTACGTATTACACGTTTATCGGAAGCACAACAGAACACAGCAGTAACCATTATGTTGCCAGCGCTGCCCAACAGAAGCTTTGGAAACTGGCTCAAAATTTCTACGACTATCAGGTGTTAAAAGGTGTGCCGCAACCGGTACTGCTGCATCTGAATGATGCGAGCCTTAAGTGGGGTGGTTTGTTTGATAAAGATGGCGATTGGGATGTTCCGCATAAAGAGCATAGACGCGGTACTGTTGTAGATGTGCGCGCCAATACCAGTCCCGGAGCTATTCCACCCGAATACTTTGATGCTTACATGGATATGGCGAATAAACTAGGGATAGACCCGCACCCGGAACGTATCGGTGATCCGGTTAATCAACATTTCCATACGCGATTGCTTAACAGAAAGGAATAACATGAATTTTCTATTTCGTACGACAAGCGCAATTATCGTGTCATTAGCTACTATCTCGGGAGCTTATGGGATGCCCGGTGAAAGCATCGTCCTTGACCCAAATACTGGCGACTATCACATTACTTATTTTGGAGACGGCAGTCCGGGAAACAAGAAGAACAAGCCATTACGTCAGGTCATATTTGTACCCGCAACCAAGACTAACCCTGTTGTGGATTCGACCTTCAGGTTGCGTGGAATAGATGTTGTAGCCTATTCCTTTCGCGTAAAGAATAGCTCGACCAGCAAACAACCCTTGGCTACTTTTATAATCGACCCGATAAGCGACATTGCTACATCTGCCCCTTTGCCGAATCGCAGCCAGATGAATGACATCAGCGCCATAGAGCAATTCGACAAAATTGGACGGGCAGCTCTGATCTCGCCGCGCAATTGGTATGCCAGCATTGATATAAGTGATGATGTGGGGTTGCGCATTGGCTGGAGCATTGATTCGTTGAACATCCCCAACTCGGGATTGATAGCAGGTTCATCACAAGAAGGATTTGGTTTTTCCAGCAAGGATATACCGGGAATTGGAATCGCCCAGTTTCGAGGGAGAACCCCTGTGTTTGGGTACGTTGATGAGGGCCCGGACGGAGAAATCTCAGATCAGTTGGAAAACCTAAGGAAGAAAAATTACGTTACTCGCAACGCTGCCATTCCAACAATTGCTGTACCTGCACCATTTGATGCTGCCGTCCTGCTCGATCGCATTCGCACACACGTTGACACATGGCCGGGCAAACAATTGGTTGATCCCACATTCGCCGCGCAACTTGATCGCTACCTTGTGGCTGCTGCAAATGCGTTCCGTCTAAATCAATCCAAGGCTGGCAAGGAACAAATCGAAACTCTGCGCAAGCTGTTGGAGCACGAGCACAAATTCCTGGATCACGATGATGAAGATCACGAAGATACCTCCGAACACAAAGCAGCAACGCGTTTAACCATCGACCGCTTGGCCGCGAGGGTGCTGGATTTCGATCTGAGATATGTGCTCAAGCGGATGGAACACGAACACGAGCATGAACGCGGAGAGGGTGACAGAAGGAAAGAAAGATAAGCTTAGACTGTAGGCGGCGCTATCCTGTTGATGATCGATACACCGCGCTGCACGCAATACAACCCCAAGAGAATGTCCCGACAACAGGCAATGTATTTCGCGGGGCATTTCTATGGCAGTCGTATTCGTTACATTTTCAGCAAACCGCGTGGGCACAGAAAACGTGCCCACCCTACAAGCCCAATTACGCGGTGTTCAGCCTGTCGAGTAGATCCCGTATCTTCATCGGATCGTCCGCGCGCATGATCTTCTGCACCAGCGGCGCGATCACCGGCAGGCTGGTGGTGAGCACGCGCTGCTTGGTGCCGAGCAGTTGCGCCGGATGCATGGAGAACTGGCGCAGGCCCAGACCCAGCAGCAGACGTGTGTAAGCGAGCTCGCCCGCCATTTCTCCGCAAACCGAGATCGGTACACCGGCCTTGTTGGCGCTGCTGATGACACTGGACAGCAGCTGCAGCACGGCGGGATGCAGCGGGTCGTACAGATGCGACACCTCGTCGTCGGTGCGGTCGATGGCCAGTGTGTACTGGATCAAGTCGTTGGTGCCGATGGACAGGAAATCCAGCTTCTTGATGAAAACATTCAGCGCCAGTGCGGCGGCGGGAATCTCGATCATGCCGCCGATCTGCACGTTGGGATTGTAGGCGACACCTTCATTGGCAAGACTCTGTTTTGCGCCCTCGATGAATTGCAATGTTTGGTTGATCTCGGACACGCCAGACAGCATGGGCACGAGTATCTTCAGGTTGCCGTAGGCGGAAGCGCGCAGCAGCGCGCGCAACTGGGTGCGGAACAGTTGCGGCTCGGCCAGGCACAGGCGGATCGCGCGCAGGCCCAGCGCTGGATTGCTGGCAACGCGCACTGCCCCCTTGATCTGTTTGTCCGCGCCGAGGTCGAAGGTACGGATGGTGACGGGCAGTCCTTCCATGCCCTCCACCACTTCGCGGTAGGCATTGAACTGCTCTTCCTCGTCGGGCAGGTTGTCGCGGTTGAGGAACAGGAACTCGCTGCGGAACAGGCCGATGCCGGTCGCCCCGTTTTCTTTCACATCCGGCAGATCGTGCGGCATCTCGATGTTGGCATGCAGCTCGACGTGCGTCCCGTCCAGCGTGTCGGCATGCGCAGTCTTCAGGCGTTTGAGCTTTTGCTTTTCCAGCTCCCACTGACTCTTGCGCAGTCTGTAATCGGCCAGCAGATGTTTGTCCGGGTCGACAATGACCACACCCTGCTCGCCGTCCACGATGAGCATGTCGTGGTCTTTGATGAGTTCGCGCGCATGGTGCAGACCGACCACGCACGGCGTGTTCAGACTGCGTGCGACGATGGAAGTGTGCGAAGTCGCGCCGCCCAGATCGGTGAGGATGCCGGAGAACTGGTGCGGTTTGAGCTGGATGAGGTCGGCCGGGCTGACATCGTGCGCGACCAGAATCATTTCCACATCGTGCTTGGTGGTTGGCGGCACATGTCCGGATTGTCCGTTCAGCGATTTGAGCACGCGCTCCACCACCTGCATCACATCGGTTTTGCGTTCGCGCAAATAGACGTCCTCGAACGCCTCGAACTGCACGACCAGCTCATCCATCTGCGATTTCAGTGCCCATTCCGCATTGCAGTGTTCGCGCAGCACCATCTCGCGCGCGGCCTGGCTGATATGCACATCGCCCAGGATCATCAGGTGCAGGTCGAGAAATGCATCGAACTCCGCCGCGGCTTGCAGCGGACGCACGCTGCGCAGATCGGACAGTTCCTTGCGCGTGGCTTCCAGCGCGGCATTCAGCCGGTTCACTTCGTCATCCACCAGATTCTTGGGCAATACGTAGTGCGCCACTTCAAGAGACGTGTGCGATACCAGATGGGCATGGCCGATGGCGATGCCGCTGGAGACGGGGAGTCCGTGCAGGGTAAAGCTCACTCGCCTTCTCCAAAGTAATCGTTTATCAAAGCCACGAGGGCAGTCATCGCTTCCTGCTCCTTTTCGCCCGTTGTTTCAATGGTGATGGTCGTGCCTTTGGCCGCCGCCAGCATCATGACGCCCATGATGCTTTTCGCGTTCACGCGGCGCCCGTTGCGGGTCAACCATACCTCGCACGGAAACTGCGAAGCGGTCTGGGTGAGTTTTGCGGAAGCGCGGGCATGCAGCCCGAGCTTGTTAATTATCAGCGCATCTTGTTGCAGCATCGCTACCTTCCGAATCCAAAGAAACAATACATTCCCTGCCGCCGTCCAGTGCACGCTGCACCTGTTCCTGCAACGACTTGTTGCAGTAGCAGGCCACGCGCAACAGCATCGGCAGGTTCACTCCCGCCACGCCTTCGACGCGGCCGGGTTCGTAAAGACGCCGCGCGATGTTGCTGGGGGTGGCGCCGAATACATCGGACAGCAACAGCACACCCTGTCCTTGGTCGAGTTCCGCGATCAGGGCACGGCCCTGCTCCTCCTTTTGAGCCGGGTCGTCGCTGGCCAATACGGACAAAGCCTTGAGATGGGGCGGCACGTTACCCATGACGTGCCCGACACAATCAATCAGGGCATCGCCCAGACCGTTATGCGTGATAAGCAGAATACCAACCAATCAATACACTCCTGTTAATGGACCGTCCGCTCAAGGTTCGACTTTGCGGACAGTCTTGTCGTCCGTGAATTCTAGCCGTTTCTGCATCGCTGCGGTGAGATGCACCACGCCCCCGGCATCGACCAGCAACGCCTCGGGGAGCTGCATGGTGCGTGCGGCGGCACGCCAACCCTGTGCCCCCGAGATGAAGAGGGGTTTTGACGAGGCGTCCGACTGCAGGCCAGCATGTTTACCGTGAGTGAGGATGGTGACCGCCTGCACCCCCTGCACCGGATAGCCGCTGCGCGGGTCGATCAGGTGGCAGTAGCGTTTGCCGTCCAGCTCGAAATAGCGTTGGTAGTCTCCCGAAGTGCCGATGGCCTCGCCGTCTTGCAGTTCTAGCGTGGCTAGCGGGCCGGGCTTGCGCGGGTGCTGGATGCCGACGCGCCAGGCGCGCGAGCCGTGCGTACCCAGCGCCATGACGTTGCCGCCGATGTTGATGAGCGCGTTGCGAATGCCCTGTTCTTTCAGGATCGCTGCGGCGCGGTCGAGAGCGTAACCCTTTGCGTAGCCGCCGAGGTCCAGCTTCACAGCGCGGTTAAGGCTGCCAACGACAACCCCTCCCTGCTTCCCTGTATTTGCCGGGGAGTGACCGGGAGCGGAATAGACCAGGTCGCTCATCTGCGGATTGGCTTTTACCAGCGCCACGATCCTTTTTGCGTCCGGCAGAACGGCCTTGAAATCATCCGCCTGGAATCCCCAGGCCTGAATGAGCCCGCCGATGGCTGGGTTGAACAGTCCTTTTGATTGATATGAGACCATCGTGGCATCTTCCAGCATCGCCGAAAGTTCGGTCGAGACCCGCGAACGCTTGCCCTGCGCGATCGCCGCGTTCAGTTCGCTGAGTTCGGAAGGTTTCCAGGCATGCAGTTCATCGTGCAGGCGCTGGAATTCGCGCATCACTAGCACCACGGCCTGCCGGGCTTTGGCCTCTTCAGCGCCGTAGATGGTGACATCCACCTGCGTACCGAAGACATAAGCCTGTTCCTGGTACAGGGGTTCTTTGTTGCAGGCGGACAGCAGTGCAAATGCAGATATAAACAAGAAACGCCGAGCAAAAAACATCGTCATTCCGGCGCAGGCCGGAATACAGTCAATTAAAAATGCATTTTGTATAAACCCGCTGGATTCCGGCCTGCGCCGGAATGACAGATAGGACGGGAATCTCACGCCATCATCCCTTCCAGCTCCAGCGAAGCCGCCAGCATTGCCAACCTGCCAACCACGCCATAAGCATAGAAACGATTGGGAGTATCGTCCGGCGCGCAATTGGGGTTGGGGAAAGCGCAACAGGAATCGAATGCCAGCGGTTCGAAACGCATGCCGGGCGCGTTGAGGTTCTCATCCACGCCACGCTCGGTGTGTACGCGGTAGAAGCCACCCACCACGTAGCGGTCTATCATGTAGACGACAGGCTCGGCGATGGCTTCGTTCAAATCCTCGAAGGTATAGACGCCTTCCTGGATCAGCACGTCGGACACTTGCAGGCCTTCTTTCACCACCGCCATCTTGTTGCGCTGCTTGCGGTTGAGGTCGCGCACTTCGCTGCCGTCTTTCACCGTCATGATGCCCATGCCGTAAGTACCCGCATCGGCCTTGACGATGACGAAGGGATCGTCTTTCACGCCGTACTTCTCATACTTATCGGCGATGCGTTCCAGCACCAGGTCCACCTGCGCAGCCAGGCAATCTTCGCCAGTGCGGGTGTGGAAATTCACCTTGTCGCACACCGCGAAATAGGGATTGATCAGCCAGGGATCAATATCGAGCAGCTTCGCGAAGTCGTCTGCCACCTTGTCATAAGCGCGGAAATGTCCCGACTTGCGCCGGTTATACCAGCCTGCAGGCAGCGGCGGCAGCACGGACTGCTCCAGATTCTTCAGGATATCCGGTGCCCCGGCGGAAAGGTCGTTGTTGAGCAACACCACGCAGGGATCAAAGCCGTCCACGCCGAGGCGGTTGCCGGTGCGCACCAGCGGCTCCAGCGTGAGCGAATTGCCGTTCGCCAGCTCCAGCGTGGTGGGCTGCGTGATCTCCGGCAACAGCGAACCGATACGAACATTCAACCCGGACTGGCGCAGGATGAGCGCCAGCTGTGATACGTTCTGCAGATAGAACTGATTGCGCGTGTGGTTTTCCGGAATCAGCAGCAGGCCGCGCGCCTCCGGACATATCTTCTCGATGGCGCTCTGCACCGCATGCACGCACAGCGGCAGGAATTCCGGATTGAGATTGTTGAAACCGCCGGGGAACAGATTGGTGTCCACCGGCGCCAGCTTGAAACCGCTGTTGCGCAGGTCGACCGAGGTGTAGAACGGCGGCGTGTGCTCCTGCCACTGCGTGCGGAACCAGTGCTCGATCTGCGGCTGGGCGGTGAGAATGCGCTGCTCCAATTCCAGCAGCGGGCCTTTGAGGGCGGTGGTGAGACGGGGGACCATGTGCATGCCTGAAAATACGATACAGGTATTCTAGCCGATTGCGTCCTTTGGCATGTATCGGGTTAACCCAGAAGCTGCTCGAGCATTTCAAAACCATCCGGCCATGCGCCAAGATTGCTGTCGGCGTTGATGTGTCCGCGTTCGCCGATATTCACAACAAGGCTGCACCAGTCATGAGCCAGACGTTCCGCGTGAGCGGCTGAACCGAAAGGGTCATTGTTGCTGATCACCACTGTGCTGCGAAAAGGCAGCGGTTGCGTTGGCGTGAGCGAATACCCGGTGATGCCCTTGGGACCGTCAGGTCTGTTCGGGTCGGGCACTGCCACCAGTAGTGCCGCTGCCGCCGGTGAGTGCGGCCGGGACGCCCAGTGCGCAACGGTCAGGCAGCCGAGGCTGTGTGCCACCAGCACGACACGCGGCCCTGCCATCTTCACGGCCGTCTCCAGCGAAGCCACCCATTCGTCGCAAACCGGTCTGTCCCAGTCGCGCTGCTGTACACGCACGAATTCGGGATTCGCCATTTCCCACAAAGTCTGCCAATGCTGCGTGCCGGAATTGCCAATGCCGGGGATGATGAGGACGGGGGGGGTCATATTGGATTTCGCTGAGATAATCGGGAGATTATTGCACCCAAACTCCCTTCAACTCCCCCTTGTCAGGGGGAGAGCAGAGTCTGCTTCTCCCCTGATAAGGGGAGGTTGGGAGGGATGTGGTTCTCATACTTCAAGCCTCACATAACCGGATTACTAATCCAGCAACCTGTCGCGCAACGCGTTTCGGTCGAACCACCACTTGTCACCCACGAGGGCGTCTACTGCCTGCGACAAACGCGGCAAGAACATCTGCGGTTCGCGCAGTGCCAGCCGGGTCAGCCACTGATCCATCGCCGCCTGATCCTGCACGTTGCCGTGGCGCTTCGCCACCATCGAGATCAGGTTGTCGGCGAGGAAACTCAGGTTCTCGTGCGCTTCGTCGCTGGCACGCAAGTCCACCACATAACGCGCGGTGATCGCCGCCAGCGCCCCGGCCTCCGAGCTATCGGGTGTCTCGTCCACCAGATGAATCAGCATCGCTACCGTCAATTCGGGGGCGACGGGAAAAGTGACGGCCAGCCAGATCCCCATGCCCAGCACCGCCATCGAATCTTCCTGCCCGGCCTGAAACAGCACATCGCACGCCTCCACTGCATCCGGCCAGGATTCATACTGCATGGAAATCCGGAAAGCCTCGCGCGCGATATCCCACGCTTCCATTTTTCGCTCCAGCGCATTCAGCAGCTCCGCGATGTCCATCTGCAACCGTGCGTGCTGCAAGGAAGCGGAGTCAGCCAGCGCGCCCAGCGCCTGGAGTTTTTCAGCGAGACTTTGTTTCAACCCGGCCAACTCGTCAGCAGACAGGCCGTCATCGGCGTGTTTGATCAAAGGCGTGATGCGGGGGGTGTCGTGATTCATATGGTCGCGGGTAACAGGTCTCGGAAAGGCGGGAGTTTAATGCAAGAAGATATTCGAACTATTGATGTTTCCATAATTCAAGACAACGCCACATCCATCATAATGGAATTGCGAAAATGAAAAAGTGCCTCGTCATTCCGGCGCAGGCCGGAATCCAGTGGGTTTTAAACACAAATGCATTTTTCTTGCTGGATTCCGGCCTGCGCCGGAATGACGGCATAGGTGTCGCGAATTATGGAAATATCAATAGGCGAACTTTTTGATGCAGTTCATCGATTTCTTGCGACCACAACGCTTGTACCCAAGAGAGCAAGAGTGACTGGGAGCCAAATAATCCGCTCCCAAACAGAGGGGGTGATTGCGTTGGCGACAACTCCAAGCAAACAATACGCAACGACCACCCAGATAAATTTTCGAGAAAAGTGATTCCAGCCAGGCAGCACAATTCCAGCGCAACTGAGTACCACAGCAGCCAACAAGAGAAACAGCAGTACAGAAACCGCCGAGGCAACGCGCATCTCGTCGGGCAGTTGGCCCGAATACATGCCGCCCCAAGCAAACTCTCCCCAGTGCATCCCTGCAACCAATGCGACCTGGAACAAGACTGTCGCAAGGATGAGGGCAGCAAAAAGACGTGCGGCTAGTACTGGATTCATAAGTTCAAAAGTACACACGAATGGCGCGGCATAGACGTCCTACGAGGAGCAAGCGTGTGCGCGCTTTTGCGCAGTCCCGCTTGAGCGCAGGGCTAGGTTGCATCATGGCTTGCTCTTTCGCTGCATGTACACAACTAAAGCTCGTGTAAATTCCGGCGTTCTTTCAAAGTCACCGACACCATCATGAAGCATTCTAGAAAAACCCACGCAGGCCGGAAATGGTGGGACGATGTTGTTGTCAAGAGTCGCGCCGTTAAGTTGTCGTACCAATCGGTCGTTTGCGGTTTTGGTTGTGGTGCGAAGAATCATTTGAAGATATCCTTGTTTAGCGTCCTCACCGCCAACCGGTAAGTACCGATCACCAAACTCATTCAGTGCCTTTGCAGCCCCACTTATGAATGGGTCGTTCCGCTTTCTCCATTCATTCACTTCAATTTCAACCATCTGAGCTGCGGGTGACCCGAGCCTCGCACATAGTTGCTTGGCAAAATCGTGCGTAAGCCCTCTGACCATTACAGTTGCTGCGTCGGTCTCTAAGAGTTGCGGCAACTCTTCGGTAAATCGATTGAATGATTCTGGTTGACCGAAGGCAACCAACGGTGAAATGACCAAGAAGATAAATGCAACCAGATGAAGTCTCATATGTAACCTAACGTAGAGCTAACTGGACTGCGCGGCTTTTTGCGCAGGAAACTTCCCCCGATTTAATTGACACCTGATTAAGCGAACTGAATTTCATACTTCGCGGGTGACACATAATTTAATGACGAGTGCATTCTACTGTGGTTATAGAAAGGAATATAG
>JAYTUW010000062.1:0-5045 GCA_043744345.1 Sideroxydans sp. | reverse complement strand
CGTTGCAGGCGGTTTGCTGGGCGCTTGCGGTGGGGGTGGAGGGGGTACTGGAGGTTCTGCACCTGCGGCACCGTGGACTGGCACCAGGCAAATGGGCGTTTTGGGTCAGGGCACAGCCGGGCAATCCGTTGCGACCGATGCCAGCGGCAACGTGTATGTGGCGGGTATTACGAGTGGCGGCCTGGACGGCAAGACGCTGACCGGAACGCAGGACTTCTTTGTGACCAAATACAACAGCAGCGGGGTTAAGCAATACACCCTCCAGCTTGGGGCGGTTGGTGCGTTGACATATGGCCAATCTGTTGCAACCGATGCCAGCGGCAACGTGTACGTGGCGGGTCAAACGAATGGCGGCCTGGACGGCAACACGCTGGCCGGATTTAGTGACTTCTTCGTGACCAAATACAACAGCAGCGGGGTGTGGCAATACACCCATCAGCTTGGGGTGGCTGGTACTAGTACCAATGGCGCATCTGTTGCGACCGATGCCAGCGGCAACGTGTATGTGGCGGGTTATACGACTGGCGGCCTGGACGGCAAAACGCTGACCGGAGCGCGGGACTTCTTCGTGACCAAATACAGCAGCATTGGCGCGAAACAATACACCCTCCAGCTTGGGGTGGCGGGTGCTTTAACCATGGGCAATTCTGTTGCGACCGATGCCAGCGGCAATGTGTACGTGGCGGGTTATACGTGGGGCGGCCTGGACGGCAACACGCTGGCCGGATTTATTGACTTCTTCGTGACCAAATACGACAGCAGCGGGGTTCATCAATACACCCGCCAGCTTGGGGTGGCTGGTGCTAGTACCTATGGCGCATCTGTTGCGACCGATGCCAGCGGCAACGTGTATGTGGCGGGTGTTACGAGTGGCGGCCTGGGCGGCAACACGCTGGCCGGGCCGAAGGACTTCTTCGTGACCAAATACGACAGCAGCGGGGTTCATCAATACACCCGCCAGCTTGGCTTTGCGGGCAAAACGACATATGGAAATTCAGTCGCCACGGATGCAAACGGTGGGGTCTTTGTCGGTGGCTATACCAACGCCCCGCTGGACGGAAACAGCTTGACCGGAACGCTGGATTTCTTCGTCACCAAATACAACAGCGCTGGCGTGAAGCAATAAGAGTTTAGCCTGTCTCCTCCCGAAGGCTTGCCGGGCAGGTGCGCATTGACTCTGGACACGGCGGCTTTGTACACTGGCGGTCTGCAGCATTGGGCAAATCGGGGAGAAGATCAATTGAATAGTTTGGATATTTTGGGATTGGTGGCGACCGCATTCACAACTTCGTCGTTCGTTCCGCAGGTTTGGACGACGTGGCGCACCAAGGATGTCAGCGGGATTTCGCTGACTACGTACATCATCATCACCATCGGCCTTTTTCTATGGCTGGTTTACGGTGTGCTCAAAGGGGATTTGCCGCTCATGGTGGCAAACGCGGCGATGGTGGTGCTGACTTCTGCAATCACGATCATGAAAATCCGCTATGGCGTTGGCAAAGCAGACTGATTATATCCAGACTGCGTTACCACTCGCTAATGCTGTCCGTCCGTTATCGGGAAAAGGACCTGTCTTGGTATCTTCTGACCTGCCCGGTCAATAGGTCAGGTAGGCGAGCGTAAGAGTGCATTGCGTCGAAACGGAACGTGCCAGGGGTGCTGCTCAAGCACGCGCAAGGCATTTCGATCAGCGAGATTCAGCGGCAGGTGGGCGGGTGCCGACCGATGCTTGCAGACTCATCATTCGCTCGATCAGCGCGCAGGCTTCGGCGTCGTCGATCCCTGTGCCGAAACTGCGGCACTTGCGACGTCCCCCCCTTTTGCTGTCGTAAATTAATTTTCCATGTGCGAATGCGTTTCGCCACTCCATTATTTCCTTCAGGTACTTCGGAATGACAGGCTTATTTTTCTTCGACAGCAACTCACCTTCATTAATCACTTTTATTACCAATTCATTCTTGGCGCTAAAAGATAGAAGCGTCGATTTTAAGATTTCCCGATCAAACATGCGCCTTTGGTCATTAAAGCTGATGGACGGGCCAAGAAAATAATTAAGCAGTATAGATTCCAGCTTTTGCTCAATTGCGGTTGTCGCATAGAGAATCGCGCCGCCGTTCTTTTTTGCTGTGGCAACCTCAGACCAGACTCTCTCATTCACGGTCAAAGAACCAAGAGCGCGCCCTTGATTGTGCCCCTCTCCAACCATGCCGGATTTGAGCGTTGTAGCGTCCAGCGGCATTGAAAAAGTCTGAGTAGTTGGTAAGACTATTTCTTTCATTTCGCTCGCACTAAATTTAGTTCATTAAACATAGCAAGTTTATACCCTGTAAACGTAAGCGAGTACAACGGTGCGGTTTTTCAATGTTGGGATGAAGTTTTGAATTACGGCTTGCATAGAGTTAAAAGGGTCAGCATCGGAATATCCCCGGCGAAAGACTTGGCCCAATAAGCGGCACTGCCAGTAACGGCCGGTGTTGTGCACATTGCGGCCGTTTCCGCCGACCGCCGGAATAGTCGGCTATGGCCGAGAAGTGATCATTCCTGGCCAATTTTCTGACGGGCCGCTTCGGGTCGATAGTGTGAACTCGCCAGTGTCCGGATTGTGGAAACGAAATCGGTAGGGTGCCTAGACCGGAGTGGCTGAGAAACACCCATCCGACTCGATCAATCGGTGCCTGGTGCCTCCTGCAGCGGCCAGACCACGCACATGCTGGTTCCCTTGCCGGGGGCTGATTCGATGAGGAATGTGCCACCGGAGAATTCCGCGCGTTCGCGCATGCTGACCAGACCCATTCCGCCCAGTCCGTTGTTCTTTGTGCCGACCTCGGCGATGTCAAATCCACGTCCGTCGTCCTCTACCGCAAGTTCGATCTCCTTGCCGTTGTTCATCAGGCCGATGTGAATTTGGTTCGCCTTGCTGTACTTGGCGCAGTTGTTCATGGCTTCCTGCACGATGCGGAAGATGGCGACTTTGAGCGGTGCTGCAATGTCGCTTTCGTCAATATCAAGCCGCAGTTCGATGCGTGTGGTTTCGTACACGCTCTGGAATTGCCGGCAGAACCAGGACAGTGTGGCGAGGGTGCCAATGTCATCCAGCAGGGAAGGGCGCAGGTCCATGGAGATACGCCTGACTTCCTCGATGGCATCCTGCAGTTTGGGGATGACGTTGCGAAACATCTGGCTGCTGTCTTCAACCGTCTGTTCGTTCAGGCCGCGAATGGCGTTCTCCACGTAGAACTTGATCGCGCTCAGCGTTTGCCCGATGCCGTCGTGAAGTTCGGAGGCGATCCTTTTGCGTTCCTTTTCCTGGGCGGACATCACCTGTGCCGTCAGCATGCGCTTTGCGTGCTCCGATTCGCGCAGCGATTGTTCGGCCTCTCTGCGATGGCTGATGTCGTAAACGATGGCCCGGCTCATCACGAACTTTCCCTCCGCGTCGCGCAGCGCTGCCGCGCTGAGCAACACGGGCAGAATGCTGCCGTCTTTGCGCACCATGTCGATCTCCAGGTCGCGCAAGTAGCCCAGCATCCTGAGCCGGGGCAAGTAGCTTTCGTAATTCCGGGCGCTGGCCGGCGTAAGGGTGTCCGCGAAGCGCAACTTGCCAGTCATTTCAGCGCTGTCGTATCCCAGCCATTTGGCATTGGTGTCGTTGATCTTCAAGTAGACACCATTGTTGTCCAGCGTGTGGAAACCGCAGGGGGCATGCTCGTAAAGGTCGTCGATCTCCTTTGCCGTTTCGCGCAGCACCTGCCTGTCGTTCAGTTGCCTTATATCGTCTGCAATGACGGCAAAGCTGCCGGTCGATTCCCCGCTTTTGTTGACCAGCAGCGTGGGGGATATCTTTACCCAGAAATTCCGCCCGTTCACCCCTTTCAGGTTGGCGACGTAAGTCTCTTTTCCGCCACCGGCCCGTTCCGCCATGTGCCGCTCGAGTGCGGGCCGGTTGTCTTCGGCTATGTAGTCCACCGGGGTGTGCCCCAATATCTCGCCCCGCTGATGCCCCAGCGTGTCGCAAAACCGCTTGTTGACGTAGGTGATCTTTCCCTGCTTGTCGAGGATGGCCAGGCCTTCATCCATGGACTCGATCAGCTGGCTGTATTCCTCGCGGCTGTTTTCCAGTTTTGCCTCGATGGCTTTGTGTCGCGCGATTTCCTGCTGCAGGCGGATGTTGGTGCTGATGAGTGCGAACGTGCTTTCCTCGACGCGCAGTTCGAGTTCCTCGTTGGCGTGTTGCAGCTTCTTTTCCGCCTGTTTGATATCGCTGATATCGCTGATGACCGCGACCACAAATCCGTCCTCGGCATCGTGCGGTGAGCGGTGGAAATTGAAATGCAGGTTCAGGTAACGCTGCAGGTATTTGTCTTCGCTCTGGTATTCGACGGCAAAGTCCTGTGCCATGTTTTCGACTGACAATTTCCAGATGTGTCTGAGGCGGCAGGCTTTATCGCGGCATTTTGGATGCAGCAGGTCATGGAACTTGCGGCCCCGTGCCTCGATCACGTTGCCCAGGCCCCAGTGCTCAAGTGTGCGGTTGGTGCGCAGGACAACGTCGTTGCGGTCCAGCAGAAAGATCAGTAGCGGTATCGAATCGGCGGTGAACTCCCACTCCAGTTTTGCGTGCTCTATCTGTTCCAGGCGGCTGGCGCGACAGTCTTCAAAGGGACAATTGGATGGAGGGGAGAGCTCTTGCGGTATTTTTTTGTGGATTGAGATTTGTGACAAAGCATCTCCTCCCCTGAAAGTGATGACGTATCCGCAGCAACTGCCGGGTGTGCAGCTGTGCGCGGCACAGACTGCTTGTGTTGCAAAACTATACCCCTGAGTGGATTGGTCAACATAAAAAACAGGTTAAATTGGGGTTGGAAAGGTTTCAATAATTCAGTGAGGTAAACCCCCGGCTATGCCGGGGGACTCCAGAAGTTTGACTTATGCTGCGGTCATGCGGGGGATAGAAATATATAGCTGCGAATATTCCCCCCTTTGTAAAGGGGGGCGAGGGGGGATTTGAGAGAGGATGATGTGCCACGATTTTAAATCCCCCTTAC
>JAYTUW010000061.1:0-5050 GCA_043744345.1 Sideroxydans sp. | reverse complement strand
TGCCGCGGCTGATGCGCGTGCCCTGCGGCACGTCATAGACCTTGAGCCAGTACACGCGACCGCGGTTGGAGAAGCACAGGATGAAGTCGTGGGTGTTGGCGATGAACAGGTTGTCAACGAAATCGTCTTCCTTGGTCGCGGTGGCCTGCTTGCCGCGTCCGCCACGTTTCTGCGCACGGTATTCGTCCAGCTTCTGCGCCTTCATGTAGCCGCCGTGCGACATGGTGACCACCACGTCTTCCGGCGCGATCAGGTCTTCCATGCTCATATCTTGCGTGTGGGTGATGATCTCGCTGCGGCGCTTGTCGCCGAACTGCGAACGCACCGTGATCAGTTCGTCGCCGATGATCTGCGTCACCCGTGCCGGTTTGGCCAGGATGTCGAGCAGGTCGGTGATTTTATCCATCACTTCGCGGTATTCGCCAACGATCTTGTCCTGCTCCAGCCCGGTCAGGCGCTGCAGACGCAGT
Source organism: Sideroxydans sp. (assembly GCA_043744345.1). GTDB lineage: Bacteria > Pseudomonadota > Gammaproteobacteria > Burkholderiales > Gallionellaceae > Sideroxyarcus. Next base: position 4,580 of record JAYTUW010000061.1, on the reverse strand, counting down.
TCCAGAATGGCCTGCGCCTGTGCATCGGAGAGGAAATAGCCGCGCTCGCTGCCATTGCCCGCCAGACCAAACTCGGGTGCCAACCCCTCGGGACGCGATGCGTCGCTCACACGGGAGAGCAAATCCTCCACCAGCGACGAACGCCAGGAACGTGCCATCAACGAACGCTTGGCATCGGGCGGTGTCGGCGCCGCCTTGATCAGCGCGATGATCTCGTCCACGTTGGACAGCGCCACGGCCAGGCCTTCCAGGATATGGCCGCGTTCGCGCGCTTTGCGCAGTTCGAATATGGTGCGGCGCGTCACAACTTCGCGACGGTGACGCAGGAAAGCCTCGATGACATCCTTCAGGTTGCACAGCTTGGGTTGGCCGTCGACAATCGCGACCATGTTGATGCCGAAACTGTCCTGCATCGGCGTGTCTTTGTAGAGCTGGTTCAAAATCACTTCGGCGTTCTCGCCGCGTTTCAACTCGATCACGGCGCGCATGCCGGATTTGTCCGATTCGTCGCGAATTTCGGAAATGCCTTCGATGCGCTTCTCACGCACCATCTCGCCGATTCTCATCAGCAAGGTGGCCTTGTTCACCTGGTAGGGCAGTTCGTCGATGATGATGGCCTGGCGGTCACCCTTGCCGATATCCTCGAAATGGGTACGCGCGCGCATGATCACGCGGCCACGGCCGGTGCGGTAGCCCTCTTTCACCCCCGCCAGACCGTAGATGAAACCGGCTGTCGGGAAGTCCGGTGCGGGCACCAGTTCGATCAACTGCTCGATATCCATGTCCGGATTCTTCAGCAGCGCCAGGCAGGCATCCACCACTTCGCCCATATTGTGCGGCGGAATGTTGGTCGCCATACCCACCGCAATACCGGAGGAACCATTCACCAGCAGGTTGGGGAAGCGCGCCGGGAACACCAGCGGCTCATGCTCGGAACCGTCGTAGTTGGGCCCGAAATCGACCGTTTCCTTGTCCAGGTCGGCCAGCAGCTCATGCGCGATCTTGGCCATGCGGATTTCGGTATAACGCATCGCCGCCGCGTTATCGCCGTCCACCGAACCGAAGTTACCCTGGCCGTCCACCAGCGTGTAACGCAGCGAAAAGTCCTGCGCCATACGCACGATGGTGTCGTACACCGCCGTATCGCCGTGCGGATGGTACTTACCGATCACGTCGCCGACGATACGCGCCGATTTCTTGTAGGCCTTGTTCCAGTCGTTGGAAAGCTCGTGCATCGCGAACAAAACGCGCCGGTGCACCGGCTTCAGGCCGTCGCGCACATCGGGCAACGCACGTCCAACGATCACACTCATCGCGTAGTCCAGGTAGGACTTGCGCATCTCTTCTTCAAGGCTTACCGGCAGGGTTTCTTTGGCGAATTGTTGTTCCATGAGCGACCTATATTTGAGCCCGTAAATGAAGGCTGTGGGGCATTAAAACGAAGTTAGCATTCTAGCACAGCCCCCCACCCCACCGACTACCCGCCACCGCCCCTTGTTTGCTTGGCTATTGGCGAGGAGTTTTGTTAAAGTCGCCCACCTGTCAACCAAGGTTCAAACCATGTCCAACGCCGACCCCATCGAACTTGAAAAATTCTCGCAACTCGCCCACAAATGGTGGGACAAGAACAGCGAATTCAAGCCGCTCCATGAAATCAACCCCTTGCGCCTGGGGTATATCGACCGTATCGCATCGCTTTCCGGTAAGGTCGTACTGGATGTGGGCTGCGGCGGTGGCATCCTGTCCGAAAGTCTGGCTGCATCGGGTGCCACGGTGACCGGCATCGACCTCGCCGACAAGTCGCTGCAAGTCGCCAAACTGCATCTACTGGAAAGCGGCCACAAAGTGGAATACCGCAAGGTGGCGGTAGAGGAGTTGGCGGCCGAGCGCCCCGGCCACTATGACGCAGTGTCCTGCATGGAGATGCTGGAGCACGTCCCCGATCCCGCCGCCGTGGTTGATGCCTGTGCCAAGCTCGTAAAACCGAACGGTCATGTATTTTTTTCCACGCTCAACCGCAATCCCAAGTCTTACCTGTTCGCCATTCTAGGTGCCGAATACGTTCTGAATATGCTCCCGAGAGGGACGCACGACTATGCCAAGTTCATCAAGCCTTCCGAACTCGCGCAATGGTGTCGCAACGCAGGCCTTAACGTGACAGATGTCACCGGCATGAGCTACAACCCCCTGAACAAGAGCTACTCGCTCGGACGCGACACCAGCGTCAACTACATGGTGGCCTGCCAACGTGGCTGAAGGGATACTCTTTGATCTGGACGGCACTTTTGCCGACACTGCGCCCGACCTGGGGGGCGCACTCAACCACGTGCGCAAACTGAATAGCCTGCCGCCATTGCCACTCGCAACCCTGCGCCCCCAGGCATCGCACGGCTCACAGGGATTGCTGAAGATCGGGATGGGTATCGGGCCGGACAGTCCCGACTACAACACGATGCGCGATGCATTTCTGCAGCACTATGAAGAACACATTTGCGACCTGACCAAGCTCTTTCCCGGAATGGCCGCACTGGTCAACGAACTGGAACGGCACGACCTGCCCTGGGGCATTGTCACCAACAAGCCGCACCGCTACACAGTTCCGCTTATGGAGAAGCTGGGTTACGCCAAACGCGCCGCCTGTCTGGTGAGCGGCGACACCTGCGAATACCCCAAACCCCACCCGATGCCCATGCTGCATGCCGCAAAACTGATGGGTGTCGCGCCGGAACAATGCCTGTACCTGGGCGATGACCTGCGCGACATGCAGGCAGCACAGGCAGCCGGTATGACGGGCATCATCGCCGCTTACGGCTATATTGACCCCGCCGCCGATCTTTCCACCTGGCCCGCCGCAGGCAGCATCTCAACGCCACTGGCATTACTACGTTACATACAGGGTTAATCGGCGTTATCATGCCGCCATAACGAAAAAATGTTGGGCGGAGGAGCATGAACGAAGGACACAAAGGGGACAACATCCCCGCAAATCCTACACAAGACAGTATCCAGGAGATATTGCACAAGGTCATCATCGCCCATCAACAGGCGCTGGCTTTGCTGCAACAGACCGAGACCGCCTACGGCCGCCTGGTTCCGCACCAGTTGCTCAACCTGCTCGAAGCCAAAAGCATCGTGGACGTGAAGCTGGGCGACCAGGTCGAACGCAAGATGACCATCATGTTTTCCGACATCCGCGATTTCACCCCGCTCTCCGAATCCATGACCCCGGCGGAAAACTTCGAATTCATCAACTCCTACCTGAGCCAGATGGAACCGGTCATCAGCCGCCATCACGGCATCATCGACAAATACATCGGCGACGCCATCATGGCGTTGTTCGAGGCAGGCGCGGACCAGGCGGTCAGCGGCGCCATCGCCATGCTGGAGCGTCTTGGCTATTACAATGCCGGACGCGAACGCGCGGGCTACGCGCCTATCCACATCGGCATCGGACTGAACACCGGCGTGGTCATGATCGGCACCGTGGGCGGCATCAACCGCATGGACAGCACGGTGATCGGTGATGCGGTGAATCTGACAGCGCGCCTGGAAGAAGCGACCAAGACCTATCACTCGCCACTCATCATCAGCCAGAACACCCTGTACGACCTGGCCGACCCAGAAAAATACGACATCCGCTTTCTGGACCGCATCCGTGTCAAAGGCAAATCGCAGCCCCTCTCCATCTACGAAGTCTTCAACAACAACCCCGAAGCATTGCGCAACAGCAAACGCACCAGCCTGGCGGCCTTCGAGAAGGCGGTGGCTTACTACCATTTGAAAGACATCCCCAAGGCCATTCCCCTGCTCAAACAGTGCATCGACATCGCCCCGGATGACATCCCCGCGTTCATGTATCTGGAGCGTTGCTACGAATTCGAAGCCAACGGCCAGCATCTGGGAACCGGTGAACTGCAAACGCCACTGGTCTGGAAAGAGGAACAACATACCGGCATCGCCGAACTCGACGAAGCGCACCGGGTTTTGATGGAGCGTATAAACACCCTGACCGCCCATGTCGACCAAAGTGCCTGCAAGGATTTCGCCGCCATCTTCCCCTTCCTCGCCCGGCATGCCCGGAACCTGTTCCCCGCCGAAGAGAAACTGATGCGCGAACAGAACTACCCGTTCTCCGAAGGCCATGCGATGGAACATCAGCGTTTCGTCGAGCACTTCACCCGATTGGAATCCCTATCCAAGGACGGCAAGGAAGACCCGCGTTTCCTGGCATTCCGCACCGCCCTCCTGCTACTCGACTGGTTCGCCTCCCACGCCACCAAGGCCGACCGCCACTTCGCCCGCTTCATGCTGGGCAATAACAAGAAGAAGTAAAACTGCTACAATAGGCTTCGCTAGTAGCACAACGAACCGGGGGTGACCTGGCTTCGACGTGGGTTACAAAGCAGTGTAGGGCATACCGAGGACCCGCCACCTCGTAAATCAGCTGGAAAACCAATAGTCGCAAACGACGAAAAGTACGCTCTAGCCGCTTAACCGGTTAGATCCCACACCCTGCTGTCCGTGGAGGGGCTCAAGGCAGTAATGCCGCGATGAGTGGGATCATTTACACGGAATCGTGT
>JAYTUW010000060.1:0-19249 GCA_043744345.1 Sideroxydans sp. | reverse complement strand
TTTTAAAAAAGACAGCCGACGAGGACGTCGGCGCTCCCATAAGATAAACTCGCAACATCATGACTGACCTGTTCCCCCCCCACCAACCCGCCGCCCCGCTCGCCGAACGCCTGCGTCCGCAGCACATTGACGAGGTCATCGGCCAGTCGCACCTGCTGGGCGCTGGCAAGCCGCTGCGTCTTGCGTTCCAGTCCGGCAAACTGCACTCGATGATCCTGTGGGGCCCGCCGGGCGTGGGCAAGACCACGCTGGCGCGCTTGATGGCATCCGCTTTTGATGCCGAGTTCGTGCCGCTGTCGGCGGTGTTGTCCGGGGTGAAGGACATTCGCGATGCCATCGCGCAAGCCGAGCAGACTTTGCAGCAGAGCGGGCGCCACACCATCCTGTTCGTGGACGAAGTCCATCGTTTTAACAAGTCGCAGCAGGATGCCTTCCTGCCTTTCGTCGAGCAGGGGTTGGTTACGTTCATCGGCGCAACTACCGAGAACCCTTCCTTCGAACTGAATAACGCGCTGTTGTCGCGGGCGCAGGTGTATGTGCTGCAATCCTTGTCCGAGGTTGAGCTTGGGCAATTGCTGGAACGTGCGCAGCAGGTCGCCCTGGGCCCTTCGACAGGCTCAGGGCAAGCGGAAAATTTGAAATTCGACGACGCGGCACGCGAGCGCATCATCGGCTATGCAGACGGCGATGCGCGGCGCCTGCTCAATGTGCTGGAGCAGTTGCAGACTGCCGCACAGGCCGCCAAGGTGGCGAACATCACCACGGCTTTTCTCGACAACACGCTGGCACAAAAGCTGCGCCGTTTCGACAAGGGCGGCGAGGCCTTTTACGACCAGATCTCCGCGTTGCACAAATCGGTGCGCGGCTCCAATCCCGACGCAGCGTTGTACTGGCTGGTGCGCATGCTAGACGGCGGGGCAGACCCGCGCTACCTGTCGCGGCGCATCGTGCGCATGGCCTGGGAAGACATTGGTTTGGCCGACCCGCGCGCCATCCAGTTGTGCAACGATGCCGCCGCCACCTATGAGCGGCTGGGCTCGCCCGAGGGCGAACTGGCGCTGGCGCAGGCCGTGCTGTACCTGGCCGTTGCGGCCAAATCGAATGCGGGCTATGTCGCGTATAATGCCGCCCGCGCCTTCATCAGCCAGGACGGGTCGCGCGAAGTGCCGCTGCACCTGCGCAACGCGCCGACCAAACTGATGAAGCAACTGGATTACGGCAAGGATTACCGCTACGCGCATAACGAAGAAGGCGGTTATGCGGCGGGCGAGAATTATTTCCCCGAGGGCATGCCGGAAGTGAGCTTTTACGAACCCACGGAGCGCGGGCTGGAAGCGAAGATTTCCGAAAAGCTGGCGCATCTGCGCGAGCTGGATGTAAAGGCAAAGAAGAAAATGTAGGGTGGGTGGAGCGTAGCGATACCCGCCATTTGTTTGATGGGTATCGTTGCACTCAACCCATCCTACGCAGGTGATATGGAATTTTATTGAGGTTCAACATGTTAGACATACAAACACTACGCAATGACCTGGCCAATGTTGCCGCCCGTTTGGCGACGCGCGGTTACACGCTGGAAATCGCCAAATTTGAACAACTGGAAGCGGAACGCAAAACCATCCAGACCCGCACGCAAGAGCTGCAAGCCAAGCGCAACGCGTCTTCCAAGCTGATCGGCCAAGCCAAGGCCAAGGGCGAAGACACCACGGCGATCATGGCGGAGGTGTCTTCGCTGGGCGAAGAGTTGAAACAACTCGAAGCCAAACTGCCGCAGGTGCTGGCCGATATGGATTCCTTCCTTGCCGTGATTCCGAACGTGCCGCATACGAGCGTGCCGGTCGGCAAATCGGAAGCGGACAATGTCGAAGTGCGCAAGGTCGGCGAACCGACCAAGTTTGCCTTCGAGGTGAAGGATCACGTCAGCATTGGCGAAGGACTGGGCGGGCTGGATTTCGAGACCGCCACCAAGATCGCCGGTGCCCGCTTCTCTCTGTTGAAAGGCCCGCTGGCGCGTCTGCATCGCGCGCTTGCCCAGTTCATGCTGGACACGCACACCGAAAAGCATGGTTACACCGAAACCTATGTTCCCTACATGGTGAACGCAGAATCGATGCGCGGTACCGGCCAGTTGCCCAAGTTTGAGGAAGACCTGTTCCGCGTACCGCGCGTGGTCAGCGAGGATGGTGTCGAGAAAAACTTCTACCTCATCCCCACCGCCGAAGTTCCCGTCACCAACATGGTGCGCGACGAGATCGTGCCGCTGGAAAAACTACCGATGAAGTTCGTGGCGCACACACCGTGCTTCCGCAGCGAGGCCGGTTCCTACGGTCGCGATACGCGCGGCATGATCCGCCAGCACCAGTTCGACAAGGTGGAGCTGGTGCAGATCGTGCATCCGGATAAATCCTACGAAGCCTTGGAAGGCTTGCTCGGCCACGCAGAGACCATCCTCAAGCAGCTCGGCCTGCCATACCGCGTGGTCAAGTTATGCACCGGCGACATGGGTTTCTCGTCTTCCACCACTTACGACATCGAAGTGTGGCTGCCCGCGCAGAACACCTTCCGCGAAATCTCCTCCTGCTCCAACTTCGAAGCCTTCCAGGCGCGCCGCATGCAGGCACGTTTCCGCAATGCGGCAGGCAAGCCGGAATTGCTGCACACCTTGAACGGCTCCGGTCTCGCGGTCGGTCGCACGTTGGTCGCGGTGCTGGAGAATTATCAGCAGGCCGATGGCAGCGTGAAGGTGCCCGAGGTGTTGCGCCCTTACATGGGCGGGCTGACCTCCATCAATGCGATCTGATTTAAAGGGGGCGTCTCTCGCTGCTGGTTTCTATTCTGCACTTGAGGGGCTCTTTGAATAATTGAGCCGAGGTTGGGGCGAGACTCGTTGAAACATATGCAATAGGGCGTTGTCCAACGTCCCGGAATCAAAATCTATTTCATCCCGAGCCTGTCGCTGTCGCCAGGCCGGTATTCGGAACAGAACCAGTCACCCCAACCGGAGGTCAACATGAACCACTCAGTCAAAACCGTCAGCGCAACGCTTTGTTTTGTAGCCATCGTGGCAGGTTGTGCAACCCCGCAGCCTGTGCCATTCCAGCTTGTCGATTCGACTTCCGCGGTGCAAAAAGGCAAGTTATTTCCGGATCGGCAACGCATGGAAGTGATGATCGACGGCCAGCAATACAAAGGCTTCTATATGGTGGCGGCGGGTGCGGCGTTCTCGCAGTCTTTTGGCGGCTGGCGCTCTGTTCCGCGCCAATCGGTCACCAACTACACATCCAACTCGGCGCGCGCCAAATTGACTTCGGAAAAGGGTCAATACCTGAGTTGCGAATTTCTGTTTGAAGGAAGCCGCGCCGTCGGCGAATGCCAGACACCGGCGGGAGCCAAGTATCAGATGAGCGCGGATGGCGAATAGGAAGCCGTATTGATCTCCGGGACTGCCGTTGAATTTCCTCGCCCATGCTCTGCTCGCAGGTGAAGCGCCGCATCTGATCGTGGGTGGTGTCGCGGGCGACTGGATCAAAGGCCACTTGCCTGCCGGTTTGCCGGACGATCTGGCCCGCGGTGTTGCCTTGCATCGCGCTATTGACCACTTCGCTGAAACGCATCCCGCTTTTTGCCGCAGCCGCTCCCGCGTTTCACCGGTCCGCAGGCGTTATGCCGGTGTGCTCGTTGACGTGTTCTACGATCATCTGCTGGCCAAGAATTGGGACACCATCTATCCGCAACCGCTGCATGAATACTGTTCAACAGTCTATGGATTGATCGAAGCCAGGCTGCCCGACCTTCCTGTTGATTCGCGTCCCGCCCTGAATCTGATGGCAAAAGAAGACTGGCTGTCGAGCTACGCGCAGATCGAAGGAGTCGCCGACGTTCTGGCCCGCATGTCGCGCCGCGCGTGGCAGCCGAATCCCATGATGCGGGGTGAGTTGGAGTTGCTCGCGGATGTTGAGGGGTTTACCGGTGATTTCCATGAGTGGCTGGGCGATGCACGGGAGTTTTGCCGACAGTGGCGGACCCAGTAGGGCGCGAATCATAATGCGCCGGGTGGCTTGTTGATCCTCAGCCAATAACCATTCGCCCCCCGATTTTCGCATTTTGTCGCAAGTTGCTACCCATTTACGTTTCTCTTGCCTAGAGTTCACCCTGACATCTTTAGCAGGATGCAATTCTGTTCGCGATTTTGCAGCAGCAGCATTTGATATCGGCGAAAATGCCGTCACTAAACCCATCCACCTACATTGAGGTCTGACATGAGCGATATCACAAGTCATTTGCCTATCCTGAGATTGGTCGACATCAAGCGCCGCTTCCTGCTGGGGGAGACCACTATCGACGCGCTGAACAGCATTTCGCTGGAGATCCACGCGGGTGAGTTTCTGGCCGTTTGGGGTCCCTCCGGCAGCGGCAAGTCCACGCTGATGAACATCATCGGCCTCATCGACACGCCCACCTCGGGCGAAGTGCATTTTGACGAGCAATATACGCACACGCTGGATGACGATGAGCTCACCGAGTTTCGCAGCAAAAAGATCGGCTTCGTTTTCCAGAACTTCAATCTGGTGCCGGTGCTTTCAGCGCTGGAGAACGTGATGCTGCCGCTGCAGATACAGGGCGTGGCGGAGCAGGAGGCAAAAGCGCGCTCAGCCGCCGCACTGGTCGACGTTGGGCTGGAACGATTTAGGGATTCCCTGCCGGACAAACTCTCTGGCGGTCAGCGCCAGCGCGTGGCCATCGCCCGCGCACTGGTGGTGGATCCCATGCTGGTCATTGCGGACGAACCCACGGCGAACCTGGATTCCGAGAACAGCCGCATGGTGGTGGAGCTGATGAGAGAGATGAACCGCGCGCGCAAGGTGACGTTCGTGTTTACCACGCACGACCAGAGGCTGCTCGACCATGTGGACCGGAAGATACTGTTGCGCGACGGCAATATCGTGAGCGATGAGGTGATGGCATGAAGAACATGATCAAACTGGCCCTGCGCGGCCTGTTGCGCAACCGTCACCGTTCGCTGGTGACCCTGCTCGCCATCGCTTTCGGGTTTTCTGCCATCGTGCTGTTTGCGGGGTATACGCACAATATTTACGACGGCTTGGGGCGCCAGTCTATCCACGGCGAGATGCTGGGGCACCTGACGCTTTACAAGCAGGGCATGCGCAAGGAAGGCAAGCTCGATCCGGAGCGTTACCTGCTTACCGCCAAGGAGGTCGCCGATATCAGCAAGCTGGTCGCAACAGAAGAGCACGTCAAGCTGGTTGCGCCGCGGCTGGGTTTGAGCGGACTGGTCAGCAACGGCCGCGCCAGCACCATCTTCATCGCCGAGGGGATAGAGCCGGAAGCAGTCACCCGGCTGCGCGAAGGATCGCTGACCGAGAACGAGAAAAAAAGCGGGATGTTCGACAACATGAAGATGCACCTGAACAAGGACAGGCCGGAGGTGGTCAGCCTGAGCGACGGGCTGGTCGACATGTTACATCTCAAGGAGGGTGAGCAGGCGCAGGTGCTGGTGAATACCCTGAGCGGGCAGGCCAATGCGGCCGATATCACGCTGGCCAAATCCTTCAATACCGGCAACGCCGCAAGCAATGACAAATTTGCATTCGTTTCGCTGGCGCTGGCGCGCACGTTGCTGGATGCGGAAGGGCGCGCGCAACGGCTGACCATCCTTCTCGACGATACGTCCAGGACGGAAATGATGCGTGACCGGCTGCAGGCAAAGCTGAAGGCGGCCGGTTTTGGGGTGGAGATATTGACCTGGCAGGACCTGTCCGATTTCTACAATCAAGTACACGGCATGTTCGACATGATCTTCGGTTTCATCTTTTCCATTGTGCTGACCGTGGTGCTGATGAGTGTGGCCAACTCCATGGGCATGACCGTGATCGAGCGCACCCGCGAGATTGGCACACTGCGCGCCATCGGCCTTAAACGCAGCGGCGTGATACGGCTGTTCACACTGGAATCCATGTTGCTGACCATGATCGGCTGCGTCACCGGACTGGTGATTTCGCTGTTGGTGCGCTGGGGTGTCAATGCGGCGAACATCTCCTATATCCCACCCAATAGCGTGAGTCCGGTTCCTCTTCTGGTCGACCTGGATACGGGCCGCACCATCTTCACTTTCATCCTGATGGGGATCGTGGGGACGCTGGCGGCGTACATGCCTGCACGGCGCGCGGCGAAGAAGGACATCATCGACGCGTTGGGGCATGTTTGATCGGCCGCATGAGGGCGAAGTATCGGGACGATATGGGTGTTGATATCAACAGTCTGATCCGGTTTGCCGACAAACATGCGTCGGGCAGGAAGGTTGTGCAGTTCCTGCTCCTGCAACTGGCAATGGGTGCGTTGATGACGGGTGTCGCCTACCGCTTCAGCCGGCTTGCGCACGGCATGTTCCCGCTGGATGTGGCATTTTTTTACGATGGCGAGGCCGCCCTGCGATTCTTCGCCGCGGTTCCGCCGGAGGCGGTGCAGTTCTATCTGCGAGTATTGTCCCCGCTCGATCTGGTTTACCCGGCGCTCTATGCTTTTTCATTCGCCCTGATCGTTGTCTGGCTGAACAGGATGCTGGCGCAGCGCGGCCAGCCGTTTCCGCAATGGCTGGTTTTGATCTCGTTTGCTGTCGCCCTGTTCGATTATCTGGAGAACATGGGGCTCGTGTTGATGTTTCACCTGAATCCAGATCTGCCGCAGATGCTGGTTCGGGCTACCAGTCTGTGTTCGTCGATCAAATGGCTGGGCGCATTCGGCGGGTTGGCCGTACTGCTGTACATGTTGTTCAAACTGATCACCGCACGGCCGAAACGTTTCGGCCGGCTTTCCTGAGGAAATCATGAATACTCTTCTGAAACTGCTGTTCATATCGTTGTGGAGCGCGGCCTGCTTGGCGGCGCCCGATGCCACCACCATCCTGAAGGAATCCGACCAGGCGCGCGGCGGCGGCCTGCCGGGAATTGTGTGGGAGATCAAACTGCAATCGCGCGACGGCGAACGTAGCGACGAGCCGCAGCGCATCCTGGTGAAAGCGGTTGACGATTCCAGCGTGGCCGAGACACAGGAGCCGGTGCGTTTCAAAGGCTCGAAGATATTGCAGGTGGAGCGCAGCATGTGGATGACGCGCCCCGGCTTGTCAAAACCCATCCCCATCTCCCCGCGCCAGCGCATGAGCGGGCAGGCTTCCAATGGCGACATCGCGGCGACCAACTATGCGGGCGATTACGATGCCGAGATGAATGGCAAAGAAGTTGTGAACGGCGAGGAGTGCTATGTCCTGGATCTGAGTGCCAAACACCGGCGCGCCACTTACGACAAGATCCGCTACTGGGTCTCGGCAAAACGTTTGCTGGGCCTCAAGGCCGAGTTCTACTCGGTGAGCGGAAAGCTGCTCAAAACTGCGCTGTTCGAATACGGCAATACGATTGAACATGATGGGCGGTATGTTCCCTTTATCAGCAAGATGACCATACGCGACGCACTGGTCGATGCCGAGACGGTGATGGAGTTCGGTACGGTGAAAGTGAAAAAGATCGCGGCATCGGAATTCGATCTGGGGCAGATGCAGTGAAGGAGAGTTTAAATCCCCCCTCCGCCCCCCTTTGCACCCGCAAGGAGTACGCCGATGGGTACCCGGCAGCCCTGCTGCCACCCATTCGCAGTCAAAGTGGGGAACCGGACTCCCCCCTTTGCAAAAGGGGGGCTGGGGGGGATTTGCTTTTTGCGCTTTTGCTCACACTCACCACAACTGCTTTTGCCCAAGAAGCCGACTGGAAAACATCCTGGGACGGCACACTTTACGGTTACGCCAACAGCACCGAGCTGCGCAACGATAGCGTGCTGAATCCGTACAACCAGATCGCGCGTCTGGCGCAGCGCAGCGATGTTGCGGAACTGCGGCTTAACTTCAAAGCCGAGAACGAGACGGTACGTCTGACGGCGCGCACCATCGGGACGACACGCGAACTGCGCAACGGTTTCGGCGTCAGTACCCGCAACGAAGGCTATGTGAGCCAGTGGCAGATACGGGTGCGGGCTGCGGAAAGTGTAAATGTCGCTGCAGGGCGCGATGTTATGAACTGGGGCGCGGGGCAGTTCCGTTCACCGTCCAGTCCGTTCTATTTCGACAACGGACGCACCGACCCCATGCGCGAACTGGTTGGTATGGATGTGCTGAAACTCTCATGGACGCCGGACATGCAGAATACCGCCACGCTGGCGCGCATCGTGCATTCTGGATACGGCGCGGTGCAACCGGATGCCTGGCGCGACAGCTGGCTGGCCCGCTTCGAGCAGCGCGACGATGCGCTGGCCTACGGTCTGGTTGCCGTCAAGGCACCGCATCTCGGCGCGTTCTTCGGCGCGCACGGCCAGTACACGCTGAACGACGAGCTGATGCTCTACGGCGAGTTCGGTTCTTCCGTGCTGCCGGTGGTGCTGCAATCGCCCGCCGATGTGACTCTTCCATATACGGTTCAATCGCCGTCGCCGCGTGGCAACGCCACCCTGCTCGGGTCGTCCTACACCCTGGAAAGCGGCCAGTCGTTGATGCTGGAATATCTGCATGACGGCCACGGCTACACGGCGCCGGAAGAGCGCGCCTACTTCCAGCGTGCCACCACCCAATTCGGACTGCCGCTAGGCCTGATGCCGCGCCTGCTGGGGCGCGATTACCTCCATGCCGTGTGGCAGGCGAACATGATGAGCGAGACGGGATACTGGCGGCTGATGTACACGCGCAACCTCACCGACAACGGCAACGAACTGGCCGCCTACGGCGAGACGACTGTGAATCCGCATCTGAGCGTGTTCGCGCTGGCGGTCGTGCCCGTCGGCAATGCGCGGCAGGAATCTTCTGTGTTGTTCAATCGCAGCGTGACTGCCGGGGTGAAGATTGCCCTGCCGTGACCGGCCGCCGAATATGCGCCCATGAAAAAGATCCTCGGTTACATCATCGCCACGTTTGCATTCAACACGGCCATTGCGCTTGTGCTGAATCTTTACATGGCGCCGTTCTGGCACCAGTTTATCTTCTCGCAATGCATCGGCTTCTCGGTGATGGGCATCAATGTGGGGATATCCCATTATGTGAAGCACCTTGTCCGGCGCATGCTGGTGCTGAGCGTCACCTTGCCGGCCAGTGTGGCGCTCGGTTTGACGCTGGGTTTTGCCATCACCGGAGTGGGGAGTTGGGGCGACGACTACGTCCTGAAGACGATGGGGATGGGGCTGTTCTTCGGGCTCATCGGGGTCATCACCTTTTTGCTCTCCGAACGCATCGAGATGGAAAAGAGGCAACGGCAGCTGGAACAGGGTGAGAGCGAGAAGCGCGAGATCGAGGCCAATCTCAAACTGTTGCAGGCGCAGATCGAGCCGCATTTCCTGTTCAACACACTGGCCAACGTCGCCAGTCTGATCGACAGCGATCCGCAGTTGGCAAAAAAACTGCTGGAGCGCCTGAATGACTGGCTGCGTGTCGCTTTGGTACGCGCGCGCAGCAGTAGCGCAAACCTGGGCGACGAGCTGGATATGCTGGAGAACTATCTGCAGATACTGAAGATCCGTTTCGGCGAGCGCCTGCGCTGGAACATCGATGCATCGCGGGGTGTGCGCGATAACCCGTTTCCGCCCATGCTGTTGCAACCGCTGGTGGAGAACGCGGTGCGCCACGGCATCGAACCCAAGATCGGCGGCGGCGAAATCCGCATACGCGCCCGCATCGCGAACGGCTTGTTGTTGTGCGAAGTGAGCGATGACGGCATCGGCATCCAGGAGAGCAGCGGTGGAGGGGCCGGACTGGCCAACGTGCGCGAGCGGCTGATTGCGCTCTACGGCGACCGCGGCCGCCTGAGTTTGAGCAACGGGGTGCATAGCGGCACGGTGGCGAGTCTGGAGTTGCCAGTATGATTGTTGATTTACTACCGCTTTGTCATTCCGGCGTGCGCCGGAATGCGGCATAACATGAAAGCCGTCATCGCCGACGACGAGCAGCATCTTGCCGCCGACCTGCAACGCAGGCTGGCGACGTTGTGGCCTGAACTGGAGATTGTCGCCGTGCTGCATGACGGTATCGCGGCGGAGCAGGCGCTGAAAGAATACAAACCGGATATCGCCTTCCTCGACATCCGCATGCCGGGCCAGAGCGGGCTGGATGCGGCGCGCGCGGTGGGCAGTGATTGTCGCCTGGTGTTCGTCACCGCCTTCGACGACCATGCGGTGCAGGCCTTCGAGCAGGCGGCCGTCGACTACCTGTTGAAGCCGGTTTCCGACGAGCGTCTGTTGCGCTGCGTGGAAAGACTGAAGCAGCGCGGCATGTTCACCCAGGATGTATTGCTGGCTCGGCTGCAGCAATTGCTGGCGGCACCGGCCAAGCCGGAGCCATTGCGCTGGCTGCGCATCCAGGTCGGGCAGAACGTGCGTATGGTGGCGGTGGAGGAGGTCTGTTACTTTCAGTCCGCAGACAAATACACCACCGTGCTGACGCGTGACGCCGAGCTGTTGCTGCGCACCCCGCTCAAGGACTTGGTCATGCAACTCGATCCGGACGAATTCTGGCAGGTACACCGCGGCACGCTGGTGAAGGCGAAGCAGGTCGTCTCGGCGCATCACGACCTGCTGGGCAAGGTCACGCTGACGTTGCGCGACAGGCCGGAAAAAGTGGCGGTGAGCCGCAGCTACGCGCACCTGTTCCGGCAGATGTAATCCGGCTGGCGCAGCGCGAGTCGAACTACTTGATCAGTCCGCCAACGAAGCTGCGCTTCAGGACAGGCGGCAATTTATACAGCGAGTCCTGCGCATCCAGGCGTTTCAGCATGTCGTGATACAAGCGCACGGTCTCGACCAGGATCACCGCTTCACCGCCGCGCGCCTTGCCGCGCTTGGTGTTCTTGTAAAACGAAGGGCGCGAGAGCAGTGGCATCATGCGTTTCACATCAGCCCACACATCGGGGTTCAAGCCCGACTGGCTGGCCAGAACTCGCGCATCCTCCAGATGGCCCATGCCCTGATTGTAGGCGGCGAGCGCCATCCATAACCGGTCTTCCTCGTTCATGCGCAGCGGCAATTGTTCCTTCAGCAGTTGCAGGTAGCGTGCGCCGGCGAGGATGCTGCTGTGCGCATCCAGCCGGTTCTCCACACCCATGCGGTCGGCGGTCTCCTCGGTCAGCATCATCATGCCGCGCACCTTGGTGTACGAAGTCGCACTCGGATTCCAGTGCGATTCCTGATACGACAGGGCGGCAAGAAGTTGCCATTCGATACCGGTCAAGTCGGCAGCCTCCTTGAACCAGTGCTTGAAATGCGGCAACAAGGTTCGCGTCAGCGCGATAAATGCCTCGGCATCCATCGTGTCCAGCCGGTCGTTGTGGCCGTAGTGGCGGTCGAGCAGGTGACGCAGTGTGCCGTCCTGCTTGATGCGCGCGAAGAATTGCTGCGCCTCATCGAAGAGTTTTGTATCTTCGCCGCCGGTAAAGGCCCAGGACATGTCGGAGGGGGAGTCGATATCCAGCGCGTCGCCCAACTCCGGATAGAAGTTGCGGGTGGAGGCCAGTTGCTCCTCGTTGGCGACAGTGCAGTCGAGCTTGCCATCGGCGACTTCTTCCAGCAATTCCGCCGGGGATGTGCCGCGCCGCGACTGCCAGCGTAATTTGTCATGGTCGCGTTGCACCGCACGCAGGGCGGCTTCCTGCGGAGAGCCGGACGCGACCACCAGGGTGCGCCCGTCCAGTTCATCGACATCATCCGGCGTCACGCTGTGGCAGATCAGCAGTTCATCCAGAGATTGGTAGGCCTTGCCGAAGCGCAGGGCATAGTCGGTCGTGCTGCGGGCTGATGTCGCCAGGTGTGCCTTATGTGCAACAAGAGAGGGCAAGGCCTGGTCGATCGGTAACGGGATGATCTTCAGTTTGACCTGCAATTGTTGCGCGAACTGGGTGGCCAGTTCAGTCTCAAAGGCGTTCTCGGTTTCCATCTCGACGGGCGGCACAATGACCAGCAACTCGCCCAGACGCCAGTCCGGCAAGGGGTCCACGGCCGTGGACTTGATCCAGAGCCAGGCGCAGAGCGCCAATACGACCGCGACTTGTAGTGGTAAAAGGCTTCGCATGGCGAACATTCTGCCCGAAATCCAAATGTTGCTGGTAAAATGCGCGCCCTCACGCAGTCGGGCATTATTGACGCGTGATACAGAGTCGTATCCGGAGAGGTGGCAGAGTGGTCGAATGTACCTGACTCGAAATCAGGCGTACGGTAACCCCGTACCGAGGGTTCGAATCCCTCCCTCTCCGCCAAATGCAAAACCGCCCCTTGTGGGCGGTTTTACTTTTTGAGTCCTGCACGGGCTCAACAATTTGACGAGTGACTTGCAAAATGAACTGGTGTTTCCAGTACGACAGATGTATTGACGAAGTGGTTGCGGGTGGTTAGGGTGTCGATGATGAACGCCAAGAGGATATTGCCATGACCGTATCGAGCGACAACGCTGCTTCAGCTACCCAAGGTGGAATCGAGCGCCGGAACCAACCGCATTTGCGAGCGATTTTCGAGCAGGTCTATCGGGTGGCCTACCCCTTGCTGGACTCGTCAGAAGGCACACATAACGGCACTCCCGTCCATTTTCTCCGTGTCGTCATCCATGACGCATTCCCCGAGCTGCACTTGCAGGACGTCGCCATCCTGTCTGTCGCGATAGAGCGGGTGTATCGGGAGCGCAGCAAGGAGGAAGCCCGGTGATTTTCAGGCGCTTCGCCTTTAAGTGACTCGTGCTTCAGTTTCCCAGTACGCTCTTTCCATGACAAGCCGAGCAATTTGATCGGCTTTTCACCTCCGAATTGGTCCATTCCGCGGGGGAAATGCTGCGATGTTCGCGTCTGAACCACGGCGTATCGCTGATGCGCAGGCTGGCCGCACTATATAACGTGCCGCTACCCGCGTGACGTTGGAGAAAGCCGAGAATTCTCCGGTTCTCTTTCGATTCAAGCTCCGCATTTGCGCCGAAGTGCTTGTTCAAGCTGGACATCAGTCGTTCCCAATCTTCGGCCGCCAACAAGCGGGGAGGGTAGGCGACATGGCAAGTGCCGCATTCTTCTTTCCATTTGACGTTGTCGGGCACCTTGATCTTGCCCGAATCCGCATGTGCCAGGTTCATTCCCAACACCAACAACAGCACTGCAACCCGCTTCATGTATTGCTCCTTGGATGATGGACCGGCTTCGAGATGCCGGAACCGGTGGGGATGTGCCATGCGTTGGTTTGCAAAGCACCGCGGGGCGCAGTGTACCCAATATTTCGGGTTCAAACCTGATCAAAACCCGGAATGAGGCGGATACCGGCGCTATCCGGATTGTCTGGCTAGTATGAAACGGGAAAACGGGAGGATTCGGAACGACTGATCATTTCCGGCGTGCCGATTGGCGCATTGATGGAACTCCTGCGCACAGAGGCTCTTTTGTCGCTCGAAAGTACCAACGCCAGATTCAGGCGATCCGAAACGCCCAATTTGAGAAACACTTCGGTCAGGTGAGCTTTGACAGTCCGTTCGGTGATGCCGCAGGTCTTTGCGATGATTTTGTTGCTTTCGCCTTTTCCAACACGCACGGCAATGTCGTATTCGCGCTGGGTGAGTTTGTTCAGCATGCCAAGTGACGTTTGGTACGCCATGTTTATGGATGCCTTTTTGCTCAACTCGTCGATGAGGCGGCAAGTGAGTGTGCGGCGTATCCACAATTCACCGCTGTGTACGGACATCACGATTTGCCTGAGAAGTTCCGGGTCCGCATCGTTCTTGCAACACCCCCTGATGCCCGCTTTCAAAAATCGCCATTCAGTCTCTTCGGAAATGTTATGGCCGATGATAATTATATTTGTCTGTGCGCTTATTTTGCTCAAGTTGGCTATGTCATCCGGACCGAGCAGATCATGGTCCAGCAACATCACCTTGGGCTTGAACTGAATAACGTTTTCCCCGAGCGAGTCCAAATTTTCAATTGCCAAAGTAGTGCTGACAAAACCGTCCAACTCTTTTTTCCATGAAACAAGCCGGTCTTGGCTGGCGCTGGCAATCATCAAGTTGTTCGTCATTTGTCTTTACCGGCGTTTTATTGTTAGGCAGATGCAGAGTTATTCAGAAAGAGGCGCAGTCAGTTTTCTGTGCACTCGGATAAGGTTGAGCAACTGTTGTGCCATGAGGAATGACTAAATTTTCATTATTTCAATCAAGTGATTGGATTGGCATCGCGCCATTCTTGATCAGGGCCGAATGCGTCTTTGACGAAATGCTGACACTCTATGTCTGTGCGAATGACTATTTATCGACTAAAACCCGGGAGCAGTGGACTGTTGGTTGGCACAGTTTAGGCGCTTCTTACTATCGCGGACAAAATGAAGCAGTGTGGGTTTGCCCGGCATGGGTTGCCAGCCTTGGCAGGCACGCTTGACCCGCCACAAGTCGAGAACAAATACGCCACCCGGCAAGGTGTTGAACGTCATATTTAACAGGGCAATTTCTTGCGTGAGCCTGGCAAGCGCGGTGGTAAAATTCCGACCGGATTTTTATCACGAGCATCATGCACCCCTCCTTCGTCCACCTTCGTTTGCATAGCGAATATTCCATCGCCGACGGCATCGTGCGCATCGGTGAAGCGGTGGAGGCGGCGAAGGCGGACTCGATGCCTGCGTTAGCGCTCACTGACCTATCCAATGTCTTCGGGCTGGTGAAGTTCTACAAAGAAACGCGCGGTTCGGGAATCAAGCCTGTTGTCGGTTGCGATGTGTTTGTCACCAATGACGCGGTGCGCGACCAGCCCTACCGTCTGCTCCTGTTGTGCCAATCCCATGCCGGTTATCTGCGCCTGTGCGAGTTGATCACGCAGGCCTATCTGGAAAACCAGTACCGCGGCCGTCCCGAGATCCGCAAACAGTGGTTGAGTTCGGGAACGGATGGATTGATCGCCCTGTCCGGCGCGCATCTGGGTGAAATCGGCGCAACGCTGCAGAACGGCAACGGCGCGAGTGCAAAAGTCATCGCGCAGGAATATGCCGGTTTGTTTCCCAACCGCTTCTACCTGGAAGTGCAACGTTTCGGTGCGCCGCGCGAAGAGCAACATTTGCGCGAAACGGTCAAGCTGGCTGCAGACTTGGGTTTGCCGGTAGTGGCCACCCACCCGGTGCAGTTCATGTCCCGGGACGATTTCAAGGCGCATGAGGCGCGTGTGTGCATCGCCGAAGGTTATGTGCTGAACGATAAGCGCCGTGTGAAGCAATTCACCGATCAGCAATATTTCAAGACGCAGGCCGAAATGGCGACACTGTTCGCCGACCTGCCCGAGGCGTTGCAGAACAGCGTTGAGATCGCCAAGCGTTGCAACCTCACGCTGAAACTGGGCAAACCGCACCTGCCGGATTTCCCCACGCCCAATGGCGAGTCGCTGGACGACTTCCTGCGCAGCGAATCGCAGCGCGGATTGCAGCAGCGCATGCTGCAACTGTATCCGGACGAAGCACAGCGCGCGGCCAAGATGCCGGAATACCAGGCGCGCCTGGATTTCGAGGTCAACACCATCATCAACATGAAGTTTCCCGGCTACTTTCTCATCGTGGCCGACTTCATCCGCTGGGCGAAATCCTTCCGCGACGAGAAATTCCCCAACGGCGTGCCGGTGGGACCGGGGCGCGGTTCGGGTGCGGGCTCGCTGGTAGCGTATTCACTGGGCATCACCGACCTCGACCCGCTGCGCTATGAACTGCTGTTCGAGCGCTTCCTGAATCCGGAGCGCGTGTCCATGCCCGACTTCGACGTGGACTTCTGCCAGGACGGGCGCGAGCGCGTCATCGAATATGTGCGTCACCATTACGGCCAGCAGAACGTGTCGCAGATCGCCACCTTCGGCACCATGGCCTCCAAGGGCGTGATTCGCGACGTCGGCCGCGTGCTGGATTTCCCGTACGGTCTCTGCGACCGGCTCTCAAAACTGGTGCCGGTGGAAGGCGTGAAGCCGGTGTCGCTGGCCAAGGCGCGCGAGATGGAACCGGAGTTCAATGCCATCATCGCTAGCGAAGACGGTGTGGACGAGTTGATGGAATTGGGCGAGCGCCTGGAAGACCTGACGCGCAACGTCGGCATGCATGCGGGCGGTGTGCTCATCGCCCCCGGCAAGCTCACCGACTTCTGCCCGCTGTATTGCGCCGAAGGCAGCGAGAGCACAGTGAGCCAGTATGACAAGGACGACGTGGAAGCGGTCGGTCTGGTGAAGTTCGACTTTCTGGGCCTGCGCACGCTGACCATTATTGATTGGGCGGTACGGTACGTTCGCGCGCTGCAAAGGGAGCGGCGGAATGCGGAGAGTGCTCCCCCACCCCAACCCTCCCCCGATGGGAGAGGGGGCGACCGTCCCTCGCAGGCGCTCGGGGATGAGTTCAATATTGACACCATCCCGCTCGACGACAAGCAGACCTACGATAAGATCTTCAAGCCAGCCAACACCACTGCGGTCTTCCAGTTCGAATCGCGCGGCATGAAGGACACGCTGATCAAGGCCAAGCCGGACTGTATCGACGACCTGATCGCGCTGAACGCGCTGTACCGCCCGGGTCCGATGGATTTCATTCCCGATTACATCAATTGCAAGCACGGACGCCAGCAAGTGATCATGCCGCACCCGCTGCTGGAAAAAGTGGTCGGCAGCACCTACGGCATCATGGTGTACCAGGAGCAGGTGATGCAGTCGGCGCAGGTGGTGGCGGGCTATACGCTGGGCGGTGCCGACATGCTGCGCCGCGCGATGGGCAAGAAGAAGGCCGAGGAGATGGCCGAGCAGCGCAGCATCTTTGTGGCGGGTGCAGCCAAGAACAACATCGAAGAGAAGAAGGCGAACGAGATCTTCGACACGATGGAGAAGTTCGCGGGCTACGGCTTCAACAAATCGCACGCCGCGGCCTACTCGGTGGTCGCCTATCAGACCGCATATCTCAAATGCCACTATCCGGCGGCTTTCATGGCGTCGACCATGACCTCGGAAATGGTCAACACCGACAAGGTCAGCTTTTTCTATCAGGATACCGTGCAGCAGGGTGTTGCCATCCTGCCGCCGGACGTTAATTCATCCGGCTTTCGTTTCGCTCCGGTGGACGAAAAGACCATCGCCTACGGCCTTGGCGCGATCAAGGGCACCGGCGAGGGCGCGGTGGAGAACATCGTGGCGGCGCGTGCGGCGGGGCCGTTCAAGAACCTCTTCGATTTCTGCCACCGAGTGGACAAGCGCATCGTCAACCGCCGCGCCATCGAGGCGCTGATTCGTGCGGGCGCGTTCGACAGCATCAATGATCACCGCTACCAGTTGCTCGCCTCGCTGGATGCGGCGCTGGGCAGCGCCGAGCAAAAAGCGCGTGCGGCCAACCAGAACAGCCTGTTCGGTGATGACGAGACGCACGCGATGCCGGTGCAGATGGCGGATGTGCCGCGCTGGAAGATGCGCGAACAACTGGCGCAGGAGAAGACCGCGCTGGGTTTCTATCTGAGCGGCCATCCGTATCAGGAATACGCGGCGGAGTTGTCGAATTTCGTCAAGCTCAAGCTGGTGGAAATAACGCCGGACCTTCTGCCCGCGCCGAGTTCTGGCAACGGGAATTACGGGGGAGGCCGCCGCAACAACGCCAAATCGCTGGTGTTGGCCGGCATGGTCAGCGGCGTGCGCATCCTGCAGACGCGGCGCGGCAAGATGGCGGTGATCACGCTGGACGATGGCAGCGCGCAGCTGGAGATGACCGTGTTCAACGACATCTACGAAGCCAGCCGTCCCTGGATTCGCGACGACGAACTGCTGGTGGTGAACGGCAAAGCCAGTATGGATGACTATTCCGGCAACATGCGCATCACGGCGGAAGAGTTGTACGACTTCGCCTCGGCGCGCGCCGTGTTTGCCAAGCGCCTGGATATCTTCTGCTCCATGGACGACAAGGTGCGCGTGCCGCAGTTGGCGGAATTGCTCAAGCCCTGGTGCGGCGGAAAATGCCCGGTGCAGATCAACTACCGCAACCTGATCGGAAGCGCCCCTCTGCGCCTTGGCGATGCCTGGCAAGTCACCCTTCCCGACGAATTGCTGGAAGGATTGCGTGCAGTGTGCGGCGTGCAGAATGTGCAGGTCGTGTACTCGTAGGCTGACACTGACAAGAGGTGATTCAGAAAGCGGGTGGATTGCAAGGATTACTCAAGTATTGATGTGTTAACCTTGCGGTTGATGTGACTTTGGAGGAACGCGCTTTTCCTCGGATGTCGAAGTCCCCCTGGATTCTCCGTGAACGGACTACGCAATTGTCCCGCGATGCGGAAGCCGGTCGACTCCAGACTCGGGACGCCATTACAAAAATGCCCGCACCGGAAAAGTATCACTGAGAGTTAATGGAGAAGTTCGCACCGTGTGCGGCGTCGCAAATCAACGCTGACCCGCGATGAAACGACGGCATATCGTGCGAACCGGGCAATGGATATCCAACACCAGTTGATCGACATCGCCACGCGCGATGTCACATGTCTCACAGCCGACGACACCATCGGCGAAGCCGCGCGCATCATGTCGCAACGCCGCTTTTCATCCATCGTGATCACGGATGAAACAAGACGTCCGGTCGGGATCGTCACCGAACGCAACATCCTGCATGCCATGCGCGTCGGATTTTCCCAACAGACCCTGCTGCAAACCTGCATGTCCGCCCCTGTCATCGTGATGCCCGGCACACGCAATGCACTGGATGCCTACCAGTCCTGCTTGCGTGAAGGCATCCGCCATCTGGTGCTGGTGGATGAAGCGGGCGCGATCTCCGGCATGGTCAGTGAAACCGACTTCCGTTTGCACCTGAATCTTACCGTCCTGGCCGGGCGGCGCGAGGTCATGTCGGTCGCCCATAGCACGGTCACCAGTCTGCCAGGGCACAGCAGCCTGTTGCAGGCACTCAACCTGATGCAGGCCCAGCGCGAATCGTGCGTGGTGGTGGTCGAGAATGAAAAGCCGGTCGGCATCGTCACCGAGCGTGACGTGGTGCGTTTCTATGCACGCGAGCCGGATCGTGTCGAAGTTCCCCTGTTTGAGCTGATGACTTCGCCGGTGCTGACCATCCCTGCGGATGCCACCATTAATCAGGCAGCCGAGACGATGCTGGAAAAGAAGGTGCGGCATCTGTCCGTGGTCGATGACGAAGGGCGCATGGTCGGCCTCGTGAGCGAGCACGACCTGACGCAGACCATGGCATCGGGGAT
>JAYTUW010000059.1:0-68454 GCA_043744345.1 Sideroxydans sp. | reverse complement strand
GTCTTTGCGCTTGATGCTTTGGGTGAGGTAGAACATCCCTTTTTGCAGGAGCTGGACGGCTTCTGTGCCTTCGACTTGGCCGGTGAGGGGTTGGTAGGGGAGCGCGGCGTTGCCCGTCATTTTGGGCAAGGCGGCGGAGTCGTCCTGAATCACCAGCAGTGCCTGTTCTTCCTGTTGCACGAAGGTGTAAAAGATTCCGGCGTGTTCGAGTTGGCGGGAGAGGAAGTTGAAGTCTGTTTCGTTGTATTGGGCGGTGTATTCGCGCACGGGGTAGGTGCTTTTGAGATCAATCTTGAAGGCGGTGGCGGTGAAACCTGCTCCCTGCAAGACTTGCTCCACAAGGCCATTGATATCCAGATTCAGAAAGACGCGGGTCTGGCGGTTGAGGTTGAGTTTGGATAATGGGGAGTCGAGTACGACTTGGTATTCTTCGGCGTGGTCGGCGACGAGGGTGCCGAGGTAGGTTATATCGCTGACGTAGCCGTGAATCGGGCGCATTTCGCCGTCGCGGTCAATGCTGAGGGTGGCATCCTTACCCAGTATCTTGTTCACATCGACGACCTCGCTGGCGGTGAGGCTCAGGGTGTAGCGGTAGGAGGTGGAGATTTTTTCCTGACCCTGCCAGTGGATGACTTTGAAGGTGTCTTTGGGTTGGTCGGCGACTTTGAAGAGGAAGTGGTTGCTGGAGGCGAGGCCGGCGATGGCGGAGACGGAAGACAGACCGGCAATGATTTGTTCCATAAAATGTATTCCCTTCTAATGCAACAAAATAAGTTTATGTGGTGAGGGTATGACTGACTTGCGTCAAGACTCGCTCTGACATGTTTGTAACGCTGACACGAGTATCGGTATTTGCAAGCGGCCAAACGTGAAGTAACTCGTCGGCAAAGTCCGCACCAATCTTTTCGATGCCTGCAAAATCTAATTCGACATCCTTAATACCAGCAAATCTCGTTGCGATTAACCTTGCCTGCGCCCGAGAAACAAAGTCGCAGTCAATCATTGTTCTCATGAGGAATTTCAATTTTGCAAAGGCGCGATGGGTTGATAACCGGTGGATTCTACGGGTTGTATGGGGGTATAGGTGAGCGGAAAAAAGATATAGACCTGTATCTATAACCCGCCTATATCTCGGCTTTGAAAGAGTCAAAGTAAAGACGTCTTTACCGCATCAATCGGCGGATGGCCTTGCCGGTGAAGGCGTTCGAAAGAATTGGTCAATGAAACGTGAAAAGCTTTCTGCACGAGCAACAACTGTATGGACTGAAATCATCGAAGCACTCTAACTAACCGCAGGACTTATAAGTAGGGTCAGCCGCGACCCTCCTTTCCCGTTCGCAAAGCTCACTAAACACCCACCTCTGAGCCAACCACCCCGGTCACCGTTCAAACGAACAAAAAACCGTTCGTTCAAACGTTGAATTTGGAAAAACGAACAGGCCACCCCACCAACACCAAGAATCTAGGCGAAGCACCTAGCATCGCATCCGCGATTTTCAAAAACAACCCCAACCCCAACCCCAACCCCTAAAGTCAAACCCGGTTTTGCAAGGGAGCACCGGAAATCAATTCAGTTCACAGAAGAGGCAAGGTCGCTCTCACGCCTGTCCGAATATTCCACTTCAAACCAACCAGGCAGCTCCGTCGGCGGTCGACGCCGACCCTCAAAACGAGTTGCGCACTTTTTGCAGAGCGCAAACCCATCCGCGCAATAAATTCATCCTGCGCAATCAAACCCAAAAATTCCTATACCCATCAACAGATTTTTCACACCGCAGCGCAACCGCGCACACATCTCCGCGCAGCGCATTCAACCCTCAATTTCCTTATACCTATCAACACATTTTTTACGTCGTAGCGCATCTCATCCGCGCAAGCCGCGCATGATGATTTTTTCTCTCCAAAACAAATATTTTTTGAAAATATTTTCATCATATTCAAACATCAAAAAGGCTATATGTATGAACATCTTTTTCATGTTTACGCTGCTTTAATATACATATAGTTCAAATAGTTACGCTTGCTTTAGTAATAAGTAGGGGGTACTATGTCACCCATTGAAGCGGGACATAAAGCGCAAAAATATGAATCGTAGCAACTAGCTACAACCGCACCTCGGGACATCAGAGGTTGGAGATAAAAAATGCAAGTTACTACCTACACCGTCAATGCACAGGGCTTGAACGAAATCAAGGAATTTCTGGCTGACAACCACAAGAAGGGCGGCGACCACTTCGACCGCGACATACTCCTTGCTTGGGCTGCTGACGCTGCCTTCCAACTCGCCGAAGGCAACCCGGCTACCATCGAAATCAAGTCGTGGGACAGCATCCACGGTCGCACTCAGGAATTCACCATCAGCGACGCCGGCCTTGATGCTGAAACGGTAGAAGTCGACGAGTAACCACCCGAACCGCAAAGGAGAAACACCATGCTTAACGAAATCGATTATGCGTACCTGGTAGCTGTCGGAATTCTGTCTCCGGTTGCCTTTTTTACGTCTGGCTTAATCGCGATGGCGGCGATGTTCGGACTGCTGTGCGTGTGGGGTTTGCGCACCTGGTTTGACAACTTGGTTGAGCAGTACCGCTAACCGATCAATTGATGAAAAGGAGATAAAAATGAGCATGGAATACGTTGCAATCATCAACCAAATATTAGAAGACAAGTCAGTGGAGCAACACTATGTCGGCGAGCGTCCTTTTCTCGTGGAACACAAGTTTGAAGCACAACGTTTTGCAACTGAAGAACGAGCACGCGCTCGTGCTAGAGAAATAGCAGAAATGCTGGGCTTCACTTTTAGTACAAAAGCAGAATCTGTTCCGGTAAGAGGCTTATCACCAGTGATTCTGCAACCCGGCGAACTGGTGTTTTAAAAGACCGCCGAAACCAGACTAAAAGGAAATGACTGTGCAAACTGACATCAACAAAAAAGACGAATTCGGCGATACAGCGCTATCGCGTGCAGTCCGATCAACGCTGGTGTGGCACGGACATGGAGTTGATATGCGTTTAGTTCATGAAGAAGGTGACGTGACAGCGTTAATCGCTGCTGGCGCAGATGTAAATGCAAAGGATTGTCACGGCGAAACTGCGCTAATGAATGCTGTCAGCGCAGAACATCGATGCTTTTCTCAAGACACTATTAAAGCTCTTTTAGCTGCTGGTGCGGATGTGAATGCAACGAACTGGCGCGGCGAAACTGCTCTGGCGCAAGTGGTATGCAGAGGTAATGCTTTCAACGTCATTACGGTCAAAATGCTAATTGAAGCAGGAGCCGACGTGAATGTCAGATTTTGGGATGGCTTTACTCCATTGTTGATGGCGAGCTGCAATGGTGATGAAAAGATATGTGAACTGCTGTTAGATGCCAGGGCAGACGCAACCGCAAAAAATGATTTTGGAGCGACGCCGCTCATGTTCGCCTCAAAGTTTTATTTAAAACCCATAAGCCTTTGCAAAAAACTGATTGCTGCGGGCACTGATATTAAAGCAAAAAATAGTGATGGTGATACAGCATTATCTATTGCTAAAAAAAGCATCAACAAAAAGCTAACGAGCTTTTTGGAAAAGAAATCACACGAACATATTGTGCGCAGAAAGTCAGTTCTAAAACATCAACCGCAGTCTTATGAATACAGCTTTTAATGGGAGTTTTTATGAGCACAAACAATGCAGGCGAAATTCGCTACATCGAGCATTCAGTTATCCAATCAACTGCATTCAGAGTTGTGGATAAAACTATGGTCTGGGAAAACAGACCACAATGGTCTCACGACCACGAAATCTGGATAGATATTGGCAATGGCGGGCGCTGGTTTACTCCCCAGGAGGCGGAAGAATTTGCTCATGCGCTAATGAGTATCGTTGCTGAACACCGTTCGCGTCATTCGCGGAATGTGTTTGCTGAAGAACTTGTTGCACAAGGTTAAAGGAGTCATCATGTTTTTGACCGCTAAAACAAAAAAAGAACACCAAATTGTTCAGCACAGCTTAACCCAGGCTGAACGTACAATTCTCGGCCTACAATCAGCCCTGGATACCGCAAAGAGCGAAAAACAAGCCCTTTCCGACGCGCTTCTGGAAGCTCGTGCAGATTGCGACGTAGCTCGCCTGGTGTTCAAAAATATGATGTTTTTTGGCGAGTCTTTCACTGCTCTTCAAACTTCCCAGGTAACAGCCGCAAAGCTGCTACAGGAATTTCACATGCATGGCAAAGAGGCTGTAGCGGCGTTCTGTGCTGGCAAACCGATGCAGGGCATGGAACTGGTAGCGAAGATGGAAGAAGACAGTATGGCTGTTTTAGGAGCTTTAGAACTCATTGCTGTGGCAGGAGAAGGCAACAACCATTTATTGTGTCACGAAGGGAAAATGCAGTGAAAACAAAACAAGAAATCCTGCGTGAGCAGATTATTGAGGACATCCGGGATACGTTGCCAATCGGTACATACAATGTATCGATTAAACAGTTGGCGGTGTTCGTGAACACATCCGAAAAAAATGTGCGGAGACAAATTGAGGCTGGTACGTTTCCCGTTGAAACCGTTCCGCTTGGGATTCGAAAATACGTGACCATCACGTCGCTGACGAACTATATGGTTGACCTGATTTTGCACGAAGGTGAAACTAAAAAGAAAGGTAACCCCGTGAAAGCTCTGGATGCGGCAAAAAAGATGGCTGTGAGCGGGAAGAAGCTGTTAGCTAAAAAATCTGCTTAATGTCTTTTCAGCGTTTCTTTTTTCATGAATAAATTACGTTAGAAATCCCTCCGGAAGCCACGCCAGGTGTGGCTTTCAAAAACACATTCTGTAAAGCAAAAAAACTCCAAAATATATTTACAGAAACGCTGCTCTGGACCTTGGTTTTTCTGCGTGAGCTCTGTACTATGTTTTCATGCATAGCACTTTTTTACTCATATCCTTCATCGGTTTTTTCATCGCGCTGATTTATGCGGTGAAAGAATATTTCCCGGATTTTTACGACACAGTCGCGCTTCTTTTTAAAATCGGATTGAAGTCTGATGACTCGCCGCCAAAAATTGAGGAAGACCCATTCGAAGACAGTCCATCGCGAGGTGTATGGGACGAAAGTTCGATTTACTATTCGCCGATTGACTCAAGCATTCATGATGATTGATAAATCATACTTAATTTTGGCTATTTATATTGCTGCCGGCATCGCATTTGGTTTACTTGTCAGTAAACACAAAACGCCAGGCTACATACCTGACGATGACGATGTCGTTGTTGATGACGAAGAAGATGATGACTCTCCAGCGCGAGGTATGTGGGACTCATCATCATCCTATTATTCCTTAATGCACGATGATTAATGGGTAAATTTGTGAGTCGAAAAATTGTATTAGCAGCAGCAGCAAGTGAGTTTCTGGCCTTCATGCTTTTAACTACGCTTGTTGGGTCGCTGCTGCCGTGGATTTTTCTTACGATTTTTGTGATTAATTCAATAGCCGGGACAATCATTTTTGATTTGCAGATTAATAAAGCAGATGTCCCTTTTAACAATCAGATCCAAAACAGCCGAATTTCACTAGGTTGGGGCTTTCGTAAAATGCTGCGGAACAACGTGTGGTGGCGACATTAGCCTACAAGCCTGTAACGGCGGGGCTTCCGGCGATTCAGACCTCAGCCGCCGGATATGAGCATCAAAAGTAGCAGTCATGATAATAAAGATTATGATGACTGTAGCGAGGTCGAAAACCAAACAGGAATCACAACATGGGTAAGAAAAACTCAATAGCACCAACGAAAAAACGCGAACCAAGACCGAAAGCACCTCGCAAATCAAATACGAAATCGCAGCTTGTGGAATTGCGTCCAATGTTTGTTCCACCAGTCCGATTAGAACCGGGGCAAATCGCCTTTTAAATCGATTATTATTTTCAGAGTGATGCAACTACACCCATCAATCGAAAAAACGGCCTATGGCGCGATGTAGTGTCGCGGCTGGGTATTAATCAATCAACCAGGGATATGAATATGTCTATGGGAATGTCAGACGCGCTCGAAGCGTCAATAAAGGATTATTCGAAATACTTACTGTCGTTGCCGGTTTTGAAATCCGCCGTCGAACTGGAATTTGCGGAAGCGGAAATGCGAAACGTGTTAACGAAGAACACGCGGGATATTAGGAAGAGCGAACAGCCAACGATGAATTTGCTGCTATTCCTGGCTGAAGCGCATGGAAAATCTGCAATTGTCTCGTTGGGTTTTGACCCATTCTCGATGCAACCAATAGTCCGGATGGATGGCGATGAACTGTCGTTCTAAATGCTTTACATAAAAACCATGATCGCAACCATATTCAATAACTTATGCAAAAGATAAAAAACTTCTTCACATTGATCGGCGATTTAATCGAAATCATGTTCTCGAACGTAGAAAGTTGTTCAAACGTTGATGATTTTGACGATTCCCCGTATGTGCAATCTGCAAGAAAGGTAGGGCGGAATCCAGTGACCGGGCGTCTAAAAAGGTAAATTTTATACTGAGTAAAATGAAAATAAACGCACTAGCATATGTATTGATCGGCGTGCCAATCGCCGCAATTGGAGCTTACGGATTTAGCGCATCCGATGAAACTTCTGTAATCAAGCTGGTGATAAAACAGTTTGAAGCTTCTCAAGTGAAAGGGAAGGAACTTCTCAATAAATACGTTCCTGACACCCCTGATTCACAAGAGGCAAGGGATGAAAGAGTAAGAGAGGCTTTTATTCAGGCTAAAAAAGAAGGTCGTAAGTTAAGTTTTGAAGAGTATTGCTTGCTGAAGAATGGTAAAAAATTTGAAGCGCCGGTAACGGCAAATAAATTCAAGGCGACTCAGGATTCGTTCTCTTCTCCAGAAAACGATGAAAAGATTCAGAAAGAGATAAAACGTAATAGGGAATCGGCGGAAGCCGTGTTGGCGGACTGAATATGTTTTGGTTTATTGTGTTTATTGTTGGTTGTTCTGTTGTTGGTGTGCTTGTTGGAAAGCATAACAACAAGCATTACAAGCATGTTGATGTTTCTGGCGGGGCTGATATTGATTATAGCGATGGTGGCGATGGAGGTGTAACTGATATCAGTGATGATAACTACAATGCCTATCACTTTTTGGAAGAATAATTATGAACCAAAAATTACTCAGTCACACTCGATTGAATCAATTCCATCAGATGCAAGCCCGTTTGGGTGATGCTCAATTCGAGAAAGCGATGACAACTCATCGTGCCCCAGCTCAACTTCGTCGGATGACCTGGGCGTTCTCGAAGGTCGTTAACGCGGCTATGGCGGTCGCTGGCGTGTTCCAAACGCCGACCCGTGGTGATTTGTCGCTACTGACTTTCGAATTGATGGCGCTTGGCTATTTCATGCCTATGAGGGATATTGTTCAGATCGATTCAGAAGTCGTCCGCTTGTCCGAGGAGCAGTCCTCCATTATTGAACAAATGAGGAGGGTAGGGATGCTGGAACAGCCTGATATAAACCATCCTCTGGTGCTGGAATATGTTCGAGTGATTGATGCTGCTGAAGAGCTGATTCAGCGTGTGCATGCTGAGTATCGTCAGCGCGTAACTCTTTGATATTACTTGCGACCTTAATAAATCAGTAAAGCATTAAGACACACTACAGGCCAGTAATGCCAGCCTTGTCGGCTTCTTCAATCAAGCGGTCGAGAGTTGCGGCAACCGATAATGATGAGTCCTTAGAAATCCTCTCGGCGGTCGCAAGCCAGGAAATTAGGCTCATCCTGGACACCATTACGACATCGGTGAAGTCCTTGTCCAACAGCAGCGCCAAAGCATTTCTGTCGCTGTTTTCGAGGTAAATCCAATCCTGCGTAAGCCTAAGCACGGGAAGCCATCCAGAGCTGCGTGAAATTCGCTTTAACGCTCTTGGCGAACTCCTGTGACATGACTCGGCTTGTAGCGCTGCGATGCGGCTGCAATGCCTTTTCTTCAGCAATACGAATCAACTCAAGCAGACGTTCCATAGTGACTGTCGTCTCTTCAAACCTCACCTCATCCATCAGCATTATGCCGATGGAATCAATATCGTTCTCTTCCAACACAATTAAATTGCTCATTAAATACACGGTTCAATCCCCCTATGCCGTTTTATGCCGTACTTCTGCCGTACTGCACTATCGAAAAGTATCGAAAAACATCGCAAAGAATCTCAAAGGAGGGGTTGCCTCCTAAGCCTTAAACCGTGCTGTAATGCTTGAATCTACTACTAAAATTGGTGCCCGAGACCGGAGTCGAACCGGTACGCCGATTTCTCAGCGACGGATTTTAAGTCTGTTGTGTCTACCAATTTCACCACTCGGGCTAAAAGGCGCGTTTCGGCGTACAGGATCCGAAATTCATGAGCGGCGCATTATACAGAGACAGACGAGCCGCAAACAAAAACAAAAAAAGTGCCCCAATTTGTTGACACGAAGTTCGATTTCCTTATAATGCGGACTTCGTTTTTGCGGGAATAGCTCAGTTGGTAGAGCGATACCTTGCCAAGGTATAGGTCGAGAGTTCGAGTCTCTTTTCCCGCTCCAAATAACTTGGGAAAGCCCTTCAGGCTTTCCCATATTTTTTGCTAATATCCAGTCTCTCTGACGGCGCGATAGCAAAGCGGTTATGCAGTGGATTGCAAATCCATTTAGCCCAGTTCGACTCTGGGTCGCGCCTCCAAATATCGCTTAGCGGCACCCATAAAAAATCCCTGCATAGGCAGGGATTTTTGTTTTCCGGCTTAAAACCAAGTCCTATTTGGCGACTTGGCGTTCCCGGATCTCGTCCAGCGTCTTGCAGTCGATGCACAAAGTGGCTGTCGGGCGGGCTTCCAGGCGGCTCAAGCCGATTTCCACACCGCATTTGTCGCAATAGCCGTATTCTCCGGCATCAATCCGACCCAGCATCTTGTCGATGTTTTTGATCAGCTTGCGCTCGCGGTCGCGGCTACGCAGCTCCAGGCTCATATCCGATTCCTGGCTGGCGCGATCGTTGGGGTCGGCAAACACGGTCGCTTCGTCCTGCATGGTATGCACGGTACGGTCGATGTCCTGGCTCAAACCCAGCTTGATCTCGTTCAGAACACCGCGAAAGTGTTCGAGCTGGGCGGGGCTCATGTATTCCTCGCCTTTTTTGGCCTTGTATGGTGCGGAGGTTTTGCTGGCTTGTACTGGCATTACGTCGATCTCCAAGGAGGGGCTAAATTTTTCAAGCGCGCTTTAATACCAGAAAGAAAATTCAGTGGCAACAAGAAATTCAGCAGCCGGGCATCATAATACCCTAACGCCTTGTTTTTCAAGCATACCGACCAACAGGATTAGGGGCAGACCTATCAGGGCGTTCGGGTCATCCCCTTGAATGCGGCTGATCAGGGCGATGCCCAGCCCTTCGGACTTGGCACTTCCTGCGCAATGATAGGGTTGCTCTTTCTTCAGATAACGCTCGATTTCATCATTGCTCAAATCCCTGAAGCCGACCCTGGTGATTGCAACATCAGTCTGCATGTCACCGGTGGCGGCGTTGAGCAGAGACAATGCAGTATAAAAGGTGACCGTCTTGCCGCGCATGCTTCTCAATTGACGCACCGCGTTGTCATGGTTGAGCGGCTTGCCGATCTGCTGCCCGTCCAGCAGGGCGACTTGGTCGGAGCCGATGATCAGGGCGTCGGGGAAGCGCTTGGCTACCACCCGGGCTTTGACTTGGGCCAGGCGCCACGAGGTCTGTTCTGCACTTTCCCCCGAAAGCGGGGTTTCGTCGACATCGGGGGCTGCGGTTTGAAACGGGATCTGCAGGGTGGACAGCAACTCGCTCCTATATATAGAGGTCGAGGCCAGGACAAGCGGCTGAGAATTCAAGATATTCCTTTACAGCGTCTTTGACAGGGAAGGTCGGAATATATATCATGCGCGCCTCATGTTTGCACGGCCTTTAATTGACAGCGTGGACTTTGCCCGCAACGGCAAGGAAATGCGCGGCGAGATAGCGGTTTCAGCGCTGTCCAGGATGGCCGACAAACTGGCGAAACCCGATGGCGCACTGACTTATATAGTACGTGGCTTTCACGAGGATGGACGCGACATGCTGGAGGTATCCCTGCAAGGGGCCTGTACCTTGAGGTGTCAGCGCTGTCTTGATGAGCTGGGATATCCGGTGGATTTGGTTTCGCGGCTGTGGTTGCTTCCGGCAGATAAGCTGGATGACGCTGAAGAAGATGACGATGAGATGGATGCCATCGAGGCCGAACCCCGGCTGGATGTGCTGGCATTGATCGAAGAAGAGTTGTTGTTGGGTTTGCCATTCGCCCCCAAGCACGCTGAAGGGGAGTGTGTTCCAGCAGCGAGTGATTTACAACAGAAGGCCAATCCGTTCGCGGTACTGGCCGGACTAAAGAAGTAATAGTGTTTTTTGAGGAGTAGATAAATGGCTGTCCAGCAGAATAAAAAGTCCCCGTCCAAACGTGGAATGCACCGTGCGCACGATTTCCTGACCAATCCGGCACTGGCTATCGAGCCGTCCA
The DNA here is from genome assembly GCA_043744345.1 of Sideroxydans sp. GTDB lineage: Bacteria > Pseudomonadota > Gammaproteobacteria > Burkholderiales > Gallionellaceae > Sideroxyarcus. The sequence goes on along the minus strand of JAYTUW010000059.1, from coordinate 57,931 downwards.
CCGGCGAACCGCATCTGCGTCACCATATCAGCCCCAGCGGCTACTATCGCGGCAAGAAAGTCGTCAAAACCAAGGGCGAATAAGCCTGTTCGGTCATTTGCGAGGCTCTCCGTCTTGCGAGAGCCGAACTCCGTCCATTTCTCGCCTTGAGAGGATCGCCCAGTGGATATCACGATAGCTATTGATGCCATGGGCGGCGACCACGGGACACGGGTAACCGTTCCCGCGGCTGTCGCTTACCTTAAAAAACATCCGGACGATACGGTGGTACTGGTCGGCTTGCCCGATGCGATCGAGGCCGAGTTGGTCAAACTCGGCTTTACGGATCGCACACGCCTGCGCATCACTGCCACGACCGAAGTCGTGGGTATGGATGAATCGCCGCAGTCGGCCTTGCGCGGCAAAAAAGACTCTTCCATGCGCGTTTCCATCAATCTGGTCAAGAACGGCGAGGCTTCTGCCTGCGTTAGCGCGGGCAACACCGGCGCCCTGATGGCGACCGCTCGTTATGTGCTGAAGACTTTGCCCGGCATCGACCGCCCCGCAATCGCCTCTTTTCTGCCCACCGTCAATGGCCAGGTCTGTATGCTGGATCTGGGCGCGAATGTGGACTGCACTGCCGAACATCTGCTGCAATTCGCACTGATGGGCAGCACGCTGGTGTCCGCACTGGAACATAAAGAACAACCCACCATCGGCCTCTTGAACATCGGCAGCGAAGATATCAAGGGCAACGAGGTGGTGAAGCAGGCTGGCGAGCTTCTCCAGTCCAGCGACCTCAACTTCTACGGCAACGTGGAAGGTGACGACATATTCAAAGGCGTCACCGATGTGGTGGTCTGCGACGGATTTGTGGGCAACGTCGCCCTGAAAACCGCCGAAGGTGTGGCCAAGATGATGGGCGGCTTCCTGAAAGAGGGTTTTAGCCAGAACTGGTTCACCAAGCTGGGGGCGCTGGTATCCATGCCGGTCCTCAAGGCATTCAAGCACCGTCTGGACCACAGGCGCTATAACGGCGCCAGCTTCCTGGGATTGAAAGGCATCGTGGTGAAAAGCCACGGTTCAGCCGATTCTTTTGCATTCCTGTGTGCTATCGAACGCGCCGCTGAAGAAGCGCGCGGCGGCATGCTGAGTCACATCAGCGAACACGTCGAAAAATGGCATCACGCACGGCAACAAAACGCTGGGGAGGCGCTTTGACTTATTCCAAGATAATCGGCACCGGCAGCTATCTGCCCGCCAGAGTGCTGACCAATTACGACCTCGAAAAAATGGTCGAAACCTCGCATGACTGGATATTCACCCGCAGCGGCATCGAAGAGCGGTGTTTCGCTGCGGACGGCGAGATGACCAGCGACCTAGCGCTAAACGCCAGCCGCAAGGCGATCGAAGCGGCCGGCATCAGCCCCGACGAGATCGACCTGATCATCGTGGCCACCACTTCACCCGATATGCCTTTCCCCAGCACCGCCTGCATCCTGCAGGACAAACTGGGCATCAAGAACGGCGGTGTGGCTTTTGATATGCAGGCAGTATGCGGCGGGTTCGTCTATGCGCTGAACACGGCCGATCTGTATATTCGCGGCGGGCAAGCCAAGACTGCACTGGTCGTTGGCGCAGAAGTGTTCTCACGCCTGCTGGACTGGAATGATCGCACTACCTGTGTGCTGTTCGGTGACGGCGCTGGCGCGGTCGTTTTGCGCGCTTCCGACAAGCCCGGCATCGTGGCAGCCAAGTTGCATGCTGACGGCGTGCACCGCCATATGCTCAAGTCTGACCCACTGGTCTCCATGGATGGGAAAGCTGTTTTCAAGTTTGCAGTCAAAGTGTTAAGTGAAGTGGTTGAAGAGGTGCTGGAGCAACAAAAAATGGTCGGTACCGACATCGATTGGCTGGTGCCGCATCAGGCCAACATCCGCATCATCGAAGCTACGGCCAAGAAGCTCGGTCTGAACATGGACAATGTCGTGGTGACCGTGGCCAAGCACGGCAACACGTCGGCCGCTTCTATTCCGCTGGCGCTGGACACGGCGGTACGTGACGGGCGCATCAAGGCCGGGCAAAATGTACTGCTGGAAGCCGTGGGTGGTGGGTTCACCTGGGGTGCTGTCTTAATCAAGTGGTAGGCTCAATATGACAAAGTTCGCTTTCGTATTTCCCGGACAAGGCTCGCAATCGCGCGGCATGATGAACGGCTATGCCGATTTTGCTGCCGTGCGCGACACTTTCACCGAAGCTTCCGATGTGCTGAAACAGGATCTGTGGCAATTGGCCGCCGAAGGCAGCGATGCCGACCTGAATTCCACAGTCAACACCCAACCCTTGATGCTGACTGCCGGGGTGGCGGTTTACCGTGCCTGGCAGTCGCAGAACGGTGCAAAAGCCGCGATGATGGCCGGTCACAGCTTGGGCGAGTACACCGCACTGGTAGCAGCCGGAACTTTGAGCTTCGCCGATGCATTGCCGCTGGTTCGCTATCGCGCGCAGTGCATGCAAACTGCCGTTCCTGAAGGTGTGGGTGGTATCGCCGCCATTCTGGGCCTGGAAGACGAAGCGGTACGTGCCGTATGTGCCGAAGGCGCGCAAGGCGAAGTGTTGGAAGCGGTCAACTTCAATTCTCCCGGACAAATCGTCATCGCCGGAAATCGTGCGGCAGTCGAACGCGGTATGGAACTAGCCAAGGCCAAGGGCGCCAAACGCGCCATCATGCTGCCCATGAGTGTTCCGTCGCATTGCAGCCTGCTGAAAGGCGCGGCAGAACAATTGCGTACCTATCTGAACAATGTTTCCGTGACCGCTCCGGCTGTTCCGGTTCTACACAACGCCGACGTCGCCGCGTATTCCGATGCCGCGAATATCAAGGATGCGCTGGTACGCCAGCTGTATTTGCCGGTACGTTGGGTCGAAACCGTGCAGGCGTTCGGCAAACAAGGCATCACACATAACGTAGAATGTGCCCCCGGCAAGGTCTTGGCCGGTTTGAACAAGCGTATCGACACCAACCAGCAGGCTATGGCCATCAATGACGGCGAAGCACTGAAAGCAGCCCTGGCTGCACTCGCATAAGGGGAAGGGACATGACACTGCAAGGACAAATCGCGCTGGTTACCGGAGCTTCGCGCGGGATCGGCCAGGCTATCGCCCTGGAACTGGGCAAGCAGGGAGCGACCGTGATCGGCACAGCTACCAGCGAAAGCGGCGCTCAAGCCATCAGTACATATCTGGCCGCGGCCGGGGTCAAAGGCAAGGGTTTTGCCCTGAACGTCAACGATGCCGCTCAGACCGAAGCGGTTTTGACTGCGCTGCGTGCCGAATTCGGCGAAATCTCGATTTTGGTCAACAACGCCGGTATCACCAAAGACAACCTGCTGGCTCGCATGTCCGAAGAAGAGTGGGACGATGTGCTCACCACCAATCTCAAGTCCGTGTTCCGCCTGAGCCGTGCCGTTTTGCGCGCCATGATGAAGGCCAGAGGCGGTCGCATCATCAATATTTCCTCGGTTGTTGGCAGCAGCGGCAACCCGGGACAGACAAACTATGCCGCCGCCAAAGCGGGCATGGCCGGCTTTACCAAGTCCCTGGCGCTGGAAATCGGCAGCCGCAATATCACCGTGAATTGTGTGGCTCCGGGCTTTATCGATACAGACATGACCCAGGCCCTGGGCGAAGATCAACGTGCCAAACTGGTTGAGCATGTACCGTTGAAGCGGCTCGGCCAACCGGCGGATATCGCGGCGGCGGTGGCCTTTCTGGCCAGTCCAGCCGCGGCTTATATTACAGGCGTGACCTTGCATGTGAATGGCGGAATGTACATGGAGTAAGCTGGTGTTTTGGAATTCGGCGCAAGTTTGGTAGAATGCTCGCGCTTCATTGAACTTTAATCAGAGTAGGAGAATCAGGGATGTCAAACGAACAACGCGTTAAAAAAATCGTAGCTGAGCAACTGGGTGTGAACGAGTCCGAAGTCAAAAACGAGTCTTCCTTTGTGAACGACTTGGGTGCCGACTCTCTGGATACCGTGGAACTGGTTATGGCCTTGGAAGAAGAATTCGGCGTTGAGATCCCTGACGAAGATGCAGAGAAGATCACCACCGTGCAACAAGCACTCGACTACGTCAACACCCATTCCAAGTAATTTAATCGTTTCTTTCCGTAGCGGAGTCCAGTTTGGCTAGGCGCAGAGTAGTAGTGACCGGATTGGGCGCAATTACGCCCGTCGGTGTAGGGGTTGCTGAAACATGGCAAAACATCGTGGCAGGCAAATCCGGTATCGGGCGCATCACGCGCTTCGATCCCAGTGCCTTCGCCTGCCAGGTGGCGGGTGAGGTCAACGGGTTCGATGTGACCCAATACCTGCCCCCCAAGGATGCCCGGCGCATGGACCGCTTCGTGCATTTCGGCCTGGTTGCCGGAATGGAAGCGTTCAAGGACTCCGGGCTGGTGGTTACGGAACAGAATGCCGAGCGTATCGGCGTGTGTATCAGCTCCGGCATCGGCGGTCTGCCAATGATCGAAGAGACACACAACGATTTTCTGGCGGGCGGTCCCCGCAAGATATCGCCGTTCTTCATTCCCGGCACCATCATCAACATGATCTCCGGCAACCTGTCCATCATGTACGGGTTGAAGGGGCCGAATTTTTCCGTGGTCACCGCCTGCACAACCGGTACGCACAGTATCGGCGAGTCTGCACGCATCGTCGAATACGGCGACGCGGATGTGATGATAGCGGGCGGTTCCGAATCGACAATCTCGCAGCTGGCGATCGGGGGCTTCTCTTCCGCCAAGGCGCTGTCCACCCGCAACGACGATCCGGCAACCGCCAGCCGTCCGTGGGACAAGGACCGCGACGGTTTCGTAATGGGCGAGGGCGCGGGTGTACTGGTTCTGGAAGAATACGAACACGCCAAAGCACGCGGTGCCAAGATTTATGCTGAACTCACGGGTTACGGCATGAGCGCCGATGCGTACCACATGACCGCACCCAGCACCGACGGACCAAAACGCAGCATGGCCAATGCTTTGCGCAATGCGGGTTTGAATCCGGATCAAGTGCAATATGTCAATGCGCACGGCACCTCGACTCCGTTGGGCGACAAGAACGAGACCGAAGCGATCAAGCTTGCTTTCGGCGACCACGCCAAAAAACTGGTGGTGAGCTCCACCAAATCGATGACCGGCCACTTACTGGGCGGGGCGGGTGGTATCGAGTCCCTGTTCTGCGTTCTGGCTATCCATCATCAAATCGCGCCTCCCACAATCAACATGTTTGAGCAGGATCCGGAGTGCGATCTGGACTACTGTGCCAATGAAGCACGCAAGATGAAGATCGACGTGTCGGTCAACAACAATTTCGGCTTCGGCGGAACCAACGGTTCATTGGTGTTCCGCAAGGTCTGATTCCGCGCCGCGATGCTAGTCAACGGCGCGCCGGGCAATACAATCAACGCTGAAGATCGCGGCTTGGCATACGGTGACGGGGTGTTTCGCACCCTGCGTATGCAAGGTGGGCGTCCCGTTTGCTGGGAACGCCAGTTCGCCAAGCTGCAGCATGATTGCAATGCGCTGAAGATTCCCTGCCCATCCGCGCTGGTGCTTTCCAGCGAACTGCAACAGCTCGGCAAGACACAACCAGGTGGTGTGGCCAAGATCATCATCACACGCGGAGTATCCAGCCGGGGATATGCTCCTTATCCTCAAGCCGAAGCAACACGTGTGATCAATGTCACTTCAGCCATCCAATATCCAATTGAATATTCCAAGCAGGGCGTACGTGTGCATGTGTGCAAAATTCGCCTGGGACACCAGATGCTGCTGGCCGGGATCAAGCACCTGAACCGGCTTGAGAATGTGCTCGCAACCAGCGAATGGCAGGATCCGGATATACCAGAAGGCTTGCTTTGTGATATTTCCGGTTTTGTCATCTCTGGAACGCGCAGCAATCTATTCATGTTGCGCGGCAATATTCTGTACACCCCCAATCTGGCACGATGCGGCGTGGCCGGGGTGCAGCGCGACCGGGTCATGGATTGGGCCAAGCAACACGGCGTGACTTGCAAAGCGGCCGATTTCCGCATGGAAGAACTGGTGTTGGCTGACGAGATTTTTATGGTGAACAGCGTGTTCGGACTATGGCCGGTTCGTGAGCTCGCCGAATACCGGCGCACGGAACATCCGATGGCATGGAAGATACAAGAATGGTTGAACAATGAAAATCATTAAGGAGCTTGTATTGTGGTTGCTGTTCATTCTGGTCATCACGGGTGGCCTGTTCGCCTACTATGCGCGCACCCCGATCCCGCTCGATCGGCTCCCCTTTGTATTCGAACTTAAGCCGGGCAGCAGCCTGAAGAGTGCCGCACACCAAATCCGGCAAGCTGGCGGGCTAAACAATGAATTACTGTTCATTTTGCTTGGCAGGGGGCTGGGCAAAGCCCAGCAGATCAAACCGGGAAATTACCAGTTGGAGCATGAAGTCACGCCTCTCAAACTGCTTACAATCATCAGCAGGGGGCAAGTCGAGCAGAGTTCGTTGACTATCATCGAGGGGTCTACGTTCAAGCAGCTGCGTGCCACACTGAACGCCGAGCCCACGCTGCGCCACGATAGCGCCGATTTGGAAACAGTGGAGATCATGAAGCGCATCGGCGCCAGTGAGCGGAATGCGGAGGGTTTGTTCTTTCCGGATACCTACATCTATGACAAAGGCAGCAGCGATATCATTGTTCTGAAGCGCGCATACCAATTGATGCAGCACAAACTGCAGGAAAGCTGGAAGAAGCGTGATGCTGACCTGCCTTTCAACACCCCTTACGAGGCACTGACCCTGGCTTCTATTGTGGAAAAGGAAACGGGGCAGCCCGTTGACAGAACAATGATCGCCTCAGTCTTCGTCAACCGCCTGCGCAAAAACATGCGCCTGCAAACCGATCCGACCGTGATCTACGGACTCGGCGACAAATTTGACGGTAATCTGCGCAAACGCGATTTGCTGAAAGATACGCCATATAACACCTATACCCGCAATGGACTGACTCCAACCCCGATCTGTCTGCCCGGTTTGGCCGCTTTGCAGGCGACGCTGCATCCGGAGCAGAGCAAGGCACTGTATTTTGTTGCACGAGGTGATGGCACTTCGCAGTTTTCCAGCACGCTGATCGAGCACAACAACGCTGTCAACACTTACCAGATCAAGCCCACAAAGAAGAAAAAATGAGCGCACCCAAATTCATCACCTTCGAAGGCGTGGACGGGGCAGGGAAGAGCACCCATCTGGAATGGTTCGCCGAAACCCTGCGCAAGCGCGGCATCGACCTGCTGGTTACCCGTGAACCGGGTGGTACACCACTGGGCGAGCGTTTACGCGAAATCCTGTTGAGCCAGCCCATGCATGCCGAAACCGAAGCCATGCTGATGTTTGCAGCCCGGCGTGAACATGTGGAGCAAGTCATACGCCCCGCTTTGCAGCGCGGGAGCTGGGTCATTTCCGACCGCTTCAGCGATGCCAGTTTTGCCTATCAGGGCGGGGGCAGGGGTGTGCCGCTGACCAAGCTGGAACAACTGGAACAATGGGTACACGGCGACCTGCAACCCGACCTGACCTTGCTGTTCGATATTCCTATCGAGATCGCCCGTCAGCGTCTGGCTAACAATGTGAGCCTGGACCGTTTCGAGCAGGAACGTGGGGAGTTCTTTGAACGTGTGCGCCAGGCATACCTCGCCAGAGCGGCCAAAACACCGAAACGGTTTGCTGTCATCCACGCCGAACAAACCATGCCGGAAGTTAAGCAGGCACTCTCGAAAATAGTCGCATCACTCTGAAATGAAAGACATCTATCCCTGGCAGACGGAAGCATGGCAAGCCCTGCAAGGACTGCGCTCGCGATTGCCTCACGCAATACTCCTTAAAGGCGCGCAAGGGATAGGCAAACTTGATCTGGCTTTGAATTTTGCCAGTTCGCTGCTGTGTGAGAATCCAAAACTGGATGGAGCTGCTTGCGGTATTTGCGGTTCCTGCCATTGGTTCGAACAAGACAGTCATCCCGATTTCAGGCTTATTCAGCCCGATGCTCTTGCTGCCGAAGAAGGCGATGACAAACCCGGCGGGAAAAAGCCTTCGCGCGAGATCAGTGTCGACCAGATTCGCGAACTTTCTACTTTTGCCAACCTGTCAGCGCATTGCGGCGGATATCGCATTGTTCTAATTCACCCCACTGAAGCAATGAACAACAATGCGGCCAATTCATTGCTCAAAACGTTGGAAGAACCCACCGATAAGTTATTGTTCCTGTTGGTAACTCATAAACCACAGCAGCTGCTTCCGACTATTTTGAGTCGTTGCCTGGGTTTCACGGTACACACACCGACGCGTGAAGTTGGCACCGTCTGGTTAGCCCAGCAAGGCGTGAAAAATCCGGAACACGCGCTGGCACAAACCGGATTTGCCCCGTTGCAGGCGTTGAATTGGGCGGAATCGGGCGAGGGTGCTGAAGAGCGAGGAATTCTGCTGGCAGCCATCCGCCAGCCGGCAAAGCTGGATGCTCTGGCACTTGCGGATAGCTTGCAACGAAGCGCCCCGGTTTTCGTCATACATTGCCTGCAACAGTGGTGCCACGACCTTGCAAGTGCAAAACTGGCCGGTTCGGTGCGGTATTTCCCGGAACAGACAGCCGAGTTGATCAAACTCGCCGGTGGCATTTCTCCTGCCGCCTTGTTAAGTTTTCAGAAGGAATTGCTGACTGCCAGGCGGGCAGTTTTTCACCCGCTTAACCCCAAGTTATTCCTGGAATCTATTTTATTGTCATACCGTCAGCTTTTTGCTGCCTGAGAATCAAACATGTTTATCGATTCCCATTGCCACCTCAATTTCCCCGATTTGGTCAAAGACCTTGATTCCATACTCATCAAGATGCAAGACAACCAAGTCTCGCATGCCCTGTGTGTTTCGGTTGAATTGGCAACATTCCCCCAAGTATTGGATCTTGCCGTAAAGCACGAGAATCTATACGCCTCGGTGGGCGTACACCCTGATTATGAATTGGATAACGAGCCAACCCAGGCGGAGCTGGTGACGCTGGCTGAGCACCCCAAGGTTGTCGCCATTGGTGAAACGGGCCTCGATTACTACCGGCTCACTGGCGATCTGGACTGGCAGCGTGATCGCTTTCGCACCCATATCCGGGCAGCAAAAGAATGCGGCAAGCCGCTCATTATTCATACGCGTTCGGCAGCGGTGGATACTCTGCGAATCATGGCTGAAGAAGACGCTGGAAAGGCCGGTGGGGTCATGCATTGTTTTACCGAGAACCTGCAGGTTGCCGAGGCGGCCATTGAGCTGGGTTTCTACATTTCCTTTTCTGGAATCCTGACTTTCAAGAATGCGACCCTCATCAAGGAAGTCGCCAAGAGCATTCCCTTGGACAAGATTCTGATCGAAACGGATTCACCTTACCTGGCGCCAACTCCGCACAGGGGGAAGACCAATCAACCCGGGTTTGTGAAACACGTGGCCGAAGAAATTGCCTTCTTGCGTAAGATTTCGCTGGATGAGGTGGGATTGGCAACGTCTCAAAATTTCAGGCGTTTGTTTCTGAATAAGTCTTAACTGGCTGTTATATTAAGACATTAGTGAACGGTTTTGAAGTGCCTCTATCCCAGCCCATCTATTTAAATGACGCATAATGTATATTATGTAAAATAATATAAGTGTTAACCGTGCCTGCCTTTGTAGCAAAGCGCAGCTGCATGGACTACTTCCGAATACGGAATATTCTCAAGGCCACCCCATCTCTGCCTGATGCTGTCCAACAAACCATCGACATTGCCAACTTCTGTGGTGCCGCTCAGCACCTGCTGAATACCCATCAATCCACCGCATTGGACACGAAGTTCTTTTACATGGGATATGACCGCCTCGTCATGCGTGATACCGAGCGCAAAAGCAAAATTGTGACGCAATGATTCGTGCAAAGACGTACAACGGTTCTGACTGGTTGGATTTTGACAGCTTATTACCTCGCGCTCTGCGATCTGCGCTCGGCACGCCTGAGAACAAGCGACACATCCGGCTAACAGTGCTTTTTCGAACGCACAGGGGCGCTCTATCATTTCCGAGAATATCTGCCTGTAGGCAGTCTCATCCATAATCTCTAGTCGTCACCCAGCTGCGGAGCAGGTTCGCGTACCTGATTGAGCAGGTCCTCGGCGTGCAGCTCGGAATCGGCATGGATCATTCGGATCATCATGGGAGATCCTTCGGAAAGCTCCGAACGCAGTTGCTTGACTCTGACCGATGCCTCGCGATAAGCGTCGTGCTGCTCGAGCTTCTTGAGCTGACGGATGGGAAAATCGTTCACGTGGTAGATAAAGTAGGGCATGGATACCTCGTTCGATTAGTGTTCTTGCATTCTGGATTATGATGCGGGGCGCTTCATGAAGGTGATGACATTGGAGCCCGGAGCATTCTTGCTGTCACAACTGCCCTCCCCGACCCCGGAAAGTTGTTCCGCTTCATGCAACAGATTGATGATATCCACATAATGTTTTTGCTTCACCATCATGAGTGCAGTCAGCCCGCCTTCATTGCGTGCCGTCACGTCAGCTCCCGCTTTGAGGAGAATTTCCACCACAGCGGTTTCTCCATAGCCCGCTGCCAACATCAATGGCCGGACGCCATAGCCGATTGCGGCTTCCACATTCGCACCAGCCTCTATCAGAGTCTGCGCCACCTCAGCAAATCCGCGTTTGAGTTCGGGGTTGTAAACCGATTTCGCCAAGGGAGCCCAGCCGCGATCGTCACATGCGTTGACATCCGCTCCCGCCAGGATAAGGACTCTAGTCATGTTCAGATCGCCTTTATGGGCGGCCTGCATGAGAAGGGTAGCCCCCTCGTCGTCTCTGCTATTGACGTTTGATCCTGCACTCAGCAACTGCAGGACTGCAGTGCTATCCCCTGCCCTCATTGCTTCAATCAGTTTGGCGTCCATGCGTCCCTCCGTTGGGATTACTTTTCTACGGTACTTTCCAGCGTCTTGCGAATCGCTTCCGGCGCTTTCATGATGTTCATGAAGCTATTCTTGCCCATCATGCTGAGGTCCGGGAAATTGATGGCGATTCGGAAGCGCGCATACAGGGCATACACTCGGTTTCCAGAAACCAATACTTCGTAGGGCAGATGTGCGGTCGACTTGATATCGTGGAAGTCGATCTCACTCATGATGAAACGATCGTCCATGGATTTGCTGTCGTCACTGCCTTTCAGCGCCACACCGAAAACAGTTTCCTGTTTTCCGGGAATATCGACGCGATAGACCTTGGAAACACCGTTCTTGTTGTTACCCAATTTGGCATCAACCGCCTGAACCGCTTCTTCGTAACTTCCGTATTCAGCCAGGCGACTCGGCTCGTCGAAGTATTCCATGCCGATGGTGTAGTGATATTTGCGTGCCTGCTTGGCAGTCATGCCCTTGGCGCCGAATTCTTCCACCCTGCCAAGCGCCTTCTCCAACTCCGCCGCAACACCGCTCAGGTCGCCGTTCATGCGATACACATTCGACATATAGACCGGGTTGGTATAGCTCACCTGCACTTCTTTTCCAGCCTCGGTAATCGATATGCGCTGCACCGCGCCGTAGCCGCCTGCATCGGAGGCGGCAGCATTCTTCTTTAATTCGTCACTGGTGACGATGATGATGTTGGCTCCGGCATAGGGAGCATATTCACCGGCCACAGTAAAACCGGCTGTTGTCAGCGCAGCCTTCACTTGGGCTGATTTTTCGGCCAGTGTGCCCTCCCCTTTGGAGGCAAGAACGAATGGTTTGAGGATCGCATCTTCAGCCAAAGCGGCCGCGGAAAACAGAAACAATGCAGACAGCAACACACTCTTGAGCGAAATTCGTATCATTTTGCCTCTCCCTTTTGATTGAACTGCGTAACAACTTATATTTATATTCAATTTTTGTGCGGGTGGAACCAAGCCAGCTTTTCCCTGAGTTTGACCACGCCGCCGACGATGATGAGCGTGGGTGCCTGGGGCTTCTCGTGTTCGGCGATTCCGGGCAGAGTCTTGAGGGTGCCGGTGAAAACACGCTGATTCTGCGTGGTACCTTGTTGCACGATGGCGATGGGCGTCGTGTCTGGCATGCCATGTTCGATGAGCTTGGAACACAGCGTGTCCAGCCCGTGCAAACCCATGTACACCACCACGGTCTGCTTAGGCCTGGCCAAAGCGGCCCAATCCAGATTCATCGTGCCGTCCTTGAGATGGCCGGTCACAAACATGCATGACTGCGCGTACTCGCGGTGGGTCAGCGGGATGCCCGCATAGGATGCGACACCGGATGCGGCGGTAATGCCGGGAACCACCTGAAACGGTATGTTCTCCGCTGCCAGGGTCTCGATCTCCTCGCCGCCGCGGCCGAAGATGAACGGGTCGCCGCCTTTCAGGCGCAGTACGCGTTTTCCTTCCTTGGCCAGTCGGACCAACAACTCGTTGATCTCTTCCTGGCGCAGGGTATGGTCGTCGCGCTTCTTGCCGACATAGATACGCTCGGCATCGCGCCGCGTCATTTCCACGATGGGTTTGGAAACCAGATTGTCGTACACCACCACATCGGCCTTCTGCATCAGGCGCAATGCGCGAAAAGTCAGCAGATCCGGGTCGCCGGGACCGGCACCGACCAGATACACCTCGCCGCGGCTGATGTTATCTTCGCTCTTGAGCATCTCCTGCATCATCGCTTCGGCGCCGCGCTCGTCTCCGGTCAGGACTTTCTCCGCGACCACGCCATCCAGCACGTTCTCCCAGAAGATACGGCGCTTGGGCGGGTTGGTCACCCGGGTCTTGACCAGTTCACGGAAGCGTTCGGCAAACGCGGCCAGGCGGCTGTAGTTCTGCGGGATGATCGTTTCAAGCTTGCCGCGCAGCATGCGCGTCAGCACCGGTGATGCGCCGCCGCTGGAGAAGGCGATCATCAGGGGCGAGCGATCCAGAATGGCCGGCATGATGAAGCTGCACAGTTCGGGATCGTCGACCACATTCACCGGGATACTGCGGTTTTGCGCCAGCGCCGAGACCTGCTTGTTCACTTCGCGGTCATTGGTTGCAGCGATGACCAACGCCATACCGTCGAGATGTTTGGCATCGAAATAAGCAACGACGGGCTCGATGCCTTTTTGATTCGCCAGTTCGGGGTCGATCTCGGGCGCAACCACGCATACTTTCGCCCCCGCCTCCAGCAACACTCCTGCTTTGCGCTTGGCAACCTCGCCGCCGCCCACCACCAGGCACGGCTTGCCTTTGACATTTACGAATATCGGCAGGAAATCCACGTCAGCCTTTCACTGCCTTGAGGATCAGCGGCACCAGCGCTTCCGGCAGCTTGATCTTGCCAGCCAGCGCAAAATCATGCGCGCGCGCGGACATCTTGTTCCAGGTCTTCTTGATGATCTCTATCCACTTTGCTTCGTCATACTCGGGATGGCTGGTGGCGAAACCGATCATGTAATTCTCGATGAACACCAGGTCCACCACGTCCTCCATCAGTTGCGTCTCCGGATTGACCTTGAGCGCCTTCTTGCTGATGATGGTCTTTACACGCTCGATCATCTCGTCTTCATAGCCCACCTGTTTCATCAGACTCCCGGCTGTCTCGGCATGGAACTTGTAAAGCCCGGTGCGCCATTGCAGGTAGCCGTTGCGGTCCATGGGGAAATTGCTGCGCGGGCTTTTCCAGCGCTGAATGTGCTGGGCACGGCAGGCGAGCTTCACGGCCTCGGATGCTTCCGGAACGTAACGCTCCTGCATCTCGGTCATGCGCTGGCCGTAAAGCAGTTCCTTGGGGTATTCCTTGCCGTTGGCCGTTTCCTTGTTGGGATCTTCGGAATTGGCTTTATCGAAGGCAGCGATGGCTGCCTGGTAGCGTTGCAGTGTCATAGTGATTTCCCGATAGTTATATTTGATCTGGTTTGCTGTTCCTTGCAGCGCCGAACAAAAGCGACGAAACGCGTAGCCCAGTAGCAACTGCCGATGGTGCGCAAATGGGTATAGGAAGCCAGCAAATTATGCAGGATAAGTCCGTCGCGATCCCCGTCGATGCCGTAACCGCGCTCGACATGGTAAGCGAAGCGACTGTCTGGAGGAAGGTTCTCCAGACTGGAATAGTGGAACTCATGCGCACGGATCAAAAATTGCCCATCACGGTCGCCTCCTCTCCCTTTGGGAGAGGATTGAGGTGAGGGCTCTTGGGGTGCGCGCCGCCCCGGCCAAGGGTGTTTTTCATCTTCTTTCAGGTGTACATAGCCGCGTCCGATGGGCTTGGGATGCATCTTCACATCGCCGGGAATGGCGCCCACCATCTCGAAGGTGCGCCCTTCGAACGCTATGCTGCGGGACAAGTACATCAGCCCGCCGCATTCGGCATACGCCGGCATTCCATTGTCGATGGCTTGCTTGATCTGATTGCGCAGGCTCACATTGGCTTCCAGCTCGGTCGCACAGGTTTCGGGGAATCCCCCGCCGATGTACAGTCCATCCGCTTCGGGAAGTTGTGTGTCGCGTAGCGCATCGAACGGCACCAACTCGGCCCCCGCCGCCTCCAGCGCCTCAAGGTCATCTGCGTAATAGAAGCCAAAGGATCGGTCGCGCGCGATGGCAATCTTGATTTTCCCCCCGCAGGGCAACGGACTGACATCTGCTGTATGCGGGATGACCAGCGGTGCTTTTTGTGTCAAAGCGAGCAGCATATCCAGATCAACCTGCTCGGCGATAGCCTCGCCGATTTGCTTGATCTTGGAAGTCGCCACATGCGACTCGTTGCTGGGCATCAAACCGAGATGACGTTCGACAATGGAAAGGCGTTCATCGTGCTGGATCGCTCCGACCACCGGCACATCGGTGTAGTGCTCGATGACTGCGCGTAGTTTGGATTCATGCCGCTTGCCGCCGAGGTTATTGAGAATGACACCGGCGATGCAAATGTCCTTGTCGAACGCCTGGTAGCCAAGAATCAGGGGGGCGATTCCGCGTGTCATGCCGCGCGCGTCAATCACCAGAATCACCGGAAGCTCCAGCAATTTCGCCAGCGCAGCGTTGCTGTTGCTGCCGTCCAGCGCAAGGCCGTCATACAATCCCTTGTTTCCCTCGACCAGATTCACTTCCTTGCTGTGCCGGGCAAAGGTGGAGACGACATCGTCGTTTTCCATCAGGTATAGGTCAAGGTTGAAACAGGCATGCCCGGCGGCCTGACCGAGCCACATGGGATCGATGTAATCGGGGCCTTTTTTGAAAGGCTGCACGACATGGCCGCGCGCGGCGAGTGCCGCGCACAGGCCGATGCTGACCATGGTTTTTCCGGAGGATTTGTGTGCTGCCGAGATCAGCATGCGGTTCATGGCAGCATCACGGCAGAATCAATCTGCGATGTAAGGCTTGTCCTGCGGCATGAAGTTCAACACACGCACGCTGACGGTGGTGATGATGAAAGCGATCGCCAATCCGCCAAAACCCAGCATGAATTCATAGATCGAGGGTTGGTAGGATGTGATCTGTCCGTCGGCAAAACTGCTGCTGACTTCGTAGCCGGGGAAGATGCTGAGCGGGAAAGCCTGTCCACCGATGATGAACACGTACAGCAGCGCAAACGCACCCGCCACCACCAGCAATGAAGCGATCCATACGCAGGTAGATTTGCCCAGTCCGGGCCCGTAGATCAGTGCCAGCGGCAACACGTTGCCAACCAGGATGTACCCCCACCAGAACAGCGACGGATAGATTCCGCCATCCAGCAGGATGAAACGCTCGAAATCGGTCTGATGCGCAAAATACAGGTTGGTCATATGGTATGTGGCGACCATGTACAGCGAACCGATGATGAACACACCGAGCAGATTCTTGGTGCGTTTCAGGATCGCCGGATCAATCGTCTTTTCGTTCCAGACATTCAGCGCCTTCTGTACCACATGGAACACCGCCATGCCCCAGGCAAACGACAGCACGATGAACATAGGGGGCAACAGTGCCGAGCCGTAAGCCTGACGCGCGGTCAAGAAAGCGAAAATGAGGCCGGTACCGGTCGTCAGGACAAAGCGCCAAACGAACACTGCCAAGCCGGCAGCCTTGTTGAATGGGTTCATGCGCCGCTCCATCATCGTCCAGAGGTAAATGACGACGAGCGAGAACATGCCGGAGTACAACACCACGTTCCAGGCAAAGACCGAAGTAATGTTGAAGTTGGTTGCAGCGACGATGACGCGATCCGGCCTGCCCAGATCCATCATGAGCACGGTGAGACCGCCCGCCAGCATGGCTATGGAAAGCAGACTGGCCAGCGGCGCGCGCGCCTTGTACACGGCCTTGCCGAATACCGAGCCGATGGATGCGACGTTCAGTACGCCGGATGCCGCGACGATCAGGAAGATGGCGAATACATGCGGTACGCCCCACACGATCTGGTTGTTCATGCCGGAGATGATGTGTCCGTGATGCTCCATCATGTGCACGGCATAAGCACCGCCCAGCACGACCAATGCGCCCAGGGCCAGCAGCACGTAATACAGACGATTCAGGGACCGCAGTTTGGAAAGATCCGTCATGATTTATAGCCCTTGATAACGAACGCCGGGATTCAGTTTCAGATCGGCACGCAAGTGATCGGAAGTGACGCTGCGAACTTTCTTGTAGATTTCGCTGTTCGTATCGTTCAGATCACCAAACAGGATGGCTTTGTTCTGGCACGCTTCCGCACAGGCCGGAATCTGGCCGTTATCGATACGGTGCACACACAGGGTACAGGCTTCTACCGTGCCCTTGCCGCGCGGCACATCCGGATTCTGGTTTTCCAACGGCTCATGCACGAAAGAACGCGCCTTGTACGGACAGGCCATCATGCAATAGCGGCAACCGATGCAGCGGTGTCTATCCACCAGCACGATGCCGTCGGCACGCTTGAACGAGGCTTGCGTAGGGCATACATCTACACAGGGAGGCTGTTCGCAATGCTGACACATCACCGGCAGCGATTGTTCGCGGCCCGTGCTGATATCCTTGATCTCGATCTTGCGTATCCACTGCGAATCGGTCGCCTTGGTCCCGCCGGACAAACCGTTCTCTTTGTTGCAGGCAGACACGCAATCGTTGCAGCCGGTCTTGCACTGCGTTGTGTCGATGAGCATGCCCCAGCGCACTTTGCCGCTGGCTGCTTCGGTTTTGCCGTGCGCGATATCGAACAGCATCATGCCGGGCGCGATCGTGACGGCTGCGGCACCCAGAGTCGTCTTGAGGAAATTCCTGCGTTGCGTATCGATATCGCTCATGATGCATCCTTCTTGGCGAGCGCAGCCTTGCGTTTGCTGGCGTGGCATTCGAAACAGTCGATCTTCACCGCTTCGTAACGGTGGCACGCAACGCAAAAACTGTCCTCGCGTGCAAGCACACTGTCGTCCTTCAGGCTGGCATGACATTCCACGCAGCTTTTCAGTCCGTCCTGATCATCGCGAATGCCTTTGCGAACGGTCTCTTCGCGCTGGTGTTTGAGCAGATGCATGTGGTTCAGCCGCATCCACTGGGTATCCTTCACGCATTGCCCGCCCTTGCCTATATCCGGCTTGGGTGTGTTTGCTTCGGCGGCCCAAACCGCGGGAATGCACAGGCAAAGCAGCAAAGATACGAGCAGTTTCATTACTCACCCAGACCCATTTGAATATAACCAGTCGGGCACACGTCTGCACAGATGTGGCAGCCGATGCACTTGTCATAGTCGGTCGCAACATAACGACCGGTGGTCGCCTCGGTCTTCTTGACGCGATACACGGCGGTCTGCGGGCAATATACAACGCAGTTGTCGCACTCGAAACACATGCCGCAGCTCATGCAGCGCTTGGCTTCGGCAACGGCATTCTCCTGGCTCAATACACCCAGACGCTCGTCGAAATTGCCCAGTGCGGATTCCTTGTTGAGCGTGACGATATCGCGATGTTTGCGTGCCACGTAACCGAAGTGTCCGAGGAACAACTTGTCATGCGGAATGATGTAGCGGTCGGAGCGGTTGTCGAAGTTGTGCACGGCAACATTGGAGTTGCAGGTGCCGCGCATTGGTTCCGCCGCAGGCTTTGGCTCCAGGCCCTTCTCGACCAGTTTGCGCATCAGGTCGAACTGGTGCGCGTCGATCTTCGGACGTTTTTCCAGATCGAGACCCAGCATGAAGTTATGGATGCCATCGGCAGCGATGGAGCCGTGACCGATCGCAGTGGTCAACAGGTGCGGACGAATCACGTCGCCGCCCGCGAATACGCCCGGTTGGCCGTTCACCACGTAGTTGCGATCGGTCGAAACGGCACCCTTGCCGTTGTTGAAAGTTTCCAACCCGGTGAAATCAACGGCCTGTCCGATCGCTGAAACGATCAGATCGGCTTCGATGTCATACTCGGTTCCTTCAATGTTCTTGATTTCAAGCTTGGGACCGACGAACTTGGCTTCGCATTTGATCACGCGCAGAGCCGTAGCACGGCCGCTGGAATCGCGCACGATACCGACTGGAGCCATGCCGCCGAGGATGTAGATGCCTTCTGCCTGGGCTTGTTCAATTTCGTGCTTGTTGGCCTGCATCTTGTCGATGCCGAAAACCGAGGTCAGCGCCACTTCAGCACCTTCCTTGGACGAGATTTTGGCCACGTCGTGCGCCATGCGTCCGGCGATGGCCTGCTCGGCATCCGTCGGTTTGGCATTCTTGATGTGGCCCAAACGGCGTGCCACTGTTGCAACGTCGATGGAAGTATCACCGCCGCCGACCACGACCACGCGCTTGCCGACATACTGCAAACGACCGTCGTTGAACGCTTTCAGGAAGGCCGTCGCCGTCACCACGTTGGGGGCTTCGCAGTCGGGGATCGGCAACGCACGGCCTGCCTGTGCACCCATACCGAGGAACACCGAGTCGAAATCCTTGCGGATCTGTTCCAGGGTAATGTCGGTGCCGACGCGGGTCTTCATGCGTGTCTTCACGCCCAGATCCAGAATGCGCTGGATTTCCGCATCCAGCACATCGCGCGGGGTACGGAATCCGGGGATACCGTAACGCATCATGCCGCCGAGGAATTCATGCTCGTCGAAAATGGTGACGTCGTGGCCCTTCAGCACCAGCTGATAGGCGCAGGATAATCCGGCCGGGCCGCCGCCCAGAATGGCGACTTTCTTGCCGCTGGATTTAACGTTCGGCTTGTTGAACTTGAGCTTGTTGGCAATGGCGTATTCGCCGAGGAAATGTTCGACCGAGTTGATACCAACATGGTCTTCCACTTCGTTGCGGTTGCAACCGCTTTCACACGGCGCCGGGCACACACGTCCCATCACCGAGGGGAACGGGTTGGCTTCGGTCAGACGGCGCCAGGCATATTCCTGCCACGGCATGATCGGCTTGCCATCGGCACCGTTGGGCACTTTTTCTGTGCCGCGCACGATACCCAGATAGCCGCGGATATCTTCTCCAGCAGGGCAGCTGCCCTGGCAGGGCGGTGTGGACTGAATGTATGTCGGGCATTTGTAGGAATGGCCAGCCTGGAAAATCTTTTCGTTCAGGCGAGTCTTGGTATTGCCATCCTTGTAACGACGGAATGTGATCTTCTGCGGGGTTTCGCTCACTACTGACATTTGCTTTTCTCCTCTTTATTTCGGACCCAGCTGGATCGCGTTGCTCACCAGTTGATGCACGCCGCCCACCATCCT
Organism: Sideroxydans sp.; assembly: GCA_043744345.1. GTDB lineage: Bacteria > Pseudomonadota > Gammaproteobacteria > Burkholderiales > Gallionellaceae > Sideroxyarcus. The sequence continues at coordinate 38,214 of JAYTUW010000059.1, read as the reverse complement.
TCTGTCGAAGCCGTAGATGGGCATGATTTTGGTAAATTGTGCTTTGCAGATTGCGCAGATGGTGGCCATGAAGTTGACACCGTGCTCGTCTACAGCATTTTGCAAGACTTCCATACGCGGCAACGCTCCCTTGACGCGCAGGTCCAGCAGATCATCGGTCAGCAACCCGCCACCGCCGCCGCAACAGAAGGTCTGTTCGCGCGTGGTATTGGGAGCCATTTCGACGAAATTATTTGCGACTGCCTTGATGATGTTGCGCGGGATGTCAAACTGGCCGCCGGGCAGATCACCCATGCGCGAACCGCGCGCCACATTGCACGAATCGTGGAATGTGATGATGTGCTTGTCGTTGGCCGACTTGTCGAACGTCAGTACGTTGCGCTCGATCATGTCCCAGGTGAATTCGCAGATATGCGTCGGTTGCTTGTAGCGATGGTCGAGTTGTTTTTGCAGCATTTGAGCAAAACGATCCACCTCGCCCGCTCCACCACCGACGCCGCTCAATGTGTTCCAGAAACTGTAGGCAACGCGCCAGGCATGGCCGCACTCGCCCACCACAATACGCTTCACGCCGAGTTCCAGTGCCGCTTCGCGGATACGCAGAGCGATCTTGCGCAACTGGTCGTAATTACCGATGAACATGCCGAAGTTACCCGCCTCGGACGCCATCGAAGAAAGTGTCCAACTGGTGCCGGTGGCATGGAATACCTTGGCGTAACCGATCAGGCTGTCGATATGCGGTTCGGCGAAGAAATCGGCTGACGGTGTGATCAGCAGCACTTCGGCCCCTTTCACATCGATCGGGAAGCGCACGTCGACGCCGGTGGCTTCCTTCACGTCCTCTTCCAGACCTTCCAGGGTATCCAGCAGGGCCGGTCCGGGCAGACCGAGGTTGTTGCCGATCCTGTGGACCTTGCCAATGATCTCGTTGGAGTACTTCTGGCCGTAACCGACGGAGTCGAGAATCTCGCGCGCTGCCATGGTGATTTCGGCGGTGTCGATGCCGTAGGGGCAGAACACCGAGCAGCGGCGGCATTCCGAGCATTGGTGATAATAGTTGTACCACTCGTCCAGTACTTCGCGCGTCAGATCGCGCGCACCGACCAGTTTTGGAAACAACTTGCCGGGTAAAGTGAAGTAGCGGCGGTATACGCTGCGCATCAGATCCTGACGCGCCACCGGCATGTTCTTCGGGTCTTGAGTGCCGATGAAGTAATGACACTTGTCGGAGCATGCGCCACAGTGCACGCAGGCATCCATGAATACTCGGAGTGAGCGGTATTTGGACAACAACTCGCCCATCTTGGCGATGGCTTTATCATGCCAGTCCTCAACCAGTTGGCCGGGGAAGCCGATAGCCTCATTGAGCTTGTCGCTGGCAACATATGGCCCCTTCCCTTCCATCGCTCCCGGTTTCAGCTTGGGGATGATGGGAATGGTACGGTAGGCCGGTGCAGTGATATCTGCCATGCTATTTCTCCGATTCCAACTTGGCAGCCCAGGCACTCAGATGACGATGCTCACGCGGATCGTCCTTCTGGTTGCGCGTCGGCGAAAAAAAGACTCCCGGTGCGTGCAGCAATTTGCTGTAGGGGAACACGACCAGGAGTATCGCAACCAGTGAAAGATGCACGATCAGCAACAGGTCGGCGGGAAGCGCCTGAATGTCGAGATGCATCAATCCGAGAAAATAACTCTTTACCGCGATCACATCGGTGTGGACTGCGAATTTCATCATCAAGCCGGAAGCGGCGATACCGATGAGCAGCAGCAGCATCAAATGGTCGGACGGTGTGGAAATGTAGCGGATGCGCTCGACGAACAAACGGCGCCCCCACAAGCCAAGCAGTCCCAGCAGCATGGTAATACCCGCATACATGCCGAACGGCTGGATAAAAACGACCCAAGCCCAAACTGGCTCGGTGAAATAACGCAAATGGCGCAGAACGACCAATGCCATGCTGGCATGGAACATCATGCCCAATCCCCAGATCCACAGATTGGCCTTGAACAGGCTTTCAAAAAATGCCACTTCGCGCATCATGCGCAAAACCACGCCGCCCGTGGTTGTTGGTGCCGGGGTGGTTGGTATTTTCAGTGGTGACGGGGTACGTGCGTAGGTGTTGATGCGATAGATCAACCCTACGACCAGCAACAAAGTTGCGAGATAAAACAGTATCGCAAAAACGATGCTCGCCATAAGGGTTCCCTATCGCCTAAGCCTGAATTAAACGCAACCAGTGGGCTTGGGCAGACCGGCGATCTTGCATGCCTGCTTGCCTGGACCGTACGGGAACAGACCGTACAGGTACTCGCTGGTGCCTTTTTCAGCGCCCAGCTTCTTGCCGATAGCCTTGGTCAGAACGCGAACAGCCGGAGCGATCTGGTATTCCTCGAAATACTCGCGCAGGAAGTTGACGACTTCCCAGTGTTGTTCGGTCATGTTGATGCTCTCGGTCTGTGCAATGTAGTTCGCGATTTCGGTATTCCAGTCGCCCAGATTGATCAGATAACCTTCTTCGTCAGTTTCGTAGCTTTTGCCGCCGACTTCGATGTTTGCCATTTTGATACTCCTTGTAAAAAATAATTGTAGCTAAGGTTTAATCTAGCTCCCCCTATCCAACTTTCCCCCGCAAGCGGGAGAAAGAGCGAACGAGGAAAGCAATGCTCAATCTACAGCCAAGATTGGCAGGTTTTGTTGTTACTGGTCAGATCGACGAACCCGCCATAATCAACTGGCGATACTCCATCTAAAAGCCGGTCGCCCAAGCCGCGCGCTTCAAGATCCGGCATCAGGACGTACACTTTGAATTTCCCTATCGCCGCACGCAGTTTTGATTCGACACTTGTGCCGCGCGTGGCTGCATAGACGGCGTCTTCGATAAGGATGATGTCCCCGCCGGTTGCCGTATTCAAACAACTTTCCAACGAGCCGTTGGTCAGGGGTGATTTATTGATGATATGTAACATTGCGCCCCCTTAGAAACTCAAGACCACGTCTTGCTCATCCATCAGCTTGCCCATCTCGGCGTGGCTGAGCACTTTGACCGGCACCAGAAAGTCTTCCTCTGTCAGGCCGCGGGCTTCCATGGCTTCTTTTTCGACGTACAGTTTCTCCACGTCGTAATCTTCCAGAGCACGGTAGGCGGGCGAGAAATTCTTGATCTCGATACCCTTGGTCTGCTGCCCCTTCTTCAACTGGTACACGCCGTCATCCAGAAAAGCCAGCGACACATCCTGGTCGAATGCAGCGGAAATCAACACCACTTCCAGAGATTCCAGTGCGTAGATCGTTCCGTAAGGCGCCTTGCGGTTGACGAACATGAATTTTTTGGCATCACTCATCTCGTCTCTCCTTAATCGCCGAAGGTGACCAATCGGTCACACTTGATACCGGCTTCCACCAATTGCCCCAGACCGGAGATGCGGAAACCCTGAGCCAGGTTTTCTTCCTTGATGCCGCGACGCAGTGCTGCAGCGACACATACCACCAGGTCAACCTTGTGTTCCTCGGCCAGCTTGGTCCAGCGGTTCACGATGTGACGGTCATCCTGCGGCGGCTCGGTGAGCTTGGACGCGTTATTCACACCATCATGGTAGAAGAAAACGCGCCAGACTTCATGCCCCTTGGCGATAGCGGCCTTGGTGAACTGATAGGCCGAATCGCTGGCTTGATGCTGGTATGGACCTTCATTAACGACGATTCCGAATTTCATAAGTGAATTCCTCGCTTAGAAACGGATATGCGTCGACGCATTCAGGTTGCTACGCGAACCGCGCCAGTCGTCAATCAGGTACTTGGTGAATGGCAGACCGGTCTTTTCGAAGAAACGCGGCCAGCCGATACGGTCGATCCAGTCGGCCATGCGCTCCCAGGGACGAGCATCCGCCTTGTAAACGCTGATGATATTCTTCACGGCGGCACCCACTTCGGGCCAGCGCGGCGGGTTGTTGGGCAGACCGGAGGCAACCATCTTCATAAAGGTGGGCTTGCCGCGCGCATTGGAGTTCTTGCCACCAACCCAGATCGCCAGCTTGGAATTTTCCGGATCGTTGATCTGCATCGGCGGGCATGGGGGATAGCAGGCGCCGCAGCACATACATTTAGCTTCGTCGATTTCCAGGGAAGGCTTGCCGTTCACCATGGCGGGGCGGATCGCCGCGACCGGGCAACGCGCAACCACTGCCGGGCGTTCGCACACGTTGGCAACCAGGTCGTGGTTGATGACCGGAGGCTTGGTGTGCTGCACGATGATGGCCAAGTCAGCCTGGCCGCCACAGTTGATCTCGCAGCAGGAAGTGGACAGGTGAACGCGGTTCGGCATTTCTTCGCGCTTGAATTCGACAATCAGTTCATCCATCAGCGCCTTGACCACGCCGGAAGCGTCGGTGCCGGGGATGTCGCAGTGCAACCAACCCTGGGTGTGGGCGATCATGGTGACCGAATTACCGGTACCACCAACCGGGAAGCCGTGCTTCTCCAGTTCGGAGATCAGCGGCGCAACCTTCTTCTCGTCCGACACCATGTATTCGATGTTGGAGCGGATAGTGAAACGTACGCGGCCTTCGGCGAACTTGTCGGCGATATCGCACAGGGTGCGGATCGTGTAGACATCCATCTGGCGCTGCGTACCGGCACGCACCGACCAAACCTGGTCGCCGCTGTGCGCTACGTGGTGCAACACGCCGGGACGGGGACGGTCGTGATATTTCCAGTCGCCGAAGTTCTTGGCCAGCACTGGATGCAGGTATTTCTTGTTGTCCGGAACGCCAGTCTCTTTCGGCTTGCGCATCTGTACGGGTGCATTCATCTTCTATCTCCTCAGGCAGCTTGCTTTTTGGCGTTGATCTTGGCAACTTCGGCATCCCAACCGTCGGTACGGACGTAGGGGTTCATGCGCGGCGAGCTGATCATTGCAGGATCGACATCGATCTCCATCGCATCGAGGAAGTTGGCCAGACCGATACGCTCGATCATTTCACCGGTACGCTCGTGCTCCAGTGCGTTCTCGGCAAAGAAGTCGATGGTGCGCTGTGCGAAATCGACCAGCTTCTCGACTTCCTCTTCGGTGTCCAGCTTGATGAACGGGATGACCACGGTGCCCATCAGGCCGCCGATCTTCAGATGGCTCTTGCCGCCGACCAGCACGCTTGCGCCCTTATCCTTGCCGGGAGCCAATGCGCCTGTCATCACGTTGATACAGTGCATGCAGCGTACGCAATCCTGGTTGTTGATCTCGATCGCATGAGTTGCGCTCACAGCAACGCTGGAAGTGTGTTCGCCCTTCTTGATCTTGCCGATCTCCTTGACCTGGAAGGTCTTGGTCGGGCAACGTGCCACCACGTCATTCACCAGCTCATCCATGCCGTGCTTGGCGAACCACTTCTTGGCCAGCGTTTCGTCGGTACGGATGTTGTCGCGCCAGGTTCCGATCACGGCCATGTCGGCGCGCTGGATCGCGTTCATACAGTCGTTCGGGCAGCCCGAGAACTTGAACTTGAACTTGTACGGCAGAGAAGGACGGTGCAGGTCGTCCAGGAAGGTGTTCAGCACGGCACGGTGTGCCTGTGCTTCGTTGTAACAGGATTGTTCGCAACGGGCAGCGCCAACGCAAGACATGGAGGTACGCACTGCGGGGCCAGCGCCGCCGAGGTCGAAACCCATCTCGTTGAATTCGTCGAAGGCTTTTTGCACGTTTTCAGTGGTGCAGCCCTGGAACATGATATCGCCGGATTGGCCGTGCAACGCGATCAGGCCGGAACCGTGCTTTTCCCAGATATCGCAGAATTGGCGCAGCGTGGCTGTATCGTAGTGCATGCCAGGGGGCGGCATGATGCGCAGCGTGTGGAATTCGGCCGCGTCCTTGAATTGGGGGGTGCCATCGGCATTTTTCAGCTCGGTGAAACGCGGGATTACGCCGCCGCCGTAACCGAACACACCGACTGTGCCACCCTTCCAATAACCTTTGCGGGTCTTGTAAGAGGCTTCGAGCTGTCCAAGCAGATCGACCATGAGGTCCTTTTCCTTGGCCAGACGTTTCAGTCCGGTCACGAAACTAGGCCACTCTCCCTTTTCCAGCTCATCCAGATTCGGAGTGTTATGCATCTTCTTCGCCATAATGTCATCCTTTCAAGTCGCGTTGCGCTGTATTTGCCCGGCGAGGGGCAGGAATTCCGGTATCGTACGGGTTCTGGCAAACATTGCCGACCCGGTTTCTTAATGGTTCCGCATGGTACGGTGCTGCATCAAGCCTAACCATCACCCGTAGCGACTATCCAAAGTAACCCTTAAGGGGGGTGGTTTTCACTTCCCCAGTAGTATTCCAAACAGGGCGTTATTGGCGATAGACTTGCCACATCCAAAGGGTTCGTCGCTACGGCTGTCAATATTCAACTACATTTAAAGAGCAAATATGGCGAAAATTATCGAACTGTGCAAGATAAATGTCCCTTTGGGAGGACAACAAATAGAATTGCAGCAAATTGACCATGCTGAAGGTGGAATGAGCATGTTGCGCCTTCGCATTCGGGAAGGCAAACGCTTCACCATATTCGACATCGACTCGGCAACTGCGTCCCAATGGGCTCTGACCATGCAGGAATGGGCCGCCCAGCAAGGCGGCAAGTGAGTAAGCAAATGATCGATGTCGTGTTCGAAATCAGTGGCGGACCTTTGCCAGTTTCGTATCCATATGATTTATGGGGTGAATTACTCAGACTGGCACCCCAACTCGAAAAAGATGAGCACGCGGGTGTAATCCCGTTACGCATGGCCGAGAGCAAAGAGGGGATGCTGTTACCCAAACGCGCCAAACTGGCGATACGTATCCAGCCTGAACTGGTGGATGAGTTATCCAGGCTGGCCCATAAGAAGTTGAAGGTGGCAGGAGTCGAAATTCAGCTTGGTTCAAGCAAGACCAGGGCAATACAGCACTACCCTACTCTGCATGCAAACTTGGTGACAGGTTCGGATGACGAAGTTGTGTTCGTCGGTGAAGTCGAAACCGCTCTGGCTGCGATGGGAGTCGAAGCGAATATGATTTGCGGGCAGCGTCGCACGCTCACGAACGGTGAGCATGCCATCAAGGGATACAGTCTTGTACTGCACGACCTGAACCCGGAAGGCTCGTTACGAGTGCAGTTCACGGGTTTGGGCAATGAAAGACGTTTTGGTTGCGGTATTTTCGTACCGTATAAGGTCATCTCCGGTTTGGAGTGACATTTTTCTGGAAGAAGAAAGGGAAGCACGATGGGATACACAATCGCAGGAAACGAGTTGGAAACCAATGACGAAGGCTATCTGCTGGAACCGGACTATAGCGAAGAAGCGGCTAATGTGATCGCGGCGGCAGAAGGCATCGCACTGACTCCCAAACACTGGGAAGTCATCAACTATATGCGCGAAGAGTACAAAGAGCACGGCCACACCCCGAATTTCCGTAATATGCTTAAAGGCATCAATGAATTTTGGCCCGAAGCGGACAGCAAAGCGTTGTACGATCTGTTCCCGATCGGCCCCGCCAAGCAAGCCGCGAAAATCGCCGGATTGCCCCAGCCATTGGGTAAGGGCGGCTACTAATAATTTGGAGAATCAAATGGATATGGTCAATGTAGTTCTGGATATGAAGGGGCTCTCCTGCCCCAGACCGCTCATCGGCGCCAAGCGTATGGTCGATGAGCTTTCCGCAGGGCAAGTACTGTTGCTGGTTTCGGACTGTCCAGGCACTCAGGACGACCTTTTCGCCTGGGCAAAGCTGACCGGCAATCAGATACTGAAGACCGAGAAGATGCCCGGCGGCGGAACCGGCTACCACATCAAAAAAGGCCAGAGCCACGAGCACAACGCCAACGTCACGCTGGATATACGCGGCGCAGTTTGCCCGGGCCCCATCGTGGAAGCGAAAAAGCTTTTGAACGGCATGCAAAGCGGCGAAGTGCTGAAATTAGTGAGCGACTGTCCCGGCGTGCAGACCGATATTGGGGGCTGGGCTTCGGCCACCGGGATGACTTTGCTCGAGACCGTTGATGCAGCGGCCGGCGTGCACGAGTTCTACATCCGCAAAGGCTGAGTTTTGCGCATCAAGAGCAATTGGTTCAAAGGCGGACGCGACCACACACCGCAGGAGATATCGGATGCGCTGGCGTTCGTCGTTTTTCGCATCGCCGACAACGCGCTGAAAAACACGCGCAAGTCCAAATTCGAGATCGAGGTTGGTCCGCAGTATTTCGACTTTCTCGCCGAATTTCTGCTGTTCCTCATTCTCTCGGCAGATCGCATCGCTTATCTCAGACTCTCTGCAGAAGACCGGATTGTATTTACCGGCAATCTGGCGAACCGTGTGGCGGAGACTTTTGCAGAGAACCGCAGCCGGCTGCTGGATGAGAATCAGGCGTATTGCAAACAGAGTTTCATCGACCTGCTCAACCAGCGCGCTGGTGAGTATGCCGATTTCGGCTACGACGAAAAAGGCCCGGAATATGGCTTTTATCGCTATCTCGCCTTTTGCATCGGCCAGATCATGACGGAAGCAGACAGTGGCTGGATCATCGACCAGATGATCAGCTTCGAGGCGCCCGAGGCCATTCAGATGGTGGAAAAGACTCTGCGCGGCCTGTATGAGGCCGAACCCAAACCGACACGGCGGCGCGCCGCATCCAGTGGAGATTGAATGAGCAATCCGTTCGATCTAAATGATACTGAAGGATATTTTCGCTGGCACGAACGGAAGCTCGCTGCCGCGCCTGCTTCCGTGAATGAGTTAGTCGTTGAAGTCCGCGATCCCCGTGCACTGTCTCCAACTGAACATGCCGCCCTTGCCGAACGCATACGCCGTTGCAACATGGCGATTTACATCAGTCCCATGCACGAAGCTGACACTGATATCCCGCGCCTTCTGGGTGCTCAGTTCGACCTGACACATCTGGATGCCAACTGGCTGGCGGGTGAAGATGGTATTTCCGAGATCCGCGTTTTCGATAATGGCACGCGCCAGAACTACATTCCCTACACAGACAGGCCGATCAAATGGCACACCGACGGCTATTACAATCCGCCGGAGCGCACGATCCGCGGCATGGTGCTGCATTGTGTGCGAAACGCGGGCAGCGGCGGCGAGAACCGATTGATGGACCACGAGATGGCCTACCTGTTGCTGCGCGACGAAGACCCGCAGCATATCCGGGCGCTGATGCAGCCGGATGCGATGACCATTCCGGAACGGGTGGACGAAACCGACGGCGTGCGCCCGGCGCAAAGCGGTCCGGTATTCTCTCTGGATGCGGCAGGCAATCTGCACATGCGTTACACCGCCCGCACCCGCAGCATCGAATGGAAAAATGATGAGAAAACTCGGGCAGCCGTTGCCGCACTGGAACGGCTGTTATCTTCGGACTCACAGCACATCTTCCAAACCCGCATGGAACCCGGCACCGGACTGTTGTGCAACAATGTACTGCACGACCGGTCTGCTTTTGCCGATGACCCGACCCATTTGCCACGTTTGCTGTATCGGGCTCGTTATCTGGATAGGATTGCAACCCAATAACGTCGTTCTGCAAATAGTAGCCATCTAGCTCAAACACAAATTTGCCTGAAAAAATGCAGCCTCGACTGAGGTTGGCTTCTGGCGATATTTTCGGCCGCATCAGCCAGGGAGATGGGACAATGGGCAAGTCCGGAATGTGCCAGCGCTTCTTGCCGGAAGCACCTACCGGCACATCAGCGGGCAAGCAATGATCCTGCTCGTCCTGCTTGAAGGCATGGCCGTCGAACTATACGAACTTAACGTCTCCCACCTGGCTGTATTGCTCTTTCTTGGCCGTGTCCCAATCGGATTCGTCTTGACGCCGTTCATGTCGGCCAGCACCTTGCCCGCCGCTTAGGCTGGGCTGTGTTCCTGTGCGAAGCAAAGAATGCTGTCGGATATTTTCAGCTCATTCAAATGGGTGAATTTCGGACAAAAAAGGCGCACAATGAAAATGAAAACGGTGCGCCCCAGCGGGAATTAATTACGGGCAGGAATTAGCCACCGTTAGAGACAGTGAAGCCCCTGTTCCAGCGGAACTCAACCAATACGTTCCATTAAATGTTGTATTGGGCAATGCGTAATCGCTGCAATTACCGGCAGTATCTGTAATGCGAAAAGTATTGCCGTATGCCGTATAAGTACCATTGGCAGCAGGCGATGCAACTGATCCACTCGCAAATGGATAAATTTCTGTAATTGTAGTTACGCCCGAGTAATTGTCTGTAGCATTCCCGGATACAGATTGCGGAAAACTTGCACCAACAACAACGCCAGTCATTACCGGCGGCGTGTTGTCGATCTTAATTGTGGCGGTCGTAGTTGTCACATGATTAAGGCTATCCGTCGCGCGAATACCCACCACATGCGCCCCGTCAGAGTATGCAGTTGTATCTAGTTGCATCGAAGGTGCAGACTTATCGACGAACGGCCCAACAATCAAACCATCAGCAATATATTCAACACTACTTATAGTTCCTGCAGAAGAAACCGTACCCGACAATGTAATGAATTTTCTTGCCCAGGTATTGTTAGCCGGACTCGTTAGCGTGACGATGGGAGACGTGTTAACGAATGTCACCTGCACCGTACTCATAACAACCTGCCCACCCACATCAGTTGTTCGGATACCGATTGCCTGAGACCCATCCGCATAGTTCGCTGTGTTCAGTTGGAATGACGGCGTAGCTAGGCTCGCGGCATTGGCCACCAACACACTACCCACCAACAATTCGACTTTAGACAGCCCTGCTACCGATGCGGTTGTCGCAGAGACCGTGATCGTGCCGGAAACCAGGGTGTTCGCGGCCGGGGCGGTAATGGTGATCGTGGGGGAGACGTTGTTGAAAGTCACCGAAACCGAGCTGGTCGTCGTCTGGCCGCCCAAGTCTTTCGCCCGCATAGCGAATGTATGCGGCCCATCGACCAGACTTGCGGTATCGAACTGCACCGAAGGCGAAGCCGGGTTGGCCGCAGCCGCAATGAATTTGTTATCCACCAGCAGATCGACAGAGAGGATTCCGGCCACTGCTTGCGCGGACGCAGTCACGCCGACGGTATGGTTCAGCACGTTGCCTGTGCCGGGCGATGTCACCACGACAACCGGTGGTGCAATCGAAGTAGGTGGCACACTGTTGAAGATCGCGTCGGTGCTGGCTGCATAGGCTTTTGCGAATTGCAGCAAGGCGGCACCGTCGAGACTAGTCTTGTTGTTCTTGTCGTTGACCATCTGCAACAGCGCTACCGCCAGACCCAGGCGGAAAGCTTCTGTTGTCAACGGTACTGTCCCGTAAGACAAGCTGGTTACGCTGCCGGTGCTGTCTACGCCTTTGCCATCCAGCAGGCCGTCGGCGGAGATATCCTGATAAAGTAATTGTGAGAAGTCGATCGAGGTGTAGGTAGTTTGGTGTGCATCGGCCACGGTAGGTGCATGCGTATACGTCCACATCGAGATCGCGCCCGCCAGAAAGCCATAGCTCAATTCGGGGGTGAGCGTTGCGCTGGCGCTGGCTGCATCGTTGATTGCTTTGGGCGCCGTCGCCAGAATGTTCACGCCAGCCAGCGTAGACACACGCAGGTTGGCATTATCAATTGCCGTTGCGACGGCAATCCCTTTACTGACCTGATATACAGCCAAACCGCTCGCCATATGCGAGTAGGAGGTGACCGCGACTTTCAGGTTTGCGCCAGCAGTGTAGTTGGAGACAGCCGATAATTTTTGACTTGTTAGTGTGACTTTATGATTTGCTCCAGCTTCTTCGATGTAGGAGCCACCCGTCAGTTCGATGAGCAATGGGCGCGATTCAATCTGCAAAGACAAGCTGTATAGCCCCTTGCTGTCGGTCATCGCTTGCGCGAGCTCTGCTCCTTTGCTGCCGGTGGTGTAGTCATAGACCTTGACTGTGCCACCGACGAGCAGGCCGTCGAACGAGGTCCCAGATACCGTTCCAACCGGGATGTTCAGACCTGTTCGGTTATCAACACCGCCCCCGCCACTCCCACCTCCGCAGCCGGATATGGCCAGTAAAGAAATCAGCGCCGCAAGTAGATGGTTACGCATAGGTCCTCTGTGTAATAGGCAAAGTTGATTCCGGCACCACTGGTGTCGGATTGAGAGTTTTAGAATTATTTGGTAAGGCGGTTCAGGCACGCTATTGCGTGTCTAAGCAAAGAAAATGCAGTGGTAGGTACAACCAAGTGATTCCCCTTTGTCGAACAGGTGTGCTGCTGGCGATTTACCCCTTTGCTACGGGATTTTCGTCTTGCGCCAGCTCCTGTTCTGGGGGATCCCGCTGTGTGCCTCGCTCCGTACTTGCGGTGCGATGTGCCTAAGGCGGTTTTGCAATTGGGGCGAACTTTAGGGGAGACGAGGGATCGTGTCAATGCTAATTGAAAGGTTGCCTACATCCATGCTGGGGCACAGGTGTAGGGGGTAAATATGTAATGCCTTATTAAACATATCACACTTGGTTCACACCGGTTTTCTGCGCGCCATATGTAGTCTTGCATAACATCGGAATTCAATTTGAACTTGGTGTGCAATGCTATCCAATGGGATATTTCTGCTGATGTACTACAACACACGACGTTCAGCATTATCTTGGAACCTGGCACCAGACTGTTGTGCAATAATCTGATTCACGACCGAACTGCATTTACCGATGCCCCGACCCATTTGCCGTGCTTGCTGTATCGGGCGCGTTACCTGGATCGTGTAACTGCAAGATAACGAATATATCCGCTGCAAACGGTCGATCGAATCCCAGGAGTCAACCATGCGATCCATGCACCCCTTATTTTTGCTGTTGATGCTGTTTCCCCAGTTTGCGTACCCGGATGCACTGCCGGTATCACAGGTCGCTCCCGGGGTGTTCGTCCACCATGGTGAACACAAAGACATAAGTGCGGGCTATGGCGGGGATATCTGCAATATCAGCTTTGTCGTCGGGACCAAGGGCGTGGCGGTGATCGATACTGGCGGCTCGCCCAAGACCGCCAACCGGTTGCGCGAGGCAATACGCAAAGTCACCGGACTACCCATCCTGTACGTGATCAACACCCACGGCCATCCGGACCATGTTCTGGGCAATGCCGCTTTCAAGCGTGATCATCCCGTTTTCGTGGGACACGAGAGACTCGCCGGTTTCATGATGCAGCGCAAAGACGCGTACTTGCGCAATCAGCCACTCTGGGTGGGGGCGGATGCGGCGGGCACCGAACTGATCCCCCCTGCTTTGACAGTTGCCGACCGTTTCGAGATCGACCTCGGCGGACGCTCCTTGCGTTTGGCTGCATATCCTGTCGCGCACACATCCGCGGATATCACCGTACTTGATTCCGCCAGCAATACTTTGTGGACCGGGGATCTGCTGTTCATCGAACGCACGCCTTCGATCGATGGTGACATCCCGGGCTGGCTTGAAGTCATCGAACAACTGCGCGAACTGCATGCTGACCGCGTTGTTCCGGGCCATGGAAAGGAATCAGCGAACCCTGGCCAGTCGCTGGACGACGAGAAACGCTATTTATCCGTTCTGTTGTCGGACGTGCGTGCAGCCATCAAACGCGGCGACAGCATGGAGCAGACCACCACGACCGCAGCACTGTCCGAACAGCGTAAATGGGTGTTGTTCGACATCGTCAATCGACGCAATGTCGCGCTGATATTTCCGAAGCTGGAATGGGAATAGAAAAGCGGGAATATCGCGGGTGGACTACTTACAACAGGTCTTCGTTACCTGCTGTTGCGCAGTCCGAAGATAAAGCCGCACGCATCCTTGTAAGCCGCGACAGCTATATCGTTTGCGAACGCGGGGAGAGCTTCAGCAAAATTTAGCAGGTTCCTGCTTCTTTCCTGAAGAATATGCTGATGGATGATGTTCTTCAACCGGCCTCTGGCGTCCTTCTCAACCACCAAGTACTCATTCTCCTCAGAGCCTGGTTTGGCTTCGCTGGGGGAAATTCCGTGGGTCTGAAGTGCTTGTATTACTGCAGACCGCGCATCCAGCGGGACGCAGGATTTCATCGCACCGTTTCCGGCAGGCAACCAGTTCCATTTGCCGATCAAAGCAGGATCTGCATGAAATTTTATTTTTTCAATGGGAACAGAGATCTTCCCGTCTTGTGGAATGATGGCATGGGCATCCAACCCCATATACCGCATCCGGTCCGGATTGGCGCCTTCCGAGATCCTGTATCCGCTGACCGCGCCGTCCGCGCCTCGTGTGCGGCCGCGGGTCGCATCGACGTGTATACCGCAATCCCTGAGGCGCAACATGAAATCGATGTCACGCTGGGTCTGCGGTGAGAGTCTGCTTTCCGGAATCAATATTCGGTCGAATACATTATCGACTTTTGTGCGCACCATTTCCTGCGCATTCTGAACCCCGACCTGGGTGAGTTTCTCGCGTGAAAACGCGCGGGTCACCACAACGGAATAATAGATGACGCCAGTCGGTGCCTGATGACGGATAACCAGGTTGATGCCATCACCCGAAATGGACTTCAGGTCACCCTCAACTACCGACTCTTCAAGCCGGGGTTTCTCGGTTGGATGTCTCATCCTGAAATACGAGGGATCGTGCTGCTCCTTGGCCTTGTGTTCAGCCAACATGGCAATTGGACTGGATGCGGGTGCCTCGTCCAGAGCCAGTTGATAGGCTTCGATTCGGTCTTCTGAGGAGGGCAGTGATTCTGCCTTGTCGAGAATACAGCCTATGGATTGTTTGTTGAGTTCTTCGTCTTTGCCGGCTGTGTGGCGTGCGACTTCAATATAGGACCAAATCGCCTCGTGCAAATACTGCTTGTCCGAAGCGAGAATATTGGCAACCGCGATCAATGTCCTGGCCAGGGCGGATACAGGTTTATCCTTGGTGTGAGAATTCTGCTCCCTGATGAGCCCGGCAAGTTTCTCGGCAGCCAATGCCAAATCATCATAGCCACCTTCCAGGATAGCCGATTTGACCATGCCCAGAGCGGTAACAGCTTCCTTCTCGCTTGTGTTTTGAATCGCTTTCAAAATATTCCCTCAAGTTCCGTCAATTTGCAGATTGGCAGAAATCGAACAATAACCACAGATTGGGGAAGGTATCAGAAAAGCAGATCCTGCTCAAAACATTCCGAGCCGAAACATTTGTACAGATCAGGCAAAAGTTCACACATCTTGTTGAATAAACACAATAATTACCGCAACGCCGGGACGACAATTTGATCAAAAATGGTTCAGGGACGGATATACGCGTATCCCTCATTTTGCTTTCGGATGATTTCGATCACACCGGCCGGTACATAACCAATACTGGACATCATGTCCGCCTTCCCCAGCTTTTGCGCTTTCATGGTGTTCTCGCAAGCTACGATCTTCACTCCGGACTTGACGGCCTCATCGACACGTTCGGCGACGGATGATTCGAATTTGAGCATGCCAATGCCGGGGCCATAAGCGACTACTTCAATATCGACGTTGGCCGCGCCCAGTTCTTGTTGGACATTCTTGACGTTATTCAACGCCAGGTTCCACTTCTTTGCATCGTCGTCACTGATCTGGAAAACGACACGCGTACGAGCCGGGGCGGTGACATTTTCGTGAGTATCCGCCGCATGCAAGCAGGGCGAAAAGAGTGCAAAGGCAAACACAAGGAATACTGCAACATTCTTCAGACCGGATAATTTTTTCATTTTGGGCCTCCTTTATTTAAGATGGGCTAACCTACAAATCGCCTTTACTTGCCGCCACCATCATGTCTTTCATCGCTTCCATGACATGCTCCGCACTCTTGCGGGTTTCGGGTGGCATTGCCTGAATCATCTTGAGATCCATCATCATGGAAATGACCCAGCGTTTCCCGTCCTTGTCTTCGATCAGCGCGATACGGCAAGGCATGAAAGCGATCATCTGCGGATCAGCTTGCAGCATCTTGTTGGCGGTCAGCCCGTCGCAGAAGTTGAATATCTCGATGCGTTTGGACGGCTTCCCGGTCAGCGCTTCGATTTCCTTGTACAGCGCATTCACGCCGACGAACTTGAGGTTGTGCTGATTGGCGCGCAGCTTGAGCGATTCCACCGCGTCGTCGAAACTGACGCTGTCCTGAACCTGGATGCGCGCGATCTGGAGTTTGACGTCGGTGTAGGTGAGGCCGGATGGATCGGCGGCGAAAGCAAATTGCGCCAGCATGGCCAGCGTCAATGCAATGAATATACGAAACGGCTTCATGTAACCTCCTTGATACGTTAAATATTCTCTGACAAAGCCGAGAACTTGTTGAATGAGCCTTTTATGGAGGGCAAGCTGAGCAAGGCGTGCCTCCCACTTCCCCCTTTGTAAAGGGGGATTGAGGGGGATTTAAAATGCGGAAAACTGGAAGCTGCTCCCTCAAATCCCCCCTAGCCCCCCTTTTACAAAGGGGGGAACCTCTTTGAATCAGACTATGCCAGGGTTGCCTGCAATCCCCTTGAGCTTGGGCACATTGGGTTGGGTGACCTTGACGACTTTTTCTGCACGCAAATGCCGTGCAACCAAATCCCAGATCGGCTCGCCACCCTTATCGCGTGCAGCTTCCGAAACCGGCGCCCATCCGGCGACCTTGTACGTCTTCGCGGCATCCAGTAATTTCCCATCCAGTCGCATGTCCTGGATACGCTCGCCCATCTTGGCGTTCGGCTCGCAGGTATATTCCAGCCCGCCCACGCGCACCATATCGCCGCCTTGCTGGTAGTAAGGATCGGGATTGAACAGGTTGTCGCACACGTCTTCCAGAATGGTTTTGATCTGCGCGCCGCTCATTTCGCTGACGGTGGTGTATGGATAGGTGATGGCCGTTTGGTTGAGCACGTCTTCCATGGTGATGGACGAGCCCGGCAACAGCGAAGTGCCCCAACGGAAACCCGGCGAGAACGCAATCGGCGCATCTTTTTCCTTCATCAGCGCATCGAGTATCACCTGATCGAAGCTGCCGTTGAAATTACCGCGGCGGTACAAAAGGCCGTCGGTGGTCGCCAGTTTTTCGGAGAGTTTGCTTTCGTAGGGTGCGCGGTGCTTCTGCATCAAGGCAGTCATGCTCTTGTCTGCCGCCAGCAGGTTGGAAAACACCGGCAGCAGTTTGTAGTGGAAGCCAGACACCTTGCCCGCTTTGACCTCAAAATCCAGCACGCCGAGGAACTTGCCGTTGGAACCGGCATTGGTCACCAGTGTAGTGCCGCCGCTGTTCTTCACTGGGATGGGCTTGGGAATACCGTCATGCGTATGTCCACCCAGGATGGCATCCAGACCGGTGACACGTGAAGCCAGTTTAAGATCGACATCCATGCCGTTGTGCGACAACAGCACCACGACCTGTGCGCCCTTCTTGCGCGCTTCGTCAATGACGAGTTGCAGGTTCTCATCCTGGATTCCGTACGACCAGTCGGGCACAAAATAGCGCGGATTGGCGATGCTGCTATACGGGAAAGCCTGCCCGATGATGGCCACCGGAATCTTGTTGATCTCCTTGATGACGTAAGGCTTGAACACGGGGTCGCCGAAGTCGGTGGTCTTCACGTTCTGAGCGACGATATCCATCTTGCCCTTGAACGCGCCCTCTTCCACCTCCTTGATGCGTTGCGCGCCGTAGGTGCATTCCCAGTGCATGGTCATCACGTCCACACCAAGTTCGAGACAGGCATCGATCATGTCCTGCCCGTTGGTCCACAACGCCTGTCCGGTACCCTGCCAGGTATCGCCTCCGTCCAGCAACAATGAGCCGGGACGCGATGCGCGTATCTGTTTGACGAGCGTCGCGAGATGCGCGAAGCCGCCCACCTTGCCGTAGGTGCGGGCTGCGTCGATATAGTTCAGGCTGGTATAGGCATGCGCTTCGGCAGTGCCCGGCTTGACGCCGAAGTGCTTGAGCAATGCATTGCCAACCAGATGCGGTGGCAGGCCATTCATGGCGCCCACGCCGAGGTTGATCTCCGGCTCGCGGAAATACATCGGGTTCAGTTGCGCATGGGTATCGGTGATGTGCAGCAGACTGACGTTGCCGTACTTTGGCAAGTCATACAAACGATCTGCGGCCGCATAACTTTCGCTGTTCTTCAGCAGGAAACCTCCCGCCGATGCGATAGCCAGCATTTGCAGAAACTCGCGACGATTCATGTCCATGGAATTTCCTTCTCTAACAACATGCCCGTAACTGGCGCCGGGTGTGGGTGATAAGCTGCCTCTCACCTTGCGGCAAGAGGCAGTACAGTGCGGGCTATTTATTGACGGGCGATTCCGGATCCATCAGCAACGCCACCAAGTCCTTGATCTGTGCTTCGCTCAAGATGCCCATGTGTCCGAATCGGGGCATGTTGGCGCAGGCCGCGTAAGCTTTGGCGTTGTAGATTCGACCATAGGCACGACGCTGGGCTTTTTCCGGTGAGCCGTGTTTCTTGGCGTAATTCAGCAGACTGGGGCCGATGGTGCCGTAGGCGATCTCCTTGGAAGAAAGCTGGTGGCAGTTGTAGCAATTGCCTCCGGCCGGATCTTCTGCCTTGTCGCTCCAGGTCATTCCCCTGCCGCTTTGTGCCAATTTTTCCCCGGCTTTCCAATCCCCCATCAAGTTGCCATCGGCAGGCCATTTGATCAACTTGGCCTGTTCGTCTTCCAGTTTGACCTTCATGTCCACGGGAACATCATCCATATACTTACTGCACGCGGCCTGCAGATCATCCTGGTTTACACGATCAGCCTTGGCGATGCCCTTGTCACGGAAATCGCGCTTGATGATTGCGGTTGCCTTTGCATCCATATCCTCGGCCTGAACCGGCAGCGCAGTTGAAAGGCTCAAAGTTGCACATATTCCAAATATCATTTTTGCGTTCATGTTCGTTCCTCCTAGCGTTTCAGACCCGGACCCGCATACTCGGCACCATTGGCATTGACCGCAAGAAACATGGTCAAGGCGATGGTCGCTTCGGAAGCGAATTTGGGCTCGGGGAAACGTTGTTGACGGAAACAGTCGTTCAGGCGCCACTGGAAGGAACGCGTCAAACCCTGCGAAACTCGATAAGCGGGCCAGCTGGTATAAGCAGCTTGTGCATCTTTCGCAACGTTCAGGTTGGGCAGGTCCTGCATGCGAATTCTCAGACCGCTGGTGGCATGACAAGTCGAGCAGGCAAAGTCATACGGACCCGCACGGTAATTGAAAATGCGCTTGCCAATCTCAAAGGCTTCCTTTTCTTTGGGGTGCTTGACCGAAACAGCCATCTTGATGCCCTTGGACTGCCCCACCACATAAGTCGTCAGCGAGGAAATGTCCGATTTCTTCTGCTCGGTGTTGAACGGCTTGGCGGCAATCTCTTCTTCCGGGATACCCTGCAAAGTGCTCATGCAAGTCATCAGGCGCGATTCAAGATCCTGCACCTTGTTGGTATCCTTGAAGTAGCGCGGCATTTCTGCATACGCACCCTTCACCACACCCGCTCCTTTGCCCAAGTCGCACTTTTCCAGCGTTGCCTTTTTCGGACCGGCCGGCTTCTTCCACAACTCCTCGCCGGCCATCTCGTCGAAATCGGCCGGATTGCCGTCGCTGATCATTTCGCGATATTGCGCGATCCGGTCAGAATCTGAAATCTCGGCTTCAGCTGCCACTGCCGCATAACTGGTCGCGAAAGACAGCGCCAGAATCATTTTGCTTACGTTGCTGATATTCATCTGTATCCCCCAAGGAATAAATGACCGCACACTGCGCAGCCTGTTTGGAATCAAGCGGTGATCGCCGCTTCGTCCGAACGGCTGTCGCCCTTGTTGTCCACCCAATTGACGCTGATCTTTTCGCCCACTGCCCCGCCTTTGAAACGGAACAAAAGATAGGGGTTCTTGGATACGGATTGTCCGAACTGTGCTTCCAGCACGGTGCGCCCCTGATATTGCGCCTTAACCTCGGTGATGAACCAGGCCGGGATCAGATTGCCTTCGGCATCTTTGCGCAGGCCGGTCTCCATATCGTGTTGCATCAGAATCTTGACTTCAGTCACACCATCTTTGACAGCGGCGCGAATCTTCATTGGATTGCCCATTTTTCACCTCAAATCGAATTAGTTGTACCCGCGCCGGACATTAACCGCCGCAGCCGCCTGCAGTCACTTTGACTTCTTTCGCGGTGCGGTAGAATTTTCCGTTGGCTTTTACCACCGCGACGACACTGGATGTTTGCCCCATCTTGACGCGTGTCGTGACCATGCCCTCGGTTCCGGCGGGGAACACAAAATTGGCGGCCATCACATTCGGATTCTTGTCGACAAAGATCGCTATCTGTTCCACGTTGGAGAGCGTGCTGGCGACAGTGACCGGAACAACAGATCCGTTCTCGGCAATCTCGGGGACCGTCAGTTGAATGGCGGTAGCGTTGATCTCCGCATTGGTAACACCCATCGCGGCCAAAGCTTCGTCCATTGCCTTGGATGAAAATGCGCTCTTGTTCCACTCGGCTTGCGCGCTGCCTGGTTTCAACAAACCAAACGCGCCGAACAATGCCAGCAGACCGAGGCCTCCCCCGGTCTTGAATGCATTGCGGCGCTCCATGTTGATCACTTCATGCCCTGTTCTGTTTATCATCCTTTTCCCCGTTAGAAATTTAACTGTTATAAAGAATTGCTTTTTTCGGCCCGGTTCCATCAGGAAGCAGGTCGCTGCAACAACAGGCATCACTTGCAGCATTTGCATGATGGCTCTCAAGCAGCGATGTTGGCAAGATAAAGCTTCATTGCACAGAATAATATTGGCATGTTCGATTAGCGGACTACGCACTTGTGCGTAGTGGCAGTTCATGGCATTCCGGCGGGTATAATTCAGACGCACTTGCCCATAGCCAAAAGAGGCCTATTGTTCATGACCTGCATCCCCATGTTTGTGCGCTTTTTCATCGTGACGCTGCTTATCTCATTCGCGCCATGCGCCGCATCTTCCGATTTGACCACAGTGCGAATCGGGGTGTTGTCCTACCGGGAGCTGGACGGCGAAGTCGTCAATTGGAAAGATATCCAGTCGCGGCTTGCGATGGCCATTCCGGGATACCTCTTTGAAATAAGATCACTGGATGGCAACGGTTTGCGCGAGGGTGTACGCAAAGGAGAGCTGGGTTTCATCCTCACCAATGGCAGCCAGTACGTTTCTCTCGCGACCGAATTCGGGATACAGCGCATCGCCACTATCATGTTGCCAGAAGCGGCATCACCCGAGAAGGCACTGGGTTCCACAGTGCTGACAATGGCCTCCCGCAATGATGTGGCAAGTTTCTCCGACTTGCGTGGCAAGCGTATCGCTGTTGTTGCAAATGATGCTTTTGGCGGATATCTCGCCGCCGCACGGGAGCTGCTGCACGCCGGCATAGACCTTGAAGCCGGAGATGCTCACATGGTGTATGTGGGATTCCCCATGAGCCAGGCGATCGATGCCCTGCGCTCCAACAAAGCCGATGTCGCAATCGTGCGCACTTGTCTGATCGAACACTTGGCAAAGCAGGGCAAACTACAGCTTGCCGATTTCAAAGTGCTGTCGCCCATTCCGGCATCGGGCTTCAAGTGCGCATCTTCAACCCGGCTCTACCCCGACTGGCCTTTGGCTGCGACACGGGGCACGGATGAGAATCTAGCCAAGAAAGTGGCCGTCACCCTGCTCTCCATGCCCACTTCAAGCATGGGTTTGTCCTGGAGTATCCCCGCCGACTATCAATCCATTATGGAGCTCGATCATGAATTGATGATTGGCCCGTACACGGACCTTAGAACCACCAGCCTGCGCGGACTGATCAGGAATTACCGCGCTTACCTGCTGATCGCGCTGCTCGTCGCTGTCGGGGTTTCTGTACATTTCATCCGGGTACAGATTCTGGTCAGGCGACGTACCATCGAATTGCGGGAATCCCAAGCCAATGCCTATGAGTTGCAAAGAAAGACCGAACATATGGCACGACTCTCCATTCTGGGAGAGATGACCAGCTCTCTGGCCCACGAACTCAATCAACCCTTGGCGACCATTGCCACCTATGCACAGGGGTTGGAAAGAAACTGTGCCTCCGGGCAAGTCAATGTCGAAATGGTAAGCAAAGTGAACCGGGAGATCGTTGCCCAGACAGTCCGTGCGGACAAAGTCATTCGCCAGGTACGCTCTTTTGCCCGCAAGCGTATGGCGGCCAGCGAATATCGCCCGATAGCCGAAACAGTCAGTGAAGCCATTGATATATTCTCGACCATGTTGCCGGGCTCCCCTCCGGTGACTTTAGACAACCGCCTGCCTGCTGGTAAAATGCTCAAGGCCGATCATCAGCAAGTGCAACAAGTGCTGATCAACCTGATGAAAAATGCGGCGGATGCCATGAGCAGTCTTTCAGCGGAAAACCGCATGATCGACATCACCCTTGATCGAACAGGAAACGACATGACCATTGCAGTTGCCGATCACGGCCCGCAAATTCCTGCCGACACGCTGGCCCATTTGTTTGAGCCATTCTTCACTACCAAACCGGATGGCCTCGGTCTTGGCTTGGCCATCTGCAAAAGCATCGCCGAAGCACACAGCGGCAAACTAAGTGTCTCCCCCGGCACCCCTGCTCCCGGACTTGTTTTCCAACTCAATCTGCCGGAATACCGAGATGACGAATGATTGCCTGCCCCCACAAGTCATCGTTGTAGATGATGATGCCTCGCTCAGACAGGCTTTGGTGTTCCTGCTTGAATCAGTGGGCTGGCGGGTCGTGCCATTTGAATCTGCAGAAGCATTCCTGGCGGCATTGCCCGGGATCACCCACCCCGGATGCCTGATCCTGGATGTCCGCATGCCATTGATGAGCGGGTTGGAACTGCAGCGGAGTCTCAATGAACAGAACATACAATTGCCGGTTATCTTCCTGACCGGTCATGCCGATGTCACGATAGCTGTTCAGGCGATGAAGCACGGTGCCTGCGACTTCATCGAGAAACCGTTCAAGGATCAGACCCTGCTGGATGCCGTCAGCCAGGCCGTGAGACGCGACCTCCAACGTCACAAGGACAACGCGACGAAATCGATGCTGTCTGAACGGCTTAACAAACTAACCCTGCGTGAAATGGAAGTTGCCCGCCTCGTTGTCGAAGGATTGCCTTACAAAGCCATCGGTATGAGACTGTATATTTCGGAACGTACGGTCCAGGTTCATTGCCAGAACCTGAAGTCGAAGCTCGGCATCAACTCCGCGGCAGAACTTACACAGTTGATACTTCAATTGAAAAGCAGCGAAGGTTCGTAAAGAGTTTTCATCACTCAACTCAAGCCAGCATTTCCAAGTACCTCAAGAACCGCGCCCCTTTCCCGCGAATATACTGATTCATCAAATTGCTTCACTTTCAGAAAGTGCCATAAAAAAGCCCGCCACAAGTGGCGGGCTTGATCTAGAGCGTTAACTCCGTATTACTTAGTACACATAAGCATAGACAAGCTGTGCGCTATACCCAGCAAAGTCCACTGTTACGCCTGATCCGTTGGTGGCAGATACCTTTGGTACGTAAACGTAAGAGAAATCCACAGTCGATTGCTTGGTAACGGCATAGCCTGATCCCAAGGTCAAATGGTTCTTGGCAATCGCCGGGAACAAAGGATTCATGAACTTGTCGGGAATAGGATTGTTGGCGATATTGACACCTGCGCGCAGCGTGAGTTCATCGGTCGTCTTGTACGCACCTCCGAGCTGGATCACATTCTGGTCATCCCAGTTTTGGTTCAGGACCATGTCTACGCCCTTGCCGCCAAATGAAGCTGCTGGTCCAGCCTGAGTCGCATTTGCCGTAAAGGTCATGCTGAAGTTCTTCATGACATCTTTCCAACCTATGCGCTTGTAGTCGGCAACCAGCAACAACTGATCGTTAACCTTGTAAGCAGCGCCCATTGCGAAGGTTTGTGGCCACTGGAAATTATGGACTGAAACACTACCGGTAATGGGTATTGTTCCCATACCAGGAACGCCCATCGACATTGAAGCTCCTGTAGTTGTGAGATCACCAATCGATGTCTTGCTGTGGAAAGTCGCTCCCAAAGTTAATTGGCTGTCGAGCTTATATGTTCCGCCAAGCTTGAACGCAAAACCGTCCCCCTTTGCCTGACCGGTGAACGCACTGCTATTGGAAAAGTCAATGCGTGCCCAAGTCGGCATTGGCATGCCACCACCAACTGCGGCACTTAGTGCTTGAACCATAGTTCCACTAGCGCTTCCATAAGCAGAGGTTCCACTCGCCATACTCATGAAGTCTGCGCCAGACAAAGCCATCTTCAAGTCCATGCCAGCCCAGACAAAATCCACGCTACCACCGATGTTCAACTTGTCGTCCACTTGATAGACCAAAGGAACGATGAAGCGACCGACGCCTACTTCAGAACGAACCTTCTCGCCCGAAAGTGCAGCCATAAATGAATTTGCCGCATACTCGGTACCCATGCCGCCTTGCGAGAATACAGCCGCGCCATAGGTGAACTTCCCGGACCGGTGGGCATAACCCGCTGCCGGCATGTAGAACGCAGTGGCATCGGACTTAACCGATGCACCGGGCATCTTGGATGTGATGTTCGGCGCAAGTACGCCCGCCCCCCCGCCGATTCGGCTGGCGCCATCTTCCATCAGTCCAAGCGTGGCCGGATTGTTCATGACCGCGGCAACGCCGTTGTCATAAGCCATGGAAGCACCGCCCATCGCTTCAGCGACCGGGCCGTAACCTTCCAGATTCATACCATTAGTAGCATAGGCAAATGGCGTTGCTGCCATGCCCAGTGTAAACATCGAAGCTGCGATCTTATTGATTCTCATTGCTTCTCTCTCCCGAATTGTGCGGGATGCCCCAATGGCATCCCGCGGTGTAACATCCTCTTGCTCTTGCTGCGACTTCCGCCTTATACGAACAGGCAGATGTCGGTGTCTCCGGCGAAGCCCAAGAATGTAGCGGCACCACCGTATTCAACCTGGTCGATGAACTCGCTCTTGTCGAACTCGAACAAATCGACTGTCATCTGGCAAGCGATGAACTTCACATCCGCTTCCAGGCACAAGTCGCGCAACTCTGCCAGAGAGGCGACGCCGTGCTTCTTGAGCTTTTGCTTCATCATCATGGTCGCCATGGATTCCATACCGGGCAGCATCTGCACCATGACCGGCATCGGCACGGGCATCGGCATTGCGGGGTTGGCCAGCGGGCTGATCATCACATCGGACAGATCCTTGCGCAGCAGTTGCAGGCCGTAGAAAGTGAAAAACACTTGCACGTCGTAACCCAGTGCGGCAGCGGTGGACGCCAGAATAAACGGCGGGTAAGCCATATCCAGTGTGCCCTTGGTGGCGATGATCGCCATTTTCTTGTTTGCCATACTCTTGCCCCTTAATATGATCGGTTGAAGGAAATTTGATTATTTCTTCTTCATGTAAAACACGAATTCGCCGTTGACCTCTTCCTGGCCCAACAGCGGATTGCCGGTCTGCTCAGCGAATGCAGCCATATCCTTTACGGAGCCGGTGTCGGTCGAAATGACCTTGAGCACTTGGCCGCTGGTCATGTCGTTCAAAGACTTTTTGGTCTTCACGATAGGCAAAGGGCAGGACAGACCGCGTGCGTTCAATTCTTTGTCGAAATTCATTGTTTCATCTCCCGTGAGTTATCAGATCTATTTATCGAAAAAGTGCGTTTCCGCACAAAACTTGAGTTGCATTATAGGAATATTCACTCCATGAGCGTCCATAGCCACGAAGGGGGACCAGAATAGCCCATTGGGGTTATCTGGCAAGCCGCCCATTCTCGGCAACAACATCATATACTTATATATGATTTATGGCACAAGTTGCCAATCGACTCGTATCGGCTTGAACCTGCACAATCTATTCCCTTGTCCGGTCGCCATATCTGGCCAAAGTGGCCGGGCTACTTGAGCAACCGGCATCTCCGCTCGGGCGTAGCCTGGAAACCAATCATGTCACTACGCGTACGAAGCTTTTTTGCGCTCCAGTACGGCGCTGATGGAATTTCGACGATAGTTCTTCCCATTCGATGATCAGTGTACCGCCGGTGACTTCATGCTGTTTTTCCCAACTGGATAGCAGATCAAGGCAGGCATGGTCGATGTAATCCAGGTGCTCAAAATGAATATGCACCTCGGCACCGGGCCGAATCTCCTCCAGCGCGGCGGCCAGTTTGGGAAGACGAATGAGCGTGGCGGCCCCTTTCAGATGCAGCTCGACCCGGTTACGCACAAAATCCT
Source organism: Sideroxydans sp. (assembly GCA_043744345.1). Classification (GTDB taxonomy): domain Bacteria; phylum Pseudomonadota; class Gammaproteobacteria; order Burkholderiales; family Gallionellaceae; genus Sideroxyarcus. The sequence continues at coordinate 11,958 of JAYTUW010000059.1, read as the reverse complement.
CGTTCCAGCGGATTTCCAGATGCGAGAACGCCTGCAACAGTTTGAGTAACGACAACCCCAGACCGACCAGAACGCCTTCCAGCAGGTTGGTGGCAACGACCATGATGATGGTGATGAGGTAAATCGCCACTTCGCTCTTGCCGAACTTGAGCAAACCAGGAACTGCTTTCGGGTATGCCAGCTTGTACCCGGTGAAAACCAGCACCGCCGCCAGACTGGCAACGGGAATATAGCTCAGAGTAAACGGCAGCACGGCTGCGAACACCAGCAACCATAGGCCGTGCAGTACAGCTGAAGCACGTGTTACCCCGCCCGCCTCCACGTTGGCGGTAGAACGCACGATCACACCGGTCATCGGTAGCGCACCCAGCATTCCGCAGATGGAATTGCCGATTCCCTGTGCCACCAGTTCCTTGTCGTACTTGGTGCGCGGCCCCTGATGCAACTGATCCACGGCACTGGCACTCAGCAGCGTTTCCGCGCTGGCGATGAATGCCACGGATACGGCGGCAGTCAGGATGGCCGGATCAAGCGCGCTGCGCAGGTTCTCCAGCGTGGGATATTGAATGGCGGCCCAGATATTGTTGATGTCCGCGGGATTGGCCAGCAAGTCCGGAATATATTTGATCTTCAACTGCATGACTGACGAAACGATTACCGCCACCAGCACGGCCAGCAAAGGCCCGGGCAGCATCTTCAATTTCCTGGGGGCAAACATGTTCCACAGCACGATCAGCACAATAGTCAGCAAGCCGATGTACAGCGCCTGCATGGAAGTACCGTTCGCGGAAATCGTATCCACCAAAGCCGCCGGTATTCCGGCAAAGTTCTGGATGCCTGAGCCGATCGGCTTCTTGTCGATCATCACGTGAAATTGGGAAGCAAGGATCAGTACGCCTATTCCTGCCAGCATACCGTGGATGACTGCAGGCGATACTGCGCGGAACCACTGCCCCAACTTGAACAACCCGGCTGCTAGTTGCAACAACCCGGCGAGCAGGACGATCACGCCCAACATCGCGATGCCATGATGCTGCACCAGCTGCCACACCAATACGGTCAGTCCCGCTGCTGGTCCGCTGACCTGCAAGGGCGAACCGGCGATCAGTCCGACCACCAGCCCGCCGAGGATACCGGTGATCAAACCGGACATCGGCGACACACCGGAGGCGATCGCGACCCCCATGCAAAGTGGTAGTGCCACCAGAAAAACAACTACCGAAGCCAGTGCATCCTTACCTATCGTTGCCTTGAAACCCTGAACCAGACCCTTGTTACCGTGCTTCGAAGAAGACATTAACGAACCCCAACTAAATATTTGGTTACAACCATGTTTTGATACCGTCATCACCACCGATATGCTGTTTCAGCAGCCGACGTTTTGCGTCCGGCCTCACCTTGAGCACATCCGCATAGATCGATTCCAGTGCCTGGTCTTCATTCGCAAAGAGATTGTCCTCGCCGATGTATTTCAGCAGTCCCGAATGGCGCATGACATCCAGCACCTGCTTTTTCAGTCCGCTAAAGACGACCCTGACTCCGTTGGAACGCAGGCGCTCGATCACGTGGTGGACGACTTCATCTCCCGATGCATCCAGCTGGTTGATGCCGTCCGACACAATCAACAAGTGCTTGGCTTGGGGATTTTGCGATACCGCTTCAAGTATCGTGTCTTCGAAATACGACACATTGGCAAAATACAGCGAACCGTCGTAGCGTATGGCGATGACATTTTCGCTCACCGACAGATTGTGTACTTTTGAGTCACGCAACGAGCCGTCTGAATGGCGCCCGAGGATAGCCACGCGCGGCTTCATGGTGCGGTACAGATAGAGGATGATTGCCAGTCCGGCTCCCACCATGATGCCGTTATCCAGGTGCGGTGCAAAGGCCAGCGTGGCCACAAAGGTTACGATGGATGCGATGCCGTCATGCTTGTGGGTGTGCCAGGCATGCGCAATAGCCTTGAAATTGACCAGACCGATGACAGCCATCATGATCACCGCAGCCAGCACTGCCTGTGGCAGGTGGTACAGCAGCGGAGTAAGGTACAGCAGCGTGACCAGCACAATCAGCCCGGCAAAAACGTTGGACAACCCCGTGAACGCCCCGGCGTTGAGATTTACCGCCGAGCGCGAGAATGAACCGCTGGCGGGAAAAGACTGGCTCAAGCTGCCAACAATATTGGAGATGCCCTGACCAATTAGTTCCTGATTGGGGTCGATGCGCTGTTTGGTCTTGGCGGCCATGGCTTTGGCAATGGAGATCGCCTCCATGAAGCCCACCAGCGAGATCACCAGCGCGCTGGAGAGGAGAGACATCACCATTTCCCAGCTCATTTTCGGTATGCCGACGCCGGGTAAACCGGAGGGGATGCTGCCCACAACTTCCCCGCCACCTACCAGCTTCAATTCGCCCTTGTTCACCTTCTTGATGCGCCAACGATATCCGTCGGATTTTTCGCCCTGCGGCACCTGTCCGGTCAGATACAGTCTGGCAGTTTGCGTATCGCTGGCAGGAACCTGTTCGAAGATGAATTTGCGCAAGGACCGCGCGATCTTGCGATTCTCATTTTCGGCATCTAGCAACTCCAGCTGCAATAGTTCAATGTCATAGCGGAGGGCCGCGACACGCTGGCTGTTTTCGCCCTGCTTCTTGAATTCTTTGAGTTCGACCGTATGCTCGCCGATATGCTCGTTCAACAACTTGATACTGGCTTCGGTCTTCATGAACTCGTTTGCCAGGCGACTAACCTCGCTATCCATGATGTATTCGACCCGGCTTGTCCCGTTATGCTCGAAACCGATCATATAGCTGGCAACCGTGGTGATCGTCACTGCGATCAGAACACCGGGCAGTTTCGGGACAAATTTCTTTAGTACCCACATGAGGGCGAAAGCGGCCAGCCCCATCATCAAAGTTGGCAGGTGTGTCTCCCCGATCAGCTGCAACGCCCCCCAAACATCATTCAGGAAATGCTCACTGCGCCCCATTGAGATGCCAAACAATTTGTTGATCTGCGAAAGGCCGATGATGATTGCGGCAGCATTGGTAAAGCCGACGATCACCGGATGCGAGAGAAAATTTACCACCACACCCAATTTGAAGATTCCCAGCCCGAGCTGGATCAATCCGACCAGCAGCGCCAACAGGATCGCCAGTGCGATAAATTGTTCAGAACCGGTGGCAGCGAGTGGTGCCAGCGCCGACGCAGTCAACAGCGAAGCAACGGCGACCGGGCCCGTGGCAAGTTGCGCCGACGAGCCCCACATGGCGGCGACGATTCCGGGCAGGAACGCCGCGTACAGTCCGTAATAGGCAGGCATTCCGGCCAACTGCGCATAGGCCATGGATTGCGGAATGAGCACCAGCGCCACGGTGACACCTGCAAGCAGATCGGTTCTGACACTCTTGCCGCTCAACGGCCACCAGGAAAGAAAAGGCAGGAAGCGCGTCAAACGGTTGTTCATTTTTTCCTCGGCTCCCCAGAATTCACAGATTGCTTTTCACGTTCGCCTCCTCGCCCGCTTGCGGGAGAGGATTGAGGTGAGGGGAACGGGATTCCCCGTTCGGAAGATTGGCGTGGCACTCAGAGAAGATACGCGTCGTGCATTTGCTGCAGATATCGGAATCAAGCGTGGAGTAGATCGGCTTGATCCAGTTCGACATGGTCGGGAAAAACCCGCCTATGCCGATATCGTCAAGTTTGTCGGATTTGCGCAGAAACTTGTAGATATCTTCCTTGCAGCGATAGAAATACAAACCGCCGCCCATCTTGCGACGCCGACGTGCTTCCTGTGCCAGCATTTCGGCTCCAGCCACGTCCACAAAACTGATGCCGCGGGCGACGATCATCACCGATTTCTTCTGTGGCTCAACCTCGTCTATATTCAGCAGGCTATTCTGCACATGGTCCACCGCGCCGAAGAAAATTGCGCCATTCAAGCGCACCATAGCGAGCTGTGGACATTGCGGGTGATCCTCTGCCCCGACAAAGTGATAAGCCCCCTCTTCTTTTGCCGGCACCACCTGCACAATATTGGGGCGCGATACACGAAACAGGTAGATGACCAGCGACAGCAGAATGCCGAAAAAGATGCCTTTTTCCAGATCGACCAGCGTACCCAGCAGGGTCACCCACAAGATCACCGTTTCGGAGCGGCTCGTTTTGCCGATGCTGGAAATATGATGAAAATCGATCAGCCCCCAAGCCACCAGGAACAGGATGCCCGCCATTGCCGCAGTCGGCAGGTAAGATGCGAGCGGCGCGACCAGCAGCAGCACGAAAAGCAGAATGAATGATGCGTACACCGTGGCTAATGGCGTCTTCGCGCCCGCCGCGTAGTTCACACCACTGCGATTGAACGAACCGCAGGATGCATAACTGGAAAAAAAGCTGCCCACCAGATTGGACAGACCCTGCCCGATAAACTCCTGATTGCCGTCGATGCGCTGTTCCGACTTCACTGCGATCGCACGCGAGATGGAAACCGCCTCAGTCAGTGCCAGCATGGTCACAATGAGCGCCGGAAACAACACATCATGAACGGTCCCCCATGAAAAGTCAGGCAACGATAACGGGGGCAGATTCGCTGGCAGGGCACCCACTGTTTTGATCAGCGTGGTCTCAACACCCAGTTCCCTATTCAGAAAATAGGCCGCCACACTGCCGACCAACATGGCCACGATCATGTAGGGTAGCTTGGGAATGAAACGCTTGGCCAATATGCCCACGGCCAGGGTAATCGCGGCGACAAAGGTTACATAGGGATTGATATCGCCGAACTGCGCAATGAACTGCTCGATCACCACATGAAAGTGCGAACCGCGCGGAATATTGATACCAAAGAAATTTTTGACCTGGCTGGCGGCGATGAGTAGCGCCGCGCCTGCCGTGAAGCCGATGACCACCGTGTGTGAAATAAAGTTGACCAGTACCCCCATGCGCGCCAACCCGAGGATCAGCTGGAATAATCCCACCAGAAAGGTCAACGTAAGTACCATGCGGATGAATTCAGCCGAACCGGGATCGGCCAGCGGGCTCATCGCTGCAAACACCGCGATGGAGATGGCCGTGGTCGGGCCAGACACCAGATGCCAGCTTGACCCGAATAGCGCGGCGATGATGGCTGGAACCATTGCGGCATACAGACCGTATTCTGGGGGCATACCGGCGATGGTGGCGAATGCCACTCCCTGCGGCAGTACGATCAAGGCGCCCGTCAACCCCGCGATCAGGTCGGAGCGGGTGGTGGCACGATCCACCAGGTGTTTCCATTGCATGAACGGCAGCAGCCGGTTCAACCAGTAATTCCGCGTGTGTGTGATTTTCAAGATGTCGTGATCAACCTATAGTCTGGTAGTAGATATTCTGCGGATGGTTGGCTTGCGCAAAGAAGAACCAGCGTTCTGCCAGCAACCCCAAGTACTGAAGTATAAATGCAACACCTAGCTGTGCGGGAGTGAATGTTCCGGATGCCATCAGCATCAGCGGAACCGCAAACGCAAGGATCAGGAAGGTCGGCTTGATGGCTCGCAAAAATGCCGCACTCTTGCCATGAAAAAACTCGCGCGTGTTGAACGTGCCGCCCATGGCCCCCATGGAGCGCTGCACGATATATGGGTGCTTCACTCCAATGGCGGTCTGAATGGTGGATTTTGGCTTGAGGCGCGCGTTGCGCAGCAGCGATGCACCACGACCGATGAAGGCAAGAATCGTGATGATGACTGCCCATCCGGCAAAGAAATCAGTCTGGGAAGGCTCTGCCAAAGCGGCATAGAACGCTGCCAGAATAAAGCCGGAAGAACCGCCCATCAGGATGTAGTTGATGACTGTCAGCGGTGAATTCCATTCACGCAGGAAGCGCAGACAAGCGTAGATCATGCCGGTGCAGATGAATAATGCGAACGCCAGCAGGGTCCCGACGACACCGATCACAACCGACAGATCAATCAGCAGGCCACTTGGCAATGTCACGATTTCGGGCCGGAACCCCGCCAGATGTGACGCGCCATACAGGAACACTACCCCCATGAACGCGGGCAACACGATGACTTCGCGCGACAGCCACGAAGTGCGCCATTGTGTGGCCGAACGCCATGCACGCTCGGGACGTCCCAAGTGAAAGAACGATGCGATCAAGCCACCACCCAAAAACAACATGGCCAACACACTGCCATATCCGTAGAACTCGTCGGTCTGCATCGGCAGCAGGCCAAACAACGCATACGACTGGTGTGTGAACAACGCGAGGAACAATCCCTGCCCGGCGCCGAGCAGAGTAGTCAGGAATATCACAGAGAATGCAGGTTTCATAGTCAGTCTTACCAGGCAGAAACATCGTCCATCGACGGCGCACCCTTTGCCGGTTTGGGCAGTTGGCCGTCCACTTTGAGCGGATTGTCCGCGCGTTCCAGCTCGTCCATGTGAATTTTGAGCTTGGTCTTGCGTCGCGGCAGATAGTGGTTGGCAGGTTGAGTGCCCCACTCCGGCATCAGTGCATAGCCACCGTCTTCGCGTATCGCCAGCGAAACCGCCGATTCCGGATCGTGTATGTCGCCGAACAGACGCGCGCTGGTCGGGCAGGCCTTCACACAGGACGGTTTGCGGTCGTTCTCGGGCATGGACATGTCGTAGATGCGATCCACGCACAAGGTGCACTTCTTCATCACCTTCTGCTTTTCATCAATTTCGCGCGCCCCGTACGGACAAGCCCAAGTGCAGTACTTGCAACCGATGCACTTGTCGTAATCCACCAGCACGATACCGTCTTCCTTGCGCTTGTACGATGCGCCGGTCGGACACACCGGCACGCAGGGAGGATCCTCGCAATGCAGGCAGGATTTGGGGAAATGCAGTGTTTCGCTGTTCGGGTACTGGCCGATCTCGAACGTCTGCACGCGGTTGAAAAATGTGCCGGTCGGATTCTGGCCGTAGGGATTCTCATCACACAACGGTCCGGCCGAACCGGAAGTGTTCCATTCCTTGCAACTGGTCACGCAGGCATGGCAGCCCACGCAGACATTCAGGTCGATGACCAAGGCGAGTTGAGTCATAGCGAGCCTTTCAAATTCATATCTCGGCATACGAGGATTTGCATTGCCTGCTTCCCCCTTTGGCTGCGGAAGGGTCGCTGCGAAGCAGCGGGGCACCCACCGGCGTACCCCTTGCGGGTGAAAAGGGGGAGTGAGGGGGATTTGTTTTTTGCGGCAATCATCGAGTAAGCAAAAATCCCCCCTAGCCCCCCTTTTACTGCGGAAGGGTCGCTGCTAAGCAGCGGGGTACCCACCGGCGTACCCCTTGCGGGTGCAAAGGGGGGAACAGTTTGGTGTTGATTCAGCAAGCGGCTCACTTTCCACCGCCTTTCTTCTTGCCGCCACCGAAGTAAGCCTGCCAGATCGGGTGTTCTTTCATGCCGGGATATTTCTTCATGGGTTCGAATTGCGGAGAAGTCTGTTCTGGTTCTCCCTCTTCCGCCTTGTAGATGCGCACGCGCACGTCATACCAAGCCGCCTGCCCGGTGACCGGGTCGGAGTTGGAGAATCGTTTGCCGTCATGTTGCGGCGGCAATTCCTCCGAGATCACGTGATTGAGCAGGAAGCCCTGTTGTGATTCGTTGGCGTCGGGCGACAGGTTCCATGCACCGGCTGCTTTGCCGATGGCGTTCCAGGTCCACACCGTACCGGGTTCCACCGATTCGCTGTAACGCGCCATGCAGCGCACCTTGCCCCACTGCGATTCGCACCATATCCAGTCGCCGTCGTCTATGCCCGACTCATGGGCTGTCCGCGCGTTGACATACAGATAGTTGTGCGCGTGGATCTGGCGCAACCAGGCATTCTGCGAATCCCAGGAGTGGTACATCGCCATCGGGCGTTGCGTTAATGCCGACAGTGGATACTTGTGTTTGTCGGTAGTCTGGGTCTCCAGCGGTTCGTAATAAAACGGCAAGGGATCGAAGAACGTCTCTACGCGTTTGGCCAGATGCGCGGGCGGTTGGCGCGAGATGCTCTTGCCCTGCGCAGCGAGGCGGAACTTCTGCAACACCTCGGAATACAAGTGGATCAGGATAGGCTCTGCATAACGCGTGATGCCGCTGCGCTGCGACCATTCGAGGTAACCCTTGTTCCAGTTGCGCATGTACTGGTACGAGCGCGGCAGCACGTGGTGATGCACACAATCGTTCTTGGCGTACATCTCCCACTGGTTCGGGTTCGGCTCGCCGCGCAAGGTCTTCTCGCCGCCTTTGCCGCGCCATCCCATCAGGAAACCGATACCGGAACCCGGCGCCGTCTCCCAGTTGACGATGAAGTCGGGATAGTCACGGTACTTGCGCACACCTTCTTTTGTAACGAAAGCCGGCAGTTTCAAACGGGTACCGAGTTCGATCAGAACTTCCTGGAACGGCTTGCACTCGCCGGTCGGCGGCAGCACCGGAATGCGCACCGAATCCACCGGACCGTCGAATTCGGAGATCGGACGATCGAGCATGGACATCACATCATGGCGTTCGAGATAAGTCGTATCCGGCAGGATCAGATCGGCAAACGCTGTCGTTTCGGAATGGAAGGCATCGCATACCACGATGAACGGGATCTTGTATTCGCCGTCTTCTTCCTTGTCGACCAGCATCTTGCGCACTTCGCCGGTATTCATGCTCGAGTTCCAGGCCATATTGGCCATGAACAGCATGAGCGTGTCAATCTTGTAGGGATCGCCGCGCCAGGCGTTGGTGATGGCGTTGTGCATCATGCCGTGCACCGACAGCGGATATTCCCAGGAGAAGGCCTTGTCTAGACGTACCGGACTGCCGTCGGCATTGACGAACAGATCGTCCGGATCTGCCGGCCAGCCCAGCGCCATGCCGTCCAGCGGTGTGTTCGGTTGCACGGCCCGGGGATCGTTCGGTGTACGCGCACAAGGCGGGATGGGGCGCGGGAACGGGGTCTTGTGGCGGAATCCGCCGGGACGGTCGATGGTGCCCAGCAGCGTCATCAGGATAGACAACGCACGTATTGTATGGAAGCCGTTGGAATGCGCGGCCAAACCGCGCATGGCATGGAACGAGACCGGGTTGCCGGTGACAGTGTCGTGCTCCTTGCCCCAGGAATCGGTCCAGGCAATAGGGAGTTCTATCTTCTGGTCGCGCGCCGTGATGCCCATCTCGTGCGCCAGACGCTTGATGGTGTCGGCCGGAATTCCGGTGATCTGCTCCGCCCACTCGGGCGTGTAATCCTTGACGCGATCCTGCAGCAACTGGAATGCGGGCTTGACCGCAGTGCCATCGGATAATTTGAATTCGCCCAACAAATAGGGATCGGCTCCCTCGGTGTGCGTGACCACCGCCTTGTTGGTGTTGCGATCCCACCACAGCTTGTTCTGCGGATCGTAACAACCCTCTTCCTTGGCCACCTCGGTACGCACGAACATGCCGAATTCGTCATGCTTGTCGTCGAGATTCACCAGTTGTCCGGAGTTGGTGTAGCGCACCAGGAATTCGCGATCGAACAAACCGAGCGCGATGATCTCGTGGATCAGCGCCAGCATCAGCGCACCGTCCGTGCCCGGGCGGATCGGCACCCACTCGTCGGCAATCGCGGAATAGCCGGTACGCACCGGGTTAATCGAAATGAAACGCCCGCCCTCGCGCTTGAATTTGGAGAGCGATATCTTCATCGGGTTGGAGTGATGGTCTTCCGCCGTGCCAATCATGATGAACAGCTTGGAACGTTCCAGATCGGGACCGCCAAATTCCCAGAACGAACCGCCGATGGTGTAGATCATGCCTGCGGCCATATTGACCGAGCAGAAACCGCCGTGTGCGGCGTAGTTGGGCGTACCGAACTGGCGTGCGAACAGGCCGGTCAAGGCCTGCATCTGGTCGCGGCCGGTGAACAGCGCAAATTTCTTCGGGTCGGTCGCGCGGATCTTGCCCAAGCGCTCACCGAGGATGGAAAAGGTCTCTTCCCAGCTGATCTCCTCGAAGTCCCCTGCTCCACGTTCCGTCCCCTGTTTGCGCCGCAGCGGCTTGGTCAAACGTGCCGGAGAGTATTGTTTCATGATGCCGGACGAGCCTTTGGCGCAGATCACTCCATTGTTCAGCGGATGATCCGGGTTACCATCGATATAGCGTACTTCGCCGTTGCGCAGGTGGACGCGGATGCCGCAACGGCAGGCACACATATAACAAGTCGTGTTTTTGACTTCGGTTTTCGCTCCGGCGACGGGGGGAGCAAGCGGATCGTGCAATGGGGTAGAAGTCATTGGCTTGAGTTTATTTATATAGTTATATTTGGTGCGACAGCCCTACGAAATCACTCAGACTTTAGGGTGCGCAAGTATGCGTATCACAAGCCAGCACTGCCATAGCTGTGATGAGGGATTAAAGCATAACCCGTAAGGGGGGTATGCCAGTCAACCCATGAGAGCTATCGCCGAGTGACAGAGGTTACTCTAGTGTGCCGTACCTGATAATTCTTAAGTAGTTGACTGGATTACTACAATACAAGGGAGTCGCGTATGGCATTGGTTAACCCGCATGGTGGTGGCAAACTCAACCCGTTGTTGCTGGAAGGCTCATCTCTCAAGTCCGAACTTGAGAAAGCCAAGAAGCTGACGCAAGTCAAAGTAAGTTCGCGTGAAAAAGGCGACATCATCATGTTCGGTATCGGCGGATTCACCCCGCTGGACGGCTTCATGACCCATGCCGACTGGCAAGGCGTCTGCGATGGCATGAAGATGGCAAACGGTCTGTTTTGGCCCATCCCCATCACACTGTCCGTCAGCCAAACTGTTGCCGACTCCATCAAGACCGGCCAGGACATTACTCTGACCGACCCGGAAAACGGCGAGATTCTGGCCACCATGTCGGTCACCGAAAAATACACCATCGACAAGGCGCACGAGTGCGCCATGGTGTTCAAGACCACCGACCCGAAACACCCCGGCGTCAAGATGGTGATGGAGCAAGGCGAGGTCAATCTGGCTGGCTCCATCAAAGTATTGTCGCAAGGCGGCTTCCCGGAAAAATATCCCGAGCTGTTCAAGACTCCGGCACAGACCCGCGAGATCTTCACGCAGATGGGCTGGTCCAAAGTGGCCTGCTTCCAGACCCGCAACCCGATGCACCGTTCGCACGAATACCTGGCCAAGATCGCCATCGAGACCATGGACGGCGTGCTGATCCACTCGCTGTTGGGCAACCTCAAGCCCGGCGACATCCCGGCAGAAGTGCGCGCCAAAGCAATTGGCACGCTGGCCGAAAAGTATTTTGTCAAAAAGACCGTGGTACAGGCCGGTTACCCTCTCGACATGCGTTATGCCGGTCCGCGTGAGGCGCTGTTGCATGCCGTGTTCCGCCAGAACTACGGATGCTCGCACCAGATCGTCGGTCGCGACCACGCCGGTGTCGGCAGCTACTACGGCCCGTTCGACGCGCATCACATCTTCGACCAGGTGCCCAAGGGCGCACTGGAAACCGAAGCTTTGAAGATCGACATCTCCTTTTGGTGTTATAAATGCGGCGGCATGGCCTCGGCCAAGACCTGCCCGCACGACGATGCCGACCGTTTGCAGGTGTCCGGCACCCAGTTGCGTAATGCGCTTTCCAAGGGCGAGTCGGTTCCGGCCGAGTTTAGCCGCCCCGAAGTGCTGGCGATTCTGCAGGATTACTATTCAAAACTGGATGCAAAATAGTAAATGTGTTTTGGCGGGTATGAATGCGTCCCGTTTGTTTTAAGTAAAGTAGTGGTGGTAGGTTCGTGGAGCTAGAATTTTTGTGGAAGTTATTTTTTACATACTCGACAGCCAACCGGTTTTAAAGATAGCAATTCGTCAGCAATTTTTGAGGAGAAACTAATGTTCACGAGCAATCCCTTTGTCGATCTTTCGGCATCGATTCCAACCGCTTACATGCAGGGATACATCATCGTGATGGTCCTGCTGGTCATGGGCGGGAC
>JAYTUW010000058.1:0-5291 GCA_043744345.1 Sideroxydans sp. | reverse complement strand
GTGCTGGCCACCATTTTCGTGACCTTTCCCTTCATTGCGCGTGAACTGATTCCGCTGATGCAAGCCCAAGGCACCGAAGAAGAGCAGGCTGCGCAGGTGCTGGGGGCCAGCGGTTGGCAAACCTTCTGGCATGTGACCCTACCCAACATCAAGTGGGGCCTGATCTATGGCGTGATTTTGTGCAACGCACGCGCCATGGGCGAGTTTGGTGCGGTGTCGGTGGTGTCCGGACATATCCGCGGTTTGACCAACACTATGCCGCTGCATATCGAGATCCTTTACAACGAATACAACTTTGTCGCCGCCTTCGCCGTGGCTTCGCTGTTGGCCTTGCTGGCGGTAGTCACATTGATCGTCAAAACGCTGGTCGAGTGGCAGGCGAGACGCAGCGGCGAACCTTTGCATCACGGAGCTTAAATAATGAGTATCTCTATCACCGATCTGAACAAACAATTCGGCGCTTTCAAGGCACTGGATGACATCAACCTGGAAGTGAACAGCGGTGAACTGCTGGCATTACTTGGCCCTTCCGGCTGCGGCAAAACCACGCTGCTGCGCATCATAGGCGGCATGGATCTGGCCGACTCCGGCAAGTTGCTGTTCCACGGCGAAGATGTGGAACAGCGCGACGCGCGCGAACGTAACGTCGGCTTCGTGTTCCAGCACTATGCCTTGTTTCGCCATATGACCGTGTTCGAGAACGTGGCGTTCGGTCTGCGCGTGAAGCCCAGGAAGTTGCGCCCCAGCGAGGCGGAGATCAAGCGCAAGGTGCACGACTTGTTGAGCCTGGTGCAACTGGATTGGCTGGCAGACCGCTACCCGTCGCAGCTATCCGGCGGGCAGCGCCAGCGTATCGCCCTGGCACGCGCGCTGGCCGTCGAGCCCAAGATATTGCTGCTGGACGAACCTTTCGGCGCGCTCGATGCCCAGGTGCGCAAGGAATTGCGCCGCTGGTTGCGCCGTCTGCACAACGAGCTGCACATCACCAGCGTGTTCGTCACCCACGATCAGGAAGAGGCGCTGGAAGTGGCTGACCGCGTGGTGGTGATGAACAAGGGCAAGATCGAGCAGGTTGGCACACCCGACGAGGTGTACGCCGCACCGGCCACACCGTTCGTGTACCAGTTCATCGGCGACGTGAATCTGTTCCACAGCCGCGACCATGCCCCCTGGTCGGAGAAACACGGCGATGCGGTGGCGTATGTGCGGCCGCACGACATCGATATCAGCCGTATCGCGCAGGATGCCAGCGCGCTGCCGGTGGAGGTGAAACTGGTACGCGCCATCGGTTCCATCGTGCGCGTGGAAGTGGCGACCGACGGCAGCAGCGAGCTCATCGAGATCGAACTCAGCCGCGAGCGCTTCGATGCGGCACCGCTGGCGAGCGGCGACAAGGTGTTCATCCGCCCGCGCCAGTTCCGTGTATTTGAGTCAGGAGACAAGAATGAACTTTCAGCAGCTTAGGATCATCCGCGAGGCGGCGCGCCACAACTTCAACCTCACCGAGGTGGGCAATGCGCTGTTCACTTCGCAGTCCGGCGTATCCAAGCACATCAAGGATCTGGAAGACGAACTGGGCGTGGAACTGTTCGTGCGCAAGGGCAAACGGCTGCTCGGCCTCACCGATCCGGGCAGCGAGTTGCTGGAGATCGTTGAGCGCATCCTGCTCGACGCGAACAACATCAAGAATCTGGTGGAGCAATACAGCAAGCGCGACGAAGGCCAGCTCACCGTGATCGCCACGCACACGCAGGCGCGCTACTCATTGCCCAAGGTCATCACCGATTTCAAGAAAGCATTTCCCAAGGTGCATCTCAAGTTGCAACAGGCCGGACCGAACGAGATCGTGAGCATGCTACTGAACGGCGAGGCGGATATCGGGGTGGCGACCGAAGCCTTGTCCGATGTCACCAAACTGGATTCGTTCCCATACTACAACTGGTATCACGCGGTGATTGTGCCGGCGGGGCATCCTCTGGAGAAAGTGCAACCGCTGACGTTGCAGGCACTGGCCGAATATCCCATCGTCACATACCACGAAGGGCTGACCGGACGCGCCAAGCTCGACAAATCGTTCGCCGATGCGGGTATCAAGCCGGATATCGTGATGTCGGCGCTGGATGCGGACGTGATCAAGACTTATGTTGAGTTGGGCATGGGCATCGGCATCATCGCATCCATGGCCTTCAATCCGGTCAAGGATAGCGATCTGCGTTTGCTGAAAGGCGAGCACCTGTTCGGCGCGAACACGACTTACATCGCCTTGCGCCGCGGCCATTACCTGCGCAGCTTCGCCTATCGCTTCATCGAGCTGTGCTCGCCCAGGCTGGACGAGGCGACGATACGTGCCGGGTTGATGTCGTTACAGGTTGAGAGTATCTAGGACAGTGCTGCACTTTCTCCAGTTCACAAGAGAACTGCAGTGTGGTGGGCATCCCTTGTGCCACAAGGCAACTCTAAGAATCAATCAGCCGCGAGAGAATTCAGGCTCGCGCGGCTGATCATTCTTTGCTGATTGATTCAGGGCTTCTTGGGAGTAGTGTAGGGCACTTCTTTCTGTTGCGGTTCCCAAATGGTTTCATAGCCCACAAAGAATTGTCCCGGTACGATTTCTTTCTGACGGGTCGTTACGAGGCGTGAGTGGCCATCTGCAATCTTGGGGCGGCAAAAAGGTTTCTTTACTTCACTCATAATCATATCTCCTTAGGTTAAAAAAAGTGGTGGTTGAAAACGGGAGGTTAAAGCAGGCATATCGACCCCTCCCATTTTGCTGCTGAAATTATACTATTCAGCGTGTGTAATATGCCTTCTTTGGTATCACATGCCGCACACCCCCTTGGGGATTTTCAACGTCACCCTTGTAGCGGGGGATGATGTGAATGTGGACATGAAAAACGCTTTGCCCGGCCGCCGGTCCGATATTGACGCCGATATTGTAGCCATCCGGTTTGAACTCCTCGTCAAGGCGCATTTTTTCCTCTTTGATGAGCCCCATGCAGGCAGTAACTTCTTCCGGCGTCAGGTCGAAAAAACTGGATACATGCCGACGCGGGATGACCAGGGAATGCCCGGGACTCGCCGGGAAGGAGTCGCGTGCACTGTAAGCAAGTTCATGCAGTATTGATACCCCGCGCGGATCTTTGCAAAACAGGCATGGATCATTGGGGTCTCTTTTCTTTTCTTTTGTTGTTTCAGATGTCAACAGAACACCTCTTTCAGTACGTTATACTTCGCTTGCAATCTTACTCACGAGGACACCATTTTGGCATCGAATAAAGGACGAGCTTACTTTGCATTGCTGGGTTATCACTTTAACCCCGACGACGTTACGCGCCTGCTTGGGACGGAGCCCACTTCCGTCAACGCTGCCGGCGCACACAGCAGTCTGGATAAACCGGTAATCAGTTCGTGGGAGTTATCCACGGAGACCCTTTCCGGAGAGATGGACATATTTGCCCTCACGGATACGCTCGTAAAGCAGCTGGAACCCATCAAGGAAAAAATCGTTGAAGTCTGCAAAAGTCACAATCTGTCTCCAAGGTTGGGTGTGGCGCTGACTTTATCCATTGATAAAGACGAATCCAGCCCCGAAGTCGGTTTTGGCGTCAGAACGATTCGTTTCCTGGCGGATACCGGTTCATTCATCAGCGTGGAAAATAAACTTTCCGAGCGGATTTGATTCCTGTCCACTCCCAACAATCTAGCCATTAGTCGCTTGTAACTGCGACCGTGCCTGTTTCATCTGTTCCTCGCAATGCTTCAAACAAAGCGGCTGCAGCGCGTGAGAGAAGCACTCCATGATCACCTCGAATTCATCGGCGATCTCTTCTGCAAGCACGGCGTCATTGGTTAATTGCGCCAGCGCATTTTGTGCTGTCGCCTTGTTCACCCGGCAGATGACTGCCAGATGGATGGGCAACTGCTGTTCCATGCTGACTGTTAATGCCAATTCATATGAATTGACCGCTTCTTTCAAGCGATCAGGATTTTCTTCCGATTCGCCGAGATGATGCAAGGTGACGCCCCGATTGTTATGCGTTGCAGTCAGCTCTAATGCGTAAACATCCGCGTCGAGGGCGGCAAGGGCATTCTTATAGGCAACAACGGCCTTTTGCAATTGACGGTTGCCTTTAAGCAGCGTCCCGTACGTATGCAAAGTGGTGCCCAGTTGGAGCAGGGTGTACATCCAGTCTTCCGGGGACTTTTCCCGCGTCCAAACCTGCAACGCATTGGTGTAAGCATCTACAGCGAGATTTAATGGCTTCGTATCTTCAAGTAACCGACCCAGCGCCTGGTTTGCCGTGCCCAGGTTGTATTGCGTGGCTGCCCATTCCAGGGGGGAGCTTTCCGGGTTGAGCACCTCCAGTGCATTACCAAAGCACAGGATGGCCCGTTCAAACGATTTGGCATCTCGCCGCTGCTGCCCCAGTGCGGAAAGAATGTTTCCGAGGTTATTCTGCATTTCCGCCCAAGCCAATGGCTCCCGGGCGCGATTGATTCTTGCAGCAAGCTCACTTGTATCGGCTGTGCCGGTCAGCGATGCCTCAAGCACTTCGCGCAAGCTTTCATAGATGCGGGTGCTGAAACGGTGCTGCTCGAAATTTCCCCGTGAGAAACGGAAATTATCCGCGACAGCCACTTGGGTATCCGGAGCAGCCGCTGCGGCCTTCTCCGCACTCAGCATGCCTATGGAATTCGCTATCGCGCGCTCCAGTGCCTTGTTGGCCGGGTAAATGATGTAGCTGGTCGAGAAGTTCATTTTGCCCGGTCGAGTATTTCATTCAGCTCGGGATCGGCACCAACCGCTCCACCAAGATCAATCTCTTCCTCAGTGGCATCACGTATGGACAGAACTTCCAGCACGAAAGTGACATCTCTGCCGCAAAGGGGGTTATTGCCGTCGACAGTCAATGTCTTGTCGTCGAATCGGGTAACGATAAAGTCTCTGGGCTCACCCTTTTCATTTTCCATGCTGATGGTCATGCCGATCTCCCGATATTCTTCCGGGACATTTTCTATGCGATCGGTAAATACCAGTGATTCATCCCGCTCACCGTACAACTTTGCAGTGTCTATCGGCACGTCGATGATGTCGCCGACCTTTTTGCCATACAGTTCACGGGTCACTTCTTCGGACATCACGTCATTCACGCCGTGAACATAGCCCAGTGGATATTCCACCGTGACCAAGGTGTCGCCGGTTTTGGTATCGATGACCTTGTAATTCAGTTCAACGAATTTTTCGTCTTCAATCGTATCTGACATATTCAATATGGATTTTTATAACGTGT
>JAYTUW010000057.1:0-70960 GCA_043744345.1 Sideroxydans sp. | reverse complement strand
ACAGCGCCATAGCATCCAGAACGGAACTGAGCAAATGAACAAATCGCCGCGTCATTGATGAAACTACTGGTGAGACAACTAGCCATCTGACTAAGCCCGGCAAACAACGCTCGCCAAGTCGCTGGTTATCCGGCGCAGGCCGGAATCCAGTGGGTTTTGAATAAAATGCATTTTTGTCTTGCTGGATACCGGCCTGCGCCGGTATGACGGCTCATGTGTCGCGAATTATGGAAAGCTCACCTGACACTCGCACCACCCGCAAACGGGAATATTGTGGCACACCCCGACCCGGTTATCTTTGCCCCTGTTCGATATGCAATAATTCCACAGTGAGTTCCGGCGCACGACAAGAAAAGCCCGACGCTTTGGAATTGATGATATAGAAAGGTTGAAATGGAAAACGCACCCAAGCCGAATGCCGGCATCCCGAACCCGAAAGAACAGATCATCCCGTCCCGTTCCAACCTGTTCAAATCGTGCTTCCTGATCTTCATGCTGCTGGGCACTTTCTATGCGACACAGCAGATTGCCGGACAGATGGGCAATTTATGGCTCAAGTGGCCGTTCATTACGTTAGTGTCGATCTGGAACGGCATGCTCATGATCGGCATGGGGGTGTTATCGCATGATGCGGTGCACAAAGTCCTGTTCCGCTCCCGCTTCTGGAACGAATTCTGGGGAGGCTTGCTGGCCGCCATCGTGCTCATCCCGCTGGAAGCGAACCGGCAATTCCACATGGAGCACCATCGCTTCTCCCATCAACCCGGTCTTGATCCCGAAAATCCCATGCATCAGACTTCGTTCCTGTTCGCCGTGGTGTTGGGACCGTTCATCGCCCTGTATGCGCAATACCGCGTTCTGTTGGACATTGCGTTGAGCGGCGACCTCGCACGCGTGTTGAAAGACATTTTCTTCGTCGGTCTCGCACTGGTGATTTACTTCGTACTGTTGCCCGCCCTGGGCGTGTCGTTGCTTTACACCTGGATTCCCACCCTGCTGGCCCTGCCCCTGGTATTCAGCGTGCGTGCGCTGGCCGATCACTATGGCATCCCGCCCGTGGTCGTTGCCGCCAGCAAAATCAAGGAATCGGAGGAAGAATTGGAAAGCGGCATAAAAGCACGCCCGCAAGTGAGCGGCTGGGTCGTGCTCACCCCGCAATGGCTGCAGTGGTTGTGGAGTCACGTCAACTACCATGAGGTTCACCACAAGTACCCGTACCTCTCTCACCAATACCTGCCGCGGGCCTTCGAAGCCTCGCGCGACCGGTATCCCTATCTCGTGGTGGATGGCTACTGGAGATCGCTGCTCAATGTGCGCAAGCTGAATTACTACGCCACGCAGGAAGACGTACGGCAGTACATGACAACACAGAACTCCTGATGGAGCACTTGCGCGCCGTTAACGGCGCGCGGATGAGTTTGCAGGCAAGGCAAGCCGGGTGTCCGGGACGAACGTCAGGCCATCCCCGCCTGACGGGACGACACCAGTGCCGTGGGTTGGATCATGACTGAAGGTGGTAATCCTTTTGCAAATCTACCGGGGAAATAGACTATCCCTGCGTGCGACGCAGGCTTTCGATCTCGGCCTGCACGGCATCGCTGGCAACTTTGGCCGACTGCAGTTCCTGCGCGCGGACTTCAGCGATGTGCTCCAGCAGGTCGCGGATCTCGATCAACTCGGCTTCCGCCGCCTTGTGCTTCTCGATCAGCAAAGTCATCGGCCGGAATATCCAGAGATACAGCGCCGGGAAAAGCAGCACGGTCAGGATGAGTGCATCCAGCAGATTCCCGATCCATTCCGGCATGGGCATGAGCCTTCCCAAAACAACCATGATGGATAGTTCGGCCAGAAACACTGTGCACATCAACACAGCCAGCATTCTCAGGGGTGAAATGGAGTCCGGAGAAAATACATTTTGGGCAAGCTTATTCATGACGATTTCACCTGGCTGACGAAACGATTTGTATTGTACTTAAGTGAAACGATATACCCCATCAATCCTGCGTCAGTAACAACATCCCAAGCAAGGTATTGAATGGGGGTTTGCCGCCTTGACCAAGCCTATTTTCTGTTGACCGCCACGATGGCTTGCGACCAGGACAAGGCTTCTATCATCAGGCGGGTCACGGCATACGAATCAACACCGCATTGTGCCGCCGCGGCGGAGATATCGCCCTCCCCGGATTCGACGATGATCGCCAGTGTCAGAGCGTCGCGCATGGCACCCGGCACATCCCTGAGGGCGGATGCAACGGGTTCCGGCAACGCCACCTGCTTCAGCACAACCTCCAGCGGTTGTTCCAGCATGATACTGATCAGGGAAAACAGGCCGGTCAGAAACAGCTGGTCAGCATTGGCGGGAATCCGCCCTTTGCCGGCCAGCATCTCCATGAAGCGCGCCCGCGTCAGCGCCTGTTCGGTCAGCACATTCTCCTGATAGCCGGGCTTCTTGCTGTCGAACAGCAGCAGCGACAGCCAGCGAAAAAAACGATCCCTGCCAAGCAGCATGAGTGCCTGACGGATATCGTCGATCTTCTGCAGCAGGCCGATTCCCGGAGAATTGATATATCTCAAAAGCTTGAAGGTCAGGATGGGGTCGGTGCGCAGGCAATCCGCAATGGCATCGAATTCGGCCCCGGACTGGATCATCTCCAGCGCCTGGAACACCTGGATATGATTGACCTCGCTCTTCGCCGGATGCCAGTTCTCCCGGCTGGAGACGAACGGCCCCATAAAAAAATCAAAGCGTCGCTCGAAACAGTATTTGAAATCATCCGCCGTCTGCAACCGGCCGGCGATCAGCTTTTGGTCTGCATTGGCAGCACGAAAGTCGGCGATCATTCTCTTCAGCTGGATGCCATCGAGTAATGCCGGGTCGATCTCGATAAAGTCGGCTTTACTCAGAAATTCGCCATACTCCGGTCGCGGCTGGTTAATCGACCACCCCCGCTTGAAGCCCATCGTCTGAATATGCGCCAGGTTGGCGCGCATCTCGGCAAGGTCGACATCGGCAACGGGGCGCGGGGTGATCATGATCACGGTATTGGGATTGGCAAGCGCCTCAAGCTGCGGGCTTTTCAGCGACTCCACCGAAAGCCGGATGAACGCAATACGCTCACCCAGCAATGTCGACAACCCGAGCGGGGAAAGGATACTAAGCACGGTGTCGTCATACACGCGCCGTATCACCGCGCTTTTTTCCATGGTGCGGGCCTGAACACTCTGACCCAATGCAAACTCGTATCCGGCGATGTGCTCGTTTCGATCCAGAATCGCCTCACGACACAGGAAAGATGAACTGCCATGAGCAGCCTCGTTAGCCTCCCCCGGCTGCAAAGGTTTGAGTGGTGCCACCTCGTTCAGCTGCTGAAAGGTATCCTGTGGCGAAGGCTCTTTTGGCGCACTCCCCAGCAGACGGCGTATGGATTCAAACATATTTCATTTTCCAGTGTGATCTCCGTGCCACATCATCCGATAGTGGCTATTTCAAAGAATTTTGCGCAGCAAGATCTCATCGTGTTCAGGACTTACCAGACCCTCGATATTCCCTATCGGCAGGAAGCCAAGGTTCCGGTAGAAACTCTGTGCCTGCAAATTGAATGACGATGTCAGGACCCACAGGTTCTTGGCCTCACGCCTGGCCTCGGACTCCGCCCAGGCCAGGACCTGTCTGCCCAGGCCTTTACCCCTGTGCACCGTGGACAGGCCCAGCAACTCGATATAGGGGCCGCGCAACCAGGGATGACGCAAGCAGATCACACCCGCCACCCCGCCGTCGACCGAGATCACATAGCGGCGCAAGGCAGCATCTTCCCGGCTCAGATAGCCCTCCAGCGCCGCGGCTGAGAGTTTCAGGCTGAGCCACGGTTCGGAGACCGCCAGCATCGCCGCAATTTCTTGTGCCTGCTCCAGCGTCGGCGGGCTGGATAGTAAACATCCGTCCAGCTG
Organism: Sideroxydans sp.; assembly: GCA_043744345.1. GTDB lineage: Bacteria > Pseudomonadota > Gammaproteobacteria > Burkholderiales > Gallionellaceae > Sideroxyarcus. The sequence goes on along the minus strand of JAYTUW010000057.1, from coordinate 67,012 downwards.
TTCAACGGGATTGCCGAATGCTCTTTGGGGTTTGTTCATAGTCATCACCGGGATATAAAAGCGGGGTATGCATTCCGTTCAGGCAATTTGCTCCCGATCCATCCGCCGCTTTTCACTCCCGCAACGATACCATTGACGCAGCCTGTGGCAGAAACCATGTCAACAGGGATGGGACCGCTCAACACCCGCAACTAGGGTGTGCTCTTCGCCGCGGCACAGACCGATTCGAACACCGTCAGCATCATCGTGTCGGGTGCGGGAGTACTGAGTCGCATTTCGTCGTCTTTCCGCACAAGTGTGTGGGTAAGCTTCCCCTCATCGTAGAATCGGCTGATGCGGACGCCGAACGAAGGATTTGAGCAATCCGCCAGGACTTCGTCCTGCCGCTTGTTGAAAACCGGCTTTGACGGCACATGAAGCATCTGCTGATCCTTGAACTCGTAGACGAGCACGGCCGCGGTGTATTTGCCTTCCCGTGTCACGCTAGCCTTATCCAGCTTCAACAACCCCAGCTTGGTATCGGCCACGATTTGCCAGTCAGCGGCTGAAACCCACACAGACCAGAATGAGATCACTGCTACCACGGCACATCTGAACATTTCTCCCCCTTGCTGCTCGAATATTTTTCCGAACTATAGCAGCCTTCCGCTTCATTGCGATTTCCCGGCGGACTCAATCCTCAACTGTCAGTGGCTCGCCGATGGCGTAGAAGTGCCCACCCGCCACATGGTGCAGACTGCGGAAAGCCGGATCCGCATCCTCAAAATGCCAGCGCCCTTCACTAAAGACCCGCGTATCCGCCCACGCGCCAACGACTTCGCCAATGAACAGGTCATAAATTTGCTGGTTGTGCGGCTCGGGGATGAGCCTGCAGGCCAGCCATGCCGAGCAACCCGCCACGAAAGGCAGATCATGCCCCGTCATGCCGAACAACTCCACCCCGCAAATTTTCAGCTTTTCCGGCTCGGCGGACAAACTAAGCGTGCCGACCATTTGCGTGAGCTGCGCCTGCGCCACCGTGGGCACCTGGATGACAAAGGTGCCGCTCTTTTCGATCAGCTCGCGCGTCCTGCAACTCTTGTCCAGCACCACCGTCAGCTTGGGCGGTGCAAAATCCAGCGCGCATGCCCATGCCGCCGCCATCACATTATCCACACCCGCATGTCGTGCAGACACCAGCACCGTGGGGCCGTGGTTGATCAGGCGGTAGGCTTTTTGCAGATCGACGGGGAAAATGTATTTATCCATGCCAACTCCTCGAAGGAACGATCAGGTGCAACCTGTTCGACCCCGTTAATTCAATATTGCAGATCCTGGGCGGGTTTGAAAACCACCACCAGACAACGGCTAGCGTCGTATGCACACCAATAAAACAGATGGGGGCACTAGTTACCCGCTTTATTGGAGCGCTTGTCCGCGTACATGCGCTTGTCGGCCATCTTGAGCATGGCATCCAGGTCGCTCTCCGTGTCGGTATGCAGGGCATAGCCGATGGAAACACCGACATTGAGGAATGCCTCCTCGAACTTGACCGGCACGGCTATCTTCTCGCGCAGACGCGCGATGTAGGTATTCAACTCATCCTGTGTCGCGTTCTCCAGCAGGATGGTGAATTCGTCGCCGCCCCACCGTGCGACGGTATCGTTCTCGCGCATGGCACTGCTGGCACGCTCTGCCGTTTCGCGCAGCACCGCATCGCCCGCCTTGTGTCCAAACCGGTCGTTGATCTCCTTGAACCCGTCCAGATCGAAGAAAAGCAAGGCGCAGACTTGTTCCGGATGGCGTTTTTGACGCGCGAACACCATGCGCACACGGTCCTCGAACAGATGGCGGTTCGGCAGGCCGGTCAATTGGTCGTACATGGCCAGGTGTGCCATGTCGGCGCGATTGCGAACAAGCAAATACAACATCCCGGCAAACAGAGTACCCAGCAACATGCTCGTCACTCGCAGCGGCACATCGAAACGGCTCCGGAAGTTGTCATTCCGCGACCTCACCCCGATCACCCAACTGCCTCCGGGCACTTCGATTGTCTGGGTAATGACATCATGATCGGCAAACAGCGCCATGTCGCCCCACACTGCGCCACCTTTCGCCCCGGCCGCATCCTTGCCGCGCACCGCGAAGTCGAAATGCTCGATGTCATTCACTTCCGAAATGGTGTGGAACAGCGAGTCCATGTCGATGACCATGGAGAGAAGCCCCCAGTACTTGCCTGAAATATACAGCGGCACGCGATAGGCCAACCCGCTGCCGCCCTGCACCAGCGCTATCGGCCCCGCCAGCACAGGCTGGCCCGTATCGATGATGTGCTTGATGGCCAGCCATTGATCGGGATGATCCGGATAATGAAGTCCGATGGCTTTTTCGTTGCCTTTGACCGGATAGACATAGGTCAGGCGATAACCCACCGCGATCGCAAAATTTCGGATGTGGCGGTTGCCGCGATGCATCACGGCCAGGATTTCGATCAGCTCCCTGGGCTGAAGACTATTGTGGCGCACTTGGAGATAACTCCCCAACCCGCTGTTAATGTACAGCAGTGAATTGAGTTCGCGCTCCGTGCGCGCCCGCAATATCGAAGCATAGGAAGCCGTTTCCAGGTGGGCTTTGCTCCTGAGCACAGCATCCTGATACCGCACAAGCATCTCGCCAAACCCGATAAAAAGCGCGAAGACGCACAGCGCCAGTATCAGCGCGACAGGGCGTACATTCTTCGTTGTCGGAAATAGCCTGTGCAGTTGTCTCATGTTGAAAAATGCTGTTTTCACCCAAACAAATGAAGCGGCATCTGCATATTATCACCGCGCCAGCAATGCCGCGGTTGCCCGCAAAAGCACATGCGCGCAGACCATCTCCTGCCCATGAACAACCGGGAGGGGGTGGACAGACTCCGTGTGACACACCACCACAAACCAGTCGGGCAGTGACCGAAGAAACTCAGCATGTCGCCACCGCATGCCAACAAAGCCGGAAACAAACCCTGCCCTGCCCGAAGTCAGCCCGACACTCGTTTCGCTACATTCTCTTGCCCGGCGGCATCCGGAACGGAACAGGTGCAGCACCGGGGCGATCCGGCTTGGCGGCTTCGGCGGTTGGCAAGGGAACAGGAATGCCGTTTACGGTCAGCACGCCGAGCGAGAGTTTGATATTCGTCACCAGCTTGTCGCCCTGCTTTGCAAGCATGCCTTTCTGGATATACGGTTCCGCCATGGCTGCCATGGGAGTTGCCATGAGCACCTTTTCGTCGATGTTCGCAACGATATGCATATCGACCGCTTTCATCAACTGCGTCTTGTCGGTCATCTCCTCAAATCGCACCCCCTCCGGCAGGCCCGCAAAACGAGTCTCCCAGTCGATTTTCATCCTGCCCCCCATGCCATCCAGCGTGAGATGCTGGTTGAGCGCCAGATCCTTCTGCAACAACCGCTCCATGAACTGGTTCAGCTTCGGGTTGGTCGTCAACTGCGCCGGATCGACCGCTTGCGACCTCAGATCCCGCGCGATCTCACCCCACAACTCGATGGCCCTGGCATCGACCTGCTTCATCTCCAAATCGTACTGGAACGCGGTGACCGGAATGGGCGCGGCAATTTTGCCGATTCCGATGCTTGCCGCCATATTCAGCTTGCCGGACTGCGCCTCCGAACTCGAGGCAATCTTGAAGTCTTCCAGCGTGACCGAGCCCTGCTTCGCAGCCACCTTGATCTTGGGGAAATTCACATCGGCCTTGCCCAGCATCAGCATCATTTCGGATTGCTTGTGCATGTTGTAACTTCCCGATGCGTTTGCGACATCCAGCACAAGGTTGTCGTCACTGAAATGCGACGCCGGCAACTCGATCCTGCCCTGCAGCATCGAATAGTCCAGCTTGGACACACCGGTCACGTTCAACCCGCCAAACACCGCATCGGGTTTCTCGCTGCCGAAGCTGATGCTCCCCACATGAACCTCGTCTTTCGAACCCTGCTTGAAATCAATCAGCGAAGCGGTGGTGAACGTTCCCGCCGGCAGGTATTGATCCACCAGCTTTTGCATGGCCTCCGGAAGTTCCGTGAAGGAGATATTAGATTTCACATACGCCAGCCCCATTGCAAAACCCTTGTCCGTGGACACAACCGGCCCGTGCCCGATGTGCGATGTCAGAACCAGATTGATCTCCTTTGCATCTGGAGTGCCCAGCGGTATTTTCACCACCGTAACAGCCTCGGAGGAAAACCAGGATTGCACATAACTCTTGTGCTCGAAGGTAATCCCGGACGTCCCCCAGGGGTACTCATAGAAAAGCTTCAGGTACTGATCATGAGCCATGCTGCCGATCAGTTTGGGGGTTGCCGAAGCAGCCGCCAGTATCAGCAACACCACTCCGAAAGCAAGTTTCTTCATGCGTCTCATCTCCCTGATTAATCTGCGGCATCGTGCCGCGAATGATTTATGCCAGTACTGGTATCGCTTTGCATCTCAACAAAAGTGAAACCTGTTCGACTCCGCGACTTGCAGTTGAAGAAGATACCATGCGCCCTGAGAACGCGGTTTATCCCCGGGGATTGCGAAGTTGCCGAAAAATGTCCCGGGGTGATGCTATTCCGGCCGACGGCGAATCGATGCAAACAGCCCCATGTCCCGTGCGTTGAAAATAACGGCCTATATTTTTCGCTTGACCCGCATTGCGATCGTGCCGACTCCCAGGAAGGCGACGCCCATAAGCACCAGCGTGATGGGCCAGCCCAGGGAGTTGGCGAAATGCCTGGCAGTGAAATAGCCGATGAATCCGAGCATGGCCATGACGGTGGTGAACAACAAAGCCCGGCTTTGCAGCACCACGCAAGCATAAAGCATGGCTGCGGTCAGTGCGAGGTAGGCAAGTTCGAACGATGTGTTGTGCACCAGATCGAACAAACCGCCATAGGCCATGATCGAACCGATGAAATAGCCAAGGCCAGTCAGACGCGAATACCGCCCCGCCTTGTGCAGACCATAGGCAGCGGACATCACGCACACGCCAATGATCACCCCCGCCCAATCGGGAGACGAGGCAAGCGCGATCCGGTCAAACAGGCCGCTGTTCATCCAGATGGTGCCGATCAACAATGCCGGCTCGGCAAGCAAATGGAACGGGGATTTCTCCAGCGCGGTGGCAACCATGAACAGCGAGGCCCCCAGCACAATGGCGATGTACGCGAACGGCACATCCAGCATATCGAGTCCAACCTGCATGAATCCGTAAACAAAGAAAAGGGTCGTGAACGCCAGCACCGTGAGCCGGTATTTGCCGAGCAGCGCCCCCTGATGCAGCGCCATCACGCCGAATACGCTCAGCGCAGCGGCACGCCAGTTATCGCCGTGCGGGAACACCTCGTGGATCAGCACGAACCAGCCGCCGGTCATCATGAACACGGAAGCCAGCGCGAGCGGCAGGATCAACTTCGGATATTTGTTCTCGTGCAGGGCGGAAACCAGCACGATGAGCAGGATGTAGCCCACACCCAGCGTCATGAATACGCGCATCGCACTGCCCATGCTGGCCCAGAATGTGCCGACATAGGCACTGATGCCCGAGAGAATGAAGATCGCACCGAGATAGATGAACAGCGTCTTGGCGATATCGCCCCGGCTGCGCGGGGCGGGCACGGGCCGTGAAGCGGCGGGCGCATGCAAGGCGGTTTCGACTTCAGCCGGAGAGATGTCGTATTTGCGCATGAGCTGCGCGATGCTCTCCAGCGCGCCGGGCTTGTCCGTCACGCTGGAAACGCCGAGTATACCGGCCAGCAATGGCCAGCCCCACATGCCGCCGCCGACCAGCACGACGACAACGATCACCAGTAACAGCCAGATCATGGTGTCACCACCCAGCCGATGAAGCGCGTGTTATTGCTGTAATACGCATTGCCCGCGTTGGGCAGACGGATGCTGCGCCCATTTTTTGTGAGTACCGCTTCATTGCGGTAGCGCGCGGAATAGAACATGCCGGTAAAGACATCACCCGAATAGCCATTCATTCCCGTGCTGAATTCGTAACCGTCCGGTGCAATGCTGGTCGAATCGATCGTCAACCCGGCAAGATCGGGAACCTCGATCGGCGTGATCTTTGCGGCATCTTCGGGTGTGGCGGCTCTTTGTCCCGGCGGTGTCAGGCCGGGCGGCAACATGAAGGATATCTCCTGCACGCCGCCGGTCTTTGCGCTGTAGCGCCACAGACGCGGTTTCTGGTAGCCCGCCGAATTGCCCTGGTAAAGGACTTGCACCTTGTGGTCCACGACCGATATCTGCACCCCGGTCTGATAATTGTTGAATTCCGTCGCGTAGATCACATCGTATTGCGGGGTATCGACCAGCAGGGCGGGAATGCCCGAAACCAGCTGGAACACGACAACGAGCAGCAGCGGCAAACCCAGCCCGAAAGCAATGGTGGGGTTCTCGCGAAAAAATGATTTCATGCAGGTCTCTCCTTGAAAGAGCTAAGGTTTGGTCTTCGACGCAGACGCGCAATCCGCATCGGCCACCGTCAAAGCCATTGTGTCACAACACAAACCAATGACTTCAGTCATTCATATGCTCCGATAGACGGCGCAGTTGGCGACCTCGACACTCCGGCAATGTCCAGCAACGGTCCATTGATCCCCTTTGTTGAAAGCGCTGAAGATGGGGAAAATATATTGGTGGTTCCGTTATTGAACAGCTGATACATCAACGATGCATCAGTCCTGCCCGAAAAATAGGGGGCCGCAGCTAATGTAAATCCGGGATCGCTGATCGAAGAATGGGAATCAAAACCTGTCGCGGTGTTCCATGCAGACAACGAGCGACTGGAGGATTGTTCCCATGCATAGTTCAGACTTCCGCTATGCGGCACGTAGCAATTGTTATTGCTGATCGTTGAATATGCAGAAGCGGCAAGTGGGTAATCAAAGCAATAGACCTTGTTAAAACCGCTGCCGGTTGCCGTAGTGGCCATATAAGTGACTGTATTGTTATAAACCTTATGCCCAGTCTGAGTTTCAGCGGATCCAGTCAAGCCCACTTGTATCCCTATCATTCCCCCTGTTGCATTGACACCAAAATAGACGGTGTTATTCCTGATCGTGTAATTGGTTGACGGATCATCGAAACATTGAACTTCCGCAGATGGGGTGCAATTGGCAATGGAAGTCCGGGCAACACTCGGCGGGGCAGCGATTCCGCTCAGAGCGGATGCATTGTCTGCAATGATCAAATTGTTCTCAATCACGCAATACGGGCAATTTTCCACTGTCAGTGCTGCATTTCCCATATTCACGATGACATTATTTGAGAATAATGTGTTGCGATAGAATCCCCCATAAGCGGCGGAAGTTATGTTGTTTGCGGAGATTCCCCAGCATATATCCTTTGAATTGGAATCCTCGATAAGCGCATTCCCGCTTACTACAAGATTAATAATTGAACCATGAAGCACAAACGGACCCGCAGTACATTGCGTTGCTCCTGTTCCTCTGAAGTATCCGGTCACATAATTGCCGATCACATTCACCCCGGTGATGAATGCATGAGACGCGATGTATATGGAATGCGTTTCTGCCGCCACATCGTGACTTCCGTTATCCTGAAAATAGTTGTAGTTCAAGTTCAGGTTTTGACTTCCGCCGATATATCCCTGGTTTGCATTTCCAATGAAATGATTCCCCTGTATGGTCGTGTTGTAGTTGGGCGGATTTGGTTCATTTATCGCAATATCAAATCCGAAAAAATCCACGTTCAATATAGAATCATCATGCACAAGGCAGTTATTGCAATATAGGAAAACCCCGGTTTGGCTTGTTGATGCACCGTTAGTGCTGCCTACCAAAGCCAGGTTCATTATGCGCTGACCATTTCCCATGAAAAACAGGTTAGAACCTGTTGTACCAAGATTTGGACCATAGATCACCGGCTTCGGGCCGGTTCCACCTTGAGGATATTCCCGGACCTCACTACATGTTTGGCCTGCCGCACAATATCTATTGGCCGCCAGATTTATCGCAAATGAATCTGAAGCAGCGTTCCACACACCACCTTGTGCCAAGGCTAGTGTGTTGGTTCCAGAGGCCTGACCAGCCAGCCAAGCCGCTCCTTTTGTCGTTGTTTGCCAGGGACCATGCGCTCCACTTATCGTCGGCGATGTACCATCGTAAAGTGTGTCGCTCCCTTGTACGCATCCCGCTGCAGGTTGAATAGTGTTTCCGGTCTGACAATCCGACAAATAGCGCTTCGCAGATCCGGCGAGATATGGTGTGGAAACGATGTCAGCCACCACTGCAGCAATCGTGGATAGCGGAGGTTGTGTTATTGGTGTCGCGGGTGGTGTCACTGTAGTGCCGGGAGAAGCTCTTTCGCCGGAACTGCCTCCGCACGAAGTAATGAGAACTGTAACCAGGGCCGCAAAAACAACACCAGAATGAATCTTGTGTTTTGTTACTGTACGCTGTGCCATGTCTATATTCTCGAAATGAACGCAAAACATTAAAGCAGAGCATTTCTATAGCTGCTATGGCTTGTCGTTCCAATGTCTCATCTATGCTTATCTTTCAAAACTGACTTGACGAATTTTCCAAACGCCTTGTCCTTCTTCCGCTTGTCCGCATAGGACATCTCGTTGAAATCGGACTCCGCCTTGAGCTTCAGATAACCCTGGTAATGCGCCGGGTCCAGTTCGCCGTCCTCGATGGCATTGCGGATCGCGCAGCCCGGCTCGTTGCCGTGGCGGCAATCGGCAAAGCGGCAACTCGACTCCAGCACCGTGATGTCAGCGAAACTATCTTCCAGCCCCTCCCCCGCACTCATCATGCCCAGCTCGCGCATACCCGGCATATCAATCAGCAGCGCGCCATTGTCCAGCACAACCAGGTGGCGGCGCGTGGTGGTGTGCCTGCCCTCACCCGAGCCGCTCACGGCACCGGTTTCCAGCGCATCACGTCCGAGAAGCTGATTGATCAGCGTCGTCTTGCCCACCCCTGAAGAACCGAGCAGACAATAAGTCTTCCCCGGCACCACCAACGCCTTCACCTCATCCACACCCTCGCCCGTCACGCTGCTGAGCGTGACGATGCGGGCCATGATGCCCGCTGCACGGGTATTGACGATCATTCCCTCCAGCTCCGCAGCGCTCACCAGATCCGTCTTGGTCAGCAGCAGCACCGGCTCGATATGCCCCTCGTTGACCATCACAAGATAGCGCTCCAGCCTGCGCACATTGAAATCGAAATGGCACGATTGCACGATGAACGCCACATCGATATTTGCCGCAATCATCTGGAAATCGATGTGCTTGCCGGGAGACTTGCGCCGCAGAAAAGACTTTCTCGGCAGCACCTCATGGATACTCGCATGCGACTCCGCATCGTGATACTGCACGCACACCCAATCGCCCGCACACGGCATATCCACCGAAGACGCAGCGGTGTGCAGAAACCGGCCCGTCAGCTCGGCGGGCACCTCGCACTGCTCGTTGCGAACGAGATAGCGCCCGCGATCCACCGCCGTCACCCGGGCCAGTGCCTGGCCGGACCTGCACAACGTGCTTGCCTGCTGCTGCAACTGACAATCCAGACCAAGCTCACTCAACTCCATGCTGCGCTTGCCCCTTTGCTTTTGAAAAGAACATCGCCCTTGCGGGCGATGAGTGACTACTGATACGACCGGCTACCCGCTCCGGTCACTTCCCTGCCGGTACCGGCTTGGGTAGCGGCTTCTTGCCCTTTGACTCTTTCTTCTTGTCCTTGCTGCCCATGACGAACTCTCCTTTAGTATTGAACGACTGTGATTCACCGTTAGCGATTCTACCCCACCCGCCTTACTTCGCATTAACCCGTGATCTCCGGCTCGACGAGATGCACCTGTTGCCCCAGCGATTCCTGCCAGCCAAGGCTGCACATCTCCAGCGGGAACATTTCCGGCAGGTTGGGATCGTCGGAACTTGTCCGAATAGCTGATCTATCGCACGGCGCCATTAACAGGCTAAGGACAACGCCCCGGTTGAACCGGTCACAACCACCCGGGCAAAATGGAGAATACAACATGAAACTGGGCAAATGGCATATGATTCCGTCCCCTTAAAACACCCCTATCCGCGCCGCAACGTAGCAACCATGAACCACTCACCGGAAAAGAAATGCGCAGCCTGCAAAGGCTCAACCTGCTGCACCTACGTCACGCAACCCATCGACGCCCCTCGCACAAAGAAGGACTTCTCCACCCTGCTCTGGCAAGTCTCGCACCATGGCGTGCATGCCTTCCGCGATGAAGGCGCTTGGTACCTGCTTTTCGAAAGCCGCTGCACCCACCTGCAACCCGACGGCCGCTGCGGCATCTACGAAACCCGCCCGCACATCTGCCACAAGCACAGCAACGACTACTGCGAGCTCGACTCTCCGCGCGAGGAAGGCTTCGACCTGCACTTCCCGGATTACGAATCCTTGTTGAAATACTGCAAGAAGAAATTCAAGCACTGGGACAAACCCAAGGGGGAGAAAGAATCGGGAAAGAAAGACAAGAAGAAGTAGCGTTAAGGACTCCGGCAATCCAACTTTTGAGCCTACTCCGGCCCCCCCTGCCAGAGCATGTCGTAACCCAATTCCTGGGTCTCGACACACAGCACGGCCAAGGCCGCGAATTTATCCTTGAAAGCCTTGTCGGCGTGCGAGCGCTCATGCTCCTCGAAAGACTTCCAGTAAGTCACGATCGCAATATGCTTCTCCGCCGATTTCGTATCGCCCAGCGAACCCTCGGCCGAAACGAAACCGGAGAATTCATAAACCTGGCCGGCAATAAAACCGCCCTTGTCGCCGCCGTAAGTGTCCTTCACCACATTGCACATCTCGCCCAGCGCCAGTTCGACATCCTCGAAAGCCACGCCGGGTTTGATCGTGGCCGTATTGAAAAGCATCTTCGCCCCGAAAGGGATCGTGACAGGTGAAAACATGATGGGCCTCCAGTTGAAGTGAAACCGGTTAAACGGAACCGCTCAAACCAACCACCGTCATTGCACTTTGTACCTTTGCAAACAAGCCTTCAACCCTATTGTCTGCGGTGCCTCTGCAACCGCATACACCAGAGCATCACAAGGACAGACCACGGTTTCGCACTACTGTTCCTGAAACCGCGGGCGATTCCCGATTAATCCCAAATAAAAATCACCCTTGCGGGCGATGAGTAACTCAATTGCGAAGCTTTGATTTCCAGCTCAATGGCCGCCAGAACCCAGCAACGCCAATTCCCGCTCGGTAAATCCTGCCGCGCGCCGCGCTTCCAGATTAAACGGTCCCCGCAGCAGCGGCGCACGGTATTCCGCAGCCAGTTCGCCGTAAGTGGCAATCGGCTCCAGCCCGCGCTGCTCGCACACATAATTGAACCAGCGGATGCCGGTCGCGACATGGCCGATCTCGTCGCGCAGAATGATGTCCATAATCGGTGCCACCGCCGTATCACCGGCCTGCACCAGTTTGGCCTTCGTGCCCGGCGTCACGTCCAGCCCGCGCGCCTCCATCGTGCGCGGCAGCAGCGCCATCCGCGCCAGCACATCGTGTTGCGTCTTCACCGCCCAATCCCACAACCCGTCGTGCGCGGGAAAATCGCCGTACGCATAGCCCAACGTGTGCAGGTGATCGTCAAGCAGCGTGAAATGCAACACCTCCTCATCGGCCACGCGCAGCCAGTCGGCGTAATAGTCGCGCGGCATATCGGGGAATCGCCACATCGCATCCAGCGCCAGATTGATCGCATTGAACTCGATGTGCTGCATCGCATGGATCATCGCCGCCCGCCCCTCCGGCGTATTCATCGCGCGGCGCTTTACTTGCATCGGGGAAACCAGTTCGGGCTTGTCGGGATGGCCGGGAATGGACTGCGGAGCATTCAAAATCACTCCGTTATCGAGCTCCACCTCTCCCGTCGCCCAAACTTGGGCCAGTTGCCGTACACCAGCCGATTTCCGCACCACATCGCGCTCGGCCAGCCAATGTAGCGCGGCTTGTCTTAGTTCAACTTGGGATGGGATAGAGGACATTTAACTGGATAGGAAAATATGTGAGCCTGGCTCCGCCAGCTTGGGAAGGCCGCAGGGTACATGAATCGGTGATGAATACATATTGTGATACTGCGCCCCACTAATTCTCAGGCGGCAGCAGTCTTTCTGCAATCAACAACTCGTCGAGTCCATCCAGTAGCGCATTCACCCTCGAAATGAGGCCGTCCTGTGCCGCCGCCGGAATAGCCTCGAGTACGGCGATGACGTGCATTTGCAAATCCGCAGGCTGCTTCGGACCGCTCGACAACGCATACGCAAGCAAACGTTTTTCACCGGGGTGATAAGTGCGATTCACGGCAAAGAGGATATCGAAATAACTGGCCAGCAAAGCTGGCAACGCGGTGATTGACGCTCACCCGATCGTCGCGGCCCACGCCAGCTTGATCTGGTGCACATAAGACGACAACGTGCCGCGCAGGATAGGGTAATTCTTTGCAATGATGGCAGCACACAGTGCCTCGGGGTAGGGTTGCCGCGCCTTTGCCGCAAGCGCGGCGAACCAACCGTCGCGATCAAACAGCGGCAACGAATGCAACACGTTATAGATGAAGCAGGTGCTATAACCAACCGATGCCTGATGGCGCAACAACACGCGATCGAATTGCTCATCCATCCACGACGGAGAGCGATACATCAGATCAACGACATTGCCTGTCCGTGACGCTAGCCACTCATCGCCGGGTTCCCAGAAGGTATTGCCTATGTGAGCGTGGTCACCAAACTTGCGCGCCAGAGCGGCTCGCCATGCCAATGCAGGTTCATTCACAGAATAGATGTAAAGATCGAGATCGGAATTGTTATCTGGAAAACGGCCGCCGCGTGATCCGGCAAGAACCACAGCACGCACTTCCGGCAGCGTTGCGAATTCAGCAGCAATGTCTCCCAGCAAAGACGCCATCCCTGCATCAATGGGGGAAAGGCCGCGGATTTCCATGCCTATTGAATCTGCCATTTCAGCCCCTATCGAGAGAATCTATTTCGAGTCTTAGCCAACTCCTTTAATTCGCACTAATTCCGAACTCGCGCATCCGATTTAATTACACACATAGTAGGCAGTGACTTCATTCCCTTTGGCTGAATACACCAATTTATGAGCCATGCTCCTGACCAGAGCCAACCCTCTGCCATGCTGTCCCAACTCAGACGTGTCGAGCGAAATATTCTGGAGGGCGGAATAGTCAAAACCGTTGCCACTATCAGCCACAACAATTCTGACTCCGCAGCTTCCCTCGATCATCGTACTTTCAATTTCAATATCCACCCAGCCTGCTGTCAATGTATGCAAAGCATTCTGGCGCAAATGCAGGTAATCCTCGAAGCCGTTGACCCCTTGCTTGATCGAAGAATCCAGTCGCAGAATGCCATGATCCAACGCGTTGTTGACCAGCTCGTTCAATATCACACACAGCGGTGCGAAATGTCTGTCGGCAGTCGTATGCATTTTCCCGACTGTCCTGGACACCAAGGAAAGCGAATCCAGGGATCTGAGTTCATCTACCCCCAGATGAATATGGAAGTGGAAGTTGTTAAAAGAGTCCGCAACATGATTCGAGCCGGACAATTTTCTCAAGAGTGTTTCCTGACTATTTTCCATCACCCAACCCTGATTCCCTATTTGGCATAACAAAAATAGCAACGGCTATCGGCTGAATCAACCACATTGGAAACGGCATTTTACGCTCCCTGCTTCCATTCCCGATTAAAAGAAGAGCTAATAGTTCCAGTAGCCGATGGGGTTAATCGGGAATCATCAGCGTGAGATAACCCGGCTTTCACGGACACTTCAATAGGAGACAATAGTCAAGGAGGCTTTGATATTTTGTCAAGGCTCGAAGGCACCTATAGCAGGTTGAATGGGTGACGTTGGCCTTGCCCTGCCGGTCAAGTCCTTGCCGGAATAGGTTGAGGTAGAGGGATGCGATGTTGTGCCCGCATTCAGGAGCGGCGAGGGTGTCGGGCCGGTAACAGGAGTGAAGTTTGTTCCTGGATTGGAGAATAGCGGGTTGAGTTCGCTGGACGCCGTGTCAAATGCAGGTGCTGTGGTCCGCCATGAGGTGAAGTTTCCATAACTGGCCACCCAGGAGGACTGGGTAGCATTCGAAAAGCAATTATTGTTGTCGATGAATAAGTAAGAAGTGAGTGTAAGCGGGTAGTCGAAACATTTGAACCCGCCCGAACTGCCGCTACTGCTGGATACGTAAGTGATCGTATTATTTACCACGACATGACCGGAACCCTCTGTGGCAACCCTGATCCCTGTGCCGCCTACTGTTGCATTTGGGCCGTACCAGATGGTGTTATTTCTGATCAAGTTTCGTTCATTTACGTCGTCGTTGTAAAGCGGTCGCGCAGGCTCTGCTCCCGTGTTTATGGCAAACCCACCCAAAGGCACATTGGAGACAATCAGATTGTTTTCAATGATGCAGTCTGGGCACGTTGCCATATATATGGCTGTATTCCCTCCGTTAATAATGGTGTTTCCTGAAATAATGGTGTGCCTGTTGAAGACTTGAGACTTGTATCCACCAGAACCGAAAGCCATGCCGTAGCAATATCCTGTGGAGGCAGAAGCGTCAATATCGATGTAGTTATTTGCCACTGTCAGATAATCGAACTTCCCATGATCGGTTAATACGACTCCCAGACAGGTCGGACCATATTGGCCGTGAATGAGGTTCCCCATTACACTTACATTTGAAGCAGTAAGTTCGGAGGATGCCAAATATATCGTGTGATCGCGGGTGTTTGTTCCGCCATTTCCATCCCAGTGGTTGTAGGATATTTCCAGGTTGGAACCCGCCCCCATATAGCCCATTCTCCGGCTGTTGGTGATGTTACTGCCGGTAAGTATGATGTTTGTATTCGACGGGATAGTTGTGTTCCCCCCGTTATGGGCAACCGCTTCGTCAAAGCCGTTCACATCAAGGCCGCACATCGTTACATCATGAGAGCCGTTAAAGAAGAAGAAGCCATTGTTTGCGTCTGCGTATGCCGCGGGATTCCCTCCCTGCAACTTGAGCTTGAGAATGCGAACCCCTCCATTGCCCGAAAAAGAGAAGAGACTCCTCCCTGATGGGCTGTTGATGACAGGTTTGGCTGTGCCACCAAATGGGGGAGAATAATCTCTGAGGTCGTTACATGTTCCCGTGCATCTGTTGCTGCCGATGAAGAGTGATGTGGTTGCATTGAATACTCCACCTCTGCAAAGTTTGACAGTATCGTTTGGCGACAACTTCGTACTCATATAGAAAGCGGCATTATCGATGGTCTGCTTTGGAGTCGAAGGACTGAGGCCGTCATTATTTCTGTCATTCCCGGGAATGCAACTTGGGTGCGAGCCTGTTTGGCAATCGCAGAAATAGTAGACGGTACCGGTTGCGTTCTCCGGATATGCTGAACATGTTGCTGCAGTAGTAATTGGAGTAACGATATACGAGGGAGCGAAGGCGATGGTTGCTTTTGAGCTTGCCGTACCGGTGGGTCCTGCACACGTAATGTTGTAGGAGGTGGTCGCAGTCAATGTGGGCGTTGTGAACACACCCGATGTGCCAGTGATGCCAGTCGGTGAAGAAGAGCATGAGGTGCTATCGGTAGACGACCAGGTTATGGTGGCGGTGGAAGCGGAACCATTTTCTACCAAACTCGGTGTTGCGTAGGCGACCACGTGGGGGACAGGGTCCAAAGGAACGGGGGATGGTTTATTGCTCCCTCCTCCGCAACCGGAAAGACCGGTAATTATCAACAGTATCGCGAAACAAACAGCCATTGCCGCTCTTGATTTGATGACTGTGCATTTCGACATGAACGTGCCCTGAAATGAGAAGGGAAGGAAATGGGCCAGCATCGGATTTGCTATCTGCTTTCCCGCAATCTGCTAAAACTTACTGCGATACTGACCCTTTAGTTGCTGAGGGAGAGAGCGTTGCCACATTGCAAGACCTGACCCCAAGCGTTTGATTGGCCATGGGTGGCCCCTTTAATTGCGCGTCGACGCTAAGAGCTGATTTGCCAGACTCTTGGTCAATTGCCAAAACATGCTTGAATCATGCTCGTTAAGCGTAACACCGTGTGAGCGCTCTTTTTCAGGGTGGACATAGTTCCGATAGTCCCGAAGAACTTCAGCCACATCTTTTCCCGAGCGTGAAATCCAACCAAGCTCTTGGCCCACTTCGATGTAAGGCCGGAGTGTCCAATCTGAAAGTTGTAACGGTTTCTTGGTCTTGTAATCGATTGGTGTTGCCTTTGCACGAAACAGCGGACTTTTATCGACTAGTTGATTACCCCTTGCAATGAAAAGAGCCTCCAATAATCCGCCCATCATGACAGTAGCCGCCAAATGGGCGTCCGCCCTAATGCAGCGTTGGCACTCTTCCCACCGACGAGCAAGAATATCTCTCATCGTCGCATCGGAAGCGAGTGGCGAAAAATCCGGCGCGGCGTCATATCCAATAGCGGTTGGAGCTTGCGACGTCAAAGCAACAGAGCGTAGCGCGGTGAGCGCGTCCTTTGCATCTCTCAGGGCAGCTAAGTAAGTAGTTCGTGCTGATGCCTTGTTTGTGGCGTCCAAAACTCGCTGGTGTGGTGCATCAACGAGACCAACAGCGGTTGTTGCCAAGCGGCTTTCCAAAACTGGGCGATGCGTCCGAAACCATGAATATGCAATTGACTTAAGGTAGTCAACAGCATCAGTTTGCGTGATCTGTTTGGAGGAGCCTCTCGCAATTTTCTTTCTTGCGACATCAACTTGAGACAATGCGAGTTCGATAACATCGAGCAACTTGTCCACAGCGATCCTAAGATTTCGGTCGGCGGGATTTTGGTGCCGCTTTCATTGTTTTGGGGAGTTGCTTAGCCCTAATCTTAGGTTTAAGTTTTGGTTTTGCTCTAGGCTTGGGTTTAGTGCCGTTAGTCGACCCAGGCAGGGTCATCGCAACTAAATTCTCTCCAACGCTATTTACCCCATATGCACCGCGATCAGAAGCATCCAGATACCCTTGCTTCTTCGCATTATTAAGGGTATTTATTGGATTGCCAAAACGGGCTCGGCCAGAAAGACGTGCCGCATTCTGCAAAACATCCGCTGTTATAGTGTTTAACCGATCATCTGCGGGTGCCTCAAAACGATAGTAGTAGGCAATAACTGTCGCAAACTGGATGTCGTTCTTTGGACTCTTTGTCTCGACGAAACTCTTTATGTCCTTGGGTCGACCATCCGATGGGAATGGAGGTAACGTAGTTACATCGACCACACTGTCTGCTGTGGTGGCTGTTTCGCGTAGCACGCCGGTCTTCACATGAAGGGCTATATCCAGACTTTCGGCTACCCAGCGAAGAATACGATGTTGCCTCTCTTTTTCTACATCTTTGAGGATGTCAGAAATGGCTTTCGCAGCGTCAAAATCATTTGCAGAATTCGTCATTTGTTCTCCCAAAATATACACACGCGTAATACGAGAGGTTGCCGTCGAACATTTACTCCACAAAACTTCAGGTACCAGAACCGCATTTCAGATACCGGTGTCGATTTTATTTTCAGCCTCACTCAAAGACAATTCAACTCCGGTACCTTTAGTTAGTTCGTGCGCTTGTTCCTTACTTCTTCGTTGATACAAAATCAAAACGACTTTTTATCAAGTCATTAATATGCTTCGTTGAATCAGTAATTACTAACAGCGACCTAATCTCATCAAAACTAAATTCTTCCACAAGCCTTATAAATGCCGAGTTAACAAAAGCAGATGGCACAGACGATATTCCAGAAAATGACACTACCGCTTTCTCTCCTTTTTTCATTTCCTGGCGGATAAGTTTAAATATCAACTCCCCATCCTCATAAGAGGAAGGTTTATCAACGTATCGAGAGATTTCAATCACCATTCGAACACCTCACGTTCCGCATCGGCGGATAATCTTTCAAAAGTGTCCGTACGCAATATAGCTCTTACCAACGTACCCGGGTAGTAACCATTCGCTGATCTTGCAGTGATTTTAGGCATTTCAGCGCCTTTAGTGGCGGAAACGTTTGCAGCTCCAGAGCTAACAAGAATAGTTCCCCCATTTCTTTGTGGAATATACCGCATCAAATTCGGCAATCCAGCACCTCGATTTCTGACGTTACTTTTAGTCGAAAACCCTTCTTGGCATGCTAACCATAGCGCATCTCGATCATTCAGCTCATTTTTAACCGTCCTAACAACATTTGGAATGCCCTTCCCAAAATCTGATATTGCCACTTGAATTTCATTTTTCTTAGGAAAGTGTTGCGCAAACACACATCCCACCCCAACGCCAGAATGATCACGAATATTGTGAAATATTTCTTCAATTGAGGTTCTAACTGCCGCCAATGACTCTTCCGATAGACCAACTTCTTGACCAATCCATGGCATAAGCTCAGCATGTAAAAAATGCGTTGCATCTTGATTGGCAACCAGCCTTAATGGAATTGTAGTTAAACGCGTATGATGGTCATCCTTAAATACGACTGAACCTGTATAGGTCTCAAAAAATCCTGCATCATCAAGATATTTATTTGCTACTGTTCTGGTGTTGTGATTTTTTATTTTAAATTTAACATCAGCCTTCTTAAGGCTCTCAAGAAGATTACTCAATATCACAACGCCTACTGGCTCAATGAACTCGAGCGTAGAGAAATCGAATCGAACCGAGGAACAACGAACATTAAGATGTTCATCAAAGATTTGAGTTACGAGCGCATACATGCTCGTCGAATTAAAATTTGGAGGGATTTTTACTTCCAAGCGCCTCCTTAAAAGGATGTCCCAAATCATTTCAGATTGATAGTAAGAATTGTCGTAGTTTTAATAGTGCTGATTACCGACTAATCGGCTTATACCGAATCCTCTTAGGCTTAGCCCCCTCCTCGCCCAACCGCTTCCGCTTATCCGCTTCATACTCCTGATAGTTCCCATCAAAGAACACCCACTTCGATTCCCCTTCGCAGGCGAGGATGTGGGTGGCGATGCGGTCGAGGAACCAGCGGTCGTGGGAGATGACGGCGACGCAGCCGGCGAATTCGAGCAGGGCGTCTTCCAGCGCGCGCAGAGTTTCCACGTCGAGGTCGTTGGAGGGTTCGTCGAGCAACAGCACATTTCCGCCGGAGATCAGCGTCTGCGCCAGATGCAAACGTCCGCGTTCGCCGCCGGAGAGTTGGCCGACGATCTTGCCCTGGTCCGCGCCCTTGAAGTTGAAGCGACCGATGTAGGCGCGCGCCGGGGTTTCGTATTTGCCCACGGTGAGGATGTCGTTGCCGCCGGAGATGGCGTCGAACACGGTCTTGTCGTTCTCCAGCCCTTCGCGCGATTGGTCGACGAAGGCGATCTTGACGGTGGAGCCGATCTTCACTTCGCCGCTGTCCGGTTTTTCCTTGCCGGTGATCATGCGGAACAGGGTGGATTTACCCGCGCCGTTGGGGCCGATGATGCCGACGATGGCGCCGGGCGGGATCTTGAAGCTGAGGTTGTCGATCAGCAGGCGGTCGCCATAGGCTTTGCTCACGCCGTCGAATTCGATGACTTCGTTGCCCAGGCGTTCGCCGACGGGGATGAAGATTTCCTGCGTTTCGTTGCGCGCCTGGTGTTCTTGCGAGTTCAGTTCTTCGAAGCGTGCAATACGCGCTTTGGATTTGGCCTGACGCGCTTTGGGATTCTGGCGCACCCATTCCAGTTCCTGCTTCATCGCTTTGGCGTGGGCATCGAGTTGTTTCTGTTCTTGCGCCAGACGCTCGCCCTTTTGGTCGAGCCAGCTTGAATAGTTGCCCTTCCACGGGATGCCGTGGCCGCGGTCGAGTTCCAATATCCATTCGGCGGCGTTGTCGAGGAAGTAGCGGTCGTGGGTGACGGCGACCACGGTGCCGGGGAAGCGCACCAGGAATTGTTCCAGCCATTCCACCGATTCGGCATCGAGGTGGTTGGTGGGTTCGTCCAGCAGCAGCATGTCGGGCTTTTCCAGCAGCAGCTTGCACAGCGCCACGCGGCGTTTCTCGCCGCCGGACAGTTTGCCGATGACGGCATCCCATTCCGGCAGGCGCAGCGCATCGGCGGCGATGTCCATCTGGTGCTGGGAATCGCTGCCCGAGGTGGCGATGATGGCTTCCAGCCGCGCCTGCTCGGCGGCGAGTGCGTCGAAGTCGGCGTTCTCTTCGGCATAGGCGGCATACACCGCGTCCAGCTTGCTTTGCGCTTCCATCACCTCACCCAAGGCAGACTCCACTTCCTGGCGCACGGTCTTGGTTGGGTCGAGCACGGGTTCCTGCGGCAGGTAGCCGATCTTCATGTTGGGCAGGTGCTGCACCTCGCCGTCATATTCCTTGTCCTGCAACGCCATGATGCGCAGCACGGTGGATTTGCCCGAGCCGTTCAGGCCCAGCAGGCCGATCTTGGCGCCGGGGAAGAAGCTGAGGGAGATATCCTTGATGATCTGACGCTTGGGGGGAACGATCTTGCTCACGCGGAGCATGGACATTACATATTGGCCTTGTACCATTTTTATTGCGCTTTCTGTGGGTGGGACGGGAAAGGGCGTAGCTTACCGTAAAGCGGGGGGGAAGAACCATGGGGGGTGAACGTGAACTGCCAGAGTGGTTACGTCAGCCGATGCCCACTTTGTGCTGCCTATGCCGCTTCCCACTTTGCAAAGCCTCCTCTTCCGCTTCCCCCTTTGCAAAAGGGGGACTGAGGGGGATTTGCCTGTTGCTACATTTAGCACCGAGTTTAAATCCCCCCTAGCCCCCCTTTTGCAAAGGGGGGGGTGCAGTTGTTTCACATTGCGGCCTGTGATGATAGAGTGGCCGCGCTGCTGCAGCGGCATTGCAGCACATCAGTAACCCCAAAAAAGGACTGACCATGCGCATCCATTTTGCCCGGCTCATTCGTCTCACATTTCCGCTGATCGCGCTCGCTCTGGCTGCCTGCGGCGGGAATTCAAGCCCTCCAGCCACCTACACAGTTGGCGGCACCGTGGAAGGCCTGCTCCCCGGCAACAGCATCACCCTCTCCAATAATGACAAGGATTCGGTCACGCGCTCGGCCAATGGCGCGTTCGCTTTCAAGGGCATGCTGGCGGATGCGGCGAGCTACAGCATCACCCTGACCCCGGCCACGCCAATTGCCCAGCCCTGCACGGTGAGCAATGGCACGGGGAGCGTCAATGCGTCCAATGTCACCACGCTGAAGGTGGTCTGCGAGGCAAAAGAGTTCGTGGCGGGGCAGGTGGAAATCACCATTGGCGCGATTCAAGCCATTTCGGCAGCCGGGCAAAGCAAGGCATTGCATCAGGGAGATTCGATTAACGAGGGGGATACCTTGCGCTCCGGCCCCAAAGCCTCGGCTAGAATCAAGATGGGCGATGGCGGCCTGATCACGATGCGTCCCGATACCGAATTCAAGATCGACAGCTTCAAGTTCAACGGCCAGCAGGATGGCACCGAACAGAGTTTTTTCTCGCTCGCCAAAGGCGGCTTCCGTTCGGTCACCGGCCTGATCGGCAAGCTGCACAAGGACAAATATCACATCAAGACAGCGACTGCGGTGCTGGGCATACGCGGCACGGATCACGCGGTTTACGTAGTGGTGGCGGGTAGCGAAGCCGCCAGATTCTCGCCGGTCGGCACGTACGACACGGTGTATAGCGGCGCAACCACACTCACCAACGACAAAAGCTCCCTTGTCATCGAGCCGAAGCAGATGGGGTATGTGGCCGCACCGGACGAGGCACCCAAGCTGAAGCCGGTTGATACCAGATTGTTCGTGCCTGAGATTGAGCCACCGGCTCAGAAGGCCGAAGTTAAAGCTCCACCCCCTGCAGTAGTGCCCGCTGCCGTCACGCCTCCGCCCGTAGCAGCACCCGCTCCTGTTGCTGTGCCGCAAGCAGTCAAGGTGGAGTATCCGTTCGATGGACGCTGGGCGACCAAGCTGGTGTGCGAAGACACCGTGGACAAAAAGAACGAGTCGATCAGCGGCTTTACGTGGGAATTTGAAACAACGATTGAACACGGCAAGCTGATCGGTCAGCACGGCAAAGTCGGAAAGCCCGGCTCCGGTACTTTTACTGGTGAAATGCAAGATAGTGGTAAGGTCACAATTGTGGCGAAAGGGCTCACCGGCAAACCGGAAAATGTGTTGGGCAAAAAGCCGCGCGGCACTCCATATGCATACGAGATGCAAGGCGAATTCTCCGGTTCGTCCGGTCATGCGACCAGGACCATGCATCGGCCCTGCCAGGCTACGTTCAAGAAGCAATAACAAACTATCCCACTATTTCATTCTCCTAAATGCCCCCCCTGCACGGCGGGCAGGCGTTTTGAAATGCTGTAGATCTGTCTGGTATTCCCAAAAATCCACAGTCGGCAATTCCTGCACGACAAATTCACCTGTGAATGAATGGCAGCGTTATCATTCAACCATGGGCGGTGACGACTATCCCGCCCGGATCGTTGCCAAGCCGCAAGACCGCGGCCACACAAACAAATAATGGCGGAATAACGATGGAGGAAAGCAAGAAAGCCAGCGCGATGGCGAACATAATCAGCGGCAACAAGGATGCCGTTGAAAGTGAATACATCCGCTTCGATGCCCTGACAGCGCTGGTGATCGACGACATCGGCGCCATGCGCCACGCGCTGCGCTCGCAGTTGCAGTGGATGGGGATGAATTCGGTGAAGTGCGTGGCCGATGCCGAGGAGGCGTTGGAGGCGATCGAGATCACCAGTTTTGACCTCATTCTGTGCGACTACAACCTTAACAAGGCCAGTTCCGGCCAGCACTTTCTTGAACACCTGCGCCACGAACACTTGCTCAGCGCCAAGACCATCTTCGTGATGGTGACGGCGGAGGCCGAGTATGCGTTTGTGGCCAACGCCGCCGAGTTCGCGCCGGACGATTACATTCTCAAGCCCTGCCCCGAAAAGAAGTTGCGCGCGCGTCTGGAGCGGCTGTTCGACCGCCGCAATTTCCTGTCGCCGGCGCTGACAGCGATGGACGACAAGAACTATGCACTGGTGGTGAGCGAATGCGACCGGCTGATGGGGCTGGTGACGAACGAACGCTGGTTGCTGGATGCTTTCAAACTGAAAGCGGAAGCTCAACTCGCGCTGGGCGATACGCCCAACCTGCTCAAGACCTACGAGGCGGCGCTGGCGCTGCGCGACAATGTGCCGTGGGTGAAGATCGGCATCGCGCGCGTGCATCTGCTGTTGGATGAGCCCGAGGCTGCAGAGGAGATGGCGCGGCAGATCGTGGCGGAAAATCCCAGTTACGTGGCGGCTTATGAACTGCTGGCGGATATCCGGCGTCGGCGGCATGACGAGGAAGGCGCCTACCAACTGATGGAGCAATCGGCAAAGATCCTGCCCACGGCGAAGCGCTTCCGCTCCACGTCGGAATCGGCCTTCCTGCTGGGCAAACTGGACGAGGCGAAGAAGTTCTCGGAGACGGCCATCAAGATGTCGGTCGGTTCCATCACCGAACGCCCGGACGATTACCTGTCGCTGGCGCAGATACAGACCGACCAGGGCGATCATCAGGCGGCGATCCAGACGCTGGAGAAGAGCGCGCGCAAGTTCGAGGAAAAAGGCTCGTTCGGCATCTCCAAGAACGCCATCCTGGCACAGGCCTATTCCGATGCCGGTGACCGTGCGACCGCAAAGAAATTGCTGGAAAGGTCGCAACGCCTGTTGACGCCCGAGACCAGCAGTGCGGCGATGAATATGCTGGGCAAAGCAGCATTCAAGGCGGGCGACGCCATCCTCGGCCTGAAGATGCTGACGCAGGCGGTGCAATCCAGCGGGCTGGAACGGGAGCGTATTGAGCGCCATGTCACCAAGTCGATGCTGGACACCGGGCAGCACGACAAGATCGAGGAAGTGATCGATGCAGGTCAGCGGCGCATCCTGGTGCTGGTTGAGGAAGCCAAGAAGCTGATGCACGTGGCGCAATTTGAGGCCGCGAACC
Source organism: Sideroxydans sp. (assembly GCA_043744345.1). Classification (GTDB taxonomy): domain Bacteria; phylum Pseudomonadota; class Gammaproteobacteria; order Burkholderiales; family Gallionellaceae; genus Sideroxyarcus. The sequence goes on along the minus strand of JAYTUW010000057.1, from coordinate 43,003 downwards.
GCAAAGTGCTGGAAGCTCTGGCCATCCGCGGCAACAACGTCGAGGCGTTGCTGGTCGCGGCGCAGTTGCATCTGCTGTGGCTGAAACAGGAAGGTCTGGACCACGAAGTAAGAGAGCGCGCCAAGTCCTATCTGGCGACACTGGACAAGCTGGTGCCGCACAATGAAAAGGTGATGGGGTTCTACCGCTTCTACGACCAATTGACGGGGGAATGATGGATCAAGCGCTATCCGCATTAGTGATACACGACATCAAGAACGCCCTGGCCCTGCTGGAGACCGACCTGGAGCAACTCAACCACCATCCCGACCTGCCGGAGGAAGCCCCCAAGGCTTACCGGCGCTGCGTCGAACTCAAGGGACGCCTGATCAGCTTCCTCACGCTCTACAAGCACGAGCATGGCAGACTGAAACCCAACATCGGCGAAACGGAACTGGCCGATTTTCTGGAAGACCTGATCGCGGGAAGCACCTCGGTAGCACTGGGCGGCAAGCATGGACATGCCATCGGGGTCCACGTCGCCAACGACAAGATCAAGATTGCGCCCGGGGTGAAACACAAGGGTGTCGCCTCGTTCGACGAGTATCTGGTGGATGTAGCACTGGAGTCGGCGCTGAACAACGCCATCCGCTACGCGTCCGGCAAAGTGGATATCTGGTTCGAGCAAGCGGCGGACCGGTTGACGTTCTTTGTGCAGGATGACGGACCGGGCCTGACCTCCCCCGCAGATGCCGCCGCCGAAAAACCCGCCTCGACCGGGCTGGGCCTGACCTTGTGCAACGCGGTCACCGAAGCACATGGTGGCGGCAGCGTGAGCCTGACCAATGCGCCGGGCGGCGGGGCATTGTTCAAGATGGAATTCTGCAAGAAAGAATAGCGAGTCGTGCGAGAGCGCCGACGTCGGCGCTCTCATGCAAAAGGCCAAACCTCGCGGTTTGGCCTTTTTTGTTTGCAGCGCAACTAACGCATCACAGCCGCATGTACATGAAGATGCCCAGCAACAGCGACAAGAGGCTCAGCGTGATTCCGGCCACAGTGGCATTCGACAGCACCCATTTGTCCATGTCGAAATACGAAACGCTCAACGGTTTGGTCTGTTGGCGGAAAGTGAGCCATTTGTCGGTATAGCGCCCGATGGCTTGCAGTTTCTCGGGGACGAACATCAACACCAACCCCAGCACGACGCAAAGCGCGTTGCCTATGACCAGGAAGGAATGGGTGTAATTCGCCAGAATATCGGCGGTATCAATATCGAATGCGCCGGAATAGATGGGCTGGAACACGATATCGTCCACGCCTTTCAGCAACCAGATGGAGCCAAGGCCGCCAAGCAGTATGACCGCCCCAAGCAGCATCGGGCGCTTGAGAACCACCGGCTCGATGTAGTGCGGCTCCGCGAGCGGCTTCATCAACTGGCGCGTGGAGACGCGCTTGTTCATGAAATCGAAGAAACGCAGCATTCTGGCACTGCGTGTCGCCAGACCGATGCCGACGATGAACGAGAAAACGCTGGCGAGTATGAAGAAGACAAACACGCCCGCAATGAAAACCGGATATGAAACCTGACCTAGATATTGATACATGGTACCGCCCCCATCACTTGGATTGATTGCAGAGTTTTGAGTTGGATAGGCCGCTTTTTTCTTACTACTCTCCTGCATTGATTCTAGCACTTTAGGGTGGGTGCTTCAGCAACTTTGGCGCGAGATCCGCAAGCTTATTTTGAGAATTTTAATCGGGTATTGTTTTGCCTGACCTGCTGCCTGACCTGCTGCCTGACCTGCTGCCTCGTCCTGTTGGCTCACCTGAACAGTCGGTAAAGTTCGAGATTTGCAGGCAAACAGAGGCCTCCAACCATACCTATATATAGCAAGTAATACCAATCTAATGAAAATGGCATTATGTCGACATAATCAAAAATACTTGCACATTATCGAGCATCCAATGCTAGTATTCTTAAAGATTGTCGACAATCGGAGATTTTCGATGCTTCCAATGGTTCCAGAACAAGGCACACTCGCAGACGTTGCAGCGCATCGTCTGGCGCACAGCATCGTGACCGGCGAACTGGCTCAGGGCCAGAAGCTGAACGAGGCCGAGCTGGCCGAGCGTTTTGGCATGGGTCGCGGCCCGCTGCGCGAAGCCTTGCGCCACCTGGAAGGCATGCGACTGGTGAAGCGCATTCCCAATGCCGGTGCCCGCGTGGTGGTGCTGGACCGCAAGACCCTCTCCGATCTGTATGCCGTGCGCGAAGCGCTGGAAGGCATGGCCTGCCGCTTGGCCGCCTCGCAAATGACCGACGCCGAGATCACCCAGTTGAGCGCCCTGCTCGACAGCCACGAAGCACAGATCAAGGAACAGGGCGGAAAAGTCTATTCACAAAGTGAAGGCGACCTCGACTTCCACCTCCAGATCGTCCGCGCCAGCCGCAACGAGATGCTGATGCATCTGCTCGGCAGCGAACAATACCAATTGCTGCGCATGTGCCGTTACCGCACCAGCCGCAATGCCCAGCGTACCAAGCCCGCTTTGAACCAGCACCGCCAGATCGTCGATGCACTGGCACGACGCGATGGCGAACTGGCCGAGTTGCTGATGCGTCGCCACATTCAGGGCGCGTGGAACAGCATCAGTGAAATGATTGATAAAGAAGAGCAAACCGCATGACCTCGTTCAACCGTCCTTCCGGCGCAGGCCGGTATGACGGATTTTTGAGTTTTATGGAGAATAGAAAATGAAACAAGCCACCCTGACACCGGGGCAGAAATTGCGCCTCGCAGTTCAAGAGAACCATCCTTTGCAAGTCGTCGGTGCCGTCACCGCCTACTGTGCCATCCTGGCCCAGAAGACCGGGCACAAGGCGCTGTATCTGTCCGGCGGCGGCGTTGCCGCTTCCTCGCTGGGCATTCCCGATCTGGGCATCACCACACTGCACGACGTTTGCGAAGATGCACGCCGCATCACCGCCGCCAGCGATCTGCCGCTGCTGGTCGACGTCGACACTGGCTGGGGCGGCGCTTTCAACATTGCGCGCGCCACGCGCGAAGTCGCCCAGGCCGGTGCTGCAGGTTTCCACATCGAAGACCAGGTGATGCAGAAGCGTTGCGGCCACCGCCCCAACAAGGCCATCGTGCCGCTGAGCGAGATGGTGGACCGTGTGAAAGCCGCCGTGGATGCGCGCACCGATTCAAGCTTTGTGATCATGGCCCGCACCGATGCGCTGGCCGTGGAAGGCATGCAGTCCGCCATCGACCGCGCGCAAGCCTGCGTCGAAGCCGGTGCAGACATGATCTTCCCGGAAGCCATGACCAAGCTGGAGCAATACACCGAGTTCACGCGCACGGTAAAAGTGCCGGTGCTGGCCAACATCACCGAGTTCGGCGCCACCCCGCTCTACACCACCGAAGAACTGGCCGGTGTGGGCGTCAAGCTGGTGCTGTATCCGCTCTCGGCCTACCGCGCGATGAGCAAGGCCGCACTGAACGTGTACCAGCATATCCTCAAGGACGGCTCGCAAAAGAACGTCGTCGGCGAGATGCAACCGCGCATGGAGCTTTACGATTACCTCGGCTATCACGCGTACGAGCAGCAGCTCGACCGCCTGTTCGCCGAAAAAGGGACGGAATGATTTCTCCCTTCCCCCGCAAGCGGGGGAAGGGCCGGGGATGAGGGCCTGTGAGCATTAAAGAGTTTTGTTTCGCATCGTCGACCCTCACCCCACCCCCTCTCCCGCTTGCGGGAGATAACCAGCGACTTGCCAGCTTGCTGGCTTAGTCGAATGGCTAGTAGTTATATCAGGGGCCAGAACCAGATGGCGCCAGTTTGAAAAATTAAGGCTCAGGCCGAACGAACAGCAGGAAATTTTCAACATCAAGGAGAAAGAAATGACAGAAGCAAGCGTATTGCCAAAGCCCAAAAAATCCGTTGCCCTCTCCGGCACTGTCGCCGGTAACACCGCGATCTGTACCGTCGGTCGCACCGGCAACGACCTGCATTACCGCGGTTACGACATCCTGGATTTCGCCGAGAAGGCCGAATTCGAAGAGATCGCCTATCTGCTGATCCACGAAGCATTGCCCACGACTGCCCAACTGGCTGCCTACAAGAAGAAACTCAAGACCATGCGCGGCCTGCCACCGGCAGTGAAGCAGGCACTGGAAGCCATCCCCGTGAATGCACACCCGATGGATGTGATGCGCACCGGCTGTTCCGTGCTCGGCACCGTCGAACAGGAACCCGAAAAGCACGATGCAGCCAAGACCCGCGAACAACTGGACCGCCTGATGGCCAGCTTCGGCTCCATGCTGGTGTACTGGTTCCACTTCGCCAACAGCGGCAAGCGCATCGACGTGGAGACCGACGACGACTCCATCGGCGGCCACTTCCTGCACCTGTTGCACGGCAAGAAGCCCAAGGATTCCTGGGTCCGCGCCATGCACACTTCGCTGATCCTTTACGCGGAGCATGAGTTCAATGCCTCCACCTTCACCGCACGCGTGATCGCGGGCACCAACTCAGATCTGTATTCCTGCATCACCGGTGCGATCGGTGCATTGCGCGGTCCGAAGCACGGCGGCGCGAACGAAGAAGCGTTCCGCATCCAGAACCGTTACAAGAATGCCGATGCCGCCGAGGCCGATATCCGCAAGCGCGTCGAAAACAAGGAAATCGTGATCGGCTTCGGCCACCCGGTGTACACCATCTCCGACCCGCGCAATGAAGTGATCAAGCGTGTGGCGAAGCAACTGTCCCAGGAAAAGGGCGACATGCGTTTGTACGAAATCGCCGAGCGCCTGGAAACCGTGATGTGGGATCTGAAGAAGATGTTCCCGAACCTGGACTGGTTCTCCGCCGTGTCGTACGACATGATGGGCGTTCCGACCAATATGTTCACGCCGCTGTTCGTCATCGCGCGCACCACAGGCTGGGGCGCACACGTGATCGAACAACGTGCCGACGGCAAGATCATCCGCCCGAGCGCGAACTATGTCGGTCCGGACAACATGGCCTGGTTGCCGATCGAGAAGCGTTAAGAAACACAAAGGGCGACTGTCCGCAGTCGCCCTTTCCTGCATTCGCATACAGCTAGTACACGTTCTCACAGAAGGACATTATGAATACCCAATACCGTAAGCCTTTAGCCGGAACCAAACTGGACTATTTCGACACCCGCACGGCAGTTGAAGCCATCCAGCCCGGCGCTTATGCCAAACTTCCCTACACTTCCAAAGTGCTGGCAGAACAACTGGTGCGCCGCTGCGAACCGGAAGCGCTGACCGACGCGCTGAAACAACTGATCGAACGCAAGCGCGACTTGGATTTCCCGTGGTATCCCGCCCGTGTCGTGTGCCACGACATCCTCGGCCAGACCGCATTGGTGGACCTCGCCGGTCTGCGTGACGCGATCGCCGATCAGGGCGGCGACCCTGCATTGGTCAACCCGGTGGTGCCGACGCAATTGATCGTCGACCATTCTCTGGCGGTGGAAGCGGCCGGTTTCGACAAGGATGCCTTCCGCAAGAACCGCGAGATCGAAGACCGTCGCAACGAAGACCGCTTCCACTTCATCGAGTGGACCAAGACTGCGTTCAAGAACGTGGACGTGATCCCTGCCGGTAACGGCATCATGCACCAGATCAATCTGGAGAAGATGTCGCCGGTGATCCAGGCGCGCGAAGGCGTGGCCTTCCCCGACACCTGCGTGGGCACGGACTCGCACACCCCGCACGTCGATGCCCTCGGCGTGATCGCCATCGGCGTCGGCGGTCTGGAAGCCGAGACCGTGATGCTGGGCCTGCCTTCCATGATGCGCCTGCCGGACATCGTCGGCGTGAAGCTGGTCGGCAAGCGTCAGCCCGGCATCACCGCCACCGACATCGTGCTGGCGCTGACCGAGTTTCTGCGCAAGGAAAAGGTGGTCGGCGCCTGGGTCGAATTCTTCGGCGCGGGTGCGGACAGCCTCACCATTGGCGACCGCGCGACCATCTCCAACATGTGCCCGGAATACGGCGCGACGGCGTCGATGTTCTACATCGACGCGCAGACCATCACCTACCTGAAACTGACCGGCCGCGAGCCCGAGCAGGTCGCCCTCGTTGAGAATTACGCCAAGACCACCGGCCTGTGGGCGGATCAGATGGTTGCCGCCGATTACGAGCGTGTGCTGGAATTCAATCTGTCCAGCGTGGTGCGCAACATGGCGGGTCCTTCCAATCCGCACCGTCGTCTGCCGACGTCTGCCCTGCACGAGCGCGGCATCGCCGACGCAGCCAAGCTGGTAGCAGCCAAGGCCGAAGAAGCACAGGGTCTGATGCCGGATGGTGCGGTCATCATCGCCGCCATCACTTCCTGCACCAACACCTCCAACCCGCGCAACGTGGTGGCCGCGGCGCTGCTGGCGAAGAAAGCCAACGCACTGGGTCTGCTGCGCAAGCCCTGGGTCAAGACTTCTTTCGCGCCCGGTTCCAAAGTGGCCGAGCTGTACCTGAAGGAAGCAGGTCTGCTGTCGGAACTGGAAAAACTGGGCTTCGGCATCGTCGGCTTCGCCTGCACCACCTGCAACGGCATGTCCGGCGCGCTCGATCCCAAGATCCAGCAGGAGATCATAGACCGCGACCTGTACGCAACCGCCGTGCTGTCCGGCAACCGCAACTTCGACGGCCGCATTCACCCGTATGCGAAGCAGGCCTTCCTGGCTTCCCCGCCTCTGGTGGTGGCTTACGCTATCGCGGGTACGGTGCGCCTCGACATCGAGCAGGATGCACTGGGCACCGACAAGTCCGGCAAGCCGGTCATGCTGAAAGACATCTGGCCTTCCGACGAGGAGATCGACGCGATCGTTGCGGCTTGCGTCAAGCCGGAACAGTTCAAACAGATCTACATCCCGATGTTCGATCTGGGCGTGATCGCAGCGGCGAAAAGTCCGTTGTACGACTGGCGTCCGAAGTCCACCTATATCCGTCGTCCGCCGTATTGGGAAGGCGCACTGGCGGGCGAACGCACCATGAAAGGGATGCGCCCGCTGGCAGTACTGCCGGACAACATCACCACCGACCACCTGTCGCCCTCCAACGCGATCATGGCCGACTCTGCTGCAGGTGAATATCTGGCGAAGATGGGCCTGCCGGAAGAGGACTTTAACTCCTACGCGACGCACCGCGGCGACCACCTCACCGCGCAACGCGCCACCTTTGCCAATCCGCAGTTGGTCAACGAGATGGCCGTGGTCGATGGTCAGGTGAAGAAAGGTTCTCTCGCCCGCGTCGAACCGGACGGCAAGGTGATGCGCATGTGGGAAGCCATCGAGACCTACATGGGTCGCAAGCAGAACCTGATCATCGTGGCCGGTGCCGACTACGGCCAGGGCTCTTCGCGTGACTGGGCGGCCAAGGGCGTGCGTCTGGCCGGTGTGGAAACCATCGTGGCCGAAGGTTTCGAACGTATTCACCGCACCAATCTGGTCGGCATGGGCGTGTTGCCGCTGGAGTTCAAGGCGGGCGAGACGCGCAAGACCTACGCCATCGACGGTACGGAAACTTATGACGTGGAAGGCGACATCGCACCGCGCGCTACGCTGACCGTGGTGATGCACCGCAAGAACGGCGAGACGGTGCGCATTCCTGTCACCTGCCGTCTGGATACCGCTGCTGAAGTGCGTGTCTACAATGCGGGCGGTGTACTGCAACGCTTTGCGCAGGACTTCCTCGAAGGAGTTGCATGATGGCCCAGGCCCCGCAAATCAAGATCCCCGCCACCTACATGCGTGGCGGCACATCGAAAGGTGTGTTCTTCCGTCTGGAAGACCTGCCAAAAGCAGCACAGGTGCCGGGCAAGGTGCGCGACAAGCTGTTCCAGCGCGTGATCGGCAGCCCCGACCCCTATGCCGCGCAGATCGACGGCATGGGCGGCGCGACCTCCAGCACCAGCAAGTGCGTGATCCTGTCGAAGAGCACGCGCCCCGGTCATGATGTGGATTACCTCTACGGCCAGATCTCCATCGACAAGGATTTTGTCGATTGGAGCGGCAACTGCGGCAACCTGTCCACCGGTGCGGGGGCTTTCGCGATCCATGCCGGATATATCGATCCGGCGCGCCTTAAAGATGGCGTCTGCACCGTGCGCATCTGGCAGGCCAACATCAGCAAGACCATCATCGCCCATGTGCCGGTCAGCCATGGTCAGGTACAGGAGACCGGTGATTTCGAGCTGGATGGCGTGACCTTCCCGGCTGCGGAGATCGTGCTGGAATTCATGGATCCATCCGATGACGGCGAGGAAGGCGGCAGCCTGTTCCCGACCGGCAATCTGGTGGACGATCTGGACGTGCCGGGTGTCGGTACCTTCAAGGCCACCATGATCACCGCCGGTATCCCGACCGTGTTCGTGAACGCGGCGGACATCGGCTACACCGGTACCGAGTTGCGTGAAGCCATCAATACCGATCCGGCTGCGCTGGCGCGGTTCGAGAAGATCCGCGTGGCGGGCGCATTGCGCATGGGGCTGATCAAAACCCCTGAAGAAGCCGCAACCCGCCAACATACCCCGAAGGTCGCTTTCGTCGCGCCACCGGTTGATTATGTCGCCTCCAGCGGCAAGAAAATCAGCGCGTCCGAGATCGATCTGCTGGTGCGCGCGCTATCGATGGGCAAGCTGCACCATGCCATGATGGGTACGGCAGCGGTGGCGATCGGCACGGCCGCCGCGATCCCCGGCACGCTGGTGAATCTGGCCGCGGGCGGTGGTGAACGCGATGTGGTGAAGTTCGGACATCCGTCCGGCACATTGCGAGTCGGCGCCGCTGCCAGCAAGAACGGTGGCGAGTGGAAAGTCGAGAAAGTCACCATGAGCCGCAGTGCGCGCGTGCTGATGGAAGGCTGGGTACGTGTTCCCGGCGATAGTTTTTGATGTTTGTTTTAATCCAGTAAGCTATGTTTGCCCGCATGGGCTGCACTATCAGGGAGGAGTCGAGATGAGTTACAAAGCCGAATACCAACGTTCGATGAATGATCCGGAAGGCTTCTGGCGCAAGCAGGCCGAAGACCTGGATTGGTTCAAGTTTCCGCAGCAGATCCTGACGCGCGACGCCAACGGTGTCGGCTACTGGTTCGCCGATGGAGAAATGAACACCGCCTATATGGCGCTGGACCATCATGTGATGAACGGACGCGGCGATCAGTTGGCGCTCATATTCGACTCTCCCGTTTCCAACACCAAGGCCAAGTACACCTATGCCGAACTGACCGATGCCGTCGCGCGTACCGCGGGCATGCTGGCCGATCTGGGTGTGGTCAAGGGCGACCGCGTCATCATCTACATGCCGATGATCCCGGAAGCGGTCATCAGTATGCTGGCGGTGGCCCGCCTGGGTGCGATCCACTCCGTCGTGTTCGGCGGCTTCGCGCCACCCGAGCTGGCGTTGCGCATCGACGACGCAAAACCGAAAGTCATCCTCACCGCCTCCTGCGGCATCGAGGTGAAACGCATCATCGAATACAAACCGCTCATCGACAAAGCGTTCGAATTGTCCAAACACAAACCGGAATGCTGTGTGATCTTCCAGCGTCCGCAGGCCCCCGCCGCGCTGACGCCGGGACGCGACCACGAATGGACCTCGCTGCTGGCGAAAGCCAAACCGGTCGGCTGTACGCCAGTCAAGGGCAGCGATCCGCTGTACATCCTCTACACCTCCGGCACCACGGGCAAACCCAAGGGTGTGGTACGCGAGAACGGCGGCCATGCCGTGGCGCTCAAGTACAGCATGACAGCCATCTACGACATGAAACCCGGTGAAGTGTTCTGGGCTTCGTCCGACGTGGGTTGGGTGGTCGGCCACTCGTACATCGTGTACGGCCCGCTGCTGCACGGCTGCACCACGGTGGTGTACGAAGGCAAACCCATCATGACGCCGGATGCGGGTGCGCTGTGGCGCGTCTGTTCCGAATACGGCGTGAAGGCCCTGTTCACCGCGCCGACCGCGTTCCGCGCCGTGAAGAAGGAAGACCCGCAAGCGCTGATGATGAAACCGTACGACCTGAGCAAACTGCTCACCATCTTCTCCGCCGGCGAACGGCTGGATCCGCCCACCGAAGCCTGGCTCACCGAAGTCAGCGGCAAGCCGGTGATCGATCACTGGTGGCAGACCGAGACCGGCTGGTCGATCACGGCCAACCTGCGCGGCGTCGAGCCGATGCCGGTCAAGTCCGGTTCTTCCACCATGCCCGTGCCCGGCTTCAACGTGCAGATCCTTGACGAGAACGGTCTGGGCGTCGAGCGCGGCACGCAGGGTTACATCGCGATCAAGCTGCCGTTACCGCCCTCATGCCTGAACAAGGTGTGGGGCGACGACAAGAAGTTTGCCGAAAGCTACCTGAGCATGTTCCCCGGCTATTACGCCACCGGCGACGGCGGCTACATCGACGCGGACGGTTATGTGTTCGTGATGGGACGCGTGGACGACGTGATCAACGTGGCCGGTCACCGCCTCTCCACCGGCGAGATCGAAGAAGTGATCGCCAACCATCCAGCCGTGGCGGAGTGCGCCGTCATCGCGCGCGACGACGACCTCAAAGGCCAGGTGCCGATGGGATTGGTGGTGCTGAAATCGGGCGTGACGATGGACGAAGCCACGCTGCAAAAGGAACTGGTGGCCCGCGTGCGCGAAGCCATCGGCGCCATCACTTGCTACAAGGATACGGTGATCCTCAACCGCCTGCCCAAGACCCGTTCCGGCAAGACGTTGCGCAAGACGCTGTGCAACATCATCAACGGCAAGGCGTACACCGTGCCGTCGACCATCGACGATTCCGGCGTGATCCCCGAAATCATCGAGAATCTGCGCAGCAAGAAGTTCGTGGCGTAACAGTCGCGAAACGGAAGTCCGCAAAACAAAAGAGCCGGCATTGATGCCGGCTCTTTTTATTGGGTGAGTCCGGGCCGCTGCCTAGAACTCGTCTCCCAACTGCGCCTGGGCGTACCACTCGTTCAATTCCTTGGCGCTGCGGCCCTTGCTCCAGGCAGCGATGTCCTTGTCATCTATCGGCTTGTACGGACCGTGCTTCACTTCAAAGATCACCGCGTCCACATCGCGCGACAACACGGCATGCCATGCCCCGGCCGGCAACTCGACCACGCTGGTATCCACGCCCAACTCGGCGCGTTGAATAACCCTGCCGCCGTCATCGAATATCAGCACCGTGAAACGACCGTGTAAAGTAGTCAGGATTTCCCAGGTATGGGGATGCCGGTGCGGCACGATGAGGGTGTCCGGCTCCATGGCAATAGCCAAGCGCTGTATGGGGTCTGTGAGTTCCTGGTGCAGATTGGTGTTGGCGCGCAGACGCGGGGATTGGCGGGCTTGCTGGCTCAGTGCAGCCAGGTTGGCGGTGGTAATCTTTTTCACGATAGCTTCTCCTTGGAAGGTTGTATTTTACAGAAACTGGCCGTGACCGGTCCGCGTGCTTTTATCCCCGGGCCGCTGCGTATAGAATCCCGCCCCATGCTCTCCACGGTTCCCTTTCGTCGCTTCTGTTTTGCCGCCGTGTTCTGCGCGCTCTCCCTATCCGTTTCTGCGGAAGAAACCCCATCCGTCGCGACACCGGGCGAAGCCACCCGCAGCGCGGAGGCACCCGCCGAAGAGCCCGGCAAGTCCGAGCTGGTATTCGAAGCCGACCCGTACTACACCAACGTGGGCTACAACATCCCGCTCACCGACAAACCCATCCCCACCATCAGCTCCGACAGCGAAGCGGCAATCTACCGCGACCTGATCGAGGGTTCGCTGATCCCGCGCTACATGGCGCTGGAAGCCAGCGTGAACCCGCTGCCCTGGCTGGGAACCTACATCAAATCGCACTCACCCACCCTGTTCAAGCAAGGCGAAATCGGCCGCAGCGGCATCAATCTGTTCGAGTCCGCCACCGCCGGTTTCCCGGAACCCTGGGCGGTGTCCGCTTTTTTCGGCAACGTGGCCAGACTGCAACGCCCGAACGAGAAGCGCCACGGCAACAATTACGGTTACACCGGCTATCTGGTGAGCGCGGGCAACAAACACATCAAGGACAACCGGCTCATCGACGACAACTGGTACGAACTGGAGTGGAAGATCAAAGGCAAGATTGATTATCCCGACGAACGGCTGTCATGGAGCTTCCGCGTCGGCGGTCGCATCAACGACAACCGGGATGTGAACAATGTCACCTATGTGAGCTTGCACCGCAGTAACCTGGATTTCCGCTACTCGCTCCTGGAGTGGCTGGAGAATGCCAACTACGACCTGCGCATGTTCTTTCTGCAAAAGGATGCCCAGATGGTGCGGCTGGAACTGATCGCGGGCAAGAAAATGCCGATGCCGGAGTGGAGTTACACGCCGACACTGGCCATCGGTTTTGTGTGGAGCAGTCCGAACGAATACGCGGGCGCACTGAAGGAAGCGCGCGGCAACACGACGACGCTGGTGTTCCGGCCCTCGCTCGAATTTTAACAATCGCCGTGCCATGACACAGCCGGACGCAACACCCATCTTCAGAAAGAAGAGATGAAGACAGACCTCATTTCAGCCGATGTCGCCGTTACGCTGGACGGACTGTTCCATGAGCGCACACGCCGTACACCGAACGGGGTCGCCTACCGCCATTTCGACGACCATCGCTGCGAGTGGCTGCAACTGACCTGGCAGGAGATGGAACACGAAATCGCGCGCTGGCAAGCCGCCATGGCGCACGAAGGCCTGCAGCCCGGCGACCGGGTCGCCATCATGCTGAGGAACTCGCCGCAGTGGGTGATCTTCGACCAGGCCGCGCTGGGCTTGGGGCTGGTGACCGTGCCGCTGTACGTGGCCGACCGGCCGGAGAACGTGGCGCATGTACTACAGGATTCGGGAGCAAAGGTGTTGCTGATCGACAACGCGACGCACTGGCACCCGTTGCACGAAGCCTGCACCGGCATCTCCACCCTGACCCGCATCGTCACCCTGCGCAACCCGCCCGAAGGCGACAACGACGAGCGCCTGCGCAGCGTGGAAGAATGGGTGCCGGATACACACGAAGGGTTCCGCCATGCGGCGCGCGATCCCGACACGCTCGCCAGCATCGTCTACACCTCCGGCACCACCGGCAAATCCAAGGGCGTGATGCTGAGCCACCGCAACCTGCTGAGCAATGCGGAAGGCGCTTTGCAATGCTTCACCGTGTACACCGGTGACATCTTCCTGTCCTTCCTGCCGATGTCGCATTGTCTGGAGCGCACCGCGGGCTATTACGTGCCGGTGATGGTCGGGGCCACGGTCGCCTACGCGCGTTCGGTGCAGCAGTTGCAGGAAGACCTGGCACTTATCCGCCCCACTGTATTGATCTCGGTGCCGCGCATCTTCGAACGCATCCAGTCCGGGATTCGCAGCAAGCTGGACAAGGGACCGGCCGCAACGCGCTATCTGTTCGAACTGGCCGTCAACGTGGGTAACCGGCATTTCGAGCATATCCAGGGGCGTGCCGTATGGCACCCGAAACTGCTCATGTGGCCGCTGCTCAAGAAACTGGTCGCGGACAAGCTGCTGGCCCGCCTTGGCGGTCGCCTGCGCCTGTCCATCACCGGCGGTGCGGCGCTCTCGGCCGACAACGCGCGCACCTTCATCGGCCTCGGCATGCACATCCTGCAGGGCTACGGCCTGTCCGAGACCAGCCCGATCATCAGCGTCAACCGCCTCGACAACAACCTGCCCAGCAGTGTCGGACCCAAGCTGCCCAATCTGGAGATACGCCTGGGCGAACACAACGCGCTGGAAGTGCGCGGCCCCAGCGTGATGCTGGGCTACTGGAACAACGAAGAAGCAACCAGGGCGATGATAGGCGCCGACGGCTGGCTCAATACCGGCGACGTGGCCAATATCGACGACGGCGGCCGCATCACCATCACCGGGCGCATCAAAGAGATCATCGTGCTGTCCAACGGCGAGAAGATCCCGCCCAACGACATGGAGGCCGCTATCCTCGCCGATCCGTTGTTCGAGCAGGTGATGGTGGTGGGCGAAGGCAAGGCTTATCTCGGCCTGCTGGCCGTGGTGAACCGCGAACGCTGGGTCGCCGCCATGCTCGAGCGCAACCTGCCCTCAGAATGGCCGGAGAGCCTGCACTCCTCGCAAACCAAAGCCTATGCCCTGCAGCGCGTGACCCAACAACTGCATGCTTTCCCCGGCTACGCGCGCATCCGCAAGATCGCGCTGCTGGATGAGCATTGGACAGCCGACAACGGCATGCTGACGCCCACCCTGAAGATCAAGCGCAACAAGGTGCTGGAGCTGCACCGGCGCGAATTCGAAGGGCTGTACGACGGCTATTGATATGGACCGGGGAGAACACTCAACAATCCGGTCTGTTCAGGGATAAACTAGAGGCAAAACGGCACTTGGAAACGATTCTTTTCCAGGCTCAAGCACCGGTTAGATTAAGGAGTTGAATGTGAAGGCCCGCATCATCTTTCGCACAGTTCGACCATTCATCTCGGCGATCGCGGTCATCGCCACTTCTGCCGCACTCGTTTTCACGATCTACTTCACCGACTTCGGCTTGCAATGGGTCACCTTCCTGGGCGGCATCCTGGTGGCAGCCATCCTTTCCGAGGCGGCCCGCGTATCGCGCGCAGAATGGGTCGCCGTCAGGCGCTCCGCGCAACTGACTATTCTCAAAGAGAAGGTCGAGCGCGAAGCCGATTTGCGCAAACTGGCCGAAGAGACCAACAACGCAAACAAACCAAGATTGCATCTGCTCGACGAAGTGTTGCCAACCATGGTTGCCTTCATCGATCCGGAAGGAATTTGCCGCTATCACAACCGTGCGTTCATGGAATGGCTGCACGTCCGGCCTGATCAGATCCGCGGCCAGCACCTGCGCAGGATACTGGGCTCGGATGTCTATCAGGAATCGGCGACCTCGGTGCGCCAGTCGCTGGAAGGTCACCACGTGCACTATGAGCGCACCCAGAAGATGCCGGACGGCTCTCTCTACCGCCTGCACGTGGAGCATGTTCCGCACTTCGGGGAAGACAGCAAGGTCGCCGGGTTCTTCATGTTGATGAGCGACATCACCGCCCCCGGCGACCTGTCCAAAGCGGGTGCAGACGCCAAAAGTGCCGCATTGGCCAAAGACGAGATGGCCCTGCATGCTCTCGTGCACGACGGGGCATCCAGCCAGGACACCTTCGTCGATTCCTTTTCGGAGCAGATATCCGGCCAGGCAAATGTCAATCACATCAAGGCCGCCATCGAGAACGGCGACTTCAGCCTGTACTGCCAGCTCATTACCCCGCTGGGTGATGGCGCCACCGATGCCGAGCATTACGAAGTACTGGTGCGTTTGATCGAGGAGGAGGAAGGCATGATGCCGCCCGGCGCGTTCTTCCCGCTGGCCGAGAAATTCGGGCTCATGCCGCACCTGGACCGGTGGGTGGTGCAGCATGTGACGGAATGGGCTGCCAATCAGAGCGTGGTTGAAGACAAGCGCAAAAACTCGCTGTACTTCATCAACTTGTCCGGCGCTACGATAGGCGACCCGAGTTTTCCCGAATTCCTGCAACTGACACTCGCGGAGTACGGCGTGCCGGGTGCCACGCTTTGTTTCGAGATATCCAATTCCGAACTCACCCAACATCCCGATGTCGTCGCAGAATTTGCACGGCAAGTGAGGCAATGCGGCTGCCTGGTGGCCATCAGCGGATTCGGCCACGACCGCATTTCATTCGACCTGATACGCGGATTCCGGGTGGAGTTCCTGAAGATAGACGGCAACATCATCTTCAACATCCTGCGCGACCCGGTGGAACTCGCCAAGATAACCGCCGTGAACCGCGTGGCCAAACTGATCGGCGTCAAGACCATTGCCGAACTGGTCGAGAACGAGGAGACCATCGCCAAACTGCGCGAGGTGGGCATCGATTATGCGCAGGGATTCGGCATCTCCAGACCGAGGCCGCTGGCTGGTTGAAACCGGCAGTTTGAAACGACCGGAACGATCACTGCGCTTAACTGACCTTGTTGCGCCCGGCAGTTTTGGCAGAATACAGCGCCTCATCGGCCTTTTGAATCAGCGTATCCATATCCACGGGGGCTCCATCCCGGGTCGTCACCCCGAATGATGCCGTGATCGAGATCACATGACCGTCAGCCAATGTGGTTGTGGAGTTGGCAATGGATGCACGCAAGCGCTCGGCGATTTCAAACGCTTTTTTGTTATCCGTTTCGGGTAACAGAATCGCAAACTCCTCTCCGCTCAGGCGCCCCACCACATCAATGTCACGCAGGGTCGATTGGCAGGTTCTGGCCAGATTAATCAGGATAAGGTCGCCCGCTTTGTGGCCGTGACTGTCGTTCACATCCTTGAACCGGTCGATGTCCAGCATCAACAACGATATCGCCCCGCCATACCGGCCCACGCGGCTCAACTCGCGCTCTGCCAGCTCAAAGAAGTAGCCGCGGTTGGGCAAGCCGGTCAAAGAGTCCGTATGCGCCTGGTACTCAAGTTTGTTCAGAAACGCGCGGCGTTCGGTCACGTCGCGTGTGATCCCGATCAACGCGGTCACTTTGCCACTCTTGTCATACAGCGGGGCTGCATGCGTTTCAAGCCAGCGCTTCGTCCCCTTTTCGCCAACCACTTCGAACTCAAACGTTCCGCGTTCACCCGCCATGACGCGTTTGTGAAGATCGATGAATCCGGCCTGGTGAGAAGGAACAATAAAATGGATCAGCCCGAAAGATTGCGCCTCTTCCAGATTGGCGACTTCAAGCATATCGAGTCCGGCGCGGTTCATCATTTCAAGTTTGCCCGCGGACGACACCACTTTGACGCACTCGGGTTCGCATTCCAGGATCGCCTCGATAAGGGTGGTCTGGCTCTGTCTTTTCTCTTCAAGGACTTTGCGGTCGTGAATATCAAAACAGAGGCCGTTATAACCCGCGAAGTCACCCGCCTCGTCATACCCCGGCGTTCCGAAATCGATGATCCAGCGGTATTGGCCATCATGACGGCGCAATCGGTATTCAAGGGTGAATGGTTTGCGCGCATCGAAAGATTCGATATAGCTGTTGAGGCACGTTTTCAGATCGTCTGGATGAACGCCTTCCGCCCAACCGTTACCCTGCTCCTGTTCCAGGCTGCGCCCGGTGAATGCGAGCCAGCTCTTGTTGAACCAGAAGCAAAGTTTGTCGACGCCTGCCGACCAGATCAATGCGGGTGATTCATCGGCGATCCTGAAGTAGTCAGATCGATGCGGTTGCGTCGGCACGGGATGCTTTGTGGCGTCCATTTCATGACCTTGGTTGATTCTCGATTGCAGGCTACCCCTTTCCGGAAAATTGGGCAATATGCCAGAAGGGGATTTCAACGCCATGAAATTAATGGGGAAATGCCAAGTCACCCCTTGAGTCACGCAAAAAACAAAGCGGCTCAAGGAGTCAACCTTGAGCCGCTGATTGTTTGGTGGGTCGTGCGGGGATCGAACCTGCGACAAACGGATTAAGAGTCAGTTTCGTTAACATCCAACGATGTCCAGTAGCGTCCAATAAGCAATTCAAATAATAGTTATCTTATTGTAATACTGCGCTTTTATCTATTGCACAGTCTAGGGTTGTCCGTTAATATCCTACCTAAGCCAAGCATATAACGGCACGATAACGGCACGGTACATTTTGATGATAACTCCACTTGGCATAAAGGCCGCACAAGCTGAATCCAAAAAAAAGGGTTCCGATGTATTCCTATCTGACGATACCGGTCAACGACTTGGGTGGCGTTTATTACTTCGATGTCTTCCAAGTGGATCAGCTACCTGGATTTTCCGCTATTCGCATGATGGGAAACGCAACCAAATCAATCTAGGTAATTTGGAAAAACTAGACATTCATTCAGCCAGAAATGAGGCTTCAGAATTCGCAGACATCTACAAAAACTATCCAGATGTAGTGGGAAAATTGCGCGCTGACGAATTGGCCAAGCATGCCGCAGCTGAGGAAGCTCAGGCTCTAGCTAATGCAGCAGAATCAACCCGCCAGATGGTAGAAAAATACACTTTGTCTGCAATGATGGCGATGTATGTCGACTACCTCAAAAAACAAGGTAAGAATCGAACTGCGCTTGATGTTGCATCTCTTTCAAAACACCTTTCAACTATTTCCAACAAACCAGCTTCTTCTATCACCAAAGGTGATCTTGTCACTATACAACGATTATTGTTAGATTCAGGCAAAGGGCGAACGGCTAACAAATTGCGCTCTTTCGTACACGCCGCTTACGCTCTGGTACTACGTGCAGATAGTGATGCAACTTCTCCTAAAGTCGCCTTAGAATTCGCGACGATAGGTCGAGTTGAAATGAACCCGGCATCATTAGTTGCTGTAGCAAAAGGATTCAACGGCACTCGCGACAGAGTACTAACTGACATTGAGCTACATATGTTGCTTGAACATTCAAAAAAGGCTGGAGCAGCTGGACTTGCTGTTCGTGCGACAATTTTTTTGGGGGGACAAAGAATTGCTCAACTACTTCGGGCAAGTATTTACGATATCCAAGACGACTTCTTGTTGCTTTTCGACCCTAAAGGTAAACGAGCTACACCACGTAAACATCCAATTCCTCTCGAAGGAATGGCTGGAATTGTTATAGATGAAGCGTTAGAAAGATCCAAGTCTCTAAATACGACAATGCTCTTCAGCACAACTGGAGAAGTCCAGTTAAACCCAATAACTGTTACAGATTACATTACCAATGTATCAACTGACTTTAATAAATCGGGAGTCTCGATATCACCTTTCATCTTGGCAGACTTGCGTCGCACCATAGAAACACGCTTAGCTGGACTCGGCGTATCCAAAGACCACCGTGCTTATTTGCAAAGTCATGGACTAAGTGGAGTCCAAACGCGCCACTATGACCGTCACGAGTACGAACAAGAAAAGCGTCATGCTCTGCGGCTTTTGCACCGATGGTTAAAGACACTAGGAAAGCCAATTAAACCAAAATTAGCCAAAGGTGCGGGCAAAAAACAATCCAGAACAAATCAAGTTGCTAAATGACGTGTTGGATCGTGCGGCGGCACCGAAATAGGAGCCGCTCTCATTTTTAAGGCGAATGAGCCGAAGAATTAAGTTGCTGAGGTGGTTCAAGTTGTAGTCAGGATTGTGGATCTGCCGAAAATCGCTACAACTCGAAAAATTCTCAGTTCACTCGAAAAATTCTCAGTTTTGAGACCAACAAGCCTTCATGAAGGTGGTAAAGCCGATAAAGGCGGAAATAATAATTGAAAAGGCCAGCCGAGATTAAAACCAGTGGCGGAAGGTTTAGTCGCGACGGTCAAAATTTGAGGCGAAAGTCGAAAGCAAAATGGACTGCAACACAGACGCCATGTTGATGATAATGAGCCTGCTCCGCCTTCACCCGGCCCACCGCCGCAGCCACATGGCCAGGCGGCGCAGCCATCCCCAGCCCTTCCGATCCAGCATGATCCGGCGCGAGTTCCATCTTTTCAAAATACCTTCCCCATCAACTCGTCTGCCTTCCACCGGCATTTTGAAGGGCGTGCATCCTTTGGAAGCGCAGGAAATTTAAGCGTGATTGCCGTCACCCACACTTTTTCAAGCCAGGCCGGATCGTACAGGAGCGTATAAAAGCTGTAGCAGGATTTCATATCCGACAAAACGGCTTCACGATGAATGGCCAGCATGCGCCGCTCGGTCTCAGTGACCGATTCTATCGGCATATCATTTGACAGGCACGAGCAAACCAGGCTCAGCACTTTGAGCCGGAAGTGTTCTTTCTCCCCCTCCCCTACCATCTCAACTGCCGCGATCACGCTCCTAATATCCAGTCGCGCGAAATCCCTCGACCGCAGCAGCTCGGCTTGAGCCTTCGACCATTCGATCGGATCTCGGTCTCTCATTTTTTGCTCTCATCCATTTGATGAAGTATTTCGAACACGTGCCGGTTGAAGAGTTCGTAATGATGGTCGAACGGCAGACCGTATTTCAAAGAAATCCATTTCGCTACCGCCGCCGACCGGCTCTGGCCAGCATGACAGTGCACCAGGACGCCCGTAGCGCCATGCTCTCCTGCCTTGGCTACAAAGTCATCAATGGACAACGCGTGATGCATCTGGAACGACATAGGAGAGCTGGCTAGCTCGGTATCGTCGAACTCCAGTCGCAATACAGCGAGCCACCCAGGGCGCAAAGCCGCTTCCACAGCGATTCCGCAAATGCTGATCACCGCCCAATCCGGCTGGCCAGCATTCCGCTCGGCAGTTGGCCTATCGGTAAACAAAACGGTCTTTATGCTCAATGTCACTCCGATTTCTGTTTCTGTATGTACTCACGCAGCACTTTGTAGACCAACTTGTTGTACTGCTGATACCTATCATTAAATGGGAGGTTATTGGTTTTGGCGATCCACTTCGCGATCGATGCAGACCGAGCCTCGCCGGCGTAACAGTGAACCAAAATACCTACGGCGCCCTTCTCTTTGACCTTAGCAACAAAATCATTGAGAACCCAAGCGTGGTACGGTTGGAAACAGCCCGGATCATTTTCATTATCAGTATCTTGGAATTCGAGCCGCAAGACATCAAGCCAGCCAGGATGCAAGCCGGCACCGACGCGCTCAGCAGTGATCGAGATTATTGCCCAATCAGGTTGGCCAATATTGCGTTCAGCGGTATTTTGGTCGCAAAACAAAACGGTTTTCAGCATTTTGGTTCTTCCGCTTTATCCTGTGGTTCCATTGCGTCAAGAGCATTTGCGGCTTCCTCCAGCAGGTCAGAAATACGGTCAGGTTTGCCTTCCTGCACGCTCTTGCGCGTAGCGATCTGGCGCCGAATCTCCGCACGCTTGCGCAATCTGTAAATCAAATCCTTGTTTAGCATGGCATTACCCCTGCATTCAGCATGAAAATCTCCAATCAGTCTATATGCGCATTTGCGCATCAATCAAATTGACCCTGTCCAGTTTGGCCGATACTGGCATGGCATTGCGATCTCGCCCGGATTCCGCGGTGCATGTCCAACCCACGTCATATTGTCGTAAGCCAAGGGGAAGTAGACCCAATTCTTTCCCCAGGCGGTGAAGTTCTTCCCCATCGATCCAGTGAACCCCGCATTGAACGGAAAGTGAAGTTCCTCTTGGCTCAACGTGCAGACCAGCTCATCGACGTTCTCACCAGTTTTTGCGCAGGTGATCGTCAATAACTCTAACCAGGTTTTCACATCTTCCGGATCAGTCGGTAACGGATGCCACTTAGCCATTTAAAATCCCCCTCTCACTTTTGCAGTTTCGTCTTCAAGCACTTCGTACAAGTCCAACGAATCGCCGTCATCGTCTGCCCGTCGCGCTCCCAATCGTGATCACATTCGCTCACGACCGGCGCAGCTACGACTGTTACCACCTTCTTGTTGACAGCGAATTTCCAAGCAAACGCCAGGCTTCTGGCATCCACTAGTGCATGATGCCGACGCGCTTCGTTTGACTTCCAGAACTCAAACAAGCCGACGTTCCATTTGTGCAACTGGCTCGAATCCTCAAATCCGATAACACCACACGTCCGCCTAAGATTCACGGGCCAGCAATCGTATTTGGTAAACATGTCTTCAACGAATTTCCAGTCAAGGTTAGGCGCGTCAGATCGCATCACGACAGACTCGCCGAGGCCGGTGATCCACTTTGAAAGTGTTTTGGCAACATCCGCTTCCTTGTAGTAGATGTCGTTATCCAGCAACTCCAACACCGAGCCCAGCACGAAGGCAGAGCACTGTTTTGTTGTCCATGTGTCCAGCAGCTCAAAATACACTTCAAGACCATCGAGCGTTACCGCGCCGATCGAGATCAGTTGAGCAGTCTCGTTCAGATTGATCGACGTAAACTCGGTGTCGAAAAACACATTTGTCGTTTTAGATTTATTCATCACTATTTAACTACCCTGCGCTTCCGCGTTTAGCCCGCCTCTCTGCAAAATATTCCTTCGACCGTCGTCGGCGCTCGATGACGAGGTGCATCGGTGTCAACTCGCACTCAATCTGCCCGTCAAACCGCGGCATACCGGGCTTGTAGATCGACATCTGGTACAGCACACCGTCAATGTCGATCGACACCTGAAACCGTTCAAAGAGCTTCCAGATCGTATTGATACCAGTCTTCTCCAAACGCTCATCGTAACGATGGGAAACTTTCAAAAGATCGATCAGCAAAGCAGGTGAAACAAAATCCGTCTTCATCACAAACGTCATTGTGCCGAAGTCAATCTCATACTCAAGGCAGCAATCCCGCGCATCTGTGAACGAGTGCTTCAGAATGATTTTATTCATTTCACCGCCCTCCCCCTCAATTTGTGCAGCAGTTCTTGTTGCGTGTCCAACTTGCCCAACCCGAGGACTTCATCCGTATGCACCAAGTTGTGCTTGTATTCATCCCTCCAGCCAGCCGCATCATCGTCAATCGCAACCCAGTCATCCTGGCCGATGTAATTGCGATTGCAATGCATCAGGACTTGCTGGAAACGACTCATGTTGGCGAAGGTGAACGGCGCGGAGTACAAATCCCGATATCCCAGTTCACCTTCCAGCTTCGAGTGCCATGTAGCCCCGGTCACGCGTTTCTGTAGTTCAACCGGCAACTGCTTCTTCGCCTTGTTGAAACTCTTCAGCGCACGCACCCACGAGGTACTCAGCACGATCTCAACGTCAACACCGGATTGGTCGAGTAACCGAGCCAGCAGATCGGCATGCTCGAACATCTGATGCGCGCCATGGTCTGCCATACCTTCGCCGAGGTAGACGCGCCCTGTCTTTGGGTTTCTGTACACCTCGGATGGGTGCAGCACCCCGTCAAAATCAAGGAATAAAACTTTCACCATGATCAATACTCCCCGTCTCCCGCCTTGATGATCTTCATGCCAACCGAAATGCCTTTCATCGATCCACCATTGCTGCTTGTGGTGCGCTTCCCACGCGAATCCGGAGGCAATGAGGAAAAAGCCTCTTCGATCACTTTGCGCATGCCGCCAGCCACGTTCATAGCCCGCCACTCGGCATCTCGTGAATTAAGAAGTTCTTTCTTTTTTGCTTCGCATGAGTTGCATCTGCAATAGTAATAATCGTTAGTGCGAAACACTCCAGGCGCTCCGCAAAAATCACATGTTTCCTTCGATTTGTTCGCAGCATCATTAATTAGATCTTTGTACCCGAATTTATCGCCAGCGCTGATGTGGATGGACAACACACCGAACTTTTCTTTGACTTGTACAGCTGCAGGCCAGTCGTCAGAGAGAGGATCAATTCCATCAGCAAGCGCAGCGGCTTCAACCTGAGCGGACAAGCGATACACAATATCGAACCAGCCGTCATTGCAAGCGAAACCATAACCCATGCAGGATTTAGACACAGGAAGACGCGCCTCGCGGAACAGGTTCGGGAAGTCTTTTAGTAACATGATTGTGTTTTTGCGATGCATTCTGATAACCTCCGATGAGTCATCAGGATATATCCGTTTGATTCTGTCGTCTAGTGGAATCAGCACTTCTTTTGTGAATTTGAATAAATTCACAAAAGGTGTCTTGTCAGCTTAGCGATCTCGAACTTGCGCTGAGGACACACCAACTTCTCGGTTTATGATCAACGCTTCAATTCCACAGCCTAAGGCTCGTCCAGACATTTCGATCTGCCCGGTACATGCCAGCATTCCGAGCCTTCTTGATCCCGCCAACCCATTGAGCCTCGGCCTTTACCCGATGCTTAACTTTTGTGTATACTTTGATGTCTCAAAAAGACATATCAAATACACCGCCATGGGAACCAAAGCTCCTTCGCCGCTTGAAAAACTCGCCCGAAAGCAAAAACTTCCGTCGATCGTTGATCTCCTCAACGAGTCACTAAAGACGACCGGCATTACAACCCTGGCTCGGATGCTCAATTATGAGTACACGAACTTAAGCCAGGTGTTGAAGTTAAAGAGACGTTTGCCATTCGAACAATCTGTGGCACTTTGCCGTATGCATGGATTTAATTCTGACAAGACGTTATTCATCCTGGCCGATCAAGAGCACATGGAACTTCAGCGAGGCGAAGCTTCTGCAAAGCCTGTTAAGAAATAACACATCACCACGATTAAGGAATCAAAGCATCGCCCATTAATTTGAATGGTGCATTTCTGCACTTTCTCTTGCTAAGTAAATCATTATGACATATCCTATTGATTCATTCGAAAGGGGTATGTCATGGGTCTAGCGCACAAGCTTTTAACAAAACGCCAGTTCGATGCCCGCATAAAAAAGATGGTGGCCGGTCGGGCTTGTATGGCCGATCCTGGATCTTCGATCGAAAACATCATGCCGGGGTGGCTGCGCCTTGTCGATGAAGCCTTGCGGCTGGCTGAAGTCCTGAGCGCCGGAAGCTTGAAGTTCTTTCGCGCGGACATCATTAGCTGTAATTACTCTCGTGGCTCTCTGAATATCTACGTTGATACGGGACTTCCCGAGGCATCTGACCGCGCCAGAGCCATCAAGGAAAAGGTTGATCAGTTCACTTACGAAGCAATGTCTGTCTGCAAATATTGCGGCGTTGGACTTGAGAAAGATGTTGGCGTCTGTACAGCGCATGCAAATATCAAGTCTGGGCGCTTTGAGGACGATATTGTTTACAAAGGCGGCGTAGAGCAACCGGATATCGTTGAGCCAAGTGAGGTTGCCGACCTGGCGGTCTCACTCATTGATAGCTTGCGTGAGTCGCATCACAAAGCAGTTGGTGATGTAGTGGAGGAGTACATCAGATTCATCGTGCGTGCGAATATCGGTGCTATCCCGCGCGCCGCATTTGAAGCTAATAAACTTGAGCTGAACCGCAAATTGCAATCTGCGCAGGACACGGAAACGAGAGAAAAGAATCCTCCGGTTGAGATTTGGAAGGATGATCCTTCTCGCCCTATGGCAAAACTGTTTGATATGGCTGATCTGGAGAAGGTTTGGGCGGCTTCTCAAACCTCGAAAGAGAATAAGCCGGTTCATGAGCCGTTCTATAAAGCCCTGAAGGACGGCGGCACGCATCGAAAGTTTGCCATGGTGCCGGAATACTGGCGCGCAGCGCTGGATGATCTTGAGCTCGAATTTCCAAACTTCGGAGCCGTGATCGAGTCGCTTCGTAAGAGTTTTGCCCTGTCGCGCATGGGCGACGGGCGCGTGTCCATTAGCCCGAAATGTTTGAATGGTGACCCCGGGGTGGGCAAAACGCTTTTCAGTCAAGAGCTTGCCAAGTTGATTGATACCGACATGCTAGAGGTGCATATGGAGGCAGAGCAGAACGGAAGTGCGCTTGCGGGATCGAGTACCTTTTGGAGTAATTCCAAGCCGTCCAAGATTCTGGATGTTTTGGCCACTGGCAGAACGATCTCGCCCGTTGTGTTGCTGGATGAACTCGATAAAGTGAATGTCGGCGGCAATTATTCTCCAGCTGCCGGGCTCTATGGTTTGTTTGAGACTATTTCTGCCCGACGCTTCCGCGATTTGTCTTTTTGTGTTGCGGTGGATGCATCACATATCATCTATATTGCCACGTCGAATTCGATGAAATCTATCCCCGTCCCTTTGTTGAGCCGGATGGAGGTGTTTGAGATCGAGAAGCCGACGCGAGATCAGGCCAAGGGTATTGCAGTTAGGATCTACGCAAAACTGGTTGCTGTCGAGCATTACGGCGGTGCGTTCGATGATGAGCTGCCGGATGATGTCGCAGAAGCTTTGGCTGACCGCCCTCCTCGCACCATCAGAAAGATGATTCAGAGCGCGTTAGGGGCCGCTGCGCTCGATGCGCGCGGCACATTGGTAGTTGGCGATCTTGATGAGATGAATAATGTTTCTGTGGGTAGTAATTATCAAGATTGTCAGATCGGCTTTCAAAGGGGTTGATGATGAAAAGGCTTTTTACAGCAGACCAGCATTTCGGACACGCAAATATTATGAAGTATGAGGACGCCGCGCGCCGAAATGGTCATGGCGGTCGGTTCGCCACGGTCGACAAGATGAACGATTATTTGGTCGATCAGTGGAACGCGGTCGTCGGCAAGGGCGATGTCGTCTATTGCCTCGGTGACGTGAGTTTCAAAGCTGATGTTTTGCGCGAGATCATGCCATTTTTGAACGGCGAGAAAATTCTCATCGTCGGCAACCACGATCCATTCTTCAAAAGAATGTCGAGCGGCGATCCATTGGGTGTGGAGCGCGCTCTGAGGGTCGGTTTCAAAGAGATGCACATGGATCTTAGCATCGAGATTCCCGGCATTGGACTGGTGAAGCTCGCTCACTTCCCCTACGCGCCTCCGAATCCGGAAGAGTTGCAGGATTTTGAGTTGCGCTATCTGGCGCTACGCCCCAAGGCCGGAGATGAAAAGCTGCTGCTGCACGGGCATGTGCATTCCGAATGGGCCAAACATCAATACCCGGGAATGCCACCTATGATCAATGTGGGTGTCGATCTGTGGGGTATGCGTCCGGTGTCGGAGGCTGAGATCATAGAGTTTGCTGGCAGTTAGAAAGGATTACTTTACAACTGAAATAGCAACTACCGAGGATTTCTCGGTAGTTCAAAACGAAGGGCTCGACAAACCTGTGCAAATTTTGCACAAGTTCGGAGTGGCAACTATTAAGAAATATTTAATAGTTCAATGAAAATAGGTTAATACACCATTCATGAAAATATTAGTTTTAAGTGATTTGCACATCGAACTTGCAGCCTTCGATCCCATCACTGGTGTCGACGCGGATGTGATCGTGCTCGCCGGCGATATTGGCAAGGGAGCTAACGGTATTTCCTGGGCGTCGGAAGCGTTCAAAGGAAAGCCGATCATCTATGTACCGGGCAACCACGAATACTACGGTCGAGACATCCTCGAAACCCAAGCGCTCATGCGAATCATGGCAAAAGAGACTGGCGTACATTTGCTGGATGACGGAGAAGTGATCATTGATGACGTGCGTTTTGTTGGGACAACGCTGTGGACGGATTTTTTTCTTTATTCCACTGATGCGGATCAGAAAGATGAGCGCCTGACGTACCAGTCGATGGCGATGGTAAATGGGCAGCGTTACCTGAACGATTTTAAAGTGATTCACTATGGGCGGCTTGGTCACTTTGCTCCAAGACATTCTGTTGAGTTGCACGAGAAATCGCTGGCCTGGCTGACTGCAAAGCTTGAAGAGCCGTTCGATGGCAAGACTGTGGTGGTGACACATCACCTCCCGTCCAGGAAGAGTGTTGCAGAGCGGTTCGATGGTGATTTGCTGTCGGCATGCTTTGCGTCGAATTTGGATCATCTGTTCGGCAAAATGGATCTGTGGATACACGGTCATACGCATGACAATTTTGACTATGTTGCGAATGGAACCCGGGTGATCTGCAATCCGCGCGGGTATGTGAAATATGCGAGTGCGGAAAACTCCGACTTCAACTCGAAGCTGGTGATCGAATGCTGATCTTCTTCGACACAGAATTTTCCGATTTCCTTGACTGCGAGTTGATCTCGATCGGTATGGTGTCCGAGGATGGCGCATTCGAGTTCTATGCTGAGGTATCCGATTTTGATCTTGCCAAAACCAGCCCCTTCGTACAGGAAGCGATCCTGCCTATTCTGGGCGCTGATCCAGCGGCAATTTGTACCAAGTCTGAGCTGAAAGATCGTTTGTGGAAATGGTTCGCCACCCTGCCCCAGCACGTCATGTTGGCGTCCGATTCCACGCACGACCGGGATTTGCTGTGGGATGCGTTCGATGAAGGTTTACCGGAGAACCTGGACCGCGAGGTAATGGATCTTCGGTCTCTGATCGACACGACTGTATTTAACGATCAAGTGGTCTTGTACCACGAGCAGGCGGCGCAGCCATGGCACCATGCCTTACATGACGCGCGTGCTGCTCGTGAAGGCTGGATAGCATGGATGAATTGGAACAAGCCAGCGGAACCGAAGTGTTAAGTCGTTGAGATGTTGGGGGTTGTAGTTGTTTTTAGCATATCCGCCAACCCAACTACAACTTGAAAATTCTCAGTTCACTCGAAAACTTCTCAGTTTTGAGACCTGTTTCAGTGAAGATTAATGGGCGTAAGTAAATTTTGCATGCATGAATGAATGATATTCATCAAACGTCAAAGGCTAACAACATGACGAGGAGAATCAAAATGAAAACAAAGAAAATCACTCCAGTGCAGAATTATCTGAACAAGGTGTCGCGTGAATACGAGTGCGGCCAAGCGTTTCCTCGATATTTGCAAACTGTTACCACTTGTTCTGACATCAACAAGCTACCGCTTCGTGCGGTAAAAGCCATATTCAAGAAATACGATTTAGTTTGCACTAGAGAGCGTGATGATGGTCGTGGCGTTTACTTTGATTTCACCTTGGAAGGCTACGCTTTCAAGCATTTTGATTTCTTTGAGTCTTACAAGGACGACAAGAGAGAAATGGATGCGGCCGGTATCGACGTTGAGTTGACCAAATTGATGTATTCCGCACCGTCCGCTTCTGCTGCCGAAGCCAGTTACGCATGAATGACTCATCATCACAACGCGCAAAACACTAAACACGGGGTACTACCCAATAGATGATTTACCTCGCCCGCAAGGACGAGGATCTCAATTCCAGGACATCAAACAAAAGAATCGCTGAGTTTCTGATTGAAATTAATCGTTTGATCAAGCGCAAAATGAGCGATAAGACGATCGATAAAGATCAGACACTCGAATTCGCATTTCTTGTCGTGATGGAAAAACCTCAGCGGAAGTTCCGACTCCCGATGCGATTCGCGGAGCAAGACTCGCCGCATGGAAAACACAAACTGAGGCAGCTACCATGATTGGTGTGACCCTCAACATCTGGCAGAAATGGAAGACGTCGACAGAGAAATCGTCAAGCAGGAAGATGCCAAAAACAGCGTGGGATTTGTTCATGCTTAAGATACGCTATAAACCATCTGCTCCTCATTTTTGATCAAGGAAACATTAATATCGTTACCGGAATCACAATTACTTAGCTTTCGGTAATTTGATCTCCCCGCGCAGTATTGCGTCCAAAGTCTTGGAAGTAGATAACTTGGATTTTTTCATCAAGACCGAAAGTATGGCGTGCGCATCTTCACCTAGATAAATGTCATGGCGATGCCCTGGATATTTGGCTCTGTCGCGGAATGCCTGAACTTTGGCGGCATCGTCTTCGTGAATCCTTGGCCTGCCTACCTTCTTCTTTACCTCTTGCATTGGGTGCTCCTCACGTTATCGTTTCCGGTAACGTTATTATATAGCACTAAGTCTGTGCGTCAATACGTTACCGGCAACTTAATTAAGGATTTTTGGAATTGATGAGCTATCCGGTCACCACTTGACTAAGCAAGGCCGCTGGAAAAACAGGTCTCAACTACCCAGTGCTGGGTCAACGCGCTCGCGCAACTCTTTTCCAGCCTTGAAATGCGGAACAAATTTGGCAGGCACATCCACCTTGCCGCCTGTTCTTGGATTACGCCCTTGGCGCGGGGGCTTAAAATTCAGCACAAAACTACCGAAACCGCGAATCTCTGCGCGCCCTCCCCGCGACAGCGCTGTTGAAATGGTATCCAGGATCACCTTGACGGCCAGTTCCGCATCTTTGGTTTGTAACTGGGGATGTTGCTCGGCTAGACGCGCGATAAGTTCTGATTTTGTCATGGGAGTTACTGTACCGGCCACACTTTAAACAAGTGCGGACAGGAATTTCCAACTCGTTAGTCGTTTGCCCTGTCGATGTCCCAGCGCAGCATCGTAGATATCGAGAGCCAATTTACTTGACGGAACCCATTGACCACCACAAGGTATTGTCACGATCTAGAAGATATCTGCGGCAAGTCAAGCCCATGGTTGCGCGATCCTCCATGTATCAACTTTGAGACGCACCGCGCTCGGTGAGATCCCACAATGTGAGTTGCCAGTTGGATATTCGCCCCTCCGCATTACAACGCGAACACGACCAGTAGATAGCCTCGTCTTGGGTGATCATTGCCTTTACCGAGCATTTCTTGCACTTGAAGCAGGTCGGGGCGATTACGCCAGTGGAGTCGAAGTCAGTGGCATAGGCTATCGCGTTTGCATGAAACTCGGCCATGACCTTGGCCGGCCCCGACTGGGGACCGATGGCTCCCTTCTCGTCCAAGAAGTGTCTCGCATCTGTGATGTACATCTTGTATCCCATTCAGTGATTGTCTCAGATATTTGTGGCTTTGCTCAATAGATAGACTCGATACCTTGCGGTCGATTATGGCCAATACCCGCCACCGATAATGCCGCAAATCTTCCCGTGACGCTTTTACTTCACCAGTAGCGACTCTATTGATATGGCAAGTGTTCGGCCTTATGTGAAGCTTCACATAAGGCCGAACTTGTGTCTGTCATGTTGATTCAAGACGTACTGCCGAGGCTGTATTAGTCACTGAAACCGGAGTGGCGAAGGGCTGAACCTGCAACCGAGCGGATAGAGGGCTATCTCTCTGACTGGCTGGACAGATTCCTCGCAAGAGGGCTCACGACGAATGCATTAGGGGACGGCATTCCCGATGGCTGTCGTAGTGTCATCAAGGTCATCAGGCGAATAGTCAACGGAACGAAGCTCACCCCGGAAACGGGAGCAGGAACCGCCGTATGCGGAACCGCACGTACGGTGGTGTGAGAGGGCTGAGGGAGCAATCCCTCACCCTACTCGATCACGCTTGACTTTAGGGAGGCTAATGGGTGACCCCTTTATTTCTCGGGGTGGGGTTTGAGGTTCTTCGGATCGGATTACCGGATTGACTGCAACGGAAATGCTCGGGATACTTCGGGAGGTGGCGTTGAATTTCCTATCCTTGCCTGCGCCAGCCTGAGCTTGATGGACTTACTCCCACTTTCTCTTAGCAGCCAAAAATTTCGACTCCGTCATTAAAGTCTCATTATTGCTTTGCCATTCCTTTGGGCGTCGGACTTCCCTGACGGGACGTAGGGATTTTCTGGTGGTCAAAATGGATTGATTAGATATACTTAGAGTCGCAATAATTTTTGCTCAACCATCAGGGAGTTGCTATGAGATTAATCGTCAGTTTGTTTTTGCCGTGGCTTACCTTCTTTACCATCAGTCGCCCCATTGCTGGAATATTCTGTCTGTTGTTGCAGATCACTTTGATCGGCTGGTTACCGGCAACGATTTGGGCTGTGTACGCTTTGAGTCAGTACAAAACAGATCAAAAAATCAAAGAGGCTTTAAGCAAGGCCAAGTAATGCAGGTCGGGAGGGGCAATATCCAAGGGGTATTGCCCCGCTGGAGTATAAAATTGACGTTCGGGGCGATGCGTTAATTTAGCAATGCTGCATTTTCGTGGGTGTGAAAATTTTTATCAGAAGGAATTGATATGAAAAAAGTTGGGATGGGCCTCATGGTCGGGTTGATGTTATCTACCGTGACCGTAGCCGAGGAAAACGTTTCAGGTTCTCTCTCAGGTACTTCAAGCACAGTAAGCGACATTGGGGGATGTGCATCAAACTTTTCGGATACAGGCAGTTTCTTGGCCGGAAAACAATTCCAAACCTCAGTTGTATTACCTGAAATAGACAGGCAAGTTGCCTTTAGAAGAGCCCTTGCGATAATTAAAAAATCGTCCCCTGATTGGACTAGTGAGCTATATAGAATCACGGCATCAGATGAGAAGGCCGGCGTAATCACTGCAATATGGGGCGGTGTTGGCAATGAAAAAACCACTCCATTGTTGACGCTCCATATTGAATCGGTTTCTAGGGCGGGAACCAAGATTGATTTCACATTTTTCATCGCTGGCGGAACGATGACATCAATCGAAGGGGTTGGTAATGCATTTTGCAAAATAGCAAGCGCGGTTTTAAGCAGCACCGAGTTTGACAATGCCAATCCTGTAATAACGGCAAGTGCTACAGATGCACAGAGCGAAGACAAAGCATCGAATTCAGAATACAGGAAAAACGGTCGGCCATGTGTTAAAGAAATATGTTTGGGCGATGGGTTGGATGAACTCCGCAAAGTAAAATGGGATAAATCAAATAGAGCAAATAGAGCCAAGGTAACCAAGATGCAAATGACTGCCTTGGAGGAAATTTTTCGAGGCAAACTTATTGCAAGTGCTCCCTATATCACATGGCCAATTTATGGAGGAGGTGAATTTGATAATCAGGCGTTATCAAAGCTAGATGAGGTAATTGCGATTTGTAATGGTTTTTTATCTTTAAGCGGTACATTCACGACTCAAAGTGGAAACCCAACTACCGTTGACATTGAATTAATACCAACACAGGATAATAAAGAGCAAAAATGGACGGTTGTTGCAATAAGACGGTCGTTTCCTATGGCTAGTTCGAAGAAACAATATGAAGAGATTCGCGCTCAGCTTGAAACTAGATATGGTGAATTTATTGATACTTACGCACGGAGGCAGAAACGAGCAGATGGCGAGAAATACTATGTCTATTCTGACAATTCGGGTGACGGATTTAATTTTAGTTTGTACACGAAGAAGTTCGTAGAAAATTCAGCAGAGCGTTTGCTACACCCCGCTTGTGGCGGTAAAGAAAAAATCAACATAGATTGATGTACTGCGGCGCAATCATTTCGCCGCATGTTCTGGTGCGAAGTTAAACGAAGAGGGATGCGGTTTCGCATCCCTCTTCGTTTGTGCGGGCATAACCCGATCAAAGCTCCGGCGCGGCGTGCCCCGCCTGCATAACAGTTGCCGCATCCCTCCCTATCGGCGATGATGCCACCACCATGATGATCGCCCGCAATTACCTCTACCTCATCGCCTGGCAAACCAGACTCGTTCCACGGTCTATTTCCGTAGTCGGCATTGTTGGATACGCCATCGTATTGCCAAGCGGCATACTTCCCTTGTTTGGCGTTCTTGATACTTCGCCGAGTGGACCGGCAATGATCCTGGCCTGTTGGCGCCGGGTTTATATTGACCATCTGGTCACTTTTAAACCAGCGTCAACACCAGGCTTTCGCCATAAGCCAGGGAATGGACAAGTCCAATATCGGTGATGTGTTGATGCTGGCCGCCGTCCTGATCTGCGGTATGGGTTATGCGGAAGGCGCCCGCCTAACCCTCAAGCTGGGTGGTTGGCAGGTGATTTCCTGGGCTTTGGCGCTGGCACTTCCATACATGCTGTTTCTTCTGTTCGTCAGGATGCCTTCTTCGTTCGAGGATGTAGAAACTTCGGCGTGGTTGGGGCTTGCCTATGTGTCCATCTTCAGCATGCTGCTGGGCTTCATCTTCTGGTACCACGGTTTGGCCAAAGGTGGCATTGCCGCTGTCGGCCAGTTGCAGCTCATGCAGCCGTTTTTTGCCCTCCTGCTGGCTGCCGCCCTGCTGCACGAGACGGTCAGCCGTGCCATGCTTCTGGCCGCAATGGCGACCATTCTTTGTGTAGCCAGAGCCAAGCGCTTTGCTTGACCTGAAAAGAACTCCGGTCTCAAACCAGGGATGGCAGCCTCCATGCTGCCGTCCCATGATCCACATACCGACAGATTGATTGCAACACCCCGCTGTTCACAACAAACCAGGCTGGTCGCCACGGGTGATGACGTGGCTAACCACTGACAAAACGTGCTCCGACATATTGCTGATGCTCACATGAGTTTCACGATTGGCAAGCGGCCAAACGCACAGTAGCTGGTCGGCGAAATCCGACCCGATCTGCTCAACGCCGGTGAAGTCGAGTTCAACCTCGGCAACACCGGCAATTCGCGACGCAACCAGATTGGCCTGTAACCGTGATGTCAGTTCACCATCGATCATGGTCCGCACTATGAATTTCAATTGGCAGTCCGATGCGAGGAAATTAACATATCGTCACTGCTTTACTGTGATCAGCTCGTTTCCTTTGTCGTCTGTCAGCTTCATCCTGAGAATCTGCATGCGGACTTCATTATCCACGGCGTTTTGCGCATACATGAAAAGCTCTGCCTTAATCGGGCTGGACTTGGAAATAAGCTGCTCAATTTGTCGGGCAACTTTTTCATCGGTCACAACTATTGAATGATAACTATCAAAGTTGGTGTAAATGTAGGCATGAGGGAAAGTGGCATTACTCCAGCCGCCAGCACCTGTATTGAATGCAATGCGATTCAGGACGTCATAATTATTTCTGACACCAAAAGATTTTTTCGTAGTGTCATATGATTGAACATTCAATTGAATTGTTTCTCGCCAATATCGCAGTGATTTTGCATTGCCAATTTCTGCATCAATTTTTGGCTTCAGTGCTGTCACTATATCCTGCTTCTTGAATGCATCCTTCGCGTCCTGGTATTCCCCTGAATAATTTTTTGCTATTTGTTCGTAGTCAAGTGGCGAACCAGCTAGTGCAAAGTACAGAGCCATCAGTTGATTGGGATCTTTGAGTTCCACAAACTGGACATCGGGTGTGTTTGCATCTCCTTTAGAAAGATTGGACAAAGACGCTCTCTTGATGACTCTCAAGCGCATACCTTCAGCTTCTTTTCCACGCGCACTTCCAGCGCAGTGCATAAGCTCTTCGCAGTCATGATAGAGCTCCTTCTCACTATCGGTCATCAATGTTTTCCAATCGACTTCAGCGGCGGGCTGCGCTGCCGCTTGCGTCGAGTTATTTGCCGATCCATCTTGAGAAGCTTCCTTGGATTTGGAGCAAGCGCTTAATGCCAATACTGCTGCGAATATTGCAATAATGAATTTAGTGAGATTGTTCTTCAATTTTTTCTTTCGCATAATTGTTAAATCTGGCGAAAACTTTTCATGCATCCGCCAACAAAATCCAGCGCCCTATTACAGGGCGATACTTTCTCGATTCTTCGATCAGGACTTCATACGATGAAAAACGATTTTTATGGTTCCCAAATCCTGGGATATCGTATTTTCATCAACGAGCGTAAACCACACAGTCACTTTTTGATTGTCCTTGGAGACGATCATGCCGACTTTGTCTTTTTGAACGTCATATGAATCAAGTTTCGTTTCGACATTACCCGAACTAATATAGGCAGAGCCTGTAAATTCGACGATATTAGGTCCCATCATCGCCGCCACTGCTGACGGCATTCCAGCAGGCACATCCCCCTGCCATTTTCCGATAAGCGGATTGTGTGGGCCACAAGCAGACAACAGCAAAACCGCAACAAGCAAAAGTACCTTCTTCATTTCTATATTTCCTTTTCGTTCATTTACCAAATAAACTGCCAAAGCTCTTCTTTAGTGCATCCCCGACATCACCTGCTCCTCCGGCCAACGCGGAATCCTTATGCAAGCCGACGAAGGCCACAGGGTACCTTCAGGGTAATCGTCGCGTTACTGGAAAACACATTCGGCATTCCCAGGTTGTCTGCCGAGACCCTCAATGAGACAACCACAAAACTCAACTCACCCACGCGTACGTCCGGCAAGGTTGCAGCCGATGCAGTCGGAACATAGCCAACGATGCTTAGTAACAAACATACGCAACACCAACGGATAAATGCTGTCTGAGAATGGAATATTCCCGAGAATGTATTGCCCGGAGTAAAAGAAAATCTCATTACCTAACCTTTCAATCGTTTGTATGCTAGGGAAGCTGAAACTCCACTCGTTTGTGATGATGATTTGAGTGCAAAGGGATATTTAGGCTATTAAACCTTCTGTATCCTCTTGGATATTTGTTCCACAAGCGCCCCTCTCACAGAATCCAAAGTACGTTGATCCGCAAGGGGGCGATGCGAGAGTTTTTTTGCGTTACTAATTGCCGGTCAGGGGATTTCTTGCTGCCTCACCTTTTTTGTTGCACATTGCAGCTGAGGTCTGCCCCATCATGGCGGCTCCACCAGTGACGTAGCAGCGGTATTCCACGCCCTTGCTGGTCTTCACGTTGTAGTTCGTCTGCATACCATCTTGTTTGATGCCGGAGATGGTGAATTGATTTTCATCCAATCCCAGAGCAAAAGCCGTACGCTCTTTCAGCTTTTCATCGCTTACCTTGTATAGGGTCCCGCAACCGGCCAGGACTGCAGAACCAGCAATAAGAGACACCAACAACACACTTTTGCTCATCTTCACCTTGAATTTCCTTTTTTTTGAAGTTGTACTTCCTATTTCCATCTATGTGCTTAATTCAGCAAGCTCTCGCCACGCCATTACAACGAACGAGGCAATGAAAACGCTCAAGCAATCCCAAGCGTTTCTACGACCAGGCACTTTCTAACGGTAAGTTGAATAAGCAACTGTTGAACTCTATCAGTATGGTCATTGCATGTCTACACACGACGTACGGCGATGTTCCACACTACGTGATGACTATCCACCATACCTGCCTGATAAATGCGGGAGGGTGTATGACACCGAAAGAACAGCGTTTGGCTAAAGCCATAGGCAAGGCAGTCGCTTCAAAGCGGCTTAAGAAAGGATTGACTCAAGGACAAGTGGCAGAAAAGATAGGTGTAGAACCAGAAACGATAAGCCGGATAGAGCGAGGCGCTACACTTTGCCCGCTTTCCCGATTATCAGATATAGCAGATGCCATTAGCTGCACTTTAAGCGAGTTGTTGAGGGACGGTTCACCACGCCTCTCAGATCGGAGCCAGAGCATCTCTAATATGCTTCAAAGCCTTTCAGAAGCGGATTCCAGGTTAATTCATGAACTGATTGAAAAGCTTTCTACAAGACTCAAAAAGAAGTAACTCAATAGCGCAGATCTAACGTACGAGCTTTCTCAAGACGGCACCGGAATACATGAGCAGCGCGCCGCAAACAGCATCACAGGTGAAGCGACGGCACTACCTATTATGGAGCATTTGCCGAATTTCTAAGCGCTTTGACGCCAGCGGCATACCAACAGACTTGTTCACCGGGGAACGCGGAGGCAAAACGCTTCCACGGAGCTGATTTGCAAATAAGTGGGTAGTGGTCATTTCGCTCTGTTTCGCATCCGCCTGCGAATGGACATGGGGTTGGACGGCCTTCTAGGGCAGCAGTAGCAACTGCGGAACCCTCAGCGGAAAGGTGAAGTTGATTGAAATGCAGCGCCGATTGGAGGGCTCCAAGGCAACTAATCGATCTTTCATTCGTCGCAACCACTCCTGGGCCGATCCAGTACATGTCCGGCGCTCCGTTTGGCTTGCCCTGAATGACAAGACAGTCAAGCATTGCACCGATACACTGCCTGAATTCCTCAGGGGGCAGAGGGCGGGATATAAAAGCTAATTCTGGAGCCCAATGTTTCTGGCGTAACTGCACTCCTGCTTCAGCCATCTTCATGTATTCCCCCATAGCAGTCCAGATTACATCCCCTTTGCTCAAATCATTGCGCTGTTCGCTAAGTGCGGCAAGGACTAGTGCCGAATCATTGCGGCAATTGGCATTCGCTTTTTCAAGCACACTATTCAGCGGCTGATTCGTGCTTTTTAGCGCGTCACAGATCTTTGTCAGCCAAAATCCAGAATACTGATGAGCCAGTGCAGCGATACCCACGGCGATAAGGTCATGGGCATTTAGGTATCGACCGGACCAGCTTCGAACGATCTCGCGATAGGTAAGGTAGGGAAAAATGGCGGTTTGAGTATCCAGATCATTTTCTGGAAACCCGCTTAAACGACGCATCTCGCGATCAATCTCATAGGCGACGCCCTCCGTGATGAAACTCAGACCGATCGTAATGTTTTGGATTGGTGACTCGCTATTTACATCCTGTGTACTAAAGGTAGCCACTACAGAGGGTATGTCGTCACATTTGACTATCTCGGGAGAGCTAAATTTCCAGTGTGAAATATTCTTGCAGTCAGCAAGTAGCTTCGCAGTCGTTGACCCAAGTTGCGCACGCATCAATGCAACTGTGTCGCGCAGAAAATTACGACCGTCCTCTGCCATATCATCAAGGCCAAGGAAGTAGCCTTGATCGTCGCAGCCACCCGCCATTGCCCTCAGTAACATGAGATTTGACAGCAAATAAGCTTGGCCTGCTGTAGTCGATGCGTTATGTAGAAAATGAACGTATTCGTGGGCGTGCATCGCCACTGCAACCGGAAGTGGTTCGCTTTCGGGTGGCTCCAGATCGAAAAGGCTCGACATCCGAATATAAAAAGTGTTTTGTCGATAGATGCCTGCTGCGGCACTACTTGGACTGTCGAACTCTTGCGAATACATCATCGTGCTGTACCTCGTAAATTTGAAGCTTAACCACCAAATACCACAATCAACTGCAGCTATCCAGGCTCTGACGAAGGATTGAGCAAAAGGTAAGAAATATAAAGAAATTTGTTCCTACATTCAGGAACTTTTGATGATTTTTGACCTGAATTTACCAAATACAATAACTTTTGAAATGCTTTTTCAGGTGATTTGACTGGTGGTGTACAGCCTTCTTGCCGTTGTAGATCAAATCAAGTTGCAAAAATTATCAGCGTATTCTTTGTTATCGTATTTGATAACTTTTATTGGTTTTTGTGCTACTCTTATCAAATGCGATAACTTTTTGAAGTGCGCATTTTTAAGGGGGAAGTTTATGAATATCGCCGAACTGGGACTTGAAATCAGAAAATACGAGTTAAGTGACATTTCGTGGAGGTTTTTCTCGTGCAAACCCGCGCCCTTATTGGGCTGGAGCGGATAATTAGACAAGGGGGTAGTCTAATCGCATGAAAAAAACTCTGTTCTGCCTGTGGCAAACCCCTTCAAAAACGAGGCCTGACTGCGGCTGGCACCCAACGCTGGTATTGCAGATCGTGCGCATCAAGCACGGTGCGAAAGCGACCTGACACCCGAGAAAGACACCATCGAACACTCTTCACCCAGTGGCTTACGGGCAATCGTTCCCTGACAGAAATTGCTGACGAACATGGCGTCAGTCGACGCACGTTCGTTCGATGGTTTGCACCGATGTGGGAACAAGTTCAACCACCAATCAGGCTCAGGCAAACACCCTGTGCGGTCTACATACTCGACGGTGTGTATCTGTCGGGAAGAAAGAATGCCGCACTTATTTGCAGGACGATGAGGGCGCAGATTTCGTGGATGTTTGCCGAGCGGGAGACCCTGGCGAACTGGAAGGAATTTCTGAGCAACCTGCCGATGCCGGGGGCAGTCGTGATTGATGGACAGAAAGGGCTGCTGGCCGCAAGCCTATGCCTGTGGCCACACGCGGCGATTCAGCGCTGCCTTGTTCACATTGCGCGACTGGCTCGGATCAAGCTGACGCGACAACCAAAAACGGCTGCGGGGAAGGAATTGCTGAGACTCGTTCAGCGATTATTTGCTGTCAAAACCAAGAAACAACGCAGACGTTGGTTATGTGTCTACCGACGCTGGGAGCGTCGTCATGCAGCCTTTCTCAAGGAGCGCAGCTACGGTGAACCGAAGGCGGGTGCAAAACGAAACTGGTGGTATACGCACCGGAATATACGTGCAGCACGATCACTTGTCCGCAATGCCCTGCCGCATCTTTTTACCTTCATTGACCACCCGCACGTGCCAAGCACAACGAACCACGTTGAAGGAGGTGTGAACAGCAGACTCAAAGAATTAGTACATCGGCACAGAGGGCTTCCGCGGGCTCGGAAACAGGTGTTGGTGTCTGAACATTTGGCGAAGAAAAATGGTGAAAAACCTCCACGAAATGTCACTTAACTCGAAAATACAGGAAAGAAAAAGGAGTTACACTTCAGCAGGTCGCTGATGAACTTGGCATGAGCATCAACACTCTATCCCGTTTTGAAACCTGCAAACTTGACAGTGATATCGGCTTATTAAAATTCTTGCGTATAGCAGAATGCGTTGGAGTATCAATTGAAACACGACGTTCAGGATTTGAATTTGCGTACACACTTGAAGACGCACAACGTGATAATGCTAACGATCCATGTTTAAAATTGTAGTGCAAGCAACTTCAGTGTTTATTGCTTAGGGGATGGGCATGCAAGGTTTTCACATCAATGCAATCACCTATTTTTGACTGTTTTAATATCACTCAAAAGTTTTCCAAAATCTGGGGCAGCTTCACTCGTCAGCATCGAATCAAGCCCGGCATGAGTGCTAGACGAAACGAATAATTCAAGCGCCCTGTCGTACTCTTCCTTAGACAAGCCGCTATCATGTACAAGGTTGGCAAGTTCTAAGAGTGCTTTGTATTTTTCTTCCACGTGTTTCCTTTATATATCTTGTGCTACCGTGCAAATTCAACGGCGGGGTAGCAATGCGTAACACATCCCGCAAGCTGCCCTCCCCGCCTAATCTAGCCAACCATCCATCGGATTCATTTGACACTATACCTTGCCCACAACGCTGAAAGAAAATCATAACTACACTGATAGATTCCCGGGCGTTTACTCTCTCTCGGCCCGGCAACATTCAGAACATGCGGATCGTGATTGCGCAACCAAATCAGCCCGGATTCTAGCTGCTCCCCTTCCACACCGTTATCAAGCTGGACAACCAAAAATGGCTTTCCACAATGAATAGCAAACAGCCGCGTCTTTGATGTTCCACCATCAAGCTCGCCGAGATTCAGAATCAGCGTGGCATCGCTATCATGCACATTCTGCCGCGTGCGTTTTCGATAATTATCATCCGGCATTTCCTTCAGCTTGTATCGCTGATCGATCACACCATCTTCGGCCAAACGCCCCAGGGGGCACCAGCCACCATGTTCTATATCAAGTGCCATGGCACAATCCAGCGCAGCGCGATCGGCGCCGGTTTGCCCTCCAGAAATGATGCGTTCGATCATGAAGTAAATATGATTCCTGGATTCGGACAAGGATCTGGCCTGACACTAGTGGCGAAATGCGTGAGATTTTCGCGCCTTATTTCTTCTGCACTTCACCTTAGAATACTCATGGTAAGCCGCCGACCAATCGTTATAGATTTTCCCCTGAGCTTCAGCAAGTGTAACCTGCCCTGCGCAAACCATGCATTGCAGTTTAACTTCGAGCCTATCTTTTCGCTTCGCTCCGTTCTCGCCTTCCCATAGTTGCAGCTGAAAGTTGTCTAGCTTGCGTGGGTGACCACCAAGCGCCAAGGGAATGAGGTGATCCAGCTCATAGTCAGAAATCAGGGATTCGTCTATCCCTGCCTCTCTCATGAGTTTGTGTTTAACCCCGTTGGTGTAACCCGTTGATGGGCGCACTGTTTTGGTATAGCCGGGAACGCAGATCGTTTCCGCTATGGTGTTTTGGCTAACATCAGGATTGAGCGCCATAGCCGCAACGGCTGGCAATGATAGAAACGTGAATATTGCAAACGCTATGAGCTTCATTTGATGGATCTGATAGTTGCACTACTTACTGATACTGCCTACTGATCCACTCGCCACTTCAACTCTTTCCCGGCCTTGAAGTGCGGCACATATTTAGCCGACACATTGACCGGTTGGCCTGTCTTGGGATTCCGCCCTTTTCGGGGTGGTCGATGATTTAAAGCAAAACTTCCAAAACCTCGAATCTCAATGCGGTTACCTTTTGCGAGAGCTGCGGATAGTGAATCCAGAATCGTCTTCACTGCAAGATCAATGTCCTTGAGGGTCAAGTATTGATGCCTCTCGGCAAGCTGAGTGATGATATCTGATCGGGTCATGGATATTAAATGCAGCGGACTCTGCGTTTTAATAGTTGCGTGGCATCTTGCTGAGAATACTCGCTGGCGGCGGGGAAAATCAACACGAACATGTCATCAATCGCAATCGGATCGCAATTGAAATCTATTTGCGATCGCAAAATATCGCATTTGCGATACCTGGCATCCATATATTCAATGGGTTATATTTTATGCGCTGACTTAAAGTCACAAAGGTTTGGCGTTGGGTTTTAGGAGGTGTTCGGCTAATCTACCCCAAACCACCCCACAATCACATCGCTGTTGGTTTGCTGTTTGTTTGCTCTTGGTTTGCTCCTGGCCTTCCTTCAGATGTGGAGTCCTAGTCGTTAGGGCTGATTTTTCTCGGGCACAGAAGACAGCAAGGAAAAATACGCGGTACGTGTTCTGTCGGTAAGTTGCTGGTAACCCTTGGCGGCGATTTTACTGAGTTCGTCCGCCGCTGCAGTTGAATCCATGTCCGAAGTGAATGGTGCTCGTTCTTGCCCATAAAATACTTTGTTGCTTGCTTGCGCAGCATCCAGCAGTTGCCGGACTTCGTAATAACGAGGCGATCTTGCAGCTGTTAGAAACACGCCATCGAACACGATTCGAATCTTGTCTATTCCGTGAATTTTGAATTCCGCCAGGGCGGCTACAAGAGGAAGATTTGCATCTGGACCACCAGCATTATCATGCGCACCTTCAATGAAATTGGCTGGGGAAGCAAATAAGAATATCCTCTGGCATTCAGGATCATTGATCAAGCTTACAATCGCTGCAAGGTTGTTTGAGGTGTTGTCTGATTTGTATCGGGTGGTTATCATTTTTCGATTACATGTGGTTAAGCGTGGTACGCGAAGCATCTTTCTTCCTATGGCTCCCAGCGCTTCTTGTCTTTACAGTCCATGACGCAAGCATCGTATCTGTTCTTGTCAAGCAGCGGTTTCACCGGGTCATCGAAGCTGGCCCAGGCACGTATAAAGCCGGAATATTCGTCATATTTAACTTTGGGGGAAGCAAGCAATATTTTGAGGTTGAATGCAAAAGGATCAGCAATCCCTTCTTTAGAAAGCGGGGCATCGACTGCGTTAGGCCATACAGCATCAAGGAT
Organism: Sideroxydans sp.; assembly: GCA_043744345.1. Taxonomy (GTDB): domain Bacteria; phylum Pseudomonadota; class Gammaproteobacteria; order Burkholderiales; family Gallionellaceae; genus Sideroxyarcus. The sequence continues at coordinate 301 of JAYTUW010000057.1, read as the reverse complement.
CACAAAATCCCGGTAATAGAACATTCGATACATCCAGCCTTCGCTGGTCTTCACCCGCTTCATCGCCCTGTTATCCAGCAGGAACCCTTGCCGGTCAAACTGCTTGCGGGAATACACGTCGTATTTCGGCACGATCACTGTCGTATCGGTGCCGCCATTGAGTACGTAATAGCGTATCGGCCATTCCTTCACGGGTTTAAGTTGGTCGGGGTGGATCAGGTTGGGGTCGTCGAGTTTGATCCAGCCATAGCCACTGTAATAATTTCTCGGATGCCATTTGCTTTTATCCCAAGTGAGACGG